>NZ_JAIFZO010000002.1:136360-753846 GCF_026341275.1 Streptomyces ortus
AAGAGGCAGGTAGGCCCTGCCCGGCGGTTCGGTGTGGGACTGGTGCGGGCCGTTTTGCGCAGTTCCCCGCGCCCCTGAAGCACGCGGGCCCTGCTCGGCGAGCCGGCGTCGGACTGGTGCGGGCCGTTGCGCAGTCCCCCGCGCCCCTGAAGCACGCGGGTGCGCCCTCTCGGTTCTACGAGGGGCGGCCCAGGGCTCGGTAGTTCCAGTTTGCTGCTTGCCAGTGGGAGGGGTTCAGGGTGTTTCGGGCGTCTATGATGTGCCGCCCGGCCACCGTGTCGCCCAAGGCGTGGGGGTCGATGTCCGCGAACTCCGGCCATTCGGTGAGGTGCAGCAGGACGTCGCTTCCGACGGCCGCCTCCGTGACGGAGTCCGCGAAGGACAGCGACGGGAACACCTTGCGCGCGTTGTCCATCGCCATGGGGTCGTGGACGACCACCTCGGCGCCCTCCCGCTCGATGAGGTCGGCCACCGCGAGCGCCGGCGAGTCCCGTACGTCGTCGGAGCCCGGCTTGAAGGCCGCCCCCAGGACCGCGATCCGCCGCCCGCACAGGTCACCGCCGCTCAGCTCCCTCGCCAGGTCGACCACCGCGGTACGCCGCCGCAGGTTGACCTCGTCGACCTGGTGCAGGAACTCCACGGCCCGGCCGACGCCGAGCTCTTCGGCCCTGGCCGTGAAGGCGCGGATGTCCTTGGGCAGGCAGCCCCCGCCGAAGCCGACTCCCGGGCTCAGGAAGCGACCGCCGATCCGGGGGTCGTGTGCGAGGGCCCGCGCCAACGGCAGGACGTCGGCCCCGGCCGCCTCGCACACCTCCGCCATGGCGTTGATGAAGGAGATCTTCGTGGCCAGGAAGGAGTTCGCCGCGGCCTTCACCAGCTCCGCGGTGGCCAGGTCGGCGACCACCAGGGGCACCGGCTCACGCCCGTCCGCCGGTTCGAGCAGCGGTGCGTAGACCTCGCGCAGCAGCCGCTCCGCCCGGTCCGACGCGACACCGAAGACCAGCCGGTCGGGCCGCAGGGTGTCCTGCACGGCGAATCCCTCGCGCAGGAACTCCGGGTTCCACGCCACTTCCGCGTCCTGTCCCGCCGGCGCCAGTTGCGCGAGCCGCGCCCGCAGGCGCGCGGCCGTGCCGACCGGGACGGTGGACTTGCCCACCAGCAGGCAGGGGCGTGTCAGGTACGGGCCCAGCGCCTCCACCGCGCCGTCCACGTACCGCAGGTCGGCCCCGGGCCCGTCGGCGCGCTGTGGGGTGCCGACGCACAGGAAGTGGACGTCGGCGAAGGCCGCGGCCTCCTCGTAGGACGTGGTGAACCGCAGCCGTCCGGTGGCGAGTTGGTCGCGCAGGAGCACTTCGAGGCCGGGTTCGTGGAACGGGAGCCGGCCGGAGGAGAGCGCTGCGGCCTTCTCCACGTCCACGTCCAGGCCCAGGGTCTCGAATCCGAGTGCGGCCATGCAGACCGCGTGGGTGGCTCCCAGGTAGCCGGTGCCGATCACGGAGAGACGGCGGGCGGGGGGCAGCAGGGGCACGGCGGTGGCCGTTCGGGTCTTGTTGCGGGTGTTGTTGCGGGTGTTGTTTCCGGTCGTGATTCCGGTCTTGTTCCGGGGCTTGTGCTGCACAGAGGACTCCATCGTGTCGTCGGTTCCGCGGTGTGTCGTTCACTCTTCCGGGGTGCGCGCCCGCGCCCGGACGGGCTGTGGCTGTGGCGGTGCGGCGGGCTCGCTCTCGCGGGCCCTCGCACTCCGCCGGTCCTGTTCGCGCAGCGCGTCCGTGCTCAGCAGGGCCAGCGCGAGCCAGATCAGGGCGAAGCCGCCCCACCGCGAGGCCGGCATCTCCTCGTGGAACAGCACGACTCCGATGAGCAGTTGCAGCACGGGCGTCAGGTACTGGAGAAGCCCGATCGTGGCCAGCGGCAGCCGCCTGGCCGCCGCCGCGAACAGCAGGAGCGGGGCGACGACCGTCACGCCGCCCGCGGCGAGGAGCACGGCGTGCCAGGGGACGTCCTGGGTGAAGGTGCCGTGCCCGGTGGCCGTGTGGAAGGCGAGTCCGGCCGCGGCGAGGGGCGCGAGGGTGAGGGCCTCGGTGGTGAGCCCGGCGAGTGCGTCGACGTCCTCGCCGACCTGCTTCTTGATGAGTCCGTAGAGGCCGAACGAGGTCGCGAGGATCAGTGCGATCCAGGGCGGCCGGCCGTAGTCGACGGTGACGACGAGCACGGACAGGACGCCTGTGGAGACCGCCGCCCACTGGAGAGGACGCAGCCGTTCCCGCCGTACGAGCACGGCCAGTGCCACGGTGACCAGCGGGTTGACGAAGTAGCCCAGCGACGCCTCAATGACGCGGTCGGTGTTCACGGCGTACACGTAGCAGCCCGAGTTCACCGCGAGTACGGTGGCCGCCCCGGCGAGCGCGGCCACCCGGCGCCGCCGGCGCAGCAGCGCGCGCAGCCGGCCCGCGGCGCCGGTGGCGGCGACCACCAGCAGGCAGACCGGCAGTGTCCACAGGAGCCGCTGCAGCAGGATCTCCAGGGTGCTGGAGCTGTCCAGGAGCCGGAAATACAGCGGGAACAGGCCCCACAGCACGTAGGCGGCCACCCCGTACAGGCCGCCTCGGCGTGTGTCGTTCACCATGCCCGCGGCCCTCTTCCCGGGACGGCTCCCGCGTCCGCGTCCACGAGGTTGCCGCGGGGCCGGAAGCGGCGTATCCGCCGGATCGCCTCCTCCACCACCGTGTCCTCCTTGGCGAAGCAGAACCGCAGCAGGTTCTCGCCGGTCGCCCCCCGGTAGAAGGCGCTGCCCGGGACCGAGGCCACTCCGCCGTGCTCCAGCAGTGCCGTCGCCGCGTCCCGGGCGGTGCCGAAACCCCACTCCGAGACGTCGGCCAGGACGTAGTACGCCCCCTGGGGGACGAGGGGAGACATGCCGGCCGTGGCCAGCGCGTCGCACAGCCGGTCGCGTTTGCGCTGGTAGTCCTCGCGCATCTCGGTGAAGTAGGCGGACGGCAGCGCGAAGCCGGCGAGGACGCCGAGCTGGAGCGGATGGGGCGCGCAGACGTAGTAGAGGTCGTTGACGAGGGCGATCGCCCTGGCCAGCGGCTCGGGCGCGAGGGCGTAACCGAGGCGCCAGCCGGTGATGCTGAACGTCTTGGACAGGCCGGTGATGGTGACCGAGCGCGGCCACAGGCCCCCCACCGTGGCGGGCGAGAGGTGGGGGCGGTCGTCGTAGCGGATGTACTCGTAGATCTCGTCGCTGATGACGAGCAGGTCCCGTTCGTGTGCGACGCGCGCGACCGCCTCCAGCTCGGCCCTGCCGAACATCTTGCCGCTGGGGTTCGACGGCGTGCACACCACGACGGCCCGGGTGGTGGGCCGCACCGCGGCCCGCAGCGCCTCCTCGGTGAGGGTGAACTCCGGCGGTGCCAGGGTGAGGAACTGCGGCTCGAGTCCGGCGACGACGGCGGCGTTGACGTGGTAGCCGTAGTACGGCTCCATGATCAGGATGCCGTCGCCCGGGTCGAGCAGCGCGTTGACGGCCGCGGTGTACGCGCCGGTGGCACCGGCGGTGACCACGACCTCCCCCTCGGGTGCCACCGTCAGGCCGTTGTACCGGGCCGCCTTCTCGGCGATCGCCCGGCGCAGCGCGAGGTGTCCCTCGGGGTAGGTGTAGGTGCTCTCGCCGGCGTCGATCGCCGCCTTGGCCGCCTCGGCCACCACCCCGGGGGTCGGCAGGTCGCAGATGCCCTGTCCGAGGTTGATGGCCCCCAGCCGGTCGCTCTCCCGGCTCATGCGCCGTATGTCGGACTGGGCGAGGCCGCTCAGGCGCCTCGCGGCCGGGAAGGTGGCCGGCCCGGCGCCCGCCGTCCCGCTCATCGGCAGACCTCCTGCCGTGCCGCGACGGGCTCGGTCCGCGGCCCGTCCGTGGAGGTCGTCCGGGCGGCGAAGTCGGCGATCGTCCGGCGCAGCCCCTCCTCCAGGTCGATCTTCGGTTCCCAGCCCAGCAGCGTGGCGGCCCGGGAGATGTCGGGGCGGCGGCGGGCGGGGTCGTCCTCGGGCAGGGGCCGCAGGACCAGTTCGGACCGTGAGCCGGCGAGCCGCCTGATCTCCCGGGCGATCTGCTCGACGGTCGTCTCCGTCGGGTTGCCGAGGTTCACCGGCCGGGCGTCCGTCTCGGTCGCCATCAGGCGGACGACGGCCTCGACCAGGTCGTCGACGTAGCAGAAGGACCGGGTCTGGCTGCCGTCGCCGTACAGGGTCAGGGGCTCTCCGCGGAGCGCCTGGACCGCGAAGTTCGACACCACCCTGCCGTCGTTCTCGTGCATCCGCGGGCCGTAGGTGTTGAAGATGCGGCCGAGCCGGACCTCGACGCCGTACTGCCGCGCGAAGCTCATCGCGAGGGCTTCCGCGCAGCGCTTTCCCTCGTCGTAACAGGCCCTGACCCCGATGGGGTTGACGTGCCCCCAGTAGCCCTCCGTCTGCGGGTGGACCTCGGGGTCGCCGTACACCTCGGAGGTGGAGGCGACGAACAGGCGGGCGCCGGTCTCGCGGGCCAGTTCGAGGGCGTTCAGCGTGCCCTGCACACAGGTGCGGACGGTGCGCACCGGGTTGCGCTGGTAGTGCACCGGGGAGGCCGGGCAGGCTAAGTGGTAGATCTGGTCGACCTCGACGTGGAAGGGCTCGGCCACGTCGTGCCGTTCGAACTCGAAGCGGGGATCGCCGAGCAGCTTCGCCATGTTGCTGCGCCGGCCGGTGAAGAGGTTGTCCAGGCAGATGACCTCGTGGCCGTCGTCGATCAGCCGCTCGCACAGATGTGATCCGATGAATCCGGCACCGCCTGTGACAAGAACACGTGTACGCATACGGGTAGAACCTTCCATGTGACCGTGAGGGGGCGGGGAGGGCCGCGGCGGTCTAGCGCATCGCGAGGCCGCCGTTGCAGTCGATCGTCTCCCCCGTGACGAAGGTGGCGCCGACCAGGTACTCGATGGTGCGGGCGACGTCAGCGACCCCTCCCGCGCGTTTCAGCGGGGTGTTCCCGATGAACCGCCGCATCGTGTCCGCGGACGTCACGCGCTCGTGGAAGCGGGTGTCGATGATGCCGGGTGCCACCGCGTTGACCCGGATGTCCGGCGCGAGTTCGCCCGCGGCGCCGCGTGTGAAGGAGTCCAGGGCGGCCTTGGACGCGCCGTACGCCGTCGCGGTCGGCGCCCCGTGGCGCATCGCGATCGAGGTCACGTTGACGACGCAGGGGTCGTTGCGGCCCCGGCGCAGGAGTCCGGTGCACAGGCCGGTGAGCCGCATCGCGGAGAAGGTGTTCAGCGCGAACGTCGCGGCCAGGTGGTCCCAGGTCAGGTCCCCGACGGACCGGCGCTCGATCATGCCGCCCGCGTTGTTGACCAGGACGTCCAGCGCGTCGGTGTGCCCGCGGACCTCTTCGGCCAGTGCCTCGCAGCCCGCGCCGGTGGTCAGGTCGGCCTCGACCACGTCGACGCCCTCAGCGAGGGGCGCCAGTTCCTCCCGCAGGGCCAGGGCGCCCTCCTTCGCCGTGTGGTAGTGCAGGATGAGCCGGTTCCCGGGGGCCAGCCGCCGCGCCGTCTCGGCCCCGATGCCGCTTCCGGCACCCGTGATCACGATGTTCTTCCCAGACATGCATGCTTCCCATCCGGGCCGGCTGTCACGGCCCACGCTCTCGGCAGGGGATCCCCCGTGCCGCACCGGCCGTTCTCAGTACGAAGTCTGTGGCGCACCCTGCCGGTCGGCGGTGTCACCGAACCTCAGGGCGAGCACCTCGGGCACGTTCATGTTGATGGCGTGCTTCTTCGCCCGGGCGGTCAGCAGTTCGGGCTTGCCCGCCCAGTCGGGCGGCGTCTGCCAGCAGGCGCGGGTCGACCCGGCGAGGATCTCCCGGACCTCGTCCGCGTCCACGGTGCCCGCGGCCCGGGAGTGCTCCAGAGCCAGCGCCAGTTCCTTGCGGGCGTTGACGGCGCACATCGTCCACTTCGGCAGCACGGTCATCGTGGCACCGGAGCCGACGTCGAAGACGCCGATGTTCCGCCGTACCCGCGAGTCCGAGACGGTGTTGATCGCGACCTTGAGGTACGTCCCGAGGATCCGGGACCGGCGCAGCTCCGGGTAGAACTCACGCAGCCGGGTCACCGTCCGCTCGGCGCGCTCCGCCGTCTCCGGGTGGCCCTCGGCGAGATGGCGCGCGTACGGGGCGGGGGCGGCGCCGGTGACCGGGTCCATCAGGAGGTTCATGACGTGTCCGGCCGGCGGGTGGTAGACCATCGCGACGTGCTCGTTGAGCGGGCTGAGCATGCCGCCGTAGGAGTCCTCCAGCTTCAGGCAGGTGAAGTTCTTCTCCGTACCGTCCGGGAGGTCGACGTAGAGGATCTGCCGCAGCGCCATGAACAGCTGCGGGAACTCGATCCGCGGTTCGAGCGACTTGGCCATGCCGAACGCCGCCGTCGCCGAGCACAGGCTCACCTGGTCCGCGACCAGGGTGCGCACGGCACCACCGGCGTCCGTGTGGACGACGTCGTACCGGCCGTCGGGGCGGCGCTCCACCGCCCGTACGCCGCTGCCCTCGCGGAAGTCGACGCCGCACTGCCGCAGTTCCCAGTCGAGCACCGTGGACACGAGCACGGGGTTCATCCCCCGCTGGGGGGTCAGGAACGCGGCGGCCACGTCGTGGACGCCGTCCACGGTGGGGACCTCGCGGCAGACCTGCGCCGGGTCGCCGAAGACGGCGTCGGCCGGGTCCTCCTCGCACCGCCGTGCGTAGTGCGCGCGGATGACGTCCATGTTCGTACGGCACTGGCCGACGATGTCGTGGCCGTCGTCCATCATGCTCCGGGAGGCGATGATGCGGCTGTAGGTCTTGCCGCCGTAGATCGTCTCGGGGAAGAAGCGCTCGTTCTCGATGCGGCCGTCCAGGCAGTCGCGCGCGCTCTGCGGGTCGTAGGGGTACTCGGCGCCGCTGTGGTTCTCGCTGACGATGTTGCTGGTCTGCGTGCAGACGGGGTACGTGCCTTCGGAGCGCGCCCGCTCCCGCTCCAGGACGACGACGTCGTACCCCGCGCGGCTGCGGGTGATCGCGGCGAGGCAGCCGGCGATTCCCGCGCCGATCACCACGTGCAGTTCCTTGCGTTTCATACCTCGCCCTCCCCGTTCCCGTCGGTGTCGTACGTCGCGTAGGTCGCCCGTAGACGCTTGAGCGCGGCGGCGACACCCCGGATGTCGTCCTCGGTGTGGTTGGCCGCGATGCACAGCCGCAGCTGGGCGGACCTGCGCCGGACGATGGGAAAGAAGACCACCGACGCGTAGTAGCCCTCGGCCAGCAGTTCCTCGGCGGCCTTCAGGGCGTTCGCCTCGTCCCCGATCGGCACCATCCGGACGGGGCTGAACGGCGGTGACTGCCCCATCAGTTCGTCGAAGAGCGCCACCCGCTCGCGCAGGGTCCGCTGCAGGGGGGCGATCGCCCCCTCGCGGTGCAGCTCCACGACGGCGCGGCAGGCGTAGACGGCCTGGAAGGTCTGGGCCGCGGAGAACGCGTAGACCTGTCCGTAGGAGCGGATCAGCTGTTCGCGCCACTCGCCCTGGACGAGCAGGCCGCCGCCGTAGGCGCCGAAGCCCTTGGACAGCGAGTAGGTGAGGATGACCCGCTCGGGGATGTCGCCCTCGATCCGGCTGAGGAGCTGGCCCTCGCCGCGCTCGCCGAAGATGCCCAGGCCGTGGGCGTCATCGACGTAGAGCCACAGATCCAGCTCCTCGGCCAGGTCGAGCAGTTCGCGGGCCGGGCACAGACCGCCCATCGAGTAGATGCCGTCGGCCACGTAGACGGGCACCTCACCGCGCGCCCGTGCGGCCTCGGCCTGCTTGCGCAGGTCCTCGAAGGAGTTGTGCGGGACCGTCTCCACCGTCGCCTCGGCGGCGAGCACCGGCTTGAGGTAGGCCATGGACGAGTGGGCGAACTGGTCGAAGATCAGGCAGGCCCGGTGCGTGGCGCCCTCCTCGAAGAGCACTCCGCTGGCGAGGAGCGGCATGAGTGAGATGTGCGCGGTGGTCGTCGAGGGGAAGGTGATGGCCCGTCCGCGGTACAGCGCCGACAGCTCCTCCTCCAGGAGTCGCTGCGGCTCGAAGGAGAAGCGCGAACGGGCGCAGCAGAAGTTCATCCCCCACTCCTCCTCCACGGCCTTCGACGCCGCGATCACGCGGGGGTGCAGGTCGAGCCCGAGGTAGGAGCAGTTGACGAACTCGACCACGCCGCGGCCGTCCGGCAGGTACACCTGTTTCCCTTTGCGGCCGGTGATGCTCACCTGCATCAGGTTGCTCTCGATCGCACGCGCGTACTGGGCGGACGACTCCTTGATGACGAAGGGTGTGTTCCTCAGCCGGACGGGATTAGGGGACAACGCCATGTCGACCTCGATACTTTCGGGAATGGGAATGTCTTCGAAATTCATCTGCCGGCCTTGAGCTCCCGAACGGGAAATGGGCGCAGAGCGACGAGCGTTCCGTGCCGACCGGTCAGGGCAGTCGGAAGGACCGAATTCTGTTGGAACGGTTCCTGGTACAGGTACGGGTACGGGTACGGGTACGGGTACGGGTAATTGATTTCTTGTTTTTCGGCATGCCGGATCGGCAGCGGCAGGTGATCGCCGGATCCGGCCGATCGGACTCAGGAGGGCACAGCGCTCACACCGGTCGTCCGACCGCCGGGCCCTGGCATGCGCGGAAGACCGCCACGCGGTGGATGTGGGTGGGGCGGCGGCACGCGCCACCGGTTCTTTGCCGCCGGGCCCTCGACACCCTGGGCCGCGACCGGCTCGTCCGGCGGCCGACGACGTTTTCGACCGTCAGCACAAAGGCCGGTCCCGCGGTCGAAAACGCGTGTTTGACCTTGCTCACCATCTCCCCCAACTACAGATGACAAAAGGCCGATAAAAAGCCTCTGAGGTGCCGGTCGTGGCGACCGGTCACCAATGCCATCTGTCCCCCGTGGATGAAAATAATTCAACAGTCCAGTACCTGCGCCTGTCAACACCTGACGGCATCGTTCGGCTTTGTCCGGCACACGGGGGTTGAAGCGGAATACCGAGGACACCACGATGATGTGCGGACATCAGCGACGCCGGAATCAAAATGGCAGTGATCCGCGAGAGGGTAAAGAAATGGAAAGCGGGATGCCGGGCACGGCGAGGCGACCGTCCCGCGGCGGGCCGCTCACTCCTCCGATGCCAGCAGCCTGACCAGCTCGATCCGGGACCGTATGCCGAGGCGGTTGAAGACCCCGCGCAGGTGGTGGTCGATGGTCCGCGGACTGAGTAGCAGTCGGGCCGCGATCTCCCGGTTGGTGGCCCCCTCGGCGGCCATGCGCGCCACCGTGAGCTGCTGCGCGGTCAGCAGACCGACCATGCCGGGCGTGCCGGCCGGGGACCGGGCGGGCGCGCCCAGGGCCCGCAGCTCCGCCCGCGCCTCGGCGGCGCAGTGCGGCGCCCCGAAGTACTCGAAGGCCTCCAGGGCACTGTGCAGCCGGTCCCGCGCCTCCGTCCGGCGCCGCAGCCGCCGCAGCGCACCGCCGAACAACAGCTCCGTACGGGCCCGTTCGAAGTCACGGGTGCCGCCGGCGTGGAGGTCGAGAGCCGTCCGGTAGTGGTCGGCGGCCTCGTGCCCGGTCGCCAGCAGGGCCCGGCAGCGGGCGCTCAGCGCGAGGTCGTCCGCGCTGCGCACGACGCGGGCCCAGCGGTCGTAGTCGGCGTGGGCGCTGCGTGCGACCAGGGTGTCGCCGGTGCGGACGGCGGCCTCCACGTAGTGCGGGATGGCGAGGTGGCGGACGGCCCGGTGCCCGTGCCCGGGGCCGAATCCGGCGAGCGCGCGCAACCGGGACGCCGCCGCCGCGTAGCGGCCCGTGCCGAGGTCGAGGAAGGCGAGCGCCCACAGGGCGAGCGCGGCGGGCAGCCCGAGGCCGTGCTCCAGGGCGTGTGCGCGGGCCGTCCCGGCGCGCGCCCGGCAGAGTTCCTCGTCCCCGGTGACGGCGGCGAACATGGCGAGCGCCGCCTGGAGGTGGCAGGCGCCGTTGTCCTGCCCGGTGGCGTACGCCTGCCGCAGGGCCTCCAGCGTGGCGGCCCCGGCGGATCGCGGGCGTCCCGTCCAGAACTCGGCGTACGCCCGGAACTCCATGGCCTGCGGCACGGTCGCGGGCTCACCCAGGGCACGGGCCGAGGCGGCGGCCCGGACGGCCGCGGACGCCGCGCGGGTGTGGTCGCCGAGCAGCAGCGCGGCGATGGAGGAGTGGATCAGCGTGGTGGGGTCGCCGCCGGGTTCGCGGTGTCCGGCGGCTGTTCGCAGCAGGTCGCGGGCGTCCTCGTACCGGCCCTCAAACGCCGCGGTCAGGCCGCCGAGCGTGCCGGGTCCCTCGATCCCGAGCCGGGCGGCGACGGCGGCGGCCTCCCGGCAACGGCGCAGGTCGCCGGTGTAGATGGCGGCTTCGGTGGCACGTGCCACCAGGTGCGCGGCGGTGCCGGGAACGGCGGGGCGCCCGCCCAGCACACCGGTCGCGCCGGCGACCGGCGCACGTGCGCCCGCTCCGACGACCGGGGCGCTTGGGGCCAGTCCGACGACCGCGGCGTTTCCGGCGGCCCCCACGGCCGCAGCACTTCCGGCCGGCACAACGGCTGCCGCGCTTCCGGCCGGTACGACGGCCGCGGCGCTTCCGGCCGGTCCGACGGCCGCGGCGCTTCCGGCCGGTCCGACGGCCGCGGCGCTTCCGGCCGGTCCGACGGCTGCCGCGCGCCCGATCGCACGGCGGGCCGAGCCGGCCGTACTCGGCTCGGCGGTTCGCTCCCCCCTCGGCTCGGCGCTTCGTTCCGCCGCCGCGAGCAGCGCGTCGAACGCCTCCGTGGCGTTCTCCGCGCGTAGAGCGAGCACTCCGCTCAAGCCGTCGACATCCCCGTGCATGGCCAGCCGGCGGGCCCGGTCGCCGTCGCCCGAGCGCCAGGCGTCGGCGGCGGCCCGGGCCAGCAGACGCGGACGTTCGCGCGGGTCCGGGGTCAGGACGGCCGCCCGTTCGAGGAGCCCGCAGGCCAGGGCGTGTTCAGCGGCGGCGCGTGCCTCCTGGGCCGAGGCGCGCAGTTCCGCCACGAGGCGCCTGCTGGGGCCGAGCGCCACGGCGGCCCGGTGCCAGGACCGGCGGGGCGCCTCGCCCTCCCCGCGCAGGACCCGGGCGAGCAGCCGGTGTGTCTCGCGCCGGTCGGCGGCGGACGCCGTCTCATAGGCGGCGACACGCGTCCAGGGGTCCCGGAACACGACTCCGGCGGAGGTCGTACGGGCGAGCCCGGCCGCCTCGGCGTCGTCGAGGAGACCGGTGTCCAACCGGGCCGCGGCGACCGCCCGTTGATAGGCGCGCGTGGCGAACGGGTGCTGGTCGGCGGCGGCGATCAGCAGCAGGCGCCGAGTGGCGGGGGCGAGCGAGCGCAACGCGGGGCGGCGGGAGCGCAGCAGTCCGGGCACCGCGCCGACGGGGTCGGCCGGAAGCGGTTCGAGACCGGCCCGTTGGCGCTCGCCGAGGACGGCCGCGAACTCGGCGGCGGCGAGCGGATCACCGTGCACGGCGCACAGCACCCTGACCCGGACGCCCTCGGACAACGGCGTCCGCGTGTGGGGCCGCGAAGCCTTGTCCGGTTGTTCCGGAACGTTCGTCAGGAGCGGTGGCGAAGGGTGCGGGAGAGGCGGGGGGTTCACCGGGGTCACCACGCCGCTCACGTTACTGGCGGGTTAAGTGGTGCGTAAAGACCGGTGAGTTCACCGATGCGGCGCGCGCGAACGTCACGTCCCCCGGCAGCGGGAGTACGAGACACCCGGCGGTGTCTCCTACGCCAGTTGCTGGTCGAACCGCGACGACGCCGTGACCCCCCACACCGGCGCGATCATCGGCGGCGCCACCGGTGTAGAGGTCGGATGCATCTCGCACACCGGCATGAACAACGACTACGGCGTCCACGAGCGGGTGCGGGACTTCATCGCCTGATGCCCCACGCGTGTGTCCGCGTCCGTCCCGTCGCCCCGCCCGACCGGGACCGCGGGGCGGGCGCCGGGCGTCCGCGGGGCGGGCCCCGGCCCCGGCGTGCGGCGGCGGACGGGTGAGCGGGGCCCCGCGGGGGGACAATCACGGTAGGTCCACACCCCAGGGGGAGGCCTCATGCGATCGCGCGGCTCCAGCACCGCCCAGACCGGCGCGCTGTCCACGGCTCCGGTGCACCACCCGCTGTTCGCCCGCTTCTACGCCCGGTTCAGCGTGGCGGCCGAGCCGACGATCGGCATCCACCGCGAGGAACTGCTCGCCGGACTGTCCGGCCGGGTCATCGAGATCGGCGCGGGCAACGGACTGAACTTCGCCCACTATCCGAGCACGGTCTCCGAGGTCGTCGCGATCGAACCAGAGCGCAGGCTGCGGCAGTTGGCCGTGACCGCGGCACTCCGTTCGGACGTGCCCGTCGACGTGGTGCCGGGGGTCGCGGAGGCCCTGCCGGTCAAGAGCGAGGCGTTCGACGCGGCCGTCGTGTCGCTGGTGCTGTGCAGCGTACGAGATCTGCCGCGCGCCCTCGCCGAGATCCACCGCGTGCTGCGTCCGGGCGGTGAGCTGCGGTTCTTCGAGCACGGCAGTGGCGGCGGCAGGGCGATGGCGGCCGGCCAGCGCCTCCTCGACCGTACGGTGTGGCCGTTGCTGTTCGGCGGCTGCCATGTGGGCCGGGACCCGTTGGGCGCGATCCGGGACGCGGGGTACGAACTCGGCCCTCACCGAGCGATGCTGGTGCCCGAGAAGGGGCCGCGCACCCCCAGCTCGTACTGCGTACTGGGCACCGCCCGCCGCCCCTCCGCCTCCTGAGGCCGCTCCGACGGCGGGGCGGACCGACGGGCGGGCCGGTCGGCGCGTGGCCGGGACCGGTCGGCGCGCGGCCGGGCGGGGCTCACAGAGTCCAGCGGCGCAGCTCGCGCGCGATGTCCTGCACGGCGGCCTCCCCCGTCTTGACCAGTCTGGCCAGGTCACGCACCTGCTCGGGCGAGGTGACGACCTTCAGGCCGCTGGCGACGAGATAGGCGTAGGCGACGGCCATCGCGAACATCGCGTTGGACCGCTCCAGCGCCGGGACGTGCAGCAGGAGCTGGAGCAGCGCGGCGGCGCGGGCGTGCGGGCTGTCGTACACGGGGACGCCGAAGATCTCGGCGTCGTGGCGGCCGACCGCGGCGACGAGGGCGCCCCAGTCGACGACCTGCGGGTCGCCCGGTGTCTTGTGCTCGGCGACCATGAGGAGCCAGGCCAGGTCCACTCGGATGTTCACCGGTTCGTTCAACGGCTCGGAGGGTTCGTTCAAGGCCTCAGCGACGACCTTCCCGGCCCGAACCCCTGTCCGAATCGCGGTCAGCGCTTCGGTTCGCGCTCCGATCCGCGTTCCGGTCCGCGCTTCGGTCCGCGCTTCGGTCCGCACCGAACTACTCGGCGAAGACGGACTCGTACTGCTTCATGAAGTCGGCGGCGGCCTCGACGAAGGTGTGGCCGGCTTCGCCGGTGTCCTGTCGGACCAGTTCCTCGATGTAGCGGTTGACGCTCATCCCGCGGGCCAGGGCACGTTCACGCGCGGCCCGGGCCGTGCCCTCGTCCACACGCACGTTCAACTGAGTCTTGGCCATACGTCGAAGCTAGCGCCGAACCGCTAGCAAGGGCAAGAGGGGCCGGATCGCCCGGCATCCCCTAAGGGTGCCCCTTACATGGACCCCGAGGTAACCGACCTGCGGCGGAGAACACCCGGCACTTCGGGGGGATACCGGGTGTGCCCCCTATCACACTAGGCTCGCCCGCGGACATCGGAGTCCGACCACGGGGAGGCGGTCTTGTCCACAGCAGCTGCGGAGCACGCCCTCGGGCGCACGGGCCCGGAGGGGACGGCGGCCCGCGCCCGAGCTCTGACGAAGGCGTACGGGTCGGGCGAGACGGCCGTGCTCGCCCTCGACTCGGTCGACGTGGACATCGCGCGTGGCCGCTTCACGGCCGTCATGGGTCCCTCGGGGTCCGGGAAGTCCACGCTGATGCACTGTCTGGCGGGGCTCGACTCCGTCTCGGCCGGCCAGGTGTGGCTGGGTGACACCGAGATCACCGGGCTGAAGGACCGCGCGCTGACCCGGCTGCGGCGGGACCGGATCGGCTTCATGTTCCAGTCGTTCAATCTGATACCGACCCTGAACGCGGCGGAGAACATCACGCTGCCGATGGACATCGCGGGCCAGAAGCCCGACGAGAAGTGGCTTGACCAGGTCATCGACCAGCTCGGGCTGCGCGACCGCCTCAAGCACCGGCCCGCGCAGCTCTCCGGCGGTCAGCAGCAGCGGGTGGCCTGCGCCCGGGCGCTCGCCTCGCGTCCCGAGCTGATCTTCGCGGACGAGCCGACCGGCAACCTCGACTCGCGCGCGGGCCTTGAGGTGCTGGGCTTCCTGCGGGAGGCGGTCGACGAGCTGGGGCAGACCGTGGTCATGGTGACCCACGATCCGGGCGCGGCGGCCCACGCCGACCTGGTCCTCTTCCTCGGGGACGGACGGATCGTGGACGAGATGGCCCACCCGACGGCCGACGCGGTACTGGAACGCATGAAGAGGTTCGACACGCTCCGCGGCACTCCGGACTCCGAGGGCGGGACCGAAGCCGCCCAGGGCACCGCAAAGGGCCCCGGCGAGGATCGTGAGTCCGATGGTGACCGTGCACGTGCCCCCGGCCGAGACGCCGGGCAAGGCGTCCAGCGGAGCACCGGACAAGGCGGCGGGCAGGGCAGCGGACAGCAGGGCAGCGCACCGAGCAGCGACCACACGAGCGTTTCGGACCAGGGCATCGCCCCCGACAGGGACTGAGGCAGGCCGTCGTGCTGAAGGCGACACTCCGGAGTTTCCTCGCCCACAAGGGCCGGCTGCTGCTCTCGGCGCTGGCCGTCGTCCTGTCCGTGGCGTTCGTCGCGGGCAGCCTGATCTTCTCGGACACGGTCAGCCGGACCTTCGACCGGCTCTTCGCGTCCACCTCGGCCGACGTCACCCTGAGCCCCAAGGCGGACCTGGAGTCCCAGATACCCTCCGGGGCCGTCGAAACGGTGCCCACGTCCCTCGTGGACCGCATCGCGAAGATCGACGGAGTCGCCCTCGCCCGCCCCGACGTCTCCGTCGAGAACGTCACCGTCGTCGACAAGGACAACGAGTCGGTGGGCCCGACCACGGGCGCGCCCACCATCGCCGGCGACTGGAACGTCACCGACCGCAGCCCCGTGCAGCTGACCTCGGGGCACGCCCCGCGCGGCCCCGGCGAGGCGCTCCTCGACGCGGACACCGCCGACAAGAAGCACGTGGGCATCGGTGATCCGCTGACCGTGATCGCGCAGCCCGGGTCGTTCAAGGTGGAGGTCGTCGGCATCGCGACCTTCAAGACCACCAATCCCGGCGCCGCACTAGTCTTCCTCGACCGGACCGTCGCACCGGACAAGCTGCTGGGCCGGGACGGGGTCGCCACCAGCATCCAGGTGGACGCCGACCAGGGAGTGACCGACGCACAGCTCAAGCGGCGCATCGCCGGCGAACTGGGCTCCAAGACCTACGAGTTGGAGACGGCCGACGAGCAGGCCGACTCGGCCGCCTCCCAGCTCGGCGGCTTCCTCGACGTGATCAAGTACGTGATGCTCGGCTTCGCGGGTATCGCGGTGCTGGTCGGGGTCTTCCTGATCGTCAACACCTTCTCCATGCTGATCGCGCAGCGCACCCGCGAACTGGGCCTGCTGCGCGCACTCGGCGCTGACCGGCGCCAGGTACGCCGGTCCGTGCTGACCGAGGCGATCCTGCTCGGCCTGGTGGGCTCGACGCTCGGCCTCGCCACCGGCATCGGACTGGCCTACGGGCTGATCAAGCTGATGAGCGTGTTCGGCATGAACCTGAAGACCACCGAGATGGTCATCGGATGGGGGACGCCTGTCGCGGCGTACGTCGTCGGGGTGGGCGTCACCTTCGTCGCGGCGTACCTGCCGGCCCGCCGGGCGGCCGTCGTGTCGCCGATGGCCGCGCTGGCGGACGCCGAGATCGCCGGTGTGGGGCGGCCGTTGCGGGTACGGGCCGTCGTGGGGGCGATCGTCGGCGCGCTGGGCGCCTCCGCCCTCGTGGGCTGCTCGACGGCGACGGACACCTCGTCCGCCGCCTCGCTGCTGGGCCTCGGGGTCGTCCTCACCCTGATCGCGACGGTGATCGCGGGGCCGTTGCTGGTCCGGCCGGTGATCCGGGTCCTCGGCGGGTTCTTCCCCGCCGTGTTCGGTTCGGTGGGCCGGATGAGCCAGCGCAACGCGCTGCGCAACCCGCGTCGCACGGGTGCCACCGCCGCCGCCCTGATGGTGGGCCTCGCCCTGGTCGGCGGGATGTCCGTGGCGAGCGCGTCCATGACGAAGTCCTTCGACGAGCAGATCGACAAGACGCTGGGCGCCGACTTCGTGGTGCAGAACGCCAACTTCATGCCGTTCCCGCAGGAGATCACCGGCAAGGTGATGGCCACGGAGGGCGCGGGGCTCGTCGTACGGCAGCGGTTCGCGCCGGTCGCCGTCCGGCTGCCGGACGGCAAGCGCGTCGAGACGACCGCGGCCGGCTACGACCCGGACCTCGACAAGGTCGCCCGCATCACGTACGCCGAGGGCGACACGGCCGCGGCACTCGCGGACGGGAACATCGCGATGGACGCCGGTTTCGCCGAGGACCACGACGTGCGGGTCGGCAGCACGATCCCCGTCGAGTTCCAGGCCGGGCGCAAGACCGAGCTGAAGGTGGCCGCGCTGACCGACCAGGACGCCGCGGAGGGCTTCGGCACGCAGGGCGGGCTCTTCCTGGGCTTCGCCACCGTCGAGAAGTTCGTGCCGGGCGGCCAGGACTCCGCGCTGTACGTGAACGCGGCCTCCGGCACCTCCGCCGACACCCTGCGCACCGCCCTCGACAAGACGCTCGACCCGTATCCGCAGGTGCAGGTACGTGACCTGGCCGACTACAAGAAACTGATCCACGACCAGATCGCCGTGCTGCTGTACCTGGTGTACGCGCTGCTGGGGCTCGCGATCGTCATCGCGGTGCTCGGCGTGGTCAACACCCTCGCCCTGTCGGTCGTGGAGCGCACCCGCGAGATCGGGCTGCTGCGTGCGATCGGTCTCGGCCGACGGCAGCTGCGCCGGATGATCCGGCTGGAGTCGGTGGTGATCGCCGTGTTCGGCGCGGTCCTCGGGCTCGCGCTCGGACTCGTGTGGGGCGTCTGCGTGCAGCAGGTACTCGCCCTGCAGGGGATGAAGGCGTTCGCCGTCCCGTGGGCCACGCTGATCGCGGTGGTGGTGGGCTCGGCCGTCGTGGGCATGGTGGCGGCCCTGCTCCCGGCGCTGCGCGCCTCACGTATGAACGTACTGGTGGCCATCGCACACGAGTGAGCGGCCCGGGCGGGGCAGCCCGCTTCGGGAGGTGTCCGGATCGTGGAATTCGATGTCCAGGTGCGGCGCCCGTGATGGGATCGGCGTATGAGTGATCTTCGGATACGGGCCGCCGTGCCCGCCGACCTCGACGCCGTCCTCGCCTTCTGGCGGACCGCCGCCGAGGGCACCAGCATCAGCGACGACCGGGACGGCGTGGAGCGGCTGGTGGGCCGCGACCCCGAGGCGCTGATCCTCGCCGAGCGGGACGGAGAGCTGGTGGGCACGGTCATCGCCGGTTTCGACGGCTGGCGCTGCCATCTGTACCGGCTCGCGGTGGCCCCGGCCCGGCGCCGCCAGGGCATCGGCGCGGCGCTCCTGGCCGCGGCCGAGGAACGCTTCGTAGGGTTCGGCGGGCGCCGGGGGGACGCGATGGTGCTGGCACGCAACGAAACCGCGCACCATGCCTGGCGCGCCGCTGGGTATGCGCCGGAAGAGCACTGGCGGCGTTGGGTCAAGCCGCTGGCCGAGTGACACCTCCCCCACGAAAGGTGTGAGCGTCCGCCCATGCGCGAGTCCCCCGACATCCGGCGCCCCGGCGTCCCACCGCGTCGACATCGCGCGCTTCCCCGGCACCTGTCCGATCATGGGACGGAGGTGACCCGATGACAGAAGTACTCCTCCTGGCCGTGGCCGTCCTGCTCTCGCTGGCCTGCGGTGCCTTCGTCGCGGCCGAGTTCTCGCTGACCACGGTCGAACGCAGTCAGCTGGAACGGGCCGTCGAGCGCGGCGAGGTGGGCGCGGCGGGCGCCCTGAGGGCCGTCAAGAACCTCACCTTCCAGCTCTCCGGCGCCCAGCTCGGCATCACCGTCACCAACCTGGTCGTCGGCATGCTCGCCGAGTCGTCCGTGGCGAAGCTGATCGCCGGGCCCCTCGAAGCGGCCGGGGTGCCGGATTCGGCGGCCCCGTCGGTCGCTCTGGTGATCGGTACGGCCCTGTCGACGGTCTTCCTGATGGTGGTCGGCGAGCTGGTGCCCAAGAACTGGGCGATCTCCTCGCCGCTCGCCGTGGCCAAACGGGTGGCGACGCCGCAGCGCTGGTTCAGCGCGGTGTTCCGGCCGTTCATCTCCCATCTCAACAACACCGCCAACCGGGTCGTACGCCGCTTCGGCATAGAGCCCGCCGAGGAGCTGGCCTCCGCGCGCGGACCGCAGGAACTGGTCGCCCTGGCCCGGCACTCCGCGAAACTGGGCGCCCTGGAGGCGGACACCGCCGAACTCTTCGTGCGTACGCTGAACCTCGCCGACCTCACCGCGGAGAACGTCATGACCCCGCGGGTCCAGGTCGTCTCCCTGGACGTCCAGGCGACCTGCGAGGACGTGGCGAACGCGACCCGGGCGACCGGCCTCTCCCGCTTCCCCGTCCACCGCGGCAACCTCGACTCGGTCGTCGGGGTCGCGCACATCAAGGACGTCATCCGCGTGCCCGCCGACCGCAGGGCCCGTACGGCCGTCTCGCAGGTGATGCGCGAGCCCCTGCTCGTACCGGAGACACTGACCGTCGAACGGCTCCTCGACAGGCTGTCCGGCAAGCGCACGATGGCCGTCGTCATCGACGAGTACGGCGGCACCGCGGGGGTCGCCACCCTGGAGGACATCGTCGAGGAGGTCGTCGGCGAGGTGCGCGACGAGCACGACCCGCACGAGACGCCCGACCTGGCCCCGGCCGGCACGGACGACGAGGGCCGCACGCTCTACTCGGCCGACGGGTCCGTCCGCACCGACCGGCTGGCCCGCGTCGGACTGCGCGCGCCCGACGGACCGTACGAGACGCTCGCGGGCCTCCTGGCGACGGAGCTGGGGCGCATCCCCGTCGAAGGGGACACGGCCGAGGTCGCCGGCTGGCGGCTCGACGTGGTGGACGCGACGGGACGGCGGGCCGCGCGGGTCCTGATGCACGCGCCGGGCGGCGGGGACACCCTCGCCGAGGGAACCGGATCCCGGAGATCCGGACCGGGAGAGGCCGGACCGGGAGAGGCCGGAGCGGAAGAGGCCGGAGCGGAAGAGGCCGGAGCGGAAGAGGCCGGAGCGGAAGGAGGGCGGGGGCGATGACAGCCGTACAACTGCTGATCGGTCTGGCGACCCTGGTCGTGAACGCCTTCTTCGTGGCGGCCGAGTTCGCGCTGATCTCCGTACGCCGCAGCCAGATCGAGCCGTATGCGGAGGCCGGGGACCGGCGGGCGCGCGGGGTGATCTGGGGTCTTGAGCACGTGTCCGCGCTGATGGCCGCCGCGCAGCTCGGCATCACGCTGTGCACGCTGGTGCTGGGTGTGGTCGCCGAGCCCGCCATCGCGCACCTGCTGGAGCCGGCCTTCCACGCGATGGGTCTGTCGACCGGCACGGGGCACGCGATCTCGTTCGTGATCGCGCTCACCGCGGCCACGTATCTGCACATGCTGCTCGGCGAGATGGTGCCGAAGAACATCGCGCTGGCCGAACCGGTGCGGACGGCCCTGCTGCTCGGGCCGCCGCTGGTCGCCCTGTCACGGGCGCTGCGGCCGGTGATCTTCACGGTGAACGCGTTCGCCAACTGGCTGCTGAAGCTGTTGCGCGTCGAGATCCGGGACGAGGTGTCCGCGACCTTCTCCGACACGGAGCTGGCCCGCCTGGTGAAGGACTCCAGTGAGGCGGGGCTCATCGACGACCGCGCCCAGGAGCGGCTGCACGACGCCCTGGAACTGGGGCGGCGGCCGGTGCGGGACGTGGCGCTGCCGCGGGAAAACGTCGTCTACGCGCGCGTGGGCGTCACCCCCGAGCAGTTGGAGGCGCTGTCGGCGGAGTCCGGGTTCTCCCGCTTCCCCGTCGTGGACGACGGACTGCGCATCGTCGGCTACCTGCACGTGAAGGACGCCCTGGACGCGATGCCGCGCGATCTGCCGTTCCCGGTGCGGGACATGCGGCCCATCGCCCGGGTGAGGGAGAGCACGCCGCTCGACGACGTGCTGACCGCGATGCGGCGCAGCCGTACGCATCTGGCGGCGGTGCTCGGCGCGGACGGGCGGCTGGCCGGGATGGTGACGATGGAGGACGTGCTGAGGGAGCTGTTCGGCCAGTCGGCGTGAAGGGGGCGCCGCCGGGGGCGGGCGCGCGGCAGACCGGTGGGTATGTGCACGCGCTATCATCTCTTCCGCCATGCAGACGAATGCCACTTTCACCAGCCTTGTCGCGGTCGGCGACTCCTTCACCGAGGGCATGTCGGACCGCCTTCCCGACGGTACGTACCGGGGCTGGGCGGATCTCCTCGCGGCCCGGATGGCCGCGCAGACGCCCGGCTTCCGCTACGCCAACCTCGCGGTGCGCGGCAAGCTCATCGGACAGATCGTGGCCGAGCAGGTGGACCTCGCGGTGGCGATGCAGCCCGACGTGATCACGCTGGTCGGCGGCCTCAACGACACCCTGCGGCCCAAGGTCGACATGGTGCGTGTCCGCGGGCTCCTGGAGGAGGCCGTGGAGCGTCTCGCACCGGCCTGCAAGCAGCTCGTCCTGATGCGCAGCCCCGGCCGCCAGGGCCCGGTCATGGAGCGGTTCCGCCCCCGGATGGAGGAGCTGTTCGCCTGCATCGACGAGCTCGCGTCCCGCCACGGGGCGCTCGTGGTCGACCTCTACGGAGCGCGCTCCCTGGGCGACCCGCGGATGTGGGACGTGGACCGGCTGCATCTGACGGGCGAGGGGCACCGCCGGGTCGCCGAAGCGGTGTGGCAGGCGCTCGGGCACGCGGCGGAGGACGCCGAGTGGGGCACCCCGATGCCGCCCTCGGCCCCGCCCGGGTGGGTCGCCCGCAGGACCGCCGACGCGCGCTTCGCCCGCCAGTACCTGCTGCCGTGGATCGGCCGCAGGCTGACCGGCCGCTCGTCGGGCGACGGCCGCGCCCCCAAACGCCCGGAACTGCTGCCGTACGAGGAGTACAAGGGGTCGGTGGAACAGGTCCGTGGACGACCGGAGCACTAACACTCGTTTCAGGTTCGCCCGATACGAAGGAGGCATCCAGATGATCGATGCAACTCGTATGTAGGAGGCCAGTGATGGCAGTCGACGCAGCGCCGTCCGGGGAAACGCCGGCCGGTCGGTTGGCAGGCCGGTGGGTGCCCTGGTTGGTGATCGGCTTGTGGCTGGTGCTGGCGGCGTGCATGGTGCCGCTGAGCGGAAAGCTGAGCTCGGTCACCACCGACAGCGCGGTGGACACCTTGCCGGCCGGCGCCGAGTCCACCAAGGTGGCGGCGCTGGACGACAGTCTCCCCGGAGGTGAGGACAGCACGTTCGTCTTCGTGTACCACCGGGCCGACGGCTTGACCGCCGCCGACCGCGCGGCGGTCGAGCGCCACCACGACACCCTTGCCGAGCAGTACCCGCCGAAGACGGTGGCGGAGGCCGACGAGGACGACGAGGGCTCACCGACGAGCCTCTCCTCCGACCGCGAGGCGATGACGTTCACCCTCGACGTGAGCACGTCCTACGGACCACCGGAGGACATCGTCGGCCCGTTGCGTGACGCCGCGAAGGACCGCCCCTCCGGCCTGGAACTCGACGTGACCGGACCGGGCGCGATCGACGGCGACATGGATGCCGTCTTCGACGGCATCGACGTGCAGGTCCTCCTCACCACCATCGTCGTCGTCACGCTCCTGCTCATCCTCACCTACCGCAGCCCGGTGCTGTGGATCATCCCGCTGACGGCCGTCGGCGCGGCGGCACTGACCTCGATGGGGACCGTCTACCTGCTCGTCAAGGGCTTCGGCATCGTCGTCAACGACCAGAACTCGGCGCTGCTGACGATCCTGGTGTTCGGCGTCGGCACGGACTACGCACTGTTGCTCATCGCCCGATACCGGGAGGCACTGCACCACCATGAGAACGTCCGGGTCGCGATGGTCCACGCGCTGCGCGGCGCGGCGCCGGCCATCGTCGCGTCCGCGGCCACCGTGGTCGCCGGCCTGCTCTGCCTGCTCGTCGCGGACCTGAACAGCACCAGCGGGCTGGGCCCGATCGGTGCGGCCGGCATCCTGTGCGCGTTGGTGGCCATGCTGACGCTGTTCCCGGCGGTGCTCGTGGTGCTCGGCAGGCGGATCTTCTGGCCGGCCGTCCCGCGGTTCAGCACGGCCGTGGAGGAGAAGCCGGGGCTGTGGGGACGGCTCGGCACCGCCATCAGCCGCCGCCGGTGGGTGGCGACGCTCGGCTCGCTCGGAGTCCTCGGCGTGCTCGCCCTCGGACTGGCGGGCAACACCGGCGCTCTGCGGGAACAGGACCAGTTCCTGTCCGCGCCGGAGTCGGTCGCCGGCTTCACCGTTCTGCGCCAGCACTTCCCGGAGCTCGGCGGCCAGCCGCTGACGGTCTTCGCGCGTCCGGCGCACCAGGAGAAGGTGCTCGACGTCATCAAGGACACCCGAGGTGTGGCCCAGGCCGTCCCGGAGGAGACCGTCGGCGGCTGGGCCAACATCTCCGTGTTCCCGAAGGACGCGCCGGACACCGCCGCGGAGTACGACACGATCAAGCGGGTGCGTACCGCCGTGCACACGGTGAGCGGGGCGGAGGCGATCGTCGGCGGGCCGAGCGCGGAGAACCTCGACACCGAGGTGACCACCAGGCGCGACGAGAAGCTGGTGATCCCGCTGGTGCTCGTCGTCGTCCTGATCATCCTCGGGCTGCTGCTGCGCGCGATCCTGGCCCCGCTGGTCCTGATGGCCACCGTGATCGTCTCCTTCGCCGCGGCCTTCGGCGGCAGCGTGTTCGTCTTCGACACGATCCTCGGCTTCAAGGGAATCGACTATTCGGTGCCGCTGCTGGCATTCCTGTTCCTGGTGGCACTCGGCGTCGACTACAACATCTTCCTGACCAGCCGGGCCCGGGAGGAGACCGAGCGTCTCGGCACCGGAGAGGGCATGCTCAAAGCCCTCTCCGCCACCGGTGGCGTCATCACCTCGGCGGGCCTGGTCCTGGCGGCCACGTTCGCGGTCCTCGCCACACTTCCGCTGGTGATGCTGGTCGAGGTCGGCTTCCTGGTCGCCTTCGGCGTGCTGCTCGACGCCCTGCTGGTGCGGTCGGTCCTGGTGCCCGCCCTCACCCTGCTGATCGGCCGGCGGATCTGGTGGCCGAGCCGGCTGTCCCGTCCGGCGGCGGAGCTGCCGGACGCTCAACAGTCGCTCGCCGACGAGGAGGAGCCCGCGCTGCAACGGTGAGCGCGGCGGCACGGACGAGATCCGGGACGGGGCCCCAGCCCCGTCCCGGATTTTTCCATGGGCCCGACCGGTCGCCCGACCCATCGCCCGACCAGTCGCCCGTGCGGTAGGGCCGCTCAGTTCAGTGGGTCACGCAGGAGCCTCACGTTCTTCAGCAGCCGGCTCGATCCGCTGCGCGCGGCAGCCGTGGTGACCTCGGGTATCGCACCCTTGGCCGCGCTGTGCGAGGCGCAGTCGACGCCGAGGGCGAGCAGCGCTCCGGTGCTCCGGACCACCGGGTCGCGTGGCAGGCGGGGAAGGGTGGTTCCGAGCACGGCCCAGACGGCGGCGATGCGCCGGTCAGGACTCCAGGCGCAGCCGGTCGCCGTCGGCAGGGGTTGGCCGTGTCCCCGGCCGGGGACACGGCCAACCCCTGAGGTCTCCAGTGCGGCACTGCGCCCGGCCGGAGAATCCTGCACGGCCGAGGTACGTAAGTAGGCGTAGCTCCGCATGAGTTGGGGCACGTGCATACGTCAAAGGCGTTGGGGCCGCCGCCCCCTTGCCCCACGCCGCCACGCCGGGGCGGGGCGGGACGGGGCGGGTCAGCGCACCGCGGTGTCATCCCCGGCGGTGAGCCGCGCGATCGGGGCGGGCGGAGCGGGCGGGTCCGCGGCGGGAAGGGCGATCCGAAGCAGCGCGCCACCGCGTGCGGAGCGGGCGACGGCGGCCCGGCCGCCGTGTGCGTCGACGACCCGCTGCACGATCGACAGCCCCAGACCTGATCCCGGCAACGCCCGGGCACTGTCGGCACGGTAGAACCGGTCGAACACCCGCGGTACGTCGGCGGCGTCGATGCCCGGCCCGGCGTCGTCGACCTCGACCACCGCCGACGCGCCCTCGGCACGGAGCCGGACCTGGACCGGCTGGTCCGCGGGGGACCACTTGCCGGCGTTGTCGATGAGGTTGAGCACCGCCCGCTGGAGCGCGGCGGGACGCCCGCTCACCCACACGGAGGTCACGTCGAGCGCGACCTCGATGTCGGGCACGCGGGAACGCGCCCGGGCCGCGGCGGCCACCACGATGTCGGCGAGGTCGAGCACCTCGGTGCTCTCGTCGCTGATGTCACCGCGCGCCAGGTCCGTCAGCTCGGCGGCAAGGCTGCTCAACTCGGTCACCTGGGCGCCGAGATCGTCGAGCAGCCGGGTCCGGCTCTCCGCCGGCAGTGCGCTGTCCAGGGTGCCGCGCCGATCGAGCCGGATCAGCAGCTCGACGTTGAGGCGCAGACTGGTGAGCGGCGTCTTGAGCTCGTGGGCGGCGTCCTCGGCGAGCAGCCGCTGGGCCCGCCGGGAGTCCCGGAGCGCGGCGAGCATGTCGTTGATCGACTGGATCAGCCGCCGGATCTCCCCACCGCCCTCGTCCGGGATGTCGGCGTCGAGATCCCGGGTGTGCGCGACACGTACCGCGGCGGCGGTCAGCCGGTCGATCGGTGCCAGCCCGGCCCGCGCCACGGTCCGCCCGACAAGGGCGCCGCCGACCACGCAGAGCAGTCCGATCAGCAGCATGCCGAACCCGAACTGGTTGATCGGGCTGTCGTCGACGACGTGGGCCACCTGGACCGCGCCGTCGCCCGCCCGCAGCGTGTAGATGACGTAGCCGTCCTCGTCGCTGTCGTTCGACTCCATCAGGTCGTCCGACGCGCCCTGCGCCACACGCGCGGCGTCCTCGCTGACCGGCGGCAGTGCGGGTTGGCCGGCCGGCGTCCGGATCGAGCCGTCGGGCAGGATGACCCGCACCAGCCGACCGGATCCGGGATACGGCGGTAGCCGGACCTGCGCCGGACCGGCGCGCTCCGCGTCCGTCGCCAGGACACGGGAGTCGGCGCGCAGCTGACTCTCGACGGTGTCCTTCAGCTCCCAGTCAAGTAGCTCGCTGGCCACCTGGAAGGCCACGAACACGCTGACCGCGATGGCCGTCGCCGCGATCACCGTCAGCCTGGCCCGCAGGGACCGCCGGCGCCACCACCGGGTCAGCCGGCGCGGTTCCCGGCCGGCGTGCCCGCTCACGGAGGAGTCTCCCGCAACGTGTATCCCAGGCCGCGCAGCGTGTAGATCAATCGCGGCTCACCCTCGGCCTCCATCTTGCGGCGCAGATAACTCACGTATACCTGGAGGTTGTTGGCGGTGGAGCTCATGCCGAAGCCCCAGATCGCCTCGAACAGCGTGTCGCGGGTCACGACCCGGGTCGCGTTGCTCACGAGGACCTGAAGGAGGGAGAACTCGGTCCGGGTCAAGCGCAGTGGCCGGGCGCCCCGCCACGCCTCGAACCTGTCGGGATCGAGCCGGACGTCGGCGAACGACAGGATCTGTGACTCCTCGTCGGTCGGCGTGCGTCGCCGCAGCAGGGCCCGCACCCGGGCCAGTAACTCCTCGGTGGCGAACGGCTTGGGCAGGTAGTCGTCGGCGCCCGCGTCCAGCCCCGCGACCCGGTCGGAGACCTGGTCGCGGGCGGTCAGCATCAGCACCGGCAGATCCTGGCCCGCGGCCCGCAACCGCCGGCAGGTCTCCAACCCGCCGAGGCGGGGCATCATCACGTCGAGGAGCAGCAGGTCCGGCGCGTCGCCACCCACCCCGTCGAGTACGGCGAAACCGTTGGCGACGGTGCTGGTGTCGTACCCCTCGACCTGGAGCACCCGCTCCAGTGACTCACGGATGGCCGCTTCGTCATCCGCGATCATGATCCGCACGCCGGCCCGCCCCCTCCAGTCGATGCTTTTCCGCTCATTGTCCCCGATCAACCTGAGGCCAGGATTAGAGCGTCGCCGCTGTGGTGCCCGCGCGGGCCGGGTGGACGTCGGACGCCTTGCTGGGCACCTGGTTCGGCCGACCGGCCTGATCATCGCATTAACAGTCGTCTCAGGTTCGCTCGCTAGGAAGTAGGCATCCGGATGAGCGAGGTAACCCGTCGTGTCTTGCAGACGGATGCCGCTCCGATAGCGCACCACACAAACACCTGAGGGGAAACCGACGTGAAGTCGAACGCACATCCTTTGAAGCACCTCACGACGGGACGTCGCGGCTTCCTGGCCGGCACGGCGGCACTTGGCATCGGTGCCGGCCTGTCCACGCATGCCATTGCCTCCCACGTGACGGAGAACGAGACCACTGATTTCTCAGAGCGAGACCATGACCTGCCCTTCATCGGCACGGAGGAGACCTTTTCCACCCGCGAGTTGATGATACTGAACGACAGGCTGTTCCTTGAGGACACCGGTCTTGCCGAGCTCGGCCCGCGCCGCATCGGCGCAATGGACAAAGCAGGACTCAACATTCAAATCCTCTCCGCGCATACGCCAGGTGTCCAGAATGTCAAAGGTAAGAAAGGAATCGATTTTGCGTATCGCCTCAACAAGTTGCTTGTCGATGGACCCATGGCCACTTATCCGGGGCGGTTCAAGGCATTCGCAACCTTGCCTCTGCAGAATCCGGAGGCCTCGGCAGACGAACTGGAACGCACAGTTCGGGAAGATGGCTTCCTGGGCTGCTTGACCAATGGGATCATCGGAAAGAAGTTCCTCGACCATCCCGACTTCGAGCCCCTGCTGGCACGCACCCAAGCCCTTGATGTGCCGATATACATCCATCCGGGCCTGCCGCCCGACGAGGTTTTCGAGATCTACTACAGCAATATGCGGCCGGAGTACCAGAAGGAGTTCCAGGACCAGGTTCTCAGCATCTCCGCATATGGATGGCACCAGGAAGTCGTGACTCAGTGCCTTCGAATGATCACCTCAGGAGTATTCGACAGGCATCCCAAGCTCCAGATCATCATCGGCCACATGGGAGAAGGCCTCCCGTTCTTCTTCGAACGCATCGTGGAGAAGATGAGTGAAGTGACCAAGAAGAGCCTGGACAAGCCGTTCGAGCAGTACTTCCACGACAATTTCTGGTTCACGACCAGCGCATTCCCCCAGACCGAACTGCTCAACCTCCTGCTGAAGTACATAAGCGTGGACCGAGTGATGTTCGCAACGGACTACCCGTTTGCGGACATGAAAACTCAGACCGACTGGTTCCGGGGAGTCGCCCTGCCACGCGAAGCCAAGGAGAAAATCGCGTTCCGAAACGCGGAAAAACTGTTCGGAATCAAAGTCTGACACGTCCTGACACATCGCGACACGTCCCGACGGGCAGAATGACGTAGCATGCGATACGCAGTCTCTACCTCACGCGGTCTTCGTAACAGGGCGAATCGCATGCTCTTCCAGAGAGATCGAAGTGTCGCGCCAAAGGGTATTGCAGAACGCCGATCGCGCTCGGTTCCGGCGGCTTGCGACTATGTAGTTCGCTTCGGCCGAGCACGCGGTCGACGGAGACTCGCAGGGACCCCCGTGAGCAGCGGGTATGCTCCGTACACGTGACTGCGCCCGCAAAGCCCCGTATCCCGAACGTCCTCGCCGGCCGCTATGCCTCGGCCGAGCTCGCCACGCTGTGGTCCCCCGAGCAGAAGGTGCGGCTGGAGCGCCAGCTGTGGCTCGCCGTGCTGCGGGCCCAGAAGGACCTCGGGATCGAGGTGCCCGACGCCGCGCTCGCCGACTACGAGCGGGTCCTGGACCAGGTCGACCTGACCTCGATCGCCGAGCGCGAGAAGATCACACGGCACGACGTGAAGGCGCGGATCGAGGAGTTCAACGACCTCGCCGGGCACGAGCACATCCACAAGGGCATGACGTCCCGCGACCTCACCGAGAACGTCGAGCAGCTGCAGATCCGGCTCTCCCTGGAGCTGGTGCGCGACCGCACGGTGGCCGTCCTGGCGCGCCTGGGCAGGCTCGCGGGCGAGTACGGCGAGCTGGTCCTCGCGGGCCGCTCCCACAATGTGGCGGCGCAGGCGACGACGCTCGGCAAGCGTTTCGCGACCGCCGCCGACGAGCTGCTCGTCGCGCACGGCCGGGTCGAGGAACTGCTCGCCCGTTACCCGCTGCGCGGCATCAAGGGCCCGGTGGGCACGGCACAGGACATGCTCGACCTGCTGGGCGGGGACGCGGCGAAGCTCGCCGACCTGGAGCAGCGGATCGCCGGCCACCTCGGCTTCTCGCAGGCGTTCACCTCGGTGGGCCAGGTCTACCCGCGCTCGCTGGACTACGAGGTCGTGACCGCGCTGGTGCAGATCGCCGCGGCCCCCTCGTCGACCGCCAAGACCATCCGGCTGATGGCCGGGCACGAGCTGGTGACCGAGGGCTTCAAGCCGGGCCAGGTCGGTTCCTCGGCGATGCCGCACAAGATGAACACCCGCTCCTGCGAGCGCGTCAACGGCCTGATGGTCATCCTGCGCGGCTACGCCTCGATGACGGGCGAGCTGGCGGGCGACCAGTGGAACGAGGGCGACGTGTCCTGCTCGGTGGTGCGCCGGGTCGCGCTGCCCGACGCGTTCTTCGCGCTTGACGGTCTGCTGGAGACCTTCCTCACCGTCCTCGACGAGTTCGGCGCCTTCCCCGCGGTCGTCGCCCGCGAGCTGGACCGCTACCTGCCGTTCCTCGCGACGACGAAGGTCCTGATGGGCGCGGTGCGCGCGGGTGTCGGCCGCGAGGTGGCGCACGAGGCCATCAAGGAGAACGCCGTCGCCGCCGCCCTCGCCATGCGCGAGCAGGGCACCGAGCGCAACGAGCTGCTCGACAAGCTCGCCGCGGACGAGCGCATCCCCCTCGACCGCGCGCAGCTCGACGCGCTGATGGCGGACAAGCTGTCCTTCACGGGCGCCGCCGCCGACCAGGTGGCCGCGGTCGTCGCGCGCGTCGAGGAGATCCTGAAGCAGCACCCGGAGGCCGCGGCCTACACGCCGGGGGCGATCCTCTGACGCGGTTCACCCCCGCCGAACTGGAGGCCGCCCGCGGCCGGCTCGTGCCGGATGTCGTCGCGGACGGTCTCCAGGTGCTGTTCTGCGGTATCAACCCCGGGCTGATGACGGCCGCGACGGGCCACCACTTCGCGCGCCCCGGCAACCGCTTCTGGCCGGTCCTGCATCTGTCCGGTTTCACCCCGCGGCAGCTGAAGCCCTCGGAGCAGGACGAGTTGCTGTCGTACGGGCTCGGCATCACCAATGTGGTGGCGCGGGCCAGTGCCCGGGCCGACGAGCTGAGCGCGGAGGAGTACCGGGAGGGTGGACGGCTGCTCGCGGCCAAGGTGGCACGGCTGCGGCCCCGGTGGCTGGCGGTGGTGGGTGTGACCGCCTACCGGGCGGCCTTCGACGACCGCGGGGCGGCGATCGGCGCGCAGGAGCGGACGTTCGGCGCCACGCGCGTGTGGGTCCTGCCCAACCCCAGCGGTCTGAACGCCCACTGGACGGCGGCGACGATGGCGGAGGAGTTCGGCCGGTTGCGGGAGGCCGCGCAGGACTTTCGGAACACTCCCTAGAGGGTGTCCGCCGGTCAGGGCGGGGGCAACTCCGTTACCAGGGCGAAGAGTTGGAACTCCTGCCCTTCCACCGGTTCGGAGACCCCCACCGCGACCCACCGCCCCGTGCCGTCGGCCTCCCACAGGTCCACGTACCCCACGTAGGCGCTGAGGTAGGCCCACGGCTTCGGTATTCGCTCCTGGGGGTCCTCCGAGCGCAGGAAGACACCGGCCAGACTCTTCGGTTCCGCCTCGCCCCAACGCTCCCCCAGTCGCTGCGAGACGCCCTCCCGGTAGGCGGTGAACTGGTCCGCGATCTCCTCCCGCCCGGACCGGTCGCCCGTCCCGAAACCGTGCGTCGTCTCCAGTACCACCAGGTGGTAGCCGGGTCCTCCCGCGCCCACCTCCGACCAGCCGTGCGCCGCGGGGAAGTCGCGGACGCACAGCTCGTCGATCGTGGCGAGGTGTCGCTCAGTGGTCATGGAGTCCAGTAAAGCGCCCGCCACTGACATGTGGCGGCCCGTCAGGTCACCACGCCCGTCCGGACTCACGCGTCACGACGGCGCACACTCCACGATCCGGCCAGCAGCACGGCCGACGTCCACAGCGCTGTCACCGCGAGCCCCGCCCACGGCCCGAGCAGACCGTCCCAGGTCTCGTGCAGGACCACCTGCCCCGCCCGGTCGGGCAGCAGGTCGGCCACGTTCCCGGACATGTCGCCGACCACGAAGGAGACCAGCAGGAGGAAGGGGATGAGGATGCTCAGCGTGGTGACGCCGCTGCGCAGCAGGGCGGTCAGGCCGGCCGCGAAGAGCGCCATCAGGGCCAGGTAGATCCCGCAGCCCACGACCGCGCGCAGTCCTTCGGCCCAGCTCACCCCGCTCGCCCGGTCGCCGAGGAGGGCTTTGCCCACGGCGAGGCTCAGGCACCCGGTGAGGAGGCCGACGGCCAGGGCGGGAGCGCCGACGGCCGTCGTCTTCGCCGCGAACCACCGTCCGCGACGGGGTACGGCGGTCAGTGAGACCCGCAGGGCACCTCCCTGGAACTCGGACGACATGGCCTGCGCGCCGAAGGTGATCGCCGCGATCTGCCCGAAGTTGACGCCGAAGAACGCCGTGAACAGTGGGTCGAAGTCCGCGCCACCGCCCCCGTCGTCGAGGGCGGCCAGTGCGGAGAAGGCCGCGGTGACCAGGACGACGGCGCCCAGTCCCACGACGAGCGACCGCAGGGTGCGGACTTTGAGCCACTCCGAGTGGAGTACGGGTGGGAACGACACGGTCAGGCCTCCTGCGGCTGGGTCGGGGACTGGGCGGCGAACTCGGCCTCCGTGGCCGTCAGATCGAGGTAGGCCTGTTCCAGCGTCCCTCCCTGGGCCGCCAGTTCGAGGAGGGGCAGGCCCGCGCCCGAGACGAGGCGGCCGATGTCGTCCACGCGCGCGTGGTGCACGATCCACCGCTCCCCCTCACCCCCTCCGCCGCTTCCTCCTTCGTCTCCTCCGCCATTTCTTCCTTCGCGTCCGCCTCCGCTCTCTCCTTCGTCCCGTACGGCCTCGTATCCGTGCCGTGCGAGCAGGTCGCGGAGGGCCGCGCCGTCCGTGGTGCGCACCCGTACCCGGGGGTCGACGCGTGCCTCGACGAAGTCCCGCATCGCCATGTCGGCGAGCAGCCGGCCGCGGCCCAGCACGACGAGGTGGTCGGCGAAGGACGCGGTCTCGTGCATCAGGTGGCTGGAGACGAGGACGGTGCGGCCCTCGCGGGCGAGCCGGCGCAGCAGCTCCCTGATCCAGATGATGCCTTCGGGGTCGAGCCCGTTGGACGGCTCGTCGAGCAGGACGACCGGCGGGTCGCCCAGGAGGGCCGCCGCGACGCCCAGTCGCTGCCGCATGCCCAGGGAGTACGTCCTGACGCGGCGGCGGGCGACCGAGGTGAGGCCGACCTCCGCCAGGACCTCGTCCACGCGGGTCGCGGGCAGGCGGTTGCTCGCCGCGAGCACCCGCAGATGGTCCCGCGCGGTCCGCGAACCGTGCGCGGCCTGTGCGTCGAGCAGGGCGCCGACATGACGCAGCGGATCCTCCAGCGCCGCGTAGGGGTGGCCGCCGACGGTGGCGGTGCCGGACGTGGGCCGGTCGAGGCCGAGCACGAGCCGCATGGTGGTGGACTTGCCCGCGCCGTTGGGGCCGAGGAAGCCGGTGACCCGGCCCGGTTCGACCCGGAACGTGAGCCGGTCCAGGGCGCGGGTGGTGCCGTACTCCTTGGTGAGTTCTTGGACGTCGATGCTGGTCATGGTCCAAGGCTGGCTGTCGGGAGGGGCTTTGGGCCTCCCCCGCCCGGGGAGGGTGTCTCCCCCACCCGGGGGAGGCTCGTTGTCGGTGCCGGCTGGCACGATGACGTGATGGCCCGCCTGCTGCGCCCGCTGACCCGTTGGACGACCTACACCCGCTTCATCCACCTGTGGGTTCCCCTGCTGGTCAGCAGCGTGTGGATATTCATTCACCCGGCGACCCCGTGGGGGCCCGCGCTGGTGCTGCCGCTGCTGGGTCTGGTCCCGGCCGTGCGGCGCGGCGAGGGTGTGCAGGCGCGGTTCATGCTGATGCGGGACGGCCAGGACCCGGCGATCTCGGTCGTCCCGTCGGCCACCTGGCGGGACCGGCTGCGGACCGTGCTGTGGCTGCAGGCGCGCATGGTGCTCGGCTGGGCGGCGGTGGGATTCAGCGTCTGGCTCCCGTTGATCACCGTGGATCTGATCCGGATCTCGACCGGTTACGTACCGGACGACAATCCGTTCCTGCCGGTGCCGCACGCGCACTGGGCGTACGCCCTGCTCGCGCCGCTGCCGCTGATCGCCCTCTACGGAGTGGTCATCGGGCTCGGGAAGCTCATCACGGTCCTCGCACGCCACCTCCTCGGGCCGTCGACGGCCGAGCGGGTCGCCGCGCTGGAGGAGCGCACGGAGCAACTTCTGGAGCGCAACCGCATCGCCCGTGAGCTGCACGACTCGATCGGCCACGCGCTGACGGTGGCCGTGGTGCAGGCGGGTGCCGCGCGGGCCGCGGGAGACCCCGGGTTCACGGACCGGGCGCTGCTCGCCATAGAGGACACCGGCCGTGCCGCGCTGGAGGACCTGGAGCGGGTCCTCGGTGTGCTGCGCGAGTCCCGCGGGCCCGCGAGCGGCCGGCCCGCCCTGGTGGAGGCCGACCGGCTCCTGGAGTCCGCCCGCGCCTCCGGGGCGAAGATCGACGCCGAGCTGACGGGCCCCCTGGAGACCGTGCCCGGCACGGTCTCCCGTGAGGGCTACCGCATCCTCCAGGAGTGCCTCACCAATGTGCTGCGGCACGCGGGCGCGGTGCCCGTCCGGGTCCGTATCGCCGTCGAGGACCGGACACTGTCCCTGGAGGTGCGCAACGCGCTGACGGCCGGGATCCCGGGACCCGGTCCGGGCGGCGGGATGCGGGGCAGCGGGTTGCGGGGCATCCGGGAGCGGGCCGCGCTGCTCGGCGGCCGGGCGAGAACAGGCCCTGACGACGGGGACTGGCAGGTACTCGTCGAACTGCCGCTGCGCTGATCTACGCTGGCCGGGTGCCGGTCACCGTTCTGCTCGTCGACGACGAACCCCTCGTACGCGCCGGTCTGCGTGCCGTCCTGGAGGCGCAGCCCGACATCGAGGTCGTCGGCGAGGCCGCGGACGGCGCCGCGGTCATTCCGCTGGTGCGGCGGCTGCGGCCCGACGTCGTCGCGATGGACGTCCGTATGCCGCTGATGGACGGCATCGAGGCCACCCGCACGGTGCTGCGGACCGTCGACCGGCCGCCGAAGATCCTCGTGATCACGACGTTCGAGAACGACGAGTACGTGTACGAGGCGCTGCGCGCGGGCGCCGACGGCTTTCTGCTGAAGCGAGCCCGGCCGGCCGAGATCGTGCACGCCGTGCGACTGGTCGCCGAGGGCGAGTCGCTGCTGTTCCCGGCCTCAGTGCGGCAGTTGGCCGCCGAGTACGGGTCGGGCGACGGGAATCCCCCGGCCCGGGCGGCCCTGCGGCGGGCGGCGCTGACCGGGCGGGAGGCGGAGGTGCTGCGGCTGATGGCGCGGGGCCTGTCGAACGCGGAGATCGCCGCCCGGCTGGTGGTGGGCACCGAGACGGTGAAGTCCCACGTCAGCGCCGTACTGTCGAAACTGGGGGCCCGGGATCGCACCCAGGCGGTGATCGCGGCATACGAGTCGGGGTTCGTGGCACCCGGCTGATTCCGGTTCGTGGCGGGGGTCCGCGGCGAGCAGGTGATCCCCGGCACTCGCCGGGATCCGCCGCGCCGAGTACGATCCGGCCAACCGACACGCGCACGAGCTGGGAGGACGGACGTTGGGGCAGTTGACCGGCGGGGATCCGTCCCTGCTGCGGAGGATCAACTCCGCGGTGGTGCTGCACGCGCTGCGGGCCACGGATTTCGCGACACTCACCGAGATCACGCGGGAGACCGGCCTGTCCCGGCCCACCGTGGAGGGCGTCGTCGAAGGGCTCATCGACGGCGGGCTCGTCGTCGAGACCGCGGCCGACGAGGGCGCCGCACGACGCCAGGGACGGCCCGCGCGCCGATTCCGTTTCCGGGCGGAGGCGGGCCATCTGCTGGGTCTGGAGATCGGCCCGCACCGGGTGGCCGCCGTGCTGTCGGACCTGGACGGCAGGGTGCTCGGTTCGCTCGCCAAGGACGTCTGCGAGACGGCGTCGGCGGACGAACGGCTCGAACGGCTGCGTGGGGCCGTCGCGGAGCTGCTGCGCCGTGCCGGGGTCGCGCGCGGCTCTCTGCGGGCCGTGGGAGCGACCTCGCCCGGCATCGTCGAGGCCGACGGCACCGTGCGCCTGTGCACGGCGCTGCCGGAGTGGACGGGGCTGGCGCTCGGCGAACGGCTGCGCCGCTCCTTCAAGTGCCCGGTGATCGTGGAGAACGACGCCAACGCGGCGGCGGTCGCCGAGCACTGGAAGGGCGCCGCCACCGAGTCCGACGACATGGTGTTCGTGCTGGCCGGGCTGAGCCCCGGGGCCGGTTCCCTCATCGGCGGACGGCTGCACCGGGGCTTCGGGGGCGCGGCCGGTGAGATCGGCGCGCTCCATCTGCTGGGCCGCGAGGTCACTCCGGAGACGCTGCTGTCCACGACCGACGAGCCGTTGCATCCCCTCGATGAGCAGGCGGTGGCGGAGGTCTTCGGGCACGCGCGCGCGGGCGACGAGCGGGCGCGGGCCGCCGTCGAGCGCTTCATACAGCGGCTGGTGCACGATGTCGCCGCGCTCGTCCTGGCCCTCGACCCCGAGCTCGTCGTGATCGGCGGCTGGGCGGCCGGTCTGGACGGCGTACTGGAGCCGCTGCGCGAGGAGCTGGCCCGCTACTGTCTGCGTCCGCCCCGGGTGACGTTGTCGCTCCTGGGCGAGGCGGCCGTGGCGACGGGCGCGCTGCGGCTGGCTCTCGACCATGTGGAGGAGCAGCTGTTCGCGGTGGAGAGCACGGTGACGGCCCGCCGCTGACCGCCGCGGCGGACAGGGCGGAACGCCGCGCTCCGAAGGCCGGAGGCCGAATGCCGGAGGCCGAATGCCGGAGCACGACGTACGCGCGCGTGTCGCTCGGTGGCGACGGTCAGGAGGCCCGGCGCTCCGGGTCGTGGTGGATCTCCACCCCGCCGGAATCGCCGAAGGTCAGCCGGCAGGTGTCGGCGCGGTAGGTGGCGACGGAGACCGCCGCCGTGCGCCCCTCGGCGAAGTAGCGGGTCGTGACGACCAGGACGGGCGCACCGGGGAGCCGGTCCAGTTCCTTGGCGTCGTCCGCGCGCGCCGAGCCCAGCTCCACGGCGCGGTCCTCGCCCTCCAGGTCCAGCCGCGCGAGCTCCCGCAGCACCGCACGCGCGCGTGCGGTGCCCGACGGGGCGTCGATGCCGGACAGGTCGGGCACCGACGAGGCGGGGATGTAGACAAGCTCGGCGGCGACGGGCTGGCCGTGCGTCACCCGGGAGCGGCGCACGACGTGCACCTGGTCCTCGGGGTCGCTCTCCAGGACCCGGGCCACCGTCGAGGGCGGGGCAGCCGTCACGCAGTCGGCGGGCTGCCAGGCGTCACCGGCGGCGCCCGGCCAGGTGTGCCGCTCGGACGCGACGGCCACGCCCATGCGCGGCGGCGCCACGGTGGTGCCGACGCCCCGGCGACGCTGCAGTCGCCCTTCCAGTTCCAGCTGCTCGAGAGCCTGGCGCAGGGTGGCCCGCGCGACGCCGAACCGGGCCGCGAGGTCGCGCTCGTTGGGGAGGATCTCACCCACCGAGAACTCGGAGTCCAGTGCTTCGCTGAGCACGGTCTTCAGATGCCAGTACTTGGGCTCCGGCACCGTATCCAACTGCGTGGTCCCCACCGTGTCCTCCGCAATCGCCGTGTCCCGGCGGCTTTTAGCGCCCTTGTTTATTAAAGGTTCCTGCACTATCCCAGCGACCATATGGCGGCCCCCACCCTTGGTCAAGACCAATCCTCGATCCGTTACACCTCGTGCAGATGTGTTGCCGCAGAGCGTTCATACGACGTTCGCGATACGCCCCGTACGTGACACAACGGCAAAGCCCCCGTCGTCCGGACGGGGGCTTCGGCACAGGACCGGCGGGAGCCCGCCGGTCGACGGGCGTCAGTCGACGGCGAGGGACAGCAGCTTCTCCGGGTTGCGGACGATGTAGACGCACTGGATGCGGCCGTCGGCGATGTCCAGCTGGAAGACACTGTCGGGCTTGCCGCCCGCCAGCACCAGGAACGCCGGTCCGCCGTTGACCTCCAGGAAGCGGAACGTCGCGCCGGACACGCCCTTGCGCACGGCGCCGCCGAGGAAGCGGCCCACCTTGTCGGCCGACTCGATGACCCGCACCGGCGCCTGGGCCAGCCCGCCGCTGTCGCCGATCAGACGCACGTCCGGGGCCAGCAGGGACATCAGCCCGTCGAGGTCCCCCTCCGTCGCCGCCGCGAGGAACCGCTCGGTGAGGTCGCGGCGCTCGACGGGGTCGACCTCGTAGCGGGGCCGCCGCTCCTCGACGTGCCGCCGGGCCCGGCCGGCGAGCTGTCGCACCGCGGGCTCACTGCGGTCGAGCGTGACGGCGATCTCGGCGTACGGGTAGCCGAACGCCTCCCGGAGCACGAACACGGCCCGTTCCAGCGGCGAGAGGGACTCCAGGACGACGAGGACGGCCAGCGAGACCGAGTCCGCGAGGACGGCCCGCTCGGCCGTGTCGGCGACGGTGTCCCCGAAGTCGGTGACGTACGGCTCGGGCAGCCAGGGCCCCACGTAGGCCTCCTTACGGGCCTGGGCCTGCCGCAGCCGGTCGAGGGCGAGCCGGGTGGCGATACGCACGAGATAGGCGCGCGGTTCGCGGACGTCGGAGCGGTCGGCCCCGGACCAGCGCAACCACGCCTCCTGGACGACGTCCTCCGCGTCGGCCACCCGGCCGAGCATGCGGTAGGCGACGCCCATCAGAACGGAACGGTGCTCTTCGAAGACCTCGGTCACGGTGTCGGTAGCCACAGGACCATCCCAACCCGACGTGTCCGGCCGTGTCCAGACGACAAGGGGAACGGGGCTACCCGCCAGTAGTAATTGCTGACAAGCTGTCCAGCAGTCAGCCGTACGAGCCGGCCGATGCCGAGCGGGCGCCGATGCCCATGTCGATGCGGCGCCGATGCCGAGCCGGCCGGTACCCGGTCAGCGAGCCACAGCCGAGGAGCAAACCCATGGCCGCCACGGTCTCCTTCACCGTCCCCTCTCCGCACGGCCCGCGCTCCGTGACCCTCGCCTACCGGCGCGTGGGCACCGGCGAACCGCTTCTGCTGCTGCACGGGATAGGCCATCACCGGCAGGCGTGGGACCCGGTCGTCGACCTCCTGGCGGCCGAACGGGACGTGATCGCGGTGGATCTGCCCGGCTTCGGTGAGTCCCCCGCGTTGCCCGAGGGGCTGAGCCACGGTCTGGCGACGACGAACGCGGCGCTCGCCGCGCTGTGCGAGACGCTGGAGCTCGACCGGCCGCATGTGGCGGGCAACTCCCTGGGCGGCCTGCTGGCCCTGGAGCTGGGCCGCGAGAAGCTCGTACGGTCCGTCACGGCGCTGGCGCCCGCCGGGTTCTGGTCGCCCGGCGAGCGGCGGTACGCGTTCGGTCTGCTGCAGGCGATGCGGCGGGCCGCGCGGAGCATGCCACTCCCGCTGGTCGAGCGGCTGTCCCGGTCGGCGGCCGGGCGCGCGGTGCTGACCGGCAGCATCTACGCACGTCCCGCCCGGCGTTCACCGGAGGCAGTGGTCGCCGAGACCCTGGCGCTGGCCAACGCCCGGGGATTCACCGAGACCCTGAGGGCGGGCACGTCGGTCCGCTTCACGGACGACGTCCCCGGCCTGCCCGTGACCGTCGCCTGGGGCACCCGGGACCGGATCCTGGTCCGCCGCCAGGGGGTCCGCGCCAAGCGGATCATTCCCCGCGCCCGGCTGGTGAGGCTGCCCGGCTGCGGACATGTCCCGATGAACGACGATCCCGCGCTGGTCGCACGCGTCCTCCTGGACGGCAGCCGCCCGACGCCCTCCCCGGCGGCGCAGCGCACCTGAGCTGAGCAGTCTTTCGCCTTTGGGGGGCGCGGGGAACGCGCAATCTTTTGTCTTTTGGGGGCGCGGGGAACGGCGCAGTCCTTTGGCCTTGAGGGGCGCGGGGAACGGCGCAATCCTCTGCCTCCAGGGAACGCGGGGAGCGGCACCGCCACCCCCCGCAACGCGCGTTGTTCACTTGCGGTTTGCGCGTGCGCTGCGGCACACCAGTAGGTGTAGCCGTGCACACCGGCCGAACCCGCCCCCAGGAGGCGCCCCATGTCACTCAGCCCGCCGAGCCCGCTCCCCGGCCGCCGCGGCGTCCTGCGCGGCTCGCTCGCCGCGTCGGCGGCACTCGCCCTGCCCTCCGCCCTCGGCGCCGTCGGCGCGGCCCCGGCGTTCGCGCTGTCGGGCCGGCCGCAGGCGCGATGGGGCGTACAGGCCGGAGACGTGACCACGGACTCCGGCCTGGTGTGGGTCCGCTCCGACCGTCCCGCCCGCATGATCGTGGAGACCTCCGCGACCGAGTCGTTCCACCGGCCGCGAACCTGGCACGGCCCCCTCCTGGGCGCCGACACGGACTTCACGGGCAGGGTCCCCCTGCGCGGTCTGCCGTCCGGGGAGCAGATCCACTACCGGGTGACCCTGGCCGACCCGGACGACTACCGCCGCACCGGCGAACCCGTGAGAGGCACCTTCAGAACGGCGCCCTCGAAGCGCCGCCAGGACGTCCGGTTCCTGTGGTCCGGCGACATCGTGGGCCAGGGCTGGGGCATCAATCCGGACATCGGCGGCCTCTACGCGTACGAGGAGATGCGCCGCCGGAACCCCGACTTCTTCCTGTGCAGCGGCGACACGATCTACGCGGACGGCCCGCTGTCGGCGTCCGTGACGCTCCCGGACGGCCGGGTCTGGCGGAACGTCACCACCGAGGAGAAGTCCAAGGTCGCCGAGACCCTCGCCGAGTACCGCGGCAACTTCCGCTACTCGCTGCTCGACGAGAACGTACGCCGCTTCAACGCCCAGGTCCCCACGATCACCCAGTGGGACGACCACGAGGTCGTCAACAACTGGTACCCGGGTGAGATCCTCACCGACGCCCGCTACACGGTGAAGGACGTCGACACGCTCGCCGCCCGCGCGCGCAAGGCGTTCAGCGAGTACTTCCCGATCTCCACGCTGCCCGCCACGGGCGTGGACGGCCGCGTGCACCGGGTCGTACGCCACGGTCCTCTGCTGGACGTCTTCGTGCTCGACATGCGTACGTTCCGCGACGCCAACTCCCCCGGGCGGCAGCCCGACGACACCGTCGGCATCCTGGGCGCGGAGCAGCTGGTCTGGCTGAAGCGGGAACTCGCGCGTTCTCGGGCGGTGTGGAAGGTGATCGCCTCCGACATGCCGCTCGGCCTGGTCGTACCGGACGGCTCGACGGACATCGAGGCCGTCGCGCAGGGCGACCCGGGCGCGCCGCTGGGCCGCGAGCTGCAGATCGCGGAGCTGCTGCGGTTCGTCAAGCACCACCGGATCACGGGCACGGTGTGGCTGACGGCGGACGTGCACTACACCTCGGCGCAGCACTACGACCCGTCGCGGGCGGCCTTCAAGGACTTCGCGCCGTTCTGGGAGTTCGTCTCGGGTCCGCTCGCCGCGGGCGGTTTCCAGGCGAACGCGCTGGACGGCACGTTCGGTCCGGACCGGGTCTTCGTCCAGGCCCCCGACAGGGCGAACGTGTCGCCCATGGAGTCGCCGCAGTACTTCGGCGAGGTCGACATCGACGGGCAGAGCGGCGAGCTGACGGTCCGCCTGCGGGCCACCGGCGGGGCCGTGCTGTTCACCAAGGTGCTGCAACCGGGGCGCGTGGGGCAGTAGTTCGCGGGGCAGAAGTTTCACCGGGTCATGTGCGGGGCTCCGGCTCCCGTAATCTGCTGCCTCGTGCCGCGTACCGGCGTCATCCCCCGGTACGCGGCACGTCGGGTTGCCCAAGACTCCGGAAATTCCCGCGTTCTCGCAGCTCAGAGCGATTGTCAGTGGTCGCCTCTACGGTTTTTCCATGACGCGATCTCTGCAGGCCGTGGCCTACACCCGATCCTCCACGCTGGAATCCGCACCGGGCGGCCGGCGTCTGGGACTTGAGACCTCGCGGGGCGCGACACCCCGTGGTGTCGAGGACCATCCCCGTTTCTTCGCGGGGTTCCTGACGTCACCTCAGGTGGCGTCGGCGGGGCTGCTCGCGGTCGCCGACGTGGCGGGGGCGCGCTACTACCAGCAGCAGCTGCGGTCGTCCCTCGACCCGGTGGTCACGGGCAACGGCGACCGGCTGCGTTTCGAGTCCTTCTCCGGCTGCGGCGGGGTGTACGCACGTCTGGACGTGCTCTCGGCGGGTCTCGACGGCGGCGAGGTGGGCCACGGCACGACGAACGTCGACGTCAACAACCCGCTGCGCGACGCACTGTCGAGGATCGGCTCGGACGACCCGCTGCACCTGCGCGTCGGTCCGGACGAGATGGCCGTGACCACCCTGGACGGGCCGGTCGTGGAGAAGAAGGTGCCCCTGCCGGACCGCTGGCTGCGCGGCTTCGCCGAGGCGCAGGTGACGGCGGCCGGTTTCGATCTGCGCGCCGAGCTGCCCGCGGCCGAGGCCGTGCGGTTCCTGCGCTCACTGCCCCGCTCCGGGGCGCGCGGCTCCTCCCGGGGTGTGCAGTGGGTGGTGCCCGCGGGGCGCGTTCTGCGGCCGACGACCCGCCCGGTGCCCGGAGCGGTCTGCCTCCCCGGCCCGGAGCGGCTGATCGCCCTCCAGAGGGTGCTCCGGCACGCGTCGGCGCTGCGGGTGTACGGTCCCGCGCTCGCCGGGACCGCCGCGGCGGCCAGTGCCTGGGAGGTCGTGCTGCCCGGCATGCGGCTCACACTCACGCTGTCCCCTGAGGCCTCCCGCGGCTTCTCCGGTGAGGGTGGCGTGCTCGACGCGCTGGCCACCGACGAGGCGGCGGAGGACGCGGAACTGATCTCGGTGCTGCTGGCCTGGGAGCCCAGGATCGATGTCGGCGATCTGTCCGCCTCCTCGGGACTGCCCGCCGAGCGGGTGCGGGCGGCGCTCGTCCGGCTGGGCACCTCGGGGCGCGTGGGCTACGACACCGCGGAGGCCGCCTACTTCCACCGTGAACTGCCCTACGACGCGGAGCGGGTGGAGCGGCACAACCCCAGGCTGCGGGCCGCCCGGGACCTCGTGGGCGCGGGCGCGGTGGTCCTGGACGGCGCCCTCGGGACGGTGACCGCGCAGGACGGGCACGCGCACCGGGTGCGCGACGACGCGGGAGTGCTGAGCTGCACCTGCCTGTGGTGGGCGAAGTACCGCGGCGGACGCGGGCCGTGCAAGCACGCGCTGGCGGTCCGGATGGTCCGCCGCGGCGCGGTGTCCGGACAGTCGGAGGTTCTGGTCGACGGGGGTGTGCGATGAGCGGTGTGCTGTCGGTGTTGCGTGACGCGGTGTCGGTGCGGAGGCCGGGCGGGTCGGTGTCAGGAAGCGGGGCGGTGGCGGTGGACGGGGTGGAGTCGGTGAGCGAGGTGTTGCTGAAGGCCGTGCGAGCGGGTCGGAGGGGTGAGGTCGCGGGCCTGCTCGACGGGATGACGGATCCCGAGCGGCGGCTCTGTCTGCCGGCCCTCAAGGAACTGCGCAAGGAGTTGCGGACAGCGCCCTGGAACTCCGCGTCCCGCAAGGCGTACCCCGCCCTGCACGCGGCCGGGGCGGCCTGCCACACCGGAGCCGCCGGGACGGCGGCCTGGCTCACCGCTGCCGACATGCGCTGGTCCCAGGCGTCACCCGGGACCCTGCTCCATGTGCTGGGCGACCGGGAGCGGGACTGGCTGGGCAACCTCGCGCGGCGGCTCGCGGACCGCCCGTCGGCCTCCCAGGTGCCCTACGAGCTGATGGCGGGTCTGGTACGGCTGTCGGGTTGCCCGGTGCCGACGACGGAGACCTTCGTGATCGGCTGGGTCGAGCAGATCGGCAGCCTGTGGCAGCGCGGCGACACCGTCCTCGACCGGCTGCGCCAGGATCCGTACACGGCGGAGCTGGTCGCCGCCCTCTTCGAGATCCCGGGCATCGGCAGCCACCTGGACTGGCTGTTCGGCGACGGCCCCGAGAGCTGGATCAGCGCTCTGGCGAGGCTCACCGAGGAAGGCGTCCTGGACCGCGAGGCCATGATCGACGCCTGCGTCGCCCGGCTGCTGCGCGGTGTCGTGGCGTCCGACTGCCGGGTCTTCCTCCGGCTGTTGACCGCGCTCGCACCGACCGGGGACGAGGAGCGGGAGCGCGTCGCCGACTGGCTGGCGCTCGCCTCCCACCCCGCCTCCACCGTGGCGTCCCACGCCCGGTCCGTGCTGGGCTCGCTGGCGCTGGCCGACGAGATCACGCATCGCCAGCTCGCCGAGATGTCCGCCGTGGTGCTGTTCCGCCCGGAGAAGAAGCTGGTACGCGCCCAGCTGGTGCTCCTCGGGAAGGTGCTCCGGCGCGACCCGTCGAGCGCGGTGGAGCTGCTGCCGGCGGTGGCGCACGCCTTCGGGCACGAGGACACGGACGTCCAGGAGCGGGCGCTGAAACTGGTGGAGCGCCACATCGGCGCGATCGGCACGGCACACCCGCAGGCGCGCGCCGAAGTGGCCGACGGCGCGGCCCAGTTGAGCGCCGGGCTGCGGGCCCGCGCGAGCGCCGTCCTGGGACTGGACGCGGACGGGCTCGCACCGCTGCCCCATCGGGAGCTGCTGCCGCCCGCACCCGAACCGTCACGGCTCGCGCCCGCGCCGGACACGGTGTTCGAGCTGGCCGAGGAGGTCGGAGCGCTGATGGTGTCCGCCGACACCGACATGCCGGTGTTCGAGCGCGCCCTCGACGGCCTGGTACGGCACACCTACCTGCGTCAGGAGGAGCTGGCCGAGGCCCTGAAGCCGACGGTCGACCGCAGGTGGTGGATGGGCACCGCTCGTGAGCACCACTCGGCGGACGAATACTTCCTGCGCGATCCGTACGGCCTCGAAGTGGTGCTGGCGGCCCTGCTGGGCCGGGTCCGCACCTCCACACTGCTCAAGGCGAGTCAGCAGGGTCCGGTGTCGGACTCGTGTGTGCACAGCGCGCTCTCCGCCGTCTTCAACGCGCGTCTGTGGGAGGCGGCCCACCGGGTGCGGACCGACCCGCTGCCGTTCCTGCTGGCCACGCCCACCTGGTCGTCGGGTTTCCTGGAGCCGGACGAGCTGGTGGCCCGCCTCGCCGAGTACCACCGGCTGGGCGCCCGGCCCGGGGAGGCGGACTTCACGCAGGCGCTGCTCCGGGTGCGCCGCGACGACCGGGCGGTGAGCGTGGCCGCCGCCGGACGGGCCGCCGCGCTCGGTACGGCGGAGGGTGAGCGGCTGGCCCGCCGGCTCCTCAGCGAGAGCCCGGCGACCCCCACGAGCACCCGCCGTGTCTCGGCGAAGCGCGTTCTGCTCGAACTCGGCGCGCTCGACGGGCTGCCGACGGAGCTTCCTCCGGCGTTCCGTCGGCTCGGCGTGCCCGTGGGCGCCTTCGAGGGACGGACGTACTGCCCCCACTACTGGAACCCCAACGAGCGCCGGCACTGGCTGGCCGTGATGCCCGGGCGGCGGGAGGTGGTGGCCGCGCGGCTGGTGCGCGAGGTCTCGACGGCCGCGGTGGAGGACATCCGGGGTGTGGCGGCGGTCCTGCCACTGCTCGCCGAGGCGGAGGGCGAAGCGGGGGACGCCGTGCACCTGTGCGTGGCGTACGGGCTGGGCGCGCGTCACCCGGAGGACCGGCTCAGCGCGGTGGACGCCCTGCTGGTACTCGCCGCGCGGGGGCAGTTGGACGCGGAGATACTCGGCGGGGATCTGGGACAGCTGGTGCGGAAGGGGGCGGTGAAGCCCCTGCGGCTCGCCGACTCCGTACGGACCGCGGCGACGACCGGAGCGTATGCCACGGTCTGGTCGATACTCGGGGCCGCGCTGCCCGCCCTGCTCGCGGACCTCGCCGCGGACGGCGCCGTTCCGCCTCCGCGCGGAATGGGCGAACTGCTGGCCGTCGCCGCCGAATGCGCCGAGCGGACCGGCGTGCAGGGCGAGGTGGCGCATCTCGCCCAGGTGGCGGAGCGCGGCGGCTCGTCGCGGCTGGTGGCACAGGCCCGTCGGCTGCGTGTCACGCTGGAGCAAGGGGTGGCCGCCTGACCCGGACGGTAAATCGTAAAAAGTGCAACAAAAAAGACAGATGCATACTTAACCGATCAGTCACAAAGCGTTCGCGATCACGCAACACCCGTACTCCACAGTGACGGTATGACTCCAGACATGCCTGATGTGACGCGCGCGAAGAACGGCCGGCCGGTCCACCACTGGCGCAGGGACCTCGTCGAACTGGCCGCTCTGTTCACGGCGGTGGCGGTCGCCGACGCCGTGGCGAACCTGATCGGGCACGGCCCCGACGGGCCCGTCCTCCTCGCGATCTCGGCGGTCGCGCTGATCGCCACGGCGGGCTTCCACACCTGGTGGTCACGCCGCCACGGTCACGCCCCGCCGACAGACGATACCGGCGCCCGGCCGACCGCGTCCGTGCGGCGTGCCGGGACGGCCGAGGGCATGCCGGGCGCACCGGAGACCGCTGCCGGTCTCGGCTCGGCATCGGGCTCCGGCCCGGGATCGGGATCGGGCGAGACCGTGTTGTGGCGGATGCGGACCACCGTGCGGGACGAGCCGGGTTCGCTGGCCGCGCTGTGCGTGGCGCTGGCGGAGCTGCGGGTCGACATCCTGAGCCTGCAGACGCATCCGCTGGCCGAGGGGACGGTGGACGAGTTCCTGCTGCGCGCCCCTGCGACGGTGGGAGCGTCCGAGGTGACGCGGGCGGTGTCGGTGTCGGGTGGTTTCGGGACCTGGATCGAGCGGGCCGACGCGCACGACCTGGTGGACGCGCCCACCCGGGTACTGGGTCTCGCGACCCGCACCGCGCTCGACGCGGCGGAACTGCCCTTGGCGCTGCGGCAGTTGCTGGGACGGTGCACGATCCGTTCCCTGCCCGCCACGTCGGTGCGCGGGGATCGACCGGAGGCGGGGGCGCCCGTCGAAGGGGCGCTTGAGGACACGGTGATGCGGTTGCGTGCACCGGAGGGCGGAGTGATCACTGTGGAGCGGCCGTATCTGCCGTTCACGCCGACGGAGTTCGCCCGGGCCCGGGCCCTGGTCGAGCTGGACGCGCGGCTCGGACCTCGGGTGCCGCGCAGCCGGGACGTACTGACGCTGCCGCAGGGCAAGGACATCATCGTGCGCCGTGCCGACGCCGGGGACGCCGAGGCGGCGAAGGCCATGCACGAGCGGTGCTCGCAGCGGACGTTGAGCCTGCGGTACCACGGGCCCGTCGGCGACGCGGACAAGTACCTCAAGCACCTCCTCAGCCCGCACTTCGGGCGCACGCTCGCCGTACAGACCGCGTCGGGGCGGATCGTCGGGCTCGGACATCTCCTGTGGGACGGCGACGAGACGGAGATCGCGCTGCTGGTGGAGGACGACTGGCAGCGGCGCGGCATCGGCGGCGAACTGCTCGGCCGCCTGGTGGCGATGGCCGTGGAAGCCGGCTGCGACAGCGTGTACGCCGTCACGCAGGCCTCCAACACCGGCATGGTCGCCGCGATGCGCGGCCTCGACCTGCCCCTCGACTACCAGATCGAGGAGGGCACCCTCGTCATCACGGCCCGTCTGCGGACGGCGTCGCCGCACGCGGAGGGCGCGGGGCACGAGCGCGAGCACTCGGTGCGGGACTGACGGGCCGGCACGAGAGCCGGGACGGCGGCGGCAGGTCCGGAACCGCGGTGGCAGGCCTCGCACTGCGGTGGCCGGCCCGGCGCGGAAGTTGCCGGGCCGGCCACCGTCACCGGTCCACGTCACCGGCTCATGTCACCGGTCACGCCGCCGTCAGCGCCCCGTCCAGGTCCCGCCAGAGGTCGTCCACGTCCTCCAGTCCCACCGACAGCCGCAGCAGCCGGTCGCTCACGCCGCTCCCGCGCCGGTCCTCCGCGTCCACCACGCGATGGCTGATCGAGGCGGGGTGCTGGATCAACGTGTCGACACTGCCGAGGCTCACCGCCGGGGTGACCAGCCGGACCGCGGCGATCACCTCATGCGGATCGCCGTGGACCTCGAACGCGATCATGGCGCCGCCGATCCGCGGATAGTGGACGCGGGCGACGCGTGGGTCGCCGGAGAGACGCCGGGCCAGTTCGGCGGCGTTGGCGGAGGCGGCGCGCACCCGCACGGGCAGCGTCGACAGTCCGCGCAGCAGCAGATAACCGGCGAGCGGATGCAGCACCCCGCCCGTGGCGAAGCGGATCTGCCGCAGCCGTCCGGCGAACTCCTCGTCGCAGGCCACCACCCCGGCCATCACGTCACCATGTCCGCCCAGGTACTTGGTGGCGCTGTGGAGGACGAGCCGTGCCCCCTGTCCGGCGGGCCGTTGCAGCACAGGGGTGGCGAAGGTGTTGTCGGCCAGCAGCGGCACGCTCCCGCAGGCGTGGGCGATCGCCCGCAGATCGAGTTCGGCGAGCGTCGGATTGGCCGGTGACTCGACCAGGACAAGACCCGTGTCCGGCCGCAGGGCGTCCTGGATCCCGGCGGGGTCGACCCACGTCACCTCGGAGCCGAGCAGCCCGGCCGTCAACAGGTGATCGCTGCAGCCGTAGAGGGGCCGCACGGCCACGACGTGGCGCAGTCCCATGGAGTTGCGTACGAGGAGCACCGCGCTCAGCGCGGCCATCCCGCTCGCGAAGGCCACCGCGCTCTCCGTGCCCTCCAGCCGGGCCAGCGCCGTCTCGAAGCGGGCGACGGTCGGGTTGCCTAGCCGGCCGTAGACGGGCGGGCCGTCCGGCTGCGCCCCGTCGGTGGCGAAGGCGTCGATGCGGGCCGCCTCGCCCCGGCTGTCGTACGACGGATAGGTCGTGGACAGGTCGATCGGTACGGCGTGCAGGCCCTGCCGGGCGAGATCGTCCCGCCCCGCGTGCACGGCTTCGGTGTCCAGGGCGCGTACGCCGGCGCCCGGCCCGTCGGCCGCCGCGTTCGCCGTTTCTGCCGCGTCCGCCGTTTCCGTCGCGTCTACCGTGTCCGCCGTGTCCGCGGTGCCGTCACACACGTCGCGTAGGTCAGTGCTGCCGAGATCCATGGACGGCAGCCTGAACAACAGACGGGGTCACGGGCCGAAACAGCGTGTTACGTTCGGCATATGGCCGAATCCGTCGTACTGGACCCGGTGGACCTGCATCTTCTGCGCCTTCTGCAGAACGACGCCCGGACCACCTACCGGGATCTCGCCGCGCTGATCGGGGTGGCGCCCTCGACCTGCCTGGACCGGGTCACCCGGCTGCGCCGCTCGGGCGTCATCCTCGGCCATCAGCTGCGGCTCGATCCGGCGAAGCTGGGACGCGGTCTGGAGGCGCTGCTGTCCGTGCAGGTCAGGCCGCATCGGCGGGAGTTGGTCGGCCCGTTCGTGGAGCGGATCAGGTCGTTGCCCGAGTCGCGTACGGTTTTCCATCTCACCGGGCCCGACGACTATCTGGTGCATGTCGCGGTCGCCGACATGGCGGATCTGCAGCGGCTGGTTCTCGACGGATTCACCGCGCACCGCGAGGTGGCGCGCGTCGAAACGCGGCTGATCTTCCAGCAGTGGGACTGCGGGCCCCTGCTGCCGCCCGACCCCCAGGGCGCAGGCGCCACGGCTTCGGGTGCCACGCCCTCGGCGAAACCGGGCTGACACGCCAGAAGAGCTACCACGGCAGGAGGACCGACGCAGTGAAAGGACCGACACGGTAAAGGGCCTGGAAAACGGGGCTGACGCGGTGGCCGTCCGCGTATGAGGATGGCCGTATGTCACAGACGAAGAACCCGCTGCCCCGAGAGGTCGCCGACACCTACGTCGACGAGCTCGTCGCCCTCGACCCGGTCACCGGTACGTACCTCGGCGTGAAGGAGAGTTCCGGCAGGCTGCCCGACACCTCGCCCGGCGGACAGGAGGCGCTCGCGCAGCTGGCGAGGACGACGCTGGCCCGGCTCGACGAGGCGGAGCGGCAGCCCGGCGCGGACAGTGACATCGAGCGCCGGTGCGCACGCCTGCTGCGCGAGCGCCTCAACGCCGAACTCGGCGTGCACGCGGCCGAGGAGAGCCTGCGGGCCGTCGGCAACATGCACACGGCCGTGCATGCGGTGCGCGAGGTGTTCACCGTGACGCCGGCGGACACGGACGAGGACTGGGCCGCGATCGCCGAGCGGCTGCGCGCGGTGCCGGCGGCCCTCGACGGCTACCGCGAGTGCCTCTCCCTCGGCCTGGAACGCAAGCTGTACGCGGGTCCGCGACCGACCGCCACCTTCATCGAGCAGCTCACCGAGTGGTCGGGAACGGGCTCGTCCGGCACGGGCTCGTCGGACACGGGTGGTCCGGGTGGTGGCTGGTTCGAGGAGTTCGCGTCGGCGGGGCCGCAGACCCTGCGCGCGGAACTCGACGAGGCCGCGCGGACGGCGACCGCCGCCGTGGTCGCGCTGCGCGACTGGATGCGCGACGTGTACGCGCCCGCGATCGAGGGCGCGCCGAACACGGTGGGCCGCGACCGGTACGCGCGCTGGTCGCGCTACTTCAACGGTACGGACCTCGATCTGGACGAGGCGTACGCGTACGGCTGGGCGGAGTACCACCGGCTGCTCGCCGAGATGAGGAAGGAGGCGGAGAAGGTACTGCCCGGCGCCGCGACGCCGTGGGTGGCGCTGGCCCACCTCGACGAGCACGGCAGGCACATCGAAGGGGTCGACGAGGTCCAGGCGTGGCTGCAGAGCCTCATGGACCAGGCGATCGAGGAACTGGACGGCACCCACTTCGAACTCGCCGAGCGGGTACGGAAGGTGGAGTCCCGCATCGCCCCGCCGGGCGGCGCCGCCGCCCCGTACTACTCGGCCCCGTCGGAGGACTTCTCACGCCCCGGGCGTACGTGGCTGCCGACGATGGGGCAGACCCGCTTCCCGGTCTACGACCTGGTGTCGACCTGGTACCACGAGGGCGTCCCCGGCCACCACCTCCAGCTCGCCCAGTGGGTCCACGTCGCCGAGAACCTCTCCCGCTACCAGGCGACCATCGGTGGCGTCAGCGCCAACTGCGAGGGCTGGGCCCTGTACGCGGAACGGCTCATGGACGAACTCGGCTACCTCAAGGACGCCGAGGAGCGGCTCGGTTACCTGGACGCGCAGATGATGCGGGCGACCCGCGTCATCGTCGACATCGGCATGCATCTGGAGCTGGAGATTCCGGCGGAGTCGCCGTTCCACCCGGGTGAGCGGTGGACCCCGGAGCTGGCGCAGGAGTTCTTCGGCGCGCACAGCAGCCGGCCCGCGGACTTCGTGGAGAGCGAGCTGACCCGCTACCTCTCCATCCCCGGCCAGGCCATCGGCTACAAGCTCGGCGAGCGCGCCTGGCTGCTGGGCCGGGAGAACGCGCGCAAGCGTCATGGGGACGCCTTCGACGCGAAGGCCTGGCACATGGCGGCGCTGTCCCAGGGTTCGCTGGGCCTGGACGACCTGGTGGACGAACTGTCCCGACTCTGACGGCACGCGGCACGCGCGTTACGCCCACTCGGCGGCCGGGCTGCACATTCGAGCCCGGCCCTCGACCGGCGCCGTGCCGTACGGCGCCGCGCCGTACGGACGACCGGCCTCAGCGGCGGAAGCCGCCCTCCGAGTCGATGACCTGTCCGGTGATCCACCGGGCCTCGTCCGTGGCGAGCCAGGCGATGAGCCGGGCGGGATCGTCCGGCATTCCCCAGCGCCCGCCCGGGAACATCGAGGCGACCGCCGCGTACGCCTCCCCGGTCAGGTAACCGGTGTCCACCGGGCCCGGATTGACGGTGTTCACCGTGACTCCGTGCGCGGCGAGCGTGGTCGCCAGCGAGCGGGTGACCGAGGCGAGGGCGCCCTTCTGCAGGGCGTACGCGATCTCCCCCGGCATCCCGTCCGCGATGTCCTGGCCGGACGTCATCATCACGACGCGTCCGCCGCCCGACGCCGGCGACGACGACGTGGCACGCAGCCGGACGTAGGCCTGGACGAGCAGGATCACCGACCGGGTGTCGACGGCCCAGTGCGCGTCGAGCATCGCCGCGTCGAGCGCGTCCAGCGGGCCGTCCGAACCGCTCAGCGCGTGGTTGGCGACGAGGATGTCGAGCCGCCCGCCGAGCGCGTCCGCCGCGCGGGCGATCAACTCGGCCGGGGCGTCCGGGACGGAGAGGTCGCCCGGCCCGTGGACGACCCGGGCACCCGGATCGCCGAGCGCCTCGCGCACTTCGGCCGCCGCCTCCTCCGGACGGTCCGCGCCCCAGGGCATCGCCGCGTCGTGCGGCACGTGGTGGTGGAGATAGACACTCGCTCCGTAGGCGGCCAGGCGCCGGGCCACGGCGTGGCCGATCCCCGCGCGCCGACCGGTGCCGGTGACGAGCGCGGTACGCCCGCGCAGCGGCAGCGCCTCGCGGCGCAGGTCTTCCGGCGCGGGCGCGCGTACTTCGGGGGTGGGTGCGGGTGCGGATGACGGGTGTTGAGGCAACGGCAGGGGCGCGGGGAGGGGCATGGCGGACCATGATGGAGGGCGGCCGGGCCGCGCGCATGCCATTTTTCGCGGCGGGGCTCTTCGGCCGGGCCGCCAACAGCGCCCACCGCCCGCCGCCGGCCTACCGCCCTCGGTCAAGGCCCCAGCGGCCTCAGTCGAACGAGTCCGACCGACGATGACTCCGGGTCCGGTTCGGCGTGCGCCGCGCGCACCGCGTACCGGCCCGCTGTGAGGGCGATCCGCAAGTGCCCCGCCTTCGTGGCCCCCGCCCCCGACGACGCCGCGTCGAACAGCACGACGGTCCCGGGTACCTCCCAGTGCACCTCGCGCCCCCACGCCGCGGTGGCGAGGGCGGCCGGCACCCCGGCCGGCAGCGCATCCTCCGGGTCGCCCGCGGACCACCGTACGAACGTGCCGTGTTCGGGCAGGTAGGAGGTGGCGGCCGGTTCGTCGCCCAGGACGAGGGCCGTGGTGTTGCCGACGGGGAGCAGGCCGACCGGCCCCTCCACCTCGCACGCCCGGTCGTAGTCGGAGGCCAGTTCGTCACCGTCGGCGCCCGTCCAGAACGGCAGCACCACTTCCGGGATCGCTATGAGCGGCCCACCGCCGGACTCGACCCACTCCACCCGCTCGACCGAACTGGGGTCCGCATAACTCGCCATGGGCAGAAGCTACACGCCCTGACGGACCGTAATTGACGATTCCTTTGCCCGGCCACGAGCTGATACGCGACTGAGTCCGTACGCCCCTCAGCAGCCGCCGCCCGTCGTCAATGAGCAGCCACCAGCCGTCAGCCGCCGTCGCCGACCCGCTGGCGGACGAGCGACCCCGAGCGTCCCTTCACGACCTCCAGTTGTGCGTGGATCCGGCGTCGCAGATCCGCGACATGGCTGACGATGCCGACGCTGCGGTCCCGCTCCCGCAGCGAGTCCAGTACGTCCAGGACCTCGTCGAGCGTCTGGTCGTCCAGGCTGCCGAAGCCCTCGTCGATGAAGAGCGTGTCGAGCCGGACGCCTCCCGCCTCGTCGGTGACCACGTCCGCGAGGCCCAGCGCGAGCGCAAGGGAGGCGAAGAACGTCTCGCCGCCGGAGAGCGTCGCCGTGTCGCGCTCCCGCCCGGTCCAGGCGTCGACGACGTGCAGCCCGAGCCCACTGCGGCCCCGTCCGGCCCGGTCGTCGGAGTGGACGAGGGTGTAGCGCCCGCCGGACATGCGCTGCAGCCGTGCGCTGGCCGCCGCCGCGACCTGTTCGAGTCGGGCCGCGAGGACGTACGACTCCAGGCGCATCCTGCGTTCGTTGTCCGCGGAGGTGCCGGCCGCGAGGGTCGCCAGGCGGGCCACCCGGTCGTACTCCTCGCGCAGCGGCCCGAGCCTGCGCACGGACGCGGTGGCCCGGTGCGTGAGCCGGTCCAGCTCGGTGCAGCGGCGGGCCGCCGCGTCCCGCACGGAGGCGGCTTCGCGCATGCGCCGCACGGCCACGGCGGCGCTCTGCTCGGCGGCCCGGACGTCGGCGGGCGGCAGGTCCGCGGCGGCGGCCGTCTCGGCCTCCGCGAGCACCGCGCGGACCGTCGCCTCCTCCTGCTGCCAGGTATCGAGCCGTCGTTGCAGCTCCCGGTGGGCCACGTCGTCGAGGAGTGCCGCCGCGGCGGCCTGCGGTGTGTCGAACCCGGCGCGGAAGGCAGCGTCGGCGAGTCGCGCGTCGGCGTCCTTGAGCCGCTGCGCGGTGTCCGCCGCGACGCGCGCGCTGTCCGCGGCCTCGGTGAGCGTCGAGACCTGCCGCTCCAGCTGGGCGGCCCGCGCCGCCACGCTGCTTGCCGCACCTCTGGCCTGCGCCAACTCCTCCTCCAGAGTGGCTGCTTCACGGGCGAGGGCGTCCCGGCGCGCGCTCCGTGAGGCGGCGCGCACCGCGGCCTCCTGGTGGGCGGCGAGCCTGCGCTCGTGCTCGTGCCCGGCCTGCCGGAGCGCCTCGCCCGCCACGTGCAGCCCGGAGGCCGCGTCCCGTGCCTCGGCGTGCAGCGCCTCCAGCTCCTCGGCCTGCTCGGCGAGTCGGGCGGTGGGAGTGTCGCCCGCCTCCGCGGTCGCGGCGGCCAGCGCCTCGCGCACCACCGCGAGACGGCGCTCCTCCTCCGCACGTCGTTCGTCGGCGCTCTGGTAGGCGGCGAGCGCGGCGTCCTCGGCCCGCTGGTCGACGTGCCCGTCGACCTTCCGGGCAGGAGCGGGGTGCTCGGTGGCGCCGCAGACGGCGCAGGCCGCCCCGGTCACGAGGTTCGCGGCGAGTTCCGCGGCGATGCCCTTGAGCCGCTGTTCCTTCAGGTCCAGCCAGTGGGTGCGCGCGTCCGCCGCCTGTTCGCGCGCGGCGAGCACGCGCGCGTGGGCCTCGTCGGTGTCCCCGGCGAGCTGGTCGCGCAGCCGGGCCGCCCCGAGCCGGGCCCGGGCCGGCTCGCGCTGCACGGCGAGTTGCTCGGCTCGGGTGGCGGCCTCCTGGGCGGCCTCGATACGGGCCTGGAGGCCGGCCTTGGTCGTCTCCCACCCGGCGAGCCACTGCTCGGCGTCGCGCAGCACCTCCTCGTCGGCGCGCTCCTGACGGTCCAACTTGGTTCGTTCGTCGGCGAGTTGGGTGAGCCGCTGCTCACCCCGGCGGGCCGACTCCAGGCCGCCCAGCTCTTCGGCGGCCTTCCGCGCGGCGGCGGCGAGACCCGTGGCCCCTGCCTCGGCGAAGGTCCCGGCCCCGGTGGAGGTCCCGGCCCCGGAGAACGCCTCGGAGAGCCGTGCACGCGCGCGTGCCTCGGCGTCGGCCGCCCGCCGGTGCTCGGCCTCGGTCGCCTCGCGCAGCGCGAGCGCGGGCGCCACCGCCTCGGCCTTGCGGGCCCGATCCATCCGCGTGCGGTCCTCGCGGTGGACCTCCGAGCGCTCCGCCAGCCGGGCGGCCCGCTCCCCCGCCTCGGCGAACCGCCGCTGCAGCCGCGCGACGTCGCGGACGTCCTCCAGTACGCGGGCCGCGGCGGCCTGCGCCGACTCGGTGGCCGCCTGGGCGCGGTGAGCGATCGTGGACCACTCGCGGGCCGTACTCCGGTGGATCGCCGCCCACTCCAGCACGGCCTCGGCCAGCCGCGGTTCGCCCGGCGCGAGGTCGGGCAGCGGCAGTTCGACGAGGTCGCCGGCCGCCTGCTGCATCCGGTGTGCGTCGGCGAGCAGCTCGGCGTCCCCGGCACGCACCTGTGTCTCGGCCGTGCGCCTGCGTTCGGCCAGGCGCTGCTCGACGGCGGCGAAACGCTGGGTGTCGAAGAGGCGGCCGAGCAGCCTGCCGCGGGCTTCGGCGTCGGCCCGCAGGAAGCGCGCGAAGTCTCCTTGAGGAAGCAGCACGACCTGGCAGAACTGCTCGCGGCTCATCCCGAGGAGCTGGGTGATCTCCTCGCCGATCTCCTGGTGGGAGCGGCTGAGGTCCTTCCAGGAGCCCGCAGGCGCGTGGTACTCGCGCAGCCAGCTCTGGGCCTTCTCCGTCGTGGTGCCCGTGCCGCGTTTCTTGGGACGCGCGAAGGGCGGCTGCCGGGTGATCTCCAGCCGCCGTCCGGACACGGTGAGGTCGAGCGTCACCTCCGTACGGACGTCGGGGAGCGCGTGGTCGCTGCGCAGCGAGCCGCCCTGGCGGGCGCCCGGTACGGACCCGTACAGCGCGTAGCAGACGGCGTCCAGGACGGAGGTCTTGCCCGCGCCGGTGGGCCCGTGCAGCAGGAAGAGTCCGGCGGCCGACAGGTCGTCGAAGTCGACCTCCTGGGCGCCGCCGAAGGGCCCGAAGGCCGTGATGTGCAGGCGGTGCAGCCTCATCGGGTCCTCTCGAAGCGGTACGCGCGGCTGGGAGCGTTCCGGTCGTGTCCTGCGGTCACCGGGCGACCTCGCGGACCGTGTCGTCGGCGCGGACGGTGTCGAACGCGTCTTGCAGCACGGCCTGTTCGCGCTCGTCGGGGCCTGCGCCGCGCACATGGGCCACGAAGTCCTCGGCGATCTGCTGGTCGCTGCGGTCCGCGAGCCGCCTGGCGTAGGAGACGTCGGGGTCGTCGGGCGCCCGCTCGGGTTCGAAGACGAGGCTGAGGGTGTGCGGGAACCGTTCGGTGAGCCGGGCCATGGGGTCGGCGGGACGCACGGGGTCGGTGAGGGTCGCCTCGACCCACGCCTGTTCGTGGCGCGCCAGCTCCGGATCGGCGAGCAGTTCCTCCAGCTTTCCCCGGATACGGGCCAGCGCGCGCGGTACGGGGCAGTCGAGGCGTTCGGCCTCCACCGAGCCGTCGGCTCCCAGCTCGACCAGCCACGTGCTCTTGCGGTGGTCGGACTCCGAGAAGGAGTACGGCAGCGGGGAGCCCGAGTAGCGGACGCGCTCGGTGATCCGCTGGCTGCCGTGCAGATGGCCGAGCGCCACGTAGTCGACCCCGTCGAAGATCCCGGCGGGGACGGCGGCGACCCCGCCCACGGTGATGTCCCGCTCGCTGTCGCTGGCCTCGCCGCCCGTGACGAAGGCATGGGCGAGGACGACGGAACGGGTGCCCGGCGCGCGGGTGGCGAGGTCGGCGCGCACCCGGTCCATGGCGGCGGCGAGCACACTCTCGTGGCCCGCCTTCTCCACCCCGAACTCGTCCCGCACCAGGGCCGGTTCGAGATACGGCAGCCCGTAGAACGCCACGTCCCCGAAGGTGTCCGCCAGCAGCACCGGTGTGCCGCACGCCGAGGGCTCGGTCCGCAGGTGGATGCCCGCGCGGTCGATGAGTCCCGCGCCGACGCCGAGCCGGCGCGCGGAGTCGTGGTTGCCGGAGATCATCACCGTGGGCACGCCGAGGTCGGCGAGGCGGTGCAGCACGTCGTCGAAGAGCTCGACGGCGGCCAGCGGGGGCACGGCCCGGTCGTACACGTCCCCCGACACGACCACGGCGTCCACGGCGCGCTCACGCACGGTCGCGACGAGGTGACCGATGAAATCGGCCTGCGCCCCGAGCATGTTCACCCGGTGGAACGCCCGGCCCAGATGCCAGTCGGAGGTGTGCAGAATTCTCACGGCGCCGCTCCGACCTGCATTTTTCTCCCTACCCCGCCCCTGTGGTCCGCACGGAACCGGCACGGTCCTCGTTGTCAGCACGGACCACGCTAGCGCCCGTCGGCACCTGCTCCCTCACGGACCTCGTTCTTGGGGCCCGGTCGCCGCGATCCGTTCGAGGGCCGTCATGGGGGGGGCGGGCCTTCAGTGGGCCGACAGTCCGTGTTCCCGGAACTGGCCACGGACCCGTTCGGTCAGGGCCGCGTCCGGCACCGGGGTGTCCTTCAGCGGGAAGGGGATCCGCAGGGCTTCGTACTTCGCCGCGCCGAGCCGGTGGAAGGGCAGTACGTCCACGCGGTCGACGTTGTCGAGGCCGGCGGCGAAGCGGGCGAGGCCGTCGACCGCCTCGGGCTCGTCGGTCCAGCCGGGGACGAGGACGTACCGGAGCCAGACGGGGATGCCGAGCCGGTCCAGCCGCGTGGCGAAGCCGAGCGTGGGGGCGAGCTCGCCACTCGTCAGTGCGCGGTACGTGTTCACCTCGAAGGCCTTGATGTCCAGGAGCACCAGGTCGGTGTCGGCGAGCAGTTCGTCCGTGGCGCGGGCACCGAGGAAGCCGGAGGTGTCGAGCGCGGTGTGCAGCCCGGCCTGCTTGCACCGGCGCAGGACCGCACCCGTGAAGGCGGGCTGCAGCAGTGGCTCGCCGCCGGTGAGCGTCACCCCTCCCCCGGCCGTCGTGATGAATCCCCGGTACTTGTCGATCTCCGTCATCATCTCGTCGACAGTCACCTCCCGGCCGTCCCGCATGTGCCAGGTGTCGGGGTTCGCGCAGTACAGGCAGCGCAGCGGACAGCCGCTGGTGAAGAGGACGAACCGGGTCCCGGGACCGTCCACGCCGGTGGACAGGTCCCAGGAGTGGATCCGGCCGGTGACGCTCATCGGGCGTCGTGGAACGTGCGGCTGATCACGTCGAGCTGCTGCTCGCGGGTCAGCCGGACGAAGTTGACGGCGTATCCGGAGACGCGGATGGTCAGCTCGGGGTACTTGTCCGGGTGCTCCATCGCGTCCTCCAGCGTCGCCCGGTCCAGGACGTTGACGTTCATGTGGAAGCCGCCGGAGGCCGTGTAGGCGTCGAGGATGCCCACCAGATGACCGATCCGTTCGGCCGGCACGTGCCCCAGGCCCTCCGGCGTGATCGTCGTGGTCAGCGAGATGCCGTCGCGGGCCTGCTCGTAAGAAAGCTTGGCCACCGACAGCGCGGAGGCGGCCACGCCGTGACGGTCACGTCCGTTCATGGGGTTGGCGCCGGGCGCGAAGGGCTGTCCGGCGCGGCGGCCGTCGGGGGTGTTGCCGGTGTGCTTGCCGTAGACGACGTTCGAGGTGATGGTCAGCACCGACTGGGTGTGTTCGGCGTTCCGGTAGGCGGGGTGCTCGCGCACCTTGGCCATGAACGACTCCACCAGTGCGACGGCCATGGCGTCGGCGCGGTCGTCGTTGTTGCCGTAGGCCGGCCAGTCGCCCTCGGTCTCGTAGTCGACGGCCAGCCCGGTGGCGTCGCGGATCACCTTGACCCGGCCGTACCTGACGGCGGACAGGCTGTCGGTGACGACGGACAGGCCGGCGATGCCGCAGGCCATGAAGCGGTGCACCGGGTGGTCGTGCAGGGCCATCTCGACGCGCTCGTATGCGTACTTGTCGTGCATGAAGTGAATGACGTTCAACGTGTTGACGTAGACGCCCGCCAGCCAGTCCAGCATCCGGTCGTACGCCGCCGACAACTGCCTGTACTCCAGGTACTCTCCGGTCAGCGCGGGAGCCTCGGGCGCGACCTGTTCCCCGGTCACCTCGTCCCGGCCGCCGTTGATGGCGTACAGCAGCGCCTTGGCGAGGTTGACGCGTGCGCCGAAGAACTGCATCTGCCTGCCGACCGCCATCGCCGAGACACAGCAGGCGATCGCGGTGTCGTCGCCGGTGCGCGGTCGCGTCAGCTCGTCGGACTCGTACTGGACGGCGCTGGTGTCGATCGAGACCCGCGCGCAGAACTCCTTGAATCCGGCGGGCAGCCGGGGCGACCAGAGCACGGTCAGGTTGGGTTCCGGAGCCGGCCCGAGGTTGTACAGCGTCTGCAGGAAGCGGAAGGACGTACGAGTGACCAGTGGCCGCCCGTCGACACCGATGCCGCCGATCGTCTCGGTCACCCAGGTCGGGTCGCCGGAGAACAGCGCGTCGTACTCCGGGGTGCGCAGGAACCGTACGATGCGCAGTTTGATGACGAAGTCGTCGATCAGCTCCTGGGCCCGTTCCTCGTCGATCAGACCGTCCTCCAGGTCCCGTTGGAGGAAGACGTCCAGGAACGTGGAGGTGCGGCCCAGCGACATCGCGGCGCCGTTCTGCTCCTTCACCGCGGCCAGGAAGCCGAGGTAGAGCCACTGCACGGCCTCGTGGGCGGTGGCGGCCGGGCGGGTCACATCGCAGCCGTAGGTGGCGGCCATTTCCGCCAGTTCACCCAACGCCCGTATCTGCTCCGCCAGTTCCTCGCGGTCCCGGATGACGTCCGAGGTGGACGGTGCGTCGTCCAGCAGGGCGCGCTCGGCCTTCTTGGCCTCGGTCAGGCGGGCCGTGCCGTACAGCGCCACCCGCCGGTAGTCCCCGATGATCCGGCCGCGGCCGTAGGCGTCGGGCAGGCCGGTGATGATGCCCGCCTTGCGGGCGGCCCGCATCTCGGGCGTGTAGGCGTCGAAGACACCGTCGTTGTGGGTCTTGCGGTACGTCCCGAAGACCCGGGTGACGAACGGGTCGGCCTGGTAGCCGTACGCCTTCAGACTGCTCTGCACCATGCGCAGTCCGCCGTTGGGCATGATCGCCCGCCGCAGCGGAGCGTCGGTCTGCAGGCCGACGATCAGTTCGCGGGTTCGGTCGATGTAACCCGTCCGGTGCGAGGTGATGGTGGACGGCGTACCGGGATCCACGTCCAGGACGCCCCTGCGCCGCTCCTCCGGGAACAGTGCGGCGACCTTGTGCCAGACGGCCAGGGTGCGTTCGGTCGGGCCGGTCAGGAAGGCCGCGTCGCCCTCGTACGGCGTGTAGGTGGCCTGGATGAAGTCACGTACGTCTATGCGCTCGCGCCAGCGTCCGGCCGCGAAGCCGCGCCAGGCGTCCGGGGATTCCGGGGATTCCGGGGATGCTGTCACCTCGGTCGGGACCACCGCCGTCATCACTGCCTCCGTGTCCGTGGGCCATACCGTCCGCGCTGATCTCGCGGACACACCTTCATCCACGATGTTCGTCCCCGCGCGACGGCACGGACAGGGCCGTCGGGTGGCGCCCGACGCGCCGTCAGGCCCCGCGCGAGGGGCCGGTCCTCCCGCGACGCCGGGCCGTTCGCCCCTTCCTCGCGCTCCCCGGGCCGTCCCTGCGGGCCGAACGTCCCCCTGTCGGCCCCCGGACGGCCCATGCCGGCCGGGCTCGTGGACGCGAGGCTGACCGTGCACGCAGGACGACGCCGACCGGAAGGACGAAAAGATGACCGTGCGGGTAGGAATCAACGGCTTCGGACGCATCGGACGCAACTACCTGCGCTGCGTCCTGGAGCGGGCCGAGACCGGAAGCGGCACGGCCGTCGAGGTGGTCGCGGTCAACGACATCACCTCCCCGGCGGCCCTCGCCCATCTGCTGGAGTTCGACTCCACCTACGGCAGGCTGCGCCGTACCGTCGCCCACGACGACACGTCGATCACGGTCGACGGGCACCGCGTCGCGGTGACGGCCGAACGCGATCCGGCGGCCCTGGCGTGGGGCGACCTGGGTGTGGACGTGGTCATCGAGGCGACCGGCCGCTTCCGTACCCGCGAGGACGCCGGACTGCACCTGAAGGGCGGCGCCCGCAAGGTGCTGCTGTCGGTGCCCGGCAAGAACGTCGACGCCACCGTCGTGATGGGCGTCAACGAGGCCACGTACGACCCGGACAGCGACCACGTCGTGTCGAACGCCTCCTGCACGACCAACTGTGTCGCCCCGATGGTCAAGGTCCTCGACGACGCCTTCGGCATCGACAAGGGCCTGATGACCACGATCCACGGCTACACCAACGACCAGGTCGTCCTCGACGGCCCGCACAAGGACCCGCGCCGTGGCCGTACCGCGGCCGTCAACATCATCCCCACCAGTACGGGAGCCGCCCGCGCCGTCGGACTCGTGCTTCCCGAACTCGCTGGCACGCTCGACGGGTTGGCGGTCCGCGTCCCCGTGGAGGACGGTTCCCTCACCGACCTGACCCTGGTGCTCGACCGTGCCGTCTCCGTCGAGGAGGTCAACACCGCCTTCCGCGAGGCCGCCGACGGTCCGCTGCACGGGATACTGCGGGTCTCCGACGCCCCGATCGTCTCCCGCGACGTGATCGGCGACCCCGCCTCCTGCGTCTTCGACGCACCGCTCACCCAGGTGCACGGCGACCTGGTGAAGGTCTTCGGCTGGTACGACAACGAGTGGGGCTACACCAACCGGCTGCTCGACCTCACCGAGTACGTCGCGGCCCGGCTCCCCGGAAGCTGAGGGACGGGGCGGGGAATGCCATGAAGTGCTTCGCCCGGCGGAGTCCCCTCCGACGTGCGCTCACCGCGGTGACGCGTCCGCGGCTCGCGTCGGCACGGTTCGCGTCGGTACTTCTCGTCGTCACGGCGGTGGCCCTGGTCGCCGGCGGTGCCGCCTGGCTCGGCGGGGCGCGGAACGTCGGCGACTGGTGCTGGGCCGCGGGTACCGCCGCGGCCGTCGTGCCGGCCGTCGCCTGGGTGCTGTCGGCCCTCGGACGCGGCGAAGGAGGAGTCGATCTGATCGCGGTGCTGGCGCTCGGCGGCACCCTGGCGGTGGGCGAGTACCTCGCCGGCGCGCTGATCGCGCTGATGCTGGCCACGGGGCGGACCCTTGAGGCCGCGGCCCGGCGGCGCGCCTCCCACGACCTGCGCGCTCTGCTGGAGCACGCCCCGCACGAAGCCCGCCTCAAGTCGGGTGACGAAGTGCGCACCGTGCCCACGGCGCGGGTCGGGGCGGGTGACCTGCTGGTGGTGGGGCCCGGCGAAGTGCTCCCCGTCGACGGCGAGGTGGTCGGCGCGACGGCCGTCCTGGACGAGTCGGTGCTGACCGGTGAGCCCCTGACCGTCGAGCGCGAGCCGGGTACGCGGGTGCGCAGCGGCACGGTGAACGCCGGTGGCGCCTTCGACCTGCGGGCCACGGCGACCGAGCGGGACAGCACCTACGCCGGGATCGTGCGCCTGGCCCGGCAGGCCGGAGCGGAGTCCGCTCCCGTGGTCCGCCTGGCCGACCGCTACGCGGCCTGGTTCCTGCCCCTGTCCCTCGCGGCGGCGGCCCTCGCCTGGCTCCTGAGCGGTTCGGCCGTGCGAGCGGTGGCGGTCCTGGTGGTCGCCACTCCGTGTCCCCTGCTCCTCGCCGCACCGGTCGCGATCGTCTCCGGGTTGTCCCGGGCCGCCCGCCACGGCGTGGTGATCCGCGACGGAGCGGCTCTGGAGAGCCTGGGCCGGGCGCGCACCCTGCTGCTGGACAAGACCGGAACCCTCACCTGCGGCCGTCCGCGCGTCCTAGACGTGGCCGCCGCGCCGGGCCGGAAACCGGCGGACGTGCTGCGGTCCGCCGCCTCACTGGACCAGTTCTCCCCGCACGTCCTGGCCCGCGCCATCGTGGACACCGCCCGCGAGCGAGGACTGCGGCTGTCGTTGCCCACGCACGTGACCGAGGAACCCGGCCTGGGCGCCACCGGCACCGTGGACGGGCACCGGCTGTTCGTCGGCCGCCTCCTGCCCTCGGCCGATCGGCCGGACTGGGCGCGGGCGGCCGAGAACCGTGCCGTGCTCGACGGGGCGGCCGTCGCCTGGCTCACCGTCGACGGACGGCTCGCCGGAGCCGTCCTGCTGCGGGACCCGCTGCGGCACGACGCGCCCCGGACGCTGCGGCGCCTGCGGGCGGCGGGCATCGAGCGCGTCGTCATGCTGACCGGGGACCGTGCCGAACCGGCTCGGGAGACCGCCGCGGTCCTCGGCCTCGACGCCGTGCACGCCGGACTCGGCCCCGCCGACAAGGTCGCCGCGGTACGCGCCGAACGGGCCCGGGGCATCACGGTGATGGTGGGCGACGGCGTCAACGACGCTCCCGCACTGGCCGCCGCACACGTCGGCGTCGCGCTGGGCGCCCGGGGCTCGACGGCCTCGTCCGAGGCGGCCGACGTCGTGGTGACGACCGACCGCGTGGACCGTCTCGCCGACGCCGTCGCCATCGCCGTACGCTCCCGGCGCATCGCGGTGCAGAGCGCGCTCGGCGGCATGGTGCTGTCGCTCCTCGCGATGGCGGCAGCCGCGTTCGGCCTGCTGCCGCCGACGGCCGGTGCCCTGCTCCAGGAGGGGATCGACGTCGCGGTCATCCTGAACGCGCTGCGCGCACTGCGTGCGGACGCGACCGAGCGGATCGTCCTCGCACCCGACGTGGAGGCGCTCATCCACCGCTTCGCCGCCGAGCACGACGATCTGAGGGAGGTGCTCGACGCGGTACGCGACGCCGCCGACCGGCTCGGCGCCGGCGCGGGCCCGGAGGCGTTGGCCGCCGTGGGCGAAGCGCACCGCCTGCTCAGCGACCGGCTGCTGCCGCACGAGTACGCCGAGGAGCACCAGCTCTACCCGGCGCTCGCTCCCGCGCTGGGCGGCCCCGAGGCGACCGCCACGATGAGCCGGGCCCACACGGAGATCGAGCGCCTAGCTCGGCGCGTGGCCACGCACCTGGCCATGGCCGACGGCGACGGCGGTCCGCAGGCGGAGCAGTTGGACGACCTGCGCGCCAGTCTCTACGGGCTGCACACGGTACTGCGGCTGCACTTCGCCCAGGAGGAGGAGAACTACTTCTCCCTCGCGCCCTGATCCGCTCCCGCCCGCGCGCCTCTCCCTCGCAACGCGCCACCGACCGGGCCGGTGGGAGAGGAGGGACGGTCCGGCCCCCGCCGGGGACCTTCGGCCCCTGCCGTCCCACGACCGCCGGGGCGAGGCTCGTCGCACGACTGCGAAGGAGGGAGCGCGGAGATGACCGTGGCCGCCCGGATCGTCGTGATCGGCGTCGGAAACGAGTTCCGGCACGACGACGGAGTGGGGTGGGCCGTGATCGAACGACTCAGAGGACGCGGCGCCGAACACCGTCTGCCGTCCGGGACGGTGCTGGAGACCTGCGACGGCGACCCGGGCCGGCTCCTCGGTCTGTGGGAGGGCGCCGAACTCGCCGTGGTCGTCGACGCCGCCCGCAACGAGCCGTCCCGCCCCGGCCGTGTCCACCGGCTCGTCCTGGACGGCACAGGGCAGGCGCCGGCGGGAGCGACGAGTTCGCACGGTCTGGGGCTCGGGGAGGCCGTCGAGCTGTCCTCGGTCCTCGGCCGGCTGCCCGGCCGTCTCGTGGTGTACGCCGTCGAGGGAGCGGACGCGACCTTCGGCACGGGGCTGTCCTCGGAGGTCGAGGCGCAGGTGGGCGTCCTCGTGCAGGAGGTCGAGAACGAGATCGAACGGCATGGCGCGGACACCGCGCCCGCTCGCCCGCGGGACGCCTCATGAGCGAGCCGATCACCCAGCACATCGAGGTCTTCGGCCGGGTCCAGGGCGTGGGTTTCCGGCCGTTCGTGCACCGGACGGCGAACGCTCTCGGCCTCGAAGGATGGGTGCGCAACGTCGACGGGCATGTCGCGCTGACCGTCCGCGGCCGTCCGGACGCCCTGCGCGAACTGGTCGTGGAGATCCGCGCCAAGGCACCGCCCCTGGCCGCCGTGGACCGCGTCCACGTACGGGCCGCGCCCGCGGCGACCGCACCGGTCGGTGGCGGGTTCACCGTCCGGGCGAGCCGCGCGGACCGGGCCGCCGCGGAGCGGGAGGTGCCGCCGGACGCCGCCACCTGCGAGGCCTGTCTGCGGGAGCTGTTCGACCCGGCCGACCGCCGCTACCGGTACCCCTTCGTCAACTGCGCCGACTGCGGGCCACGGGCCACGGTGATCACGGATCTGCCGTACGACCGTGAGCGCACCACGATGCGCCACTTCCCGATGTGCGCCTCGTGCGGCGCCGAGTACGCGGATCCGGCCGACCGGCGCTTTCACGCCGAGCCGCTCGCGTGTCCCCGCTGCGGCCCCCGCCTCGCCTGGGACGGCCTGACGGGGGAGGAGGCGCTCCTCGCCGCGGTGAGGACCGTCGCGGACGGCGGCATCGTCGCGGTCAAGGGACTCGGCGGCTACCAACTGATGTGCGACGCCACCGATCCGGCGGCGGTGGCCGAGTTGCGGCGGCGCAAGCGCAGGCCCGTGAAGCCGTTCGCCGTGATGGTGCCCGATCTCGCGTCCGCCCGGCGGCTGGCGCACGTCAACGGCACGGAGCGGGACGTGCTGATCTCGCCGCAGCGGCCCGTGGTGCTGCTCACCGCACGGCAGCCGCGGCGGCCGGGGCCCCGCCCGGCGGCCGGAGGCGCCGGGCGGGGTCGCGGCCCGGCGGCCCTCGCCGACGGCCTCGCCCCCGGTGTGCACCCCGGCGTCCGCCGGACGGGGTTGTTCCTGCCCACCACCGGCCTGCACCACCTCCTCCTGCGCGAGCTGGCCCGGCCGCTCGTCGTCACCAGCGGCAACATCGCCGACGAGCCGATCGTCACCGACGACGCCGAGGCCCGGCGGACCCTCGCAACGGTCGCGGACGGCTTCCTGACCCATGACCGTCCGATCCGCGCCCGCTACGACGACTCCGTGGTGCAGACCGCACGCGGCGGTGTGCTGATGCTGCGGCGGGCCCGTGGCTACGCTCCGGCGCCCCTCGCGGTTCCGGTGGCGGCCGATGTTCCGCTGGTGGCCGCCGGGGCGCAGCTCAAGCACACCTTCACCCTGGCCCGGCGGGGGCGGGCCCATGTCGGGCCGCACACCGGCGACTTGGCGGACGCGGCCACGTACGACGCCTTCCACCACGCGTACGCGGAGCTCACCCGTCTCACCGGGATCGCGCCCCGCGCCGTCGCCCACGACCTGCACCCGGGCTATCTGTCCACGCGGTGGGCGCTGGCCCAGGACGCCGAACACCACTTCGCCGTACAGCACCACCACGCGCACGTCGCCGCGGTGGCGGCCGAGCACGGACTGACCGGTCCCTTCCTCGGGATCGCCTACGACGGCCTCGGCCTCGGTGACGACGGCACCCTGTGGGGCGGCGAGATCCTGATCGCCGGCCTGACCGGCTACCGTCGTGCGGGCCGCTTCGCCCGGGCGCCGCTGCCCGGCGGGGAGGCCGCCGTGCGGCACCCGGCCCGGATGGCGCTCGGCTACCTGTACGGGGCGGAACCGCTCGGCGTGCCCAGGCCCCCGCCATGGCTCACCCGGCCCTTCACGGACCGTCTGGACGCACGTGAGGTACGCGTCGTCCGGACCCTGGTGGAGCGCGGGGTGAACTGCCCGCAGGCGTCCAGCGCGGGACGCCTGTTCGACGCCGCGGCGAGTCTGCTCGGTCTGTGCGACACGGTGTCGTACGAGGGCGAGGCAGCCGTGGCCCTCGAGAACGCCGCCGGTGTCCTGCGGGCCGACGCGCTCCCCTGGCGGGTGGTGCGGGTGAACGGACTGGGCGTGTACGACCCCTCGCCCACCCTGTCCGCCCTGCTCCAGGGCCTCGCTGACGGGGTCGCGGTGCCCCTGCTCGCCGCCGCCTTCCACACCGCGGTCGCCGAGGCCACCACCGCCCTCGTCGAGCGCGCCCTCGCCGCGGGCGCCCCGCGCACCGTGTGCCTGGGCGGCGGCTGCTTCCAGAACCGCCGGCTGCTGGCCGACGTGGGCCGCCTGCTCCGCGACCGGGGCCTGCGGGTCCTGACCGGCCGGACCGTCCCCGTCAACGACGGCGGCATCAGCTACGGCCAGGCGGCGGTGGCCTCCGCCCGCCTGGCCCGACAGGCGAAGGAGAGGTGACCGCGATGTGCCTGGGCATACCCGGCCGGATCCTCGACGTCCACGAAAGCACCGGTCTGCGGATGGGCACGGTCGACTTCGGCGGCGTACGCCGCGAGGTGTGCCTCGCCTACACCCCCCGGGCGGACGTGGGGACGTACGTCATCGTGCATGTCGGTTTCGCCATCACCGAGGTGGACGAGGCGGAGGCCTTGCGCACACTCGACGTGCTGCGGGCGATGGCCGACGCGGTGGAGGGCGAGATCGGTGAACCCCTGCCGGGCGTGGGCGAATCGCCGAGGTGAGGCCACGAGGCGGTGCCTGACCGGCCCGAAGGGTGGGGGGGTGGCGCGGGCCGAACGGCCCTCATCCGGGCCCGGGTGGCCCGTGGCGGCACCACCCGTCGCACACCCACGCTGGGACCGACCGCTCCCCCACGACCACCGGAAGGGACCCCATGTCAGGCAGTCCCGCAGCAGCCGTCCTGGACAGGAACGGACTGGACGCGCTGGTCAAGGTCCTGGCCGCCCAGGGCCGCACGGTCGTCGGCCCCACCGTCCGGGACGGCGCCGTGGTGCTCTCCGAGCTGGCCTCGGCCGACGAGTTGCCCTTCGGCTGGGGCACCCGGGTCGAGGCGGGCCAGTACCGTCTCGTACCCCGCGAGGACGGCACGGCCTTCGCGCACACCACGGGCCCGCAGTCCTGGAAGTCGTTCCTGCACCCGCAACGCGAGAAGCTGTGGAGCGCCGACCGCAGCGCCGACGGCGCTCTGAGCGTCACCGAGGAGCGCAGGGAACGGCCGTCGTACGCCTTCCTGGGGGTGCGCCCCTGCGACCTGCGCGCCATCGCCGTCCAGGACCGGGTCCTGACCGGCGGCCACTACGAGGACAGCGGCTACGGGGAACGGCGGCGGGGAGCCTTCCTCATAGCCGCCGAGTGCACCGAGCCCGGGGCGACCTGCTTCTGTGTCTCGATGGGCGGCGGTCCGGCGGCCGAAGCCGGCTTCGATCTAGCGCTGACCGAGGTCGCGGACGAGGCCGGGCACCGCTTCCTCGTCCGCACCGGCAGCGAGGCGGGCGCGGAGGTGCTCGCGCTGGTCCCGCACCGTCCGGCCGACACCGGGACGCGGACGGCGGCCCGCGGCGCGGTGGATGCGGCCCGGGACCGGATGGGCCGGGCCATGCCACCGGTGGACCTGCGCGCGCTGATGGGCGCGAGCCTGACGGCCGAGCGCTGGGACGACGTCGCCGAGCGCTGTCTGACCTGCGGCAACTGCACCATGGTGTGCCCCACTTGCTTCTGCACCACCACGGAGGAGGTCACCGACCTCACGGGCGACCACGCCGAGCGGTGGCAGCACTGGGACTCGTGCTTCGACCTGGACTTCTCGTATCTGCACGGCGGACCGGTGCGTTCCTCCCCGCGCAGCCGCTACCGGCAGTGGCTCACCCACAAGCTGTCCACCTGGTACGACCAGTTCGACAGCTCCGGCTGCGTGGGCTGCGGGCGCTGCGTCGCGTGGTGCCCGGTCGGCATCGACATCACGGTGGAGGCCACGGCACTCCACGACGAACTGGCGGCCCGGCTGAACGGCCGCGAGGACGAGGAACGACCGGACGACCCTCGGGAGAGCCGGCCATGAACTCTCCTCCGACCATCGTCGCGGCCCTGCCGGCCGCGTACCGGGAGCGGCTGATCCAGCTGGCCCGTGAGACATCCTTCGACGCCGGCGCACGTCTCTTCGAGGAGGGTGGGCGGGCCGACCGGTTCTGGGTCGTGCGCACCGGCATCGTCGCCCTCGACCTCCATGTGCCCGGCCGCCGCGCTCCCGTCATCGAGTCACTGGGCCACGGCGAACTGGTCGGCTGGTCCTGGCACTTCGCGCCCCATGTGTGGCAGCTGGGCGCCAAGGCCCTGCATCCGGTGCAGGCGTGGGAGTACGACGCGGTGGCGGTCCGCGCACTGTGCTCGCAGGATCCCGTGCTGGGCCGCGCGGTCGCGGTCTGGGTCGGCCAGGTGCTCGCCCACCGGCTGCACGCGACCCGCACCCGGCTGCTCGACCTGTACGGCCCCTCCGGCGGCGGTGGGTCATGACCGGTGTGCCCGTCCCCTACGAGGTGGTCCGGACCGTCCGCGAGACGGCCGACACGGTCACCCTCACGCTCGCCCCCGCGGGCCAGGAGGTCCTTCCGCCGTTCGCGCCCGGCCGGTTCGCCATGGTCTACGCCCCCGGGGTCGGGGAGATCCCCGTCTCCGTGTCCCGTGTCGACCGCCGTACGATCGTCCACACGATCCGTAGTGTCGGTGCGGTCTCGGCGGCGCTGTGCCGTCTCGGACCGGGGGTCCAGGTCGGGCTGCGCGGGCCGTTCGGCACCGGCTGGGAGCTGGAGCGGGCGGCAGGAGGGGACGTCGTCGTCATCGCGGGCGGCATCGGCCTCGCTCCGCTGCGACCGCTGCTGCTCGAAGCGCTGGCCGCCCCCGGCACGTACGGGCGACTGCACCTGCTGGTCGGTGCCCGCACCCCGGAGGATCTCCTCTACGCCGGGCAGCTGCGCGCCTGGGCCGCCGCCCACGAGCCGCTGCGCTGCGCCGTCACCGTCGACCGCCCCTCCCCCGGCTGGAGCGGCCACGTCGGCGTCGTCACCACCCTTCTCAACGACGCCGCGTTCGATCCGCCGAACACCACGGCCTACGTCTGCGGGCCCGAGGTGATGATCCGCGCCACCGCCCGGGACCTGGTCCACCGGGGTCTGCCCGCCGACCGGATACGGGTCTCCCTCGAACGCAACATGCGCTGTGCCACCGCGACCTGCGGCCACTGCCAGCTGGGCGGCGTCCTGGTGTGCCGGGACGGGCCGGTCATCGGCTGGGACCGCGCGGAATCCCTGCTGCTCGTAAGGGAGTTGTGACGATGACCGGATCCGCTCCGTCCGCCGCGCGGGTGCCCACCCTCGCCGTCTTCAAGCTGGCCTCCTGCGACGGCTGCCAGCTCACGCTCCTCGACTGCGAGGACGAACTCCTCACGCTGGCCGGGAAGGTGGAGATCGCCCACTTCCTGGAGGCGTCGAGCCGGGTGCGGCCGGGCCCGTACGACCTCACCCTCGTGGAGGGATCGGTCACCACGGCCGCCGACGCACAACGGATACAGGAGATCCGCGCGCAGTCCCGCTTCCTGGTCACCATCGGGGCGTGCGCCACCGCGGGAGGCGTCCAGGCACTGAGGAACTTCGCCGACGTGGAGGAGTTCACCCGGACCGTGTACGCCCGCCCCGACTACATCGACACGCTGGCCACCTCGACCCCGGTGGCGGCCCATGTGGACGTCGACTTCGAGCTGCGCGGCTGTCCGATCGACCGACGGCAGCTCCTGGAGGTCGTCACCGCGTTCCTGACCGGCCGCAAACCCGACGTGCCGAACCACAGCGTGTGCTTCGAGTGCAAGCGGCGCGGCACGGTCTGCGTCACCGTCGCCCACGGCACGCCCTGCCTGGGCCCGGTCACCCACGCCGGCTGCGGGGCGATCTGCCCGGCGTACGGACGCGGCTGCTACGGCTGCTTCGGCCCGTCCGGCTCGGTGAACCTGCCCGCGCTGATCCCGCTGCTGCGCCGGGACGGCATGGACGACCGCGACACCCGGCGCTTCCTGCGCACCTTCAACGCCGCGGCGTTCGCGGGCATCAAGGAGGAGACGTGACACACCGGGGATCACGCGTGCTGCGCGTCGGTTCACTGTCCCGCGTGGAGGGCGAGGGCGCCCTCCACCTGAAGGTACGCGGCACGGCCGTCGAGGAGGCCCGGCTGCGGATCTACGAACCGCCGCGCTTCTTCGAGGCGTTCCTGCGCGGGCGGGCGCACACCGAGCCGCCCGACATCACCGCCCGGGTGTGCGGAATCTGCCCGGTGGCCTACCAGCTGAGCGCCTGCGCGGCGATCGAGGACGCCTGCGGAGTCACCGTGGACCGGTCCGTCCGCGACCTTCGCAGGCTGTTGTACTGCGGCGAGTGGATCGAGAGCCAGGCTCTGCACATCTACCTCCTGCACGCCCCCGACTTCCTCGGCCGTGACGGCGCCGTCGACCTCGCCCGCACCCATCGCGCCCACGTGGAGCGGGGCCTGCGCCTGAAACAGGCGGGCAACGCGATCCTCGAACTCCTCGGCGGGCGGGCCATCCACCCCGTCAACGTGCGGGTGGGGGGCTTCCACCGGGCGCCGGATCCCACCGCCCTCCGGCCGCTGGCGGAACAGCTGCGCCGCGCCGCCGACGACGCCTGGGAGACCGTGCGCTGGGTCGCCGGCTTCGACTTCCCCGACGCGCGGATCGACGCCGACCTCTTCGCGCTGGCCGCCCCGGACACGTACGCCGTCGAGGGCGGGGTGCCGACGGTGCTGCGCCCCGACGGGACCACCACCGCGTTCCCTCTGAGCACCTTCTCGGACCACGTCCGCGAGGAGCACCTGCCGCACTCCACCGCGCTGCACTCCCGGCTCGACGGCCGACGCCACCTCACCGGCCCGCTCGCCCGCTTCGCCGTCAGCGGCCGGCGTCTTTCCCCGACCGCGCTCCAGGCGGCGCGCGAGGCCGGACTCGGCGACCCGCGCGAGGGCGTCGAGTGCCGCAACCCCTTCCGCTCGATCCTCGTCCGCGCGGTCGAGGTGGTGTACGCCGTCGACGAGGCACTGCGGATCATCGACGGGTACGAGCGGCCGGCGCGGGCGTTCGCCGACGTGCCGCCCCGCGCGGGCGTGGGCCACGGTGCGACCGAGGCGCCGCGCGGTCTGCTCTACCACCGCTACGCGCTGGACGCCGACGGCACGGTCACCGACGCCGTGCTCGTGCCGCCCACCGCGCAGAACCAGGGCGCCATCGAGGAGGACCTGCGCCGCCTCGCCGAGGCCGCCCTGGCCGAAGGGGCCCTGGACGACCACGCGCTGACGCACCTGTGCGAGCGGGCCATCCGCAACCACGACCCGTGCATCTCCTGCGCGACCCACTTCCTCGACCTGACCGTCGACCGCGGCTGACCTCCCGAGGAGGAGACCATGCACGGCAGCACACACCTCGAAGGAGTCGTCGACATCCGGTGCCGACCCGCGGACACCGCCGCCCGGAGCGGGACACCGTGAGGTACCTGGACGAGTACCGCGACCCCGCGCTCGCCCGCCGGCTCCTCGCCGAGCTGCGGGCCACCGCGACCGCGCCCTGGCGCATCATGGAGGTGTGCGGCGGACAGACCCACACCCTGGTCCGGCAGGGCATCGACGAGCTGCTGCCCGCGGGGATCCGGATGATCCACGGGCCCGGCTGCCCGGTGTGCGTCACCCCGCTGGAGACCCTCGACCGGGCCATGAGCATCGCGGGCCGGCCCGGGGTGGTCTTCACCAGCTTCGGCGACATGCTCAGGGTGCCGGGCTCGTCCACCGATCTGCTGGCGCTGCGGGCGCGCGGCGCCGACGTCCGCGTCGTGTACACCCCGATGGACGCGGTCCGTATCGCGCGGGAGTCGCCCGACCGTGAAGTGGTGTTCCTGGCCGTCGGATTCGAGACCACGGCCCCGGCCAACGCCATGGCGGTCCTGCACGCCGCCCGCCTGGGCCTGACCAACTTCTCGGTCCTGGTCAGCCACGTCCTCGTACCGCCCGCCATGACCGCCCTCCTCGACGATCCCGACTGCGAGGTGCAGGCCTTCCTGGCGGCGGGGCACGTCTGCGCGGTCATGGGCTGGGAGGAGTACGAGCCGATCGCCGCCCGCCACCGGGTGCCGATCGTCGTCACCGGCTTCGAACCCCTCGACCTGTTGGAGGGCATCCTCATGGCGGTGCGGCAGCTGGAGACGGGGCGCCACGAGGTGGAGAACCAGTACGCGCGGGCCGTTCGGCGCTCCGGCAACACCGAGGCCCGCAAGGCGATCTACGAGGTCTTCCGGGTCGGCGACCGGCCCTGGCGCGGCATCGGGCCCCTGCCGGACAGCGGACTCGAACTGACCGACGCGTACGCGCGGTTCGACGCCGCCCGCCGCTTCGACGTCGGCGATCTGCGGCCGACCGAGGACCCCGCATGCATAGCGGGCGCCGTCCTCACCGGCGCCAGGCTGCCCACCGACTGCACGGCCTACGGCACTCGGTGCACCCCTCGCCATCCGCTCGGCGCGCCCATGGTGTCCACCGAGGGCACCTGCGCCGCCTTCCACGCCGCCGGACGCACCGCAGACCTCCAGGACACGCCATGAACATCGAGTGCCCCGCCCCGCGCCACGAGGACGAGCGCGTGCTGCTCGGTCACGGCGCCGGAGGACGTCTCACCGCCGAACTCCTCGACACCCTCGTCCTGCCCGCGCTGGAGGGCCAGCCGGGCCCGCTGGAGGACGCCGCCCTCCTCCCCGGCCACCCGGACCTGGTGATGAGTACCGACAGCTTCGTGGTCAGCCCGCTGTTCTTCCCCGGCGGCGACATCGGTTCCCTCGCCGTCCACGGCACGGTCAACGATCTCGCGATGCGCGGGGCCCAGCCCCTCGCCCTGTCCGTGGCGCTCATCGTCGAGGAGGGCCTTCCCCTGTCCGAACTGCACTCCGTGCTGCGGTCGTTGGGTAAGGCCGCCCGCGCCGCCGGGGTGCCCGTCGTGACCGGCGACACCAAGGTCGTGGGCCGGGGCGCCGCCGACAAGATCTTCATCAACACCACCGGGGTGGGGCGCCTGGACAAGGCACTGCGGCCGTCCGCCGCCCTCGCCCGGCCGGGTGACACGATCCTGCTCTCGGGACCCGTCGCCCTGCACGGCACCGCCGTACTGTCCACCCGCGAAGGCCTCGGTTTCGACAGCGAGATCGCCTCCGACAGCCGGCCCCTGCACCGGATCGTGCGCGCCCTGGCGCCGCTGGGCCCGGACGTCCACACCCTGCGCGACCCGACCCGCGGCGGGCTCGCGGCGGCTCTCAACGAGATCGCGCGGGACGCCTCCGTCGCCCTGGAGATCGAGGAGGGCGCGGTCCCGGTGCCCGTGCCCGTCGCGTCGGCCTGCGACCTGCTCGGCCTGGACCCGTTGACCGTCGCCAACGAGGGCTGTCTGGTGGCGTTCGTCTCCCCCGCGGCGGCCCTCGACGCCCTGGCCGCCATGCGCTCCGTCCCCGAGGGCGCGGACGCCGTGCGGATCGGCGAGGTCCTGCCGGCCGGCCCTGCCGGACGAGTGCTCCTGCGTACCCTCGTCGGCGCCCGGCGCGTGCTGGACATGCCCCTCGGGGAGCAACTCCCCCGCATCTGCTGAGCGGCGTCCGCCGCACGGTGTGCGCGGCGTCGACGTGGATGCCGTGCTTGGGACGACGGCCTGCGCGGCCGGAAGGGGGGACCGGCCGCGCAGGGGATGTACGACGCCGGACGCGCGGTGCGGTCAGGCCTGTCGCACGGGGATGGTCCGCGTACCCGTCTTCGTCTCCGGGACCGGGACCGTGACCGTCAGCACTCCGTCCTTGTACGTGGCGGTGGCGTCGTCGCCCCGGGCCCCGGCCGGAAGCCGGACCGCACGGGCGAACGTGCCGTACCGGAACTCCGTGTGGTGCTTGTCGGTCGTCTCGTCGCCGCGCTCGGCGCGCAGCGTCAGGACGTTCTCCGTCACGCTGATCTCGACGTCCTTGGCGGGGTCGATGCCGGGGAGCTCGGCACACAGGACGTACGTGCCGTCGGTCAGACGCTCCTCGATGCGAATGCCGTGCAGTCCCTGTGCCGCGTGCACACCGGGGAAACCGGTCTCGATCCAGCCGAACAGCTCGGGCAGCGGCGGCCAGCCCGGCAACCGCTCCATCATGCCGCTCATGTCATCCTTCCTTTCCCTCACTCGTACGCTCTGTCGTCCTCCTCCGCTTCCAGCGTCCTGCGGGCAGGACCCACGCGCGCGGGCCGACCGGCCCCGCAGAAGGTCCCGTCGGCCCCTGCCCGGACGCCGGCGGGTCAGGCGGGGAGCGTGAGGCGGAAAGCGGTGCGGCCGGGACGGCTGGTGACGGTGGCGGTCCCGCCGTGCGCGGTGACGACCGCGCGGACGATGGCCAGGCCCAGACCGGTGCTTCCCGTGCTGCGGGAGCGGGCCCGGTCGGCACGGACGAAACGGCCGAAGACCTCGGCCTGCAACTCGTCCGGGATGCCCGGGCCGTTGTCGCTCACCTCGACGTGGACGCCGGCCGGGCCGGTGGAGAGCGTGACGGTCACCTCGGTGCCGGGGGGCGTGTGGGTACGGGCGTTGGCGAGGACGTTGCCGATGGCCTGCTGGAGCCGGTGGACGTCCCCGGTGATCCTGACGGGCTCCTCGGGAAGGTCCAGGACCCAGTGGTGTCCGGGGCCCGCGGCGCGCGCGTCGTCCGTCGCGTCCAGGATCAGCAGGGTCAGGTCGACCGGTTCGTGGGCGAGCGGACGTCCCGCGTCCAGGCGGGCCAGCAGGAGCAGGTCGTCGACGAGGCGGGTCATACGCCGGGACTCGCTGCCGATGCGTTCCAGCGCGTGGCGTACCTCGGCGGGGACCGGACCGTCGTGGCGCAGGGCGAGTTCGGCGTGGCCGCGGACGTTGGCGACGGGGGTGCGCAGTTCGTGGCTGGCGTCCGCGGCGAAGTGCCGCACGCGTTCCTCTCCGGCCTGGCGTCGCAGGAGGGCGTCCTCGACGTGGCCGAGCATGTGGTTGAGGGCGCCGGCGACCTGCCCGACCTCGGTCCGCGGATCGGCGTCGGGGAGGGGCCGCGGCATCACGATCTCCCCGCCCGCGAGAGGCAGTCGGGCCACCTCCGCCGCGCGGGCGGTGACCCGGTGCAGGGGCCGCAGGGAGATCCGCACCCACAGGGCCGCGGCGAACCCGGTGCCCACGAGCGCGGCGCCGAACAGCGCCGCCTCGACGGCTTCGAGGCGGTGCACGGTCTCCTCCACCGGATGCAGGGGCAGACCGGTGACGAGGACGTCCCCGTCGTCGCCCCGGACGGCCGTGACGCGGTATCCGTGCCGGAAGGCGGAGAGGTGGACGCTGTGCCCCGCACCGTCCGCAACGGGAACGTCGGCCAGCGTGCGGCGGTCCTCGGCGGTGAGCCGCAGCGGGCGGTCGGTGGCGTCGTCGATGACGGCGGCCCGGGTGACGTCGCCGTTCAGGAGGCGTGCGCCGAACGTGTTCTCGGACTGGCCGCGGGTGTCGGGCCCGTTGTCGGCGTCGGGCTCCGCCTCGTGTTCCAGGCTGGCCGCGAACCGGCCGCCGGAGGCGATGAGCTGCTCGTCCAGTCGTCCCATCAGGAAGCCGCGCAGGGCGAGGGCGGTGGTGACGCCGACGGCGAGGCAGGCGGCGGCGAGCAGGACCACGAGTCCGGCGGTGAGCTGGCCGCGCAGGGTGCGCGGACGCAGGCGGTTCACCGCGGTCCCGGCTTGAGGACGTAGCCGACGCCGCGCACGGTGTGGATCATCGGGGTACGGCCCGCGTCGATCTTCTTGCGCAGATAGCTGATGTAGAGCTCGACGACATGGGCGCGTCCGCCGAAGTCGTAGGCCCACACGCGGTCGAGGATCTGCTCCTTGGACAGGACCCGGCGCGGGTTGCGCATCAGGAAGCGCAGGAGTTCGAACTCGGTCCGGGACAGGTCGACCGGAGTTCCGCCCCGCCGCACCTCCCTGGCCTCCTCGTTCATGGTGAGGTCTCCGACGGTGAGTCCGTCCGTGTCCGCCCCGGCCGTCATGCCGGCCCTGCGGAGCAGTCCGCGCAGCCTGGCCAGTACCTCCTCCAGGCTGTAGGGCTTGGTGACGTAGTCGTCGCCGCCGGCGGTGATGCCGGCGATACGGTCCTCGACGGCGTCGCGGGCGGTCAGGAACAGCACGCACAGGGTGGGCTCCGCGCGTCTGAGGGCGCGCAGGACCCGCAGTCCGTCCATGTCGGGCAGCATCCAGTCCAGGACCACCGCGTCGGGGTGGAAGTCGCGGGCCGCCGCGAGCGCGCTCGCGCCGTCGGCGGCGGTGCGGACCTGCCAGCCCTCGCCGGTCATGACACCGGCCAGCACCTCGGTGACGTCGGGTTCGTCGTCCACGACGAGGACCCGTACGGGGTCTCCGTCCAGGCGTCTGGCGGGAGAGGTGGCGCGCTGCTCGTTCATGGTTCTTCCAGCATCCCCCGCCGCGGGTCCCGGCGGGGTGAGCGGAGTCTCTGAGTTCCCTCTGAATCGAAGCTGGGGACGGCCGACGGTGCTTGTTCAGAAGGTTCACAGAGGTTGCGCTGTGAGGCTGGGCGCCGACAGCGGAGCGAGTCCTGCTCGCCGGAGCGATTCCTGTTCGCCGTGACGACTTCTGTTCGGAGGAACCCCATGCCCACCACGTATGCCCGCACGAGTGCGAGTACCGGGCCGGCGAGTGGCGGAGTACGGCACCGGCGCCCGCGCCGCGGTGTCGTGCCCTTACTGGCTCAGCTGGTGATCTGGGCCGGCGCCGCCGCGGTGCTGGCCCTGTGGTGGCACGACACGACGTCGGTGGCCGGCCCGGCGGAGTGGCTGACCGGCGCGGGCCGGATCACCGGCCTCCTGGCCGGCTACGCCTGCGCGGTCCTCCTCGCGCTGATGGCCCGGGTCCCGCTCCTCGACCACACGGTCGGCAGCGACCGCCTCGCCCGCTGGCACGCGCTCGGTGGCCGCTGCACCGTGTCCCTGGCCCTCGCGCACACCCTGCTGATCATCTGGGGGTACTCGCTGACCGCCCGTACGGACGTGGTGAGCCAGACCTCCACGCTCGTCCTGCACTACCCCGACCTCCTCAAGGGCACGGCCGGTTTCCTGCTGTTCCTCGCGACAGGGGTCCTCTCGGCCCGCGCGGCCCGCCGCCGGATGAGCTACGAGACCTGGCACTACCTGCACTTCGCCACCTATCTCGCGGTGTTCCTGACCTTCGGCCACCAGCTCGCCACCGGGGCCGACTTCGTCGGCAACCGGGTGGCGCGCGCGGCCTGGTACGCGCTGTTCCTCGGCGTCGCCGCGCTGGTCGTCCGGTACCGGTTCCTGGCGCCCCTGCGACGTGGACTGCGCCACCGTGTGCGGGTCGCCGCGGTCCACCCCGAGGCACCGGGTGTGGTCTCCGTGCACCTCACCGGGAAGCACCTGGACGAACTGGGAGGCGAGCCGGGGCAGTTCCTGCGCTGGCGGTTCCTGGCCCGCGGGCTGTGGTGGACCGCGAACCCCTACTCCCTCTCGGCCCCCGCGACGCCCGGCCACCTGCGCATCACGGTCAAGGCCGCGGGCAGCCACAGCGCGGCGCTGGCGCGGCTGGCACCCGGCACACGGGTATGGGCCGAAGGGCCCTACGGAGCCTTCACCGCGGACCGTCGCAAGGGCGCGAAGGTCCTGCTCCTGGCCGGAGGTGTCGGCATCACCCCGCTGCGCGCCCTCTTCGAGACGCTGCCGGGCCAGGTCACGCTCGTCTACCGGGCGCGTACCGCCCACGACCTCGCCCTGCGCGCCGAACTCGACGCGATAGCCGCTCGCCGGCGGGCGACCGTGCACTACGTCGTCGACGAGCCGGCCGGGTACTCCTCCCCCCTGACCGCGCGGGGCCTGAGCACTCTGGTCCCGGATCTGGCCGGGCACGACGTCTACCTCTGCGGCCCGCCCGGCATGACACGGGCGGCGGTGCGGGCCCTGCGCGACGCCGGAGTGCCGGGCCGGCGCATCCACCACGAGTCCTTCGCGTTCTGAGGAGAACCGTCATGCGCCGAGCCGTCCTCGCCACCAGCGGGATCAGCGCCCTCGTCATCGCCTTGCTCTCGCTCAAACCGCACCAGCTGCCCGTCCCCGGCGGCGCGCCTCCCCCCGCCGTCGCCAACCCGCCCGCCGGCGCCTCACCGGGGACGACGGCCGGGACGGGCACGTACACCGGGGACCCGGTCGCCACGCAGTACGGAACCGTGCAGGTGGCCGTCACGCTCTCCGGCGGGAAGATCACGACGGTCAAGGTGCTCAGGTCCCCGGACGCCAACGGGCACGACCGGCAGATCTCCTCGTACGCGCTGCCCCGGCTCAACCAGGAGGCCGTCGCGGCCCAGAGCGCGCACATCGACGCCGTGTCGGGAGCCAGTTACACCAGTCAGGGCTACGTCCAGTCTCTCCAGAGCGCCCTGGACCGGGCCCATGCCTGACATCCGGTCACCGGCTGCCACTCCCGTACCGGCGCGGTGTGCGGCTCAGGCGTCCCCGTACGCCTCGCCGCCCAGTTCGAACCCCGCCGTACCCGCCGTGCTGTCGGCCAGCCAGCTCCGGAAGGCCTCGACCTCCGCGTCCGGCAGGCCGATCTCGATGGTGACGGCCTCCCCGTAGCGGACGTCACGGACCGCACGGCCGGTGGAGCGCAGATCGTTCTGCACCTTGCCCGCCCGCTGGTGGTCGACGGTCACAGTCGCGAGGCGGAAGCGTCTGCGGGTGAGGGTGCCGACGGTGTCCAGCGCCTCGCCCACCGCACCGCCGTAGGCCCGGATGAGTCCGCCCGCGCCGAGTTTGACGCCTCCGTAGTAGCGGGTGACGACGGCGACGACGTACCGCATGTCGCGGCGCAGCAGCATCTGGAGCATCGGGACGCCCGCGGTGCCGCCCGGTTCACCGTCGTCGCTCGCCCGCTGGACGGCGGCGTCCGCGCCGATGACGTACGCGAAGCAGTGGTGCGACGCGTCCGCGTGCTCCTTGCGGACGGCCGCGACGAAGTCCTGGGCGTCCCGCTCGGTGGCCGCCGGTGCCAGCGCGCAGAGGAAGCGGGAGCGGTTGATCTCGGTCTCGTGCACCCCTGCGCGGGCCACGGTGCGGTACTCGTCCTGCATCCGGCCAGCGTATGCGGGCCGCGCACACGCGTGCGACCGGCGGTCGGTGGTCCGGTGGGGGGCGCCGCCCGTCTATCGGCCCCGGCCGTGATGCCCCTTGTCGCCGCGTGCCTTCTTGCCGCGCGCCACGATCATGTCCGTGAGCAGGGCCGCGCCGGGGCCCAGGGACGCCCAGCGGGGACCGTGCCAGGCGAGGATCGCGATCGCCGACGTCGGGAACTTCGTACGGACGTCGTCCAGCGCGGTGTCTAGGCCGTCGCCCGCGAGGGTGAGGACCAGTTCCTCCAGGCCGGGGTTGTGTCCGACCAGCAGCAGGGTCTCGGCCTCCGCCGGGGCCTCGCGCACCGCGTCGAGCAGTTCGGGCACATCGGCCGCGTACAGCCTGGCGTCGTGACGTACCGGAGGGGGTGTGCCCCACTCGGCGGCGGCCAGTTCCCAGGTCTGCCGGGCGCGTACGGCCGTGGAGCAGAGCGCGAGGTCCGGCAGGCAGTCGGCGTCGGCGAGGGCGCGGCCGGCGGCCGGGGCGTCCCGGCGCCCGCGCGCGGCGAGCGGGCGCTCGTGGTCGGGGACGCCGTCCGGCCAGGCGGACTTGGCATGCCGCAGCACGACCAGCCGGCGCAGCGGTCCCGCTCCGGCGCGCGCGATCACGCCGGTGTCCCGCGGCCGATGTCCCGGGTCAGCTCAAGCCCGAGCAGCCGGTCCGCGTAGGCGTACGTCTCGAAGCGGGCCCCGTCCGGCACGGTTCCCGACGTCTCCACCTTCCGCAGCACGCCCAGGACGGCGGGCACGTCGAGGTCGTCCTCCCAGGCGGCACGCAGCTGATCGCGTACGGGGTCGGGGATGGGCCCGGACGGCCGGGTGGCCCAGCCCGCGACGGCGCCCCGCCAGTGCTTCAACTGCTTCTCGGCGTCCGCGAGATCGGCCGCGTCGAGCCGTAGTTCCGTGCCCCGGGGGCGGGCGAGCAGGGCGAGGCGCAGGGCGGTGGCGCTCCCGTCGTCCAGCGCCACGCCGTTCTCGATGTCGGCCGGGGCGACCTCGACGCACAGCCCGCCCGCCGGTTCGTCGGTCCGGGCGCACACCCGCAGCACCTGGGCCTCCCCGAGGCCGGGGCCGGGGCCGCCGTCCCGTTCGTCCTCGAAGGGCCGGATGCCCAGTGCCCTGGCCCGGGCCCGCAGTTCGGCGCGGTCCTCCGTGCCGGTCAGCACGGTCCACACGGGTGTCCCGCCGATCTCCAGGGCCCGTACGAGGACGTCGGCGGTCAGGAGCACGCGCAGGCCGGTGGCGTCGGGGCGCTCGACGCGCGCCTCGACGCGGGTCAGGCCCCGGCGGGCCGGGGTGGCGGTGACGGGGTCGCCTGTTCGGGCGTCGGTGATACGCAGCACGGGCCGAGCGTAGGCGTGCGAGGGGCCGCGCGCAGGGATGCCGACATCATTCCGGACACGTGTGTGCGGATTCCCGGGGTGCGGGGCGGCTCATGGTGCCCAGGAAACGCACGTGCGGACGGCCGCCGGAGCCGTCGCGGGTGATGGCGGTCCGTACGCCGTACACCTCGGCGACGAGGTCCTCGGTGAGCACGTCGCCCGGTGTGCCGGCGGCCACCACGCGGCCCTCGCGCAGGACGACGAGCCGGTCGCAGTACATCGCCGCGAGGTTGAGGTCGTGCAGCGCGACGACGCTGGTGAGGGGCAGTGAGGTGACGAGGTTCAGCAGGTCGAGCTGGTGCTGGATGTCGAGGTGGTTGGTCGGTTCGTCCAGGAGGAGTTCGCGGGGTTCCTGGGCGAGCGCGCGGGCGATCTGGACGCGTTGGCGTTCGCCGCCGGAGAGGGTGTGCCAGGACTGGTGGGCCCGGTCGGCGAGCCCGGTGCGGGCCAGCGCGTCCCGTACGGCCTCCTCGTCGGCCGGTGACGGGGGTGTCCAGGCGCGGCGGTGCGGGGTGCGGCCGAGGCGTACGACGTCCAGGACGTTCAGCTCGACCTGGGTGTCGGCCTGTTGTTCGACCACGGCGATACGGCGGGCGATGTCGCGGCGGCCCAGTTCGCCGAGCGGGCTGCCGTCGAGGGTGACCACGCCCGAGGCCGGGGTGAGGACGCCGGAGAGCAGGCGCAGGAGGGTGGACTTGCCGGAACCGTTGGGCCCGAGGAGGCCGACGGTGGTGCCGGGGGCGGGGCTGATGCTGACGCCGTCCAGGATGACGCGTCCGTCGACGGTGCGGGTGACCCGACCGGCCCGGAGTCCGACCTCGGCCGTGGCGGCCGTCTCGACGCGCTCGGTCGTCATCGTGTCCTCCGCGTCCGGTACAGCACCAGCACGAAGACCGGTACGCCGATGAGTGAGGTGACCACGCCGACGGGCACTTCCTGGGGGTCGAGGACGGTACGGGCCAGGGTGTCCACCCACACCAGGAACACCGCCCCGGCGAGGGCGGCGACCGGCAGCAGCCGGGCGTGGCCGGAGCCCACCAGCGCACGGGCGGCGTGCGGCAGGACGAGTCCGACGAAGCCGATCGCGCCCGCCGAGCTGACGAGCGCGGCCGTCAGGAGCGCCGTCACGCACAGCAGCACCAGCCGGGTGCGGGCCACCGACACCCCGAGGGTCGCGGCGGAGTCCTGGCCGAAGGCGAACGCGTCCAGCGTGCGCGCGTACGCCAGGCACACCACGAGCGCGACCGCCAGGACCGCGAGGCAGACCCAGACGTCCGTCCAGCCGACCCCGCCGAGCGAGCCGAGCAGCCAGAACAGCACACCGCGGGTGGTCTCGGCGTCGGCGGCGGTCAGCACGACGAAGGAGGTCAGCGCGGAGAAGAGCTGCATCGCGGCGACGCCGCTCAGCACCACGCGGTCCGTCGTCCCGCCGAGGGTGTGGCTGAGCAGCAGGACGAGTCCGAACGACAGCAGTGCTCCGAGGAAGGCGCCCGCCGAGACCGACACCAGGCCGCCGCCGGCGCCGAGGACGACCACGACGACCGCGCCGGTCGAGGCGCCCGAGGACACCCCGAGGACGAAGGGGTCCGCGAGCGGATTGCGCAGCAGGGACTGCATCACCGCGCCGCACACGGCGAGCCCGGCTCCGCAGACGGCGGCCAGCAGGGTGCGCGGCAGCCGCAGCTGCCAGACGATCCCCTCCCGGATGGGGCTCAGCCCCGTACTCCCCCAGCCGAGGTGGGAGGCGACCACGGACCAGACGTCGGTGACGCCGATGTCCGCGGGGCCGATGGTGATGGCGAGAGCGACCGAGGCGACGAGCAGGGCCGCGCCTGCCGCGCAGAGCGGGCCCACGCGCGGCCGTATGCCCCGGCGGGTCACCCCGTGAGCCCGAACTCCCGCAGGGCGGCGGCTACTTGTTCGACGCCCTCGACGGTACGGATGGTCGGGTTCATGGCCTGCCCGCTGAGCAGCACGTACCGCTTCTTCTTCACGGCCGTCATGTTTTTGGTGACGGGGTCGGACTCCAGGAACTCGATCTTCTTCCTCGCGGACTCGGCGGTCTGCGACTTGCGGGTCAGGTCGCCGATGACGAGGACGTCGGGGTCGCGGTCGGCGACCGTCTCCCAGTTGATCTGGGGCCATTCCTCATGGGTGTCGTCGAAGACGTTCTGCGCGCCGAACGCCCGCGTGATGATGCCGGGGGCGCCGCAGCAGCCCGCCATGTAGGGCGACTCGGAGTTGGCGAACCAGTACAGGAGGGAGACGTCCGAGGCGTCGATGCCGGCGGTGGCCCTCTTCATGCGCTGCCGGAGCTCGGCGACCAGCTTCTCGCCCCGCTCCTCGACGCCGAACACCTCGGCCAGGTCACGTATCTCGCCGTAGATCGCGTCGATGCCGAGGGCCTTCTCGCGGGCGCCGTCGCCGTCTCCGGTGTTGTCCTTGCCCGCGCAGTCGGAGGGCGAGACGTACGCGGGTACGCCGAGCTTCTCGAACTGCTCGCGGGTGGCGACGCCTCCCTTGCCGAGCGTGGACACGAACGAGGCGGCGACGAAGTCGGGATCGGCGTCCAGCACCCGTTCGAAGGACGGGTTGTTGTCGGCGATCCGCTTGACCTTCGCGTCCGCCTTCTCCAGGCCCTTCATCACCGGATCGGTCCAGGTGGCGGTGCCGGCCATCCGGTCGGCGAGGCCCAGCGAGAACAGGATCTCGGTGGTGCCCTGGTTCAGGGAGACGGCCTTGCGCGGCGGGGACTCCACGCGGACGGTGTGGCCGCAGTTGTCCAGGGTGACGGCCGCCGCGGAGGTCCCGCCGCCGGCCGGCGAGTCGGCGCCGCCGCAGCCGGTCAGCAGGACGATCCCGGAAACGAGCAGGGCGACAGGGCGGGCGGGGCGTGCGATGGGCACGGAAGTTCCTCAGACGTCGAGGGCTCGAACGCGGAGCCCGGTCGTACGGTGCTCCCCCGCCGTCTCGGGACCGCGGAGGCCGCCAGCAGGTCTTCGGACTCGGGTTCACCCGGACGAGGCGCCTTCCCGGACCGTCGATCCGATCCAGTGGCCGATGCCCCGCCCGTCACCCTCACCGCTGCGCGTCAGCTCCGGATTCCCACCGGATTCCCTGACCCACGTACATGGGTTCGACTGGCCTGCGCAAGCTATCACGACGGTTTCCGCGCCTTTGCGGCGCGGGGAGCCGGGCGGCGGGAATCAGCGTGCCCCGCCCGCTGTTGTCCGGCGCGAGAAGCACACTCGTATCCGCAGGAGGTCCATCGTGTACGGCGACCCGGCAACGATCCGCAAGATCCTCACCGAGAGCGGCGACACCTGGGCCGTCGTGGGCCTGTCGTCGAACGAACGGCGTGCCGCGTACGGCGTGGCGGAGGTGCTCCAGCGCTTCGGCAAGCGCGTGGTCCCCGTCCACCCGAAGGCCGAGACGGTCCACGGGGAGAAGGGGTACGCCTCCCTGGCGGACATCCCCTTCGAGGTGGACGTGGTCGACGTGTTCGTCAACAGCGACCTGGCGGGCCCGGTCGCCGACGAGGCCGTGGCCATCGGCGCCAAGGCCGTCTGGTTCCAGCTCGGCGTGCTGGACGAGGCCGCGTACGACCGCACCCGCGCGGCCGGCCTCGACATGGTCATGGACCGCTGCCCGGCGATCGAGATCCCCCGCCTGGGCTGAACCGGCGGGGCGGACGGCTCCGGCCGCGGGCCGGCGGGGTCGGGAAAGTCGGGCCGGAACGGCGGTCGCGTTCAGCTGTCGCGGCGCCCCGGGGTCCCGGGCCCGTACCCGCGCCGGTCCGTCCCCGGCCGTGCGTCGAACGCCGAGCCGGACCAGGTGGGCGGCTGCGTGTTCGGGGCGGGTGTGCGGCGGCGGGACGCGGCCCGGTTCCAGTCGCCGTCCCCGAGGACCAGCATCGGGTCGAACATCACCACCACCCCCGCGAGCGCCAGGAAGAGGACCGGGCCGATGAGCATCGGCAGCAGCAGCGAGTGGGCCGGGTCTCCCGAGTCCGGTGTGCCTACCGCGACGTGCAGATGCACACTGACGGCCGCCATGCCCGTGTAGTGCATCCCGGTCACGGCGACGCCCATGACCAGGCCGGCCGCCAGGCTGGTCAGAAAGCCGCGGATGGCGACCGCCGCCCACAGCGCGGCGGTCGCGGCGACGACGGCGATCAGGACGGAGAGCGCGACGGTACGGACCTCGTAGCGCAGGTCGCCGTTGAGCCGGATGGCGGCCATGCCTATGTAGTGCATGGCCGCGACCCCGAGGCCGGTGAACGTGCCCGCGACGAGCAGGGTCGCCGTGTTCGCGCCGCGACAGCCGACGGCGAGGACGCCGAGACCGACCACCGCGATCGCCACCGCGAGGCTGAGGATCGTCAGGCCGGTGTCGTAGTGGATGCGGCTCTCCTCGACCTGGAATCCGATCATGGCGATGAAGTGCATCGTCCAGATGCCGCAGCCGATCGACGCCGCCCCGAGCGCGAGCCAGCCCGGTCTCCAGGACCGGTCGTCGCGCAGGGACCGGGTGATGCAGCGCAGGCCCAGGGCGGCCCCCAGACAGGCCATGACATAGGCCGTGAGCGGCGTGATCATTCCATAGCTGAATCCGTCGACCGTGCCCTGCATATGCCAACATCCCCCCGGAATACGACTGTTGCGGGGACACATGTACGCGCCATGACGGACCGTCAGCAAGGGGTTTCGTGCAATCGCAGCCAACGGAATTCCATGTCGGTCAATTCCGGTCACACATAGGCTTCTTCGAGCCGGAGGCGGTTATTCCGGTGGTGCGGCCCGTTACCGGCCGCTCCGCCCGCCTCCTCAGGCCTGCGGTTTCGACGTCACCGTGAACTGGGCCCCGTCGGGATCCCTCAGCACCGCCTCCGTGGTGGTCGCGCCGTCCCGGACCGTACCGCCGTGCTTCAGCGCCGCGTCGACACAGGCCTCGACGTCCGTGACCGCGAAGTGGACCTGCCAGTGGGGCCGGATCGTGGGATCGGGGGCGGCCTCCACCGCGCCGGAGTGGATACGGGCCACCACGTCGCCGTCGCTGCGCAGGACGACCTCGTCACCGTCGTAGTGCACCTCGCAGCAGCCGGGCCGCGAGGTCGCCCACTCCAGCACCTCGCCGTAGAACATCGCGGCGTCGAAGGCGTTGCGCGTGTGCAGGCGCAGGAAGGCGGGGGCGGCCCGGCGCCAGGTCTCCCAGCCGGCGACGAGCTGGCCCTCCCAGATGCCGAAGACCGCTCCGTCGCGGTCCGCCAGCAGGGCCGCCCGGCCGGGCGGGAAGCCGATGGGGCCGACCGCCGCCGTACCGCCGCGCTCCTGGCCCCGGGCCACCGCCTCGTCGGCGCTGTCCACCGCGAAGTAAGGGGTCCAGGCGACCGCCATCTGCCACGTCGTGGCCACGGCCGCGACGCCCGCGACCGGCACCCCGTCCGCGTAGGCGATCCGGAACCGGTCCATCAGCGCGGTCGTCCGGAACCGCCACCCGAGCACCGCCTGGTAGAAGTCCTCGGCGGCCTGCTGGTCGCGCGCCGTGAGACTGACCCAGCACGGGGCTCCCGCGACCGAGTGGCTGGAGACGACGTCGCTGCGGACACTTGCGTCGCTGTTCATGGCAGTACCGTTCCTGAGTCGTACCGAGGGGAGGGGACGGACACCCGACAGCGGTCGGAAGCACGGGCCGGGCCGCGGTGCCGTCTTCCTCAGCATCCCCCTCTCGCGCCTCCTTCGCCCGGAGGCGAGCGGGGTCCCACGCCCCGAGTACCCGGCGCCCCCACCCGAAACAAACCGGTGCCCAGGACCCCTCAATCGTGCGCCGGCCTGTCGCTCAGCCGGTGGTCGGCCAGATTCAGCGCCTCGTCCACGACGCGCCGCAGATGCCCGTCCCGCAGCGAATAGATCATCCGGCGGCCCTCCTTGCGTGTGTTGACGAGCCCCGCGAGCCGCAGCCTCGCCAGGTGCTGGCTGACCGCCGGGCGGGCGGCCCCGCACCGCTCCGTGAGGGTCGTGACGTCCGCCCCGCCCTCGGCCAGGGCGTGCAGCAGGACGAGACGGGTGCGATCACCCAGGAGGGCGAGAAGTTCGGCGGCGAGGGCGAACTGCTCCTCGCCCGGTGTACGCGGATGCTCATCGTGCGCAGGTGACAGGTGCATGCGTGCGCTCATACGCACATAATGGCTCGGTTAGGCGGTCGAGTCCACCTCGTTCACGGACATCCGCCGGGACAGACGCACGGACATCCGCAGGGGCATCCCGGAAAGGGGACCTGGTGAGCACCGAGCACGGCGTCGGGCACGACGGAGAACACGGGCATGACCATGGGCACAGGCATCCACATGGGCACGAGCACGGGCGCCGCTCCGGGGGTCCGTCCCGGCCGGAGCGCGGGCTCCGGCACCGGTTGGCCCACCTCCTCACCCCGCACTCCCACACGAGCGGCGACAAGGTCGACCCCGCCCTGGAGTCGTCCGCCCGCGGTATCCGTACGCTCTGGATCTCGCTGGCCGTCCTCGGCGCGACCGCCGCGGTCCAGGCGGTCGTCGTCGCCCTCTCCGGCTCGGTGGCGCTGCTGGGCGACACCGTGCACAACGCGGCGGACGCGCTCACGGCCGTACCGCTCGGCATCGCCTTCGTGCTGGGGCGGCGGGCGGCCGACCGCCGGTTCACGTACGGATACGGCCGCGCCGAGGACCTGGCGGGACTCGTGATCGTGCTGACGATCGCGGCCTCCGCGGTCTTCGCGGGCTGGACGGCGATCGACCGGCTGCTCGATCCGCACCCCGTCGAGCGGCTGCCGGTGGTCGCCGCCGCGGCCGTCATCGGCTTCGCGGGCAACGAGTGGGTGGCCCGCTACCGCATCCGCGTCGGCCGCGCGATCGGCTCGGCGGCGCTGGTCGCGGACGGGCTCCACGCGCGGACGGACGGCTTCACCTCGCTCGCCGTGCTGCTGGGCGCGGGCGGCGCGGCGATCGGCTGGCAGCTCGAGGACCCGGTGGTCGGACTGGTGATCACGGCGGCCCTGCTGCTGGTGCTGCGGGACGCCGCGCGCGAGGTGTTCCGCCGGGTCATGGACGCGGTCGACCCGGCCCTGCTCGACGCGGCCGAGCGGGCGTTGAGGGAGGTGCCGGGCGTGCGCGGGGTCGGCGAACTGCGGCTGCGCTGGATCGGCCACCGGCTGCGCGCCGAGGTGGCCGTGGTCGTCGACGGGGAGTCCAGCGTCCGCGCGGCCCACCGGGTGGCGGTCGCGGCCGAACACGCCCTCCTGCACGCCGTACCGGGGCTCACCGCGGCCCTGGTGCACGCCGACCCGTCGCCCGCGCCGGGCGAGCCGGACCCCCACCTGGCGCTGGCCCACCATGCGCCGGGGCCGGCCTGAGCGGTCAGGCGTTCCCGAGCCCCTCCAGGACCACGGCGTTCGGCAGCTCGGCGAAGGCCTTGCCGGGCAGGATCAGCTTTCCGCGCCGCCGGCCGCTGCCCACCAGCACGTACGGCAGGTCGACGACGGCCGAGTCCACCAACACCGGCCAGTGTGCGGGCAGTCCGACCGGGGTGATGCCGCCGTACTCCATGCCGGTCTCACCGGTCGCCGTGTCCATCGACGCGAACGACGCCTTGCGTGCGCCGAGTTGCCGCCGGACCACGCCGTTCACGTCGACGCGGGTGGCGGACAGCACCACGCAGGCGGCGAGCGTGGTCTCCCCGCCGCGCTTGCCGGCGACGACCACGCAGTTCGCCGACCTGTCCAGGAGTTCCGGACCGTAGTGTTCGAGGAACGTGGCGGTGTCGGCCCATTCGGGCTCGGTGTCGACGTACACGATCTGCTCGGCGGGGACGCCGCCGTGCCAGTCGCGTACGGCGTCGGCGACCGGGCGGGTCAGCACGTCGAGGCGTTCGGTGGCGGGCGAGACGTCGTCGAAGTGTCCGATGGGTGCGCGCATGACGGCACGCTAACAGCCGCGCGAACGGCCCCGCCCAGTGCCTCGGCCACCCCTTCCGGGGGGGTCCGCGCAGGGCGTCGGTGCAGCGCCTCAGTGCACGCCGGGGACCGACACCGCCATGATCATCTCCGCGGGTACGTCTCCCGCGTTGGCGTACGTGTGGGGGGTGTTGGCCTCGAAGGAGGCGCTGGAACCGGCCGGGACGCGGTACTCCGTGCCGTCGACGGTGAGCGCCAGTTCGCCCTTCGTGACGTGGAGGAGTTCGACCGTGCCCGTGGGGTGCGGGTCCGAGGGGCTGCCCTCGCCCGGCATCAGCCGCCAGTCCCACATCTCCAGCGGGCCGGGTGCCTCGGTGCCCGCGAGGAGCCGGTTGTAGCTGCCTGCGTCGGTGTGCCAGAGCCGTACGGCCTGCTCCGCCGGGACGATCCGGACCTTCGGGCCCTGCTCGTAGTCGAGCAGGGTGGTGACGCTGATGCCGAGCGCGTCGCCGATCTTGACGACGGTGCCGAGGCTGGGGTTGGTGCGGGCCTGCTCGATCTGGATGAGCATGCCGCGGCTGACCCCGGCGCGGGCGGCGAGGGCGTCGAGGGTGAAGCCGCGCTCGGTGCGCCATCGCTTGACGTTGCGCGCCAGTGACTGGGTCAGGAGGTCGAGGTCCGACACATTCCGTCCAATATCATGGATGACAGAGTCTGGTGAACTGAACTGCGGTGGGGTGCACCGGATTGTCCACCGAACTGTACTGGGGTGCGGGCGCGCCGGGGCGGGGGTGCGCAGTTCCCCCGCCCCTTACGGGGCCACACCTCAGGCCCGTCGATGGGCGCGGGCACGTCGGGGCCGGCGTGCGCAGTTCCCCGCGCCCCTTACGGGGCCACACCACAGGCCCGTCGATGGGCGCGGGCACGTCGGGGCCGGCGTGCGCAGTTCCCCGCGCCCCTTACTCGTGGGCGTTCTCCGTCGCTCTCAGGGCTTCGAGGCTCTTCGCGTCCAGTTCGGCCAGGGCCAGCAGTTGTTCCGGGGTGATGTCGTCGGGGATCGGGGTCGGGGCCGGGGTGCGCAGCGGGGGCTGCCAGCCTTCGGCCGGGGTCCAGCTGCGGACCACGCGGGCCGGCGCCCCGGCCACCACCGCGTGGTCGGGAACCACCCCGCGTACCACCGCTCCGGCCGCCACCACCACGTTCCGTCCGATGCGCGCCCCCGGCAGAATCACCGCCCCGGTGCCGATCCAGCAGCCGGGGCCGATCTCCACCGGCTCCATCCGCGGCCACTGCTTGCCGATGGGCACCTGCGGATCGTCGTACGAGTGGTTCGTGGACGTCACGTACACATACGGCCCGAAGTAGCAGTCGCTGCCGATCGTGACCGTCGTGTCGGCGATGACATGGCTGCCGCGCCCCAGGACGACACCGTTGCCGACCCGCAGTATGGGCTCGGCGCCGAGGTCGAGATCCGGCATCAACCCGGCGGTCAGCGTGACCTGTTCGCCGATGATGCAGTGGTCGCCCAGGTGGATCCACGGCTCGCCGAACACCGTGCCCTGCGGGAAGGCCAGCCTGGTGCCCGCGCCCATCGCGCCGAACCGCAGCCGTCCCGGCCGCTCGGCCGTCACCGCGCCGGTCCGCTGCACCCAGGCCCAGCCCGCATGGACGGCCCGCTGGACGAGGCGGCTCCGCCGGGACGAGAACGTGTTCCTGCTCTTGGGCACCCGCACACCGTACTCAGCGTCCCGTCCGCCCAAGAGTTCGCCGGCCTGTGATCTTCGCCCCACCGCCGTCGACCTGCGGTTCACCCGCAGCGGATGATGCGCCCGCACCCCGTCGGAGGTGCGCTGTCACCATGACCTGGCACCGCGTTCTTCATCCCTTCGACACCGCGGAACGCCTCGCGCGGTTCGCCGTGGGGGCCGCCGCCGACGCCACCGACGCGCTGATCCGCGGGCTGACGGCCGCGGTCGTCGACCGGCTGGACCTGGACGAGCTCGTGTCCCGCGTGGACGTGAACCGGGTCGCCGAGCGCGTCGACGTCGACCTGATCGCGTCCCGGCTGGATCTCGACGCCGTGCTCGCCCGTATCGATCTGGCCGTCCTCACCAAGGACGTGCTGGAGGAGATCGACCTCGGCCGGATCGTCCGCGACACCGGGGGCGGACTGGCCGACGAGACCGTCCGCGGGCTCCGGGCCCGGAGCATGCGGGCCGACCGGATGGTGGACCGCATCGCCGACCGCCTCCTGCGCAGACCCGACACGGATCAGGAACGGGGGCAGGACCAAGGACAGGAACAGGGTCAGGGTCCCGTTTCGGTGGCCGGCCCGTCCCGCGAGCAGGCTCGGTGACGGGGCACCATGACGGGGGCGGAGCGGGCTGCGGGCCCGCCGGAGGAGGCCGCAGGACTCGTGTCACGCACCCTGGCGAGCCTGGTCGACGCGTTCGTGGTCGCCGGGCTCGGACTCGCCGCGCGGCTCGGGGCCGGTGCCCTGCGGCTGGTCGTCACCGGACCGCCGTTCCGGCTGCCCGACCCGCCGGCCTGGCTCTCCGGGCTGTGCGGCTGGACCATCGCCGTGCTCTACCTCGCCGGCAGCTGGGTGATGACCGGCAGCACCGTGGGCGACCGGCTGCTGGGCCTGCGCGTCACCGCCCGCTCGGGCCGGCCGCTGGGCGTCCTCCGCGCCCTCTCACGCGCCGCGCTGTGCCTGGTGTTCCCCCTGGGGCTGCTGTGGATTCCGGTGAGCGGGCACCGTGCGTCGGTCCATGACCTCGTCCTCGCCACCGCAGTCCGCCACCACGGCAGGTGACGGACCCGTACGAGGGTCCGAGGACCGGTAGTCCGGCAGTCCGGCAGTCCGGCAGTCCGGCAGTCCGGCAGTCCGGCAGTCCGGCAGTCCGGCAGTCCGGCAGTCCGGTAGTCCGGTAGTCCGGTAGTCCGGTAAGAGGGTCTACGGCCCGGTACGAGCGTGTCTACGGGCCGGTCGGCTGCCGGGGCAGCAGGGCCGCGGCGCCGAGTCCGCCCAGGCCCACGAAGGCCAGTACGCCCAGCGACACGGCGTACGGCCCGGCCGCGGGGTCGGCGACCAGGATCGTGCCGGCGATCGCCGTGCCGAGCGACGAGCCGAGGTTCGACACACTGCGGGACAGCCCCGAGATCTCGCCCTGCCGCTCCTCACCGAAGCTCGACTGGACGACGTTGACCGACGGGGTGAGCATCACGCCGAGCCCGAGGCCGATGAGGAGCAGACCGGGGGTGAAAGCCCAGACGCTCGGCGAGCCGGAGGCCAGCACGATGAGCAGAGCGATCCCGCAGATCGTGACGCAGAAGCCCACGACGATGAGCGTCCGCTGCGCCCACCGCTTCACCAGACGCTCGGCGGCGAGCGAGGCCGTGAGGATGCCGAGGGTGGCCGCGGTGAAGATCGCCCCGGTCTCTATCGCGTCGTACCCGCGCACCACCTGCAGATACGCGGCCACCACGAACGACACCCCCATCAGCATCAGCCACTGGGCGTGCTGGGTGACGAGCCCGAGGTTGGACGTACGGTCGTGGAACAGGCTCGTCGAGAACAACGGTTCCCGCCCGGACCGTTCCTTCGCGCGCACCCAGCGGAAGAGCCACACCAGGACGAGCGCGCCGAGCACCAGCAGGCCCGCCATCAGCCAGCCGTTGTCGTCGGCGGCCAGGATGCCCATGACGACGAGGACCAGGCCCACCGCGGACAGGACGGCTCCGCCGGTGTCGAAGTGCCGGTCCGGCTCCGGTGGCAGGGGGTCCTTGACGTGGCGGCTCAGCACGATGATCAGTGCGACCACCACCGCCTGGAAGACGAAGGCGGCCCGCCAGCCGATCGCCGAGGTGATGAGCCCCCCGATCAGCGGCCCGGCGGCGGCGCCGATCCCGCCCAGCGCCATGACGGTCCCGAACGCGCGGGCCCGGGAGGTCACGTCGGGGAACAGGAGCGTGGTGAGGATGTAGACGGGCGGGATGAGCAGGGCCGTGCCGATTCCCTGGAGGATCGAGTAGCCGAGGCCGAGGACCCCCAGGCCCGGAGCGAGTGCGCTGAGCACGGCTCCCACCCCGTAGACGGTGAGGCCGACGAGGAAGCAGCGTTTGCGGCCGTAGCGGTCGGTCAGCTTGCCGCCCGGGATCATCAGCGCAGCCATCGTCAGCAGGAAGACCGTGATGACGGTCTGCACGCCCTGGACGGTGGTGTCCAGGTCCTCGCTGATGTCGTTGATCATGACGTTCATGTTGGAGCCGGCGTAGCTGCAGATGAACTGGGCGAGCGCGAGCGGGGCCAGGACGCGTCGCGCGGGGCGCGACGTCTGGGCCGGGGACCCCGCTCCGGGGGGTTTCGGTGTCATCGCCATGTCGGCTCCCGAACGCTCGGATGCCGATATCGTCCGGGGCGGCTGATCGCCCGTCATCACCCTTGCGAGGTGACGACGGGTTCGTGCGCCGCGGGGTAAATGTCGATGGTCGAGGGGACCGGGGCGGAGGGGCCGCGATGCCAGGTGACAGGAAAAGCGCTGCGAGCGTCCCGCCCGGCCTGCGCACACTCCTGGCCTACCGGCGGGAGTGGCTGGTCAAGGACGTCGTCGCGGGCGTCGTCCTCACGACGCTGCTCGTACCGCAGGGCATGGCGTACGCCGAACTGGCGGGGCTGCCGGCCATCACCGGCCTGTACACGTCCGTGCTCTGTCTGCTCGCCTACGCCGTGTTCGGCCCGTCACGGATCCTGGTGCTCGGCCCGGACTCCTCGCTGGGCCCGATGATCGCCGCCACCGTGCTGCCCCTGATCGTCGCCGGAGGGGACAGCACCCGTGCCGTGGCGCTCGCCTCGATGCTCGCGCTCATGGTCGGGGCGATCACGATCCTGGCGGGGGTGGCCAAGCTCGGCTTCATCGCCGACCTCATCTCCAAGCCCACCATGATCGGCTACATGAACGGCCTGGCCCTCACCATCCTGATCGGGCAGCTGCCGAAGCTGTTCGGGTTCAAGACGGACGCCGACGGGCTGCTCGCCGAGGTCGGTGACTTCGTCCAGGGGCTGGCCGACGGGAAGGCGGTCCCGGCCGCCGTGGCGGTGGGCGGCACGGGAATCGTGCTGATCCTGGTCCTGCAGCACTGGCTGCCGAAGGTGCCGGCGGTCCTCGTCATGGTGCTGCTGGCGATCGCCGCGACCTCGCTCTTCGACCTGGACCGGCACGGGGTCGGCCTGGTGGGCGAACTGCCCCGCGGCTTTCCGCCGCTGACCTGGCCGGACATCCGCTGGGACGACCTCGGCCCGCTCTTCGTCGGCGCGCTGGGCATCGCGCTCGTCTCGCTCGCCGACACCATCTCCAACGCCTCGGCGTTCGCCACCCGCACCGGGCAGGAGATCCGCGGCAACGAGGAGATGACCGCGATCGGCGCGGCGAACGTGGCGGCCGGTCTGTTCCAGGGCTTTCCCGTCAGCACGAGCGGCTCACGGACGGCCGTGGCCGAACGGGCGGGCGCCCGGAGCCAGATCACCGGGGTGGTCGGGGCCGGCCTGATCGTGCTCATGCTGGTGCTGCTTCCCGGGCTGTTCCGCAACCTGCCCCAGCCCGCGCTGGCCGCGGTCGTGATCACGGCGTCGGTGTCGCTGGCCGACCTGCCGGGGACGGTACGGCTGTGGCGTCAGCGCAAGACGGAGTTCCTGCTGACGATCGCGGCCTTCCTGGGGGTCGCCCTGCTCGGTGTGCTGCCCGGGATCGCGGTCGCCGTCGGCCTGTCCATCCTCAATGTCTTCCGGCGCGCCTGGTGGCCGTACAACACCGTCCTGGGCCGGGTGCCGGGGCTTGAGGGCTACCACGACGTCCGCTCGTACCCGCAGGCCGAGCACCTGCCCGGTCTGGTGATCCACCGCTTCGACGGCCCGCTGTTCTTCGCCAACGCCAAGGCCTTCCGCAACGAGGTGACGCGGCTGGCCCTCGGCGAACCGCAGCCCGTCTGGGTGCTGATCGCGGCCGAGCCGGTGACCGACGTGGACACCACGGCAGCCGACGAACTGGAGGAGCTGGACGAGGCGCTCAACGAGCGGGGCATCAGCCTGGTGTTCGCCGAGCTCAAGGATCCGGTGCGGCGCAAGATCGAGCAGTACGAACTCACGCGCACCATCGATCCGGAGCACTTCTTCCCCACCATCGAGGCCGCCGTCGCCGCCTACCGGGAGAAGACCGGTGCACGCTGGGCGGCGACGGACCGGCCGCCGCCCTCTCAGGACTGAGCGCCCGCCTCGTCGGCCGAGCCGACCGAGAGGACGTGCGTGTCCCAGGCGTCCAGATCGACGAAGAGGCCGGGACCGGTCAGTTCGGCGCCGGAGCGCGGGTACCGGGCGGCGTCGAGCAGACTGCTCAACGTCCACTCGTCGGGGCCGAGTTCGGGCCACGGCAGCCGGATCCTCGCCTGGGCGCGATGTCCGGAGAGGTTGGCCACCGTCAGGAAGCGGCCCGCCCCGCCCGACCAGCCCCAGGCGAGCAGATCGCGGTGGGAGGAGTTGTCGGGCCAGCCCTCGCAGTCGAGGAGCCGCCACTGTCCGGTGCGCATCCCGCTCCGGTGGACCGCGCCGAGCAGCCGCTCGTGGAAGGCGCGCAGCGCGAGGTCCGGCGTCTCGTCCGGCCGTCGGTCCAGGAAGACCGGCAGTTGGACGCGGCGCCCGGTGAACTGGCCCTCGTGCCACAGGGTCGCCCCGGGCAGCGTGGCGATCATGACGGACGCGGCCCGTTCCTTCGCCGGGTCCATGGTGGACGCGGCCCGTGGCTCGTCGTGGTTCTCCAGGAACCGTACGAGTTTGCGCTGGTAGGTGTCGTCCGCCGTGAGGTGCCCGCGGACGGACTCGGGGCTCTCGTGCAGCAGGCGGTCGTAGAGCCGTTTGTCGTAGCAGAAGTCGAAGCCCTGCCGCTGCAGGTCCCATTCGAGGTCCCAGTACGCCTCGGCGGCGAAGATCATGCCGGGATGCGCGCGCCGTACCGCGGACATGACGGTGGGCCAGAAGTCCTCCGCCGGACGCTCGCCCGCGCGCTCGCCCCAGGTCCGGGCGAAGACGTCGTTCATCATCAGCATGGCCATGTCGCAGCGGACCCCGTCGCACAGGTCGCCGATCCGGATGAGGACGTCCGTGGTGGCCGCGCGCAGGGCGGGTGCGAAGGCGTTGAGCTGCACCACGTCCGCCCAGGGCGAGAAGAAGGGGTCCCGGCCACGGGCGAGGACCTGGCCCTCCACCGCGAGGTAGGCCGCCGGGTCCTGGCGCAGTTCCTCCTCGCTCCCCCGGACGAAGTACTCCGGGTGCGCGGTCGTCCAGGGGCTGTCCGGCGCCACGTGGTTGGGCACGTGGTCGAGGAGCAGTCCGATGCCCCTGCTCGCCAGTTCGGCGCGCGCGGCGGCGAGTCCGGCGCTCCCGCCGAGGTCCGCGTCGACCTCGTAGCGGCGGACGCAGTACGGCGATCCGGCGATCTCGTCCTCGTGGAGGTCGGGCACGGCCCGGGTGAACGCGGCGCGCAGGGACGGGTCCCGCAGCGCGATGTCCCGGCCCCGCGGGCTGCGCTCCCACACGCCCATGAGCCATACGGCGTCGATGCCGTGCGGGGTGACCTCGTCCCACGCGTCCTTGGGGACGTCGCCCAGTCCCCCGGCGCGGCCGGTCCGCCGCTGGATCTCGCGGAGCCAGACCCGGGTGTTGACCTCGTGGACGACGGGTTGTGCCGGGATCGCGCTCATGGTGTGCCCTTCTTGGCGCGGTCGGTCAGGAAGTCGTTCGGGGTGAGCGTGCCGAAGACCGTCATCAGTGTGGCGACCAGACCTGTCCAGCCGGTCTGGTGGGACGCGCCCATCCCGGCGCCGTTGTCGCCGTGGAAGTACTCGTAGAACGAGATCAGGTCCCGCCAGTGCGGGTCGTCCTGGAGGATCCGCTGGCCTCCGTGGACGGGCCTGCGTCCGTCCTCGCCACGCAGGAAGAGCCGGGTGAGCCGCTCGGAGATCTCCTGGGCGACCTCGAAGAGGGTCATCCGGACGCCGGACCCGGTCGGACACTCCACGGTGAGGTCGTCGCCGTAGAAGCCGTACAGATTGAGCAGGGCCCGTACGACGAGGGCGTTCATCGGGAACCACACGGGCCCGCGCCAGTTGCTGTTGCCGCCGAACATCCCCGTGTCCGACTCCGCGGGCAGATAGCCGACCCGGTACTCCTCGCCGCGCACCCAGAAGCGGTAGGGGTGTTCGGCGTGGTGGCGGGAGAGGGACCTGATGCCGTACGGGCTGAGGAACTCCTCCTCGGACAGGAGGTAGGAGAGCACCCTGAACAGTTTCTTCTCGTCGACCACGGACAGCAGCCGGGGGCCGCCGGCCATACCCGCCTGTACGGAGGTGAGCGTCACCGAGAGCGAGGGGTGGCGGTCCGCGAAGCGGCGCAGCCGGTCGCCGATGCCCGACACCCTGGCCAGCTGGGCCGGCCGGAAGACGGTGGCCGCGCAGAGCGGGAGCAGTCCGACCATGGAGCGGACCTTGAGCCGCACGGCCTGTCCGTCGGGCAGCCGCAGGACGTCGTAGTAGAACCCGTCCTCCTCGTCCCAGAGTTCGTCCCCGAGGTCGCCGACCCGGTCCATGGACGCGGCGATCCACAGGTAGTGCTCGAAGAACTTCAGGACCAGGTCCTCGTACGCCTCATTGTGCTCGACGAGTTCCACGGCGATCTGCAGCATCGCCTGGCAGTACAGGGCCATCCACGCGGTGCCGTCGGCCTGTTCGAGCCGGCCGCCGGTGGGCAGGGGCGCGCTGCGGTCGAAGACGCCGATGTTGTCGAGGCCGAGGAAACCGCCCTCGAAGACGTTGCGGTCGTCCGGGTCCTTGCGGTTCACCCACCAGGTGAAGTTCGTCAGGAGCTTCTGGAAGACGCGCTCCAGGAACGCGCGGTCGGCACGCCCCGTGGTGCGCTCCTCCATCAGATAGACGAAGTACGCGGCCCAGGCGTGCACCGGCGGGTTGACGTCGGCGAAGTTCCACTCGTAGGCCGGGATCTGGCCGTTGGGGTGCAGGAAGGTGTCCTTGAGGAGCAGTTCGAGCTGTTCCTTGGCGAAGCGGACGTCCACGGTCGCGAGGGCCACGGTGTGGAACGCCAGGTCCCAGGCGGCGAACCAGGGGTACTCCCACTTGTCGGGCATGGACACGATGTCGTCGCTGACCATGTGGAACCACTCGCGGTTGCGCACCCCGGGCCGCGGCATGCTCCACGGGTTCAGGCCGTGTTCGGCCAGCCAGGTCTCCAGGTCGAACAGGTAGTACTGCTTCGACCAGAGCATCCCGGCGAGCGCCTGCCGCTGCACCCGGGCCCGGTCCTCGTCGGCGCCCTCGGGAGTCAGCTCGCGGTAGAAGGCGTCGGCTTCGGCGATCCGGTCCTCGAACACGGCCTCGAAACCGCGGACGTCGAAACCGCCGGAGCCGACACCGCTGGAGCCGGCACCTCTGGAGCCGGCACCTCTGGAGTCGGGACCGCTGGAGTCGGAGGGCTGCGCGTCCGTGGGCGCGATCCTCAGGCGCAAGGTCGTGGCACCGCCCGCGGGGACGGTGAGCGTGTGGTGCGCCGCCGCCTTGGTGCCCTCCCGCGCCGGGTTGACGGCGTCGCGCTCACCGTCCACCACGTACCTGCCGATGCCGTCCTTGACGTACGGGGAGGAGTTGGGCAGGCCGAAGAGCCGCTCGGCGTTCGTCTCGTTCTCCGTGAACAGCAGGGGTGCTCCCGCCCCGAACCGGCAGTCGTAGCTGCCGAGTCGCGGGTGCTCGGCGCGGATCGTCGCCGTGCCGGGCGGGCCGTCGACCGCGCTCATCCGCGGTTTCGGGTCACCGTCGCCGTTCTGCCACGACCAGGTGTTGCGGAACCAGAGGGTCGGCAGGACGTGCAGCGTCGCCTCGTCGGGACCGCGGTTGGCGACGGTGACGCGGGCCAGTACGTCGTCCGACGACGCCTTGGCGTACTCCACCGTCACGTCGAAGTAGCGGCTCTCGTCGAAGACCCCGGTGTCGAGGAGTTCGTACTCGTACTCGTCGCGACCGCGTTCGCGGTTGACGGCCACCAGGTCGTTGTACGGGAACTCGGCCTGCGGGTACTTGTACAGGTACTTCATGTAGGAGTGGCTCGGCGTGCTGTCCAGATAGAAGTAGTACTCCTTGACGTCCTCGCCGTGGTTGCCCTCGCCGTTGGTGAGGCCGAAGGCGCGTTCCTTGAGGATCGGGTCGCGGCCGTTCCACAGGGCGAGTGCCAGGCACAGCCGCTGCTTCTCGTCGCAGATGCCGCCCAGTCCGTCCTCACCCCACCGGTAGGCGCGGGAGCGCGCGTGGTCGTGCGGGAAGTACGACCACGCGTCGCCGCCGTCGCTGTAGTCCTCCCGGACGGTGCCCCACTGACGCTCACTCAGGTAGGGACCCCACCGGCGCCATCGGCCTCCGTCGTCCCCGGTCGGACCGATCCGCTCGCCGCTCGTCCGCTCACTCATCCTGGCTCCCTGTGACAGGCCTACCGGGGCTGCGTCAGTCTGTCCGGCCCGTCCCGACAGGGCCTCACCTGCCACGGGTGAGGCCCTGTCCAGGCCGGCCCCTCACCTGTGGCGGGTGACGCGCACCGGTCCGGAAGACGGCTGGATGGAGGCGGACCACATCGAAAGGAGCGGTCATGGTCAGGATCGGACCTGTGCAACTGCTGACGGTCGAGTTCGGACCCGACGCGAAGTTCGAGGGCAGGATCATCGACGAGCTCGTGGCGCTCGACCGCAGCGGCCAAGTCCGCTTGCTGGACCTGCTCTTCGTACAGAAGGAGGCCGACGGAAGTCTCGTCACGCTCGACTACCAGGCCGAGGGCATGGGCCAGACCGTCGCCGCGCTGCTCGGCATCTCGCGCGACGTGCTGGAGGGCGCGGAGGCGGAGTTCCCGTCGCTGGCCGAGGGGAACGCCTTCGGCCTCGCCCCGGACGACATCCTGGGCCTGGCGGGTCAGCTGTCCCCGGGGACCGCCGCCGGCTTCGTCCTGCTGGAACACACCTGGGCCAGGGAGCTGAGGGCGGCGATCCGCGACGCGGGCGGCGTGCCCGTCGCGGAGGGCTTCCTCACGGAGGAGTCCCTCGGCCTGGTCGTCGTGGAAATCACCGAAGCCGTCGCGCGACTGGACGAGGCGGCCTCGGAACAGAACCGTAAGGGCCGGGCATCCGGCCGGGACACCAGGAGGTCCTGATGACCGATCTCGTCGTGCTCGGTTTCTCCGACAAGGAGAAGGCCGAATCCGTACTGCGCCTCTCGAAGGACCTGTCCAAGCAGGAACTTCTCGACCTGGAGGACGCGGCGCTCGCCTGGCGGACCCCGGACGGCAAGATCCACGTCCGGCAGTCCTTCAGCCCCACCGCGCACGGGGCCGCCGGGGGTGCCCTGTGGGGCACGCTCTTCGGCCTGCTGTTCCTGATGCCGGTGTTCGGTGCGGCGGTCGGCGCGGGCACGGGCGCGCTCGCCGGGAAGCTCACGGACGTGGGGATCAACGACGCGTTCATCAAGGAGATCGCGGGCACGCTGGAACCGGGCCGGGCCGCCGTCTTCGCGCTCGTCCGCCGTTCGACGCCCGACCGGGTGCGTGAGGCGCTGCGTCCGTTCGGTCCCACCGTGCTGCGTACGTCGCTGACGAAGGAGCGCGAGGAGGAGCTGGTCGCCGCCCTGCGGTAGCGACGACCTCCGAACCGCCCGGCCGAAGTTCACCCGGGTGAGATGTGGCCCGCACCGGTCCGCGGCTTCCCGGTGCGGGCCACACTCTCGTCTGGCGGACGTCCACTGCGCTGGGAGCGAGGTATCGTCGATGGACGAGCGGACGGAACGACGGCGCCCGCCGGACAGCTCTGTCAAACCCCCCTCGACCCGGGCGCCCCGCCTGTCGCCTCCCGGTGTACCGCCGCTGCCGACGTGGCTGGTCCCCCGCCCCCGTCTGACGGACCGCCTCTCGCTGGGCGTGCTGGGGCCGTTGACGGTGGTCGTGGGGCCGGTGGGGGCGGGCAAGTCGGCTCTCGCGGTGGAGTGGGCACACACCCGGCGTGCGCCGGGGCCGGTGGCGTGGGTCACCTGCGACGGGGCGGAGGAACAGCCGGACGTCTTCTGGCCCCGAGTGCTTGCGGCGCTGCGAGAAGCCTCGGTGGACCTACCGACACTCCCCCCGCCTCCGACACCACGGCCCCCGGACCTGTACGGCCCCACCACCGACGACGACGGCGGCACGACCCTGTACACCGCGACCGCCCAGAACGGCACACCCCAGGACGCCGTACTCCAGGCTGCCACGGGCGCCACGGGCCAGGACGGTTCGCTCCTGGACACGGGGCGCTACGAAACCGCCGACCAGGGCCGTACGGACCAGGGCGCGGGAGTCCGCGCCGTCGTCGGCCAGGGCCGCACGGCGCCAGGCACAGGGGGCTACGGGGGCGGCGTGCCAGGCGCGGAGGTCGCGTCGGCGGCGGGGCCGTACGGTGGCCGGACCGGGGGCGGGCCGGCGGTCGCGTCCCCGGACGCGAACGGTCTCGACGGCCCGCCCCTCACCCGCGCAGCCGCCGCCGACGGCCTCGAACCGCACGCGTTTCCGGCCGCCGCCGGACCACCCGGCACCGCCGCGGCCGGACAGCCCCTTCTCGTGGCCGCCCTCGCGGCCGGACTCGCCGCCCGTCAGGAGCCCGTCGTCCTCGTACTGGACGACTTCCAGCCGGAGAGCGGCTCACCGGTCGCCGAGGGCATGGTCCGGCTGCTCCGGCACGCCACCCCCGCGCTGCGGCTGGTCGTCGTCTCGCGCAGGGACCCGCCCCTTCACCTTCACCGCTACCGGCTGGCCGGCGACCTCACCGAACTGCGCACCGGCGACCTCGCCTTCGACGACCGCGAGACGGCGGCACTGCTGGCACAGCACGGCGTCGAGGTGCCCCGCCCGGTGGTGAAGACCCTGCGCGAGCGGGCGGACGGCTGGGCCGCCGGCCTGCGGCTGGCGGCCATGTCCATGCAGAGGCATCCCCATCCGGAGCGCTTCGTCGCACGCTTCGCCGGCGAGGACGAGGCGATCGTCAGCTACCTCGTCGAGGAGGTCCTGGACGGCCAGCCCCCGGCGATGCGCCGGCTCCTGCTGACGACCAGCGTGCTGGACCATCTGAACGCCGAGCTGGCCACCCAGGTCGCGGGGCAGGAGGCCGGCCGTCACTTCGCCGCCCTGGTCGCGCAGAGCTCGTTCCTGCAGCACACCGGCCACGGCTGGTACCGGTGCCACCGGATGTTCGGCGACGTACTGCGGGTGCGACTGCGCCACGAGGCACCGGACCTCGTGCCCGCCCTGCACGCCCGCGCGGCCGAATGGCTCGGCGAGCACGGGCTCCTGGCCGAGGCCGTACGCCACGCCCTGGCCGCCGACGACCTCGGCTACGCCGACCGTCTCGTCGTGCATCAGCTGGCGATCGGGCAGGTTCTCGCCCTGACGAGCACCCGCCTGCCGGGCGAACTGCTGACACGGACGCCGCCCGCGGACTCCACGGCGGCGTCCCGGGAGGCCCTGGGGCCGGAGTCCGCGCTCGTCACCTCCGCCGCGGCGCTCGCCCGGGGCGACGGACCGGCCTGCACACGGCACCTCGCACTGGCCGACCGGCTGATCGGTGACCTGCCCGGGGACGCCACCGACCGGATCGCCCGGTGCCGGCTGGCGCACTCCGTGATCCGGATGGCGAGGGACCGCCCCCGGCACCTCACGGCGGCCAGAACCGCCGCCGCGGAAGCCGAACGGCTCTTCACCCGGCTGCCGCGCGGCCTGCTGGAGGACCGGCCGGAACTGGTGGCGCTGACCCTGTCGGTCCGTGGCCGCGCCGAACTGCGGGAGGGCGACCTCAAGGCGGCCGAGACGTCCCTGACCACGGCCCTCAAGGCAGCCTGCGCCGCCGAGAACGGCGTCCTGCGCCGGGACTGCCTCTCCGAACTGGCCCTGCTCGAGGTGCTGCGCGGACGGTTCCGGGCCGCGGACCAGTTCGCCGGGCACGCCCGGCACCCCGTGTCGCAGGCCTCGTCGGAGCCGGATCCCTCCCTGTCCGTGCTGCACGTCGTACGGGCCTGGATCGGCCTCACCCGCCTCGACGCGCAGCGGGCCCGCGGCGAGCTCTCCCGGGCGCACACCACGCTGCGCCAGGTGCCCGACCCCTTCGTGACGGGCGTCGGCTCCCTCGTCGCCAAACTCGTGTCCGCCGTGGAGACCGGCACGGCGCGTCCCGAGGCCCTGGACACCATCCCCGACCTCACGGCGGACGGCTGGCTCGCCGAGGGGCTGCGGCAGTCGGTCAGACACGCGTGCGCCGCCACGCTCGGCGAGGCACGTGCCCGCCGGCTCCGGCCGGTGCCCGGCACGCCGGAGCCACGGCCGCGGGACGACCGGCCCCCGGTCGAGTCGCTCAGCGCACGCGAACGCGATGTGCTGCGTCATCTCGCGCAGATGATGACGACGGAGGAGATCGCCGACGAGCTGTACGTGTCGGTCAACACGGTGAAGACGCACCTCAAGAGCGTCTACCGCAAGCTCGCCGTGACCAGGCGTTCGGCCGCGGTACGGCGAGCCCGCGAGCTGGAACTGCTGTGAGACGAGCATCGCCGTGAGGCGTGGCTTGCCGTGCGGCGTGGATCGCCGTGGGATGAGAACTGCCGTGAGGCGAGAACCGCTGTGCGGCGAGAGGCCGCGTCCGCTCAGAGGAGCCCCAGCTGCCTCGCGCGGGCGACCGCGTCCGTACGCGAGGACACCCTGAGTTTGCGGTAGACGGCCCGCACATGGCTTTTCACCGTGTTGTGCGAGACGAAGAGCTCCGCGCCGATCTGCCGGAGCGGCGCGTCCTCCTGAAGCCTGACGAGCACCGCGTGCTCACGTTCCGTCAGGAGGCCGACCGGTGTCGCGAGGTCCGGGCGTCCGGGGTCGGCGGGAGGCACGGCGGCCAGCGCGGCCGACGCCTCGTCCAGGAGCATGTTCGTACTGTGCGGGTCGCCCGACTCGGCGGCGATGTCCATGAGCGCGTCGGCGACCCAGACCAGACAGGCCGCCACCACGGTGTCCGCGTCCTCGGCGGCCCGGTCCAGGGCCCGTAACCGGCCCTGGAGCACGGAGACCCGCTCGAAGTCCGGCCCTTCGAAGTGCGCTTGCCTACCTCTCCGTTCGGCGTTCAGCACGGTGGACATGTGACTCACCTCCTCAGCGGTGGGCGGAAGGCGGTACACAGCCACCGTGGGAGCTGGATCTTGGGACGGGAAGGGTACTTAGGGCCAATTCACCCCGATGTCGCACCGTGTCTACGACGTGTCGGGGGAAGCGGGGTCCTCACCGGGACCGCGTCCCTCGGGCAATCGGCGCACTTCGACCAGTTCCAGTCCGAGGGCCTGGATGCGGTCCAGGATCCCGTACAGAGCCGCCTGGTCGAGCCGGGCACCGTGCAGGACGGTCTCCGGCGGACTGACCGTGACCGTCAGCTCGGCGAAGGCGGAGCGGAAGGCCTGGGAGACCCTGCCCTTGATACGGATCTCGAAGTCCCCGCCCACGGGCCGCGCCTCGCCCCGCTCGGGTCCAGGGCGTTCCTCCGCCGTTCCCATGCCGCGCCACCTCCGCTGCCCGGGGCCGGGTCACCTCACCATTCTCCCGGGCCGGGCCGTCTGCACATCACACAGCGGGGGTGACGGCGGCGGCCCGCTTCGGTACCCGCACGGTCAGGACACTCATCCACAGCGGGTGAAGCTCGGTCTCCTGGAGCGGCGGGATGCTCCTGTCCCCGACAAGGAGGTACCCGACATGGCTGAGCAGACTTCGGCAGGGCAGACCCGGCAGGGCCCACCCCCGCAGGGACCCCGGATCAAGCCCCTGATGGTCGGCGGGGTCGTCTTCGCCGTCTGCATGATGGCCATCGTGGGCGCGTACCAGGTGTTCGTCGGCATGGGCGCGTTGATGGAGGACAACTTCTACACCCGGGCCAACGACTACCCGTACGACCTCAACATCAATGTGTGGGGCTGGGTCCACCTGTTCTCCGGGCTCGTCATCCTGGCCGCCGCCTTCACCGTCTTCAAGGGCAAGACGTGGGCGCGCGTCGTCGGCATCACGGTCGCCGCGCTGAGCGCGATGGAGAACTTCTTCTTCACCCCGTACTACCCGATCTGGTCGATCATCATCATCGCGTTCGACGTGCTGGTGATCTGGTCCCTGGCCAGCTACGGCCACGCACAGGCCCACAAGGTCTACGGGGCGCCGTAGCCGCATTTCGTCCGTCCGGGGCCGCTCACCGTGCGCGGTGGCGGGCCGACGGCAGGGCCAGCCGGGCGATCCGGGGCCAGTCGAGCCGCGGCAGCGGCAGGCGCGTCCCCGGACGCTCGCGCGGCACCAGGACACGCAGCGCACCCGGCAGCGCCTCGCAGCGCACGGGGACGCTCAGGTTCAGTGCCTCTCCGTCGACGCCGACCGATCCGCTCCGGTCGGCGTCGACGACCACCTCCCGCGCGGTGACCCGGGTCAGACCGCCGGCCCGGCGTCCGCGCAGGAGTCCGGCGGCCTGGGCGGCGCCGGCCACGTCGACCCCGACGACCCCCAGCTCGCCGCCGTCGAGCCGGGCCCGGCGGCCGAGCCCCGCGATGTCGCCCGTCCCGTAGGGGTTGTTGCTCACCAGCAGCGCCTGCGGTGCCTCGAAGTCCGCCTCACCGGCCCGGGCGGCGAGACGCGCACCGCGATGGCCCACGAGCAGGTCGGGGAGGAGTTCCAGGGTCGTACGGGTCTTGCCGTCTCGGTAGGCCGGGCTCTGCACCACCTCGGCGTACGCCCCGAACGACACGTTGTTCACGAAGGGGTGGCCGGCCGCGCGGCCCAGGTCTACGCGGACCAGCACTCCGTCGGTCAGCGCGTCGAGCGCCTTCGCCGGGTCCTCGCGGTCGAGGCCGAGGTCGAGCGCGAAGTGGTTGCGGGTGCCGGCCGGCACCACCAGGAAGGGAAGGTCGAGCGAGGCGGCGACGTCGGCGACCAGTGCCTGCGTGCCGTCCCCGCCCGCGACGCCGAGGAGATCGGCGCCCTCGGTCGCGGCCTTGCGCGCCAGTTCGGCCACGTCGGTGTCGCCCGGCCCCTCCAGGAGGAGGACCTTCGCGCCCAGCGCCTCGGCCTTCTCCCGCAGCGCGAACCGCTCCACCTTGCCGCCGCCCGAGCGCGGATTCATGATCAGCACGGGGTGCCGGACCCGCGGGGCGGGGTGCTCCGGCATCCGTCCCGGTCCGGCGGCGCCGACGAGGGCTCTGCGGCCCGCGCCGACCGCGACCATCAGCAGCGCCCCGGCCACGGCGACGACCCACGCCAGGTGGGCCCGGGTGTACGCGACGACGATCCACACGGGTGCGGCGACGGCCAGCACCGCGGCGAGCAGCCGCCACACGCTCCGCCGCGTGAGCACCCACCAGAGGGCCGCCGCCGTGACCGCCAGTCCGGTCAGTCCCACCGCCAGCAGGGCGATGGTCCGCAGTCCCGCGAACACGCCCAGCACCAGTACCGCCGCCGCTGCCGCCGCCAGCGCTCCGCGCGCCGACCACCGCTGCCCCCGTGTAGTGGGTTCCATGGCGTGATGATCGTTCGTGCTCTGGGAGGGCGCATCACCCCCGGGAGGGGATCCGTCCTTCGCCGGTCCGGTCAGTCCCAGCCAGGGGCTGAGGAGGGCGTCGTGGGCGAGCACGTACCCGATGGCGATCCCGCCGGCGACGATCGCGAAGAAGAAGATGAGCCAGGACAGCACCGTGAAGACGGAGCCGAGCGGCCCGTACCGCCCGACGCTCAGCTCCAGTGAACGGGGCAGCCAGAGCCCGGACACGGCGGAGTACAGGACGACACCGACCCCGGTGAGCAGGGCGCCCGGCAGCAGCGGCAGCCAGGCCACCCGCCCGGCGAGGAGCAGATGCTGCGTCCACCACCACATGAGGACCGCGGCGATCGTCTGGAGGGGGAACCCCAGGGCGGCCCCGGCGCCGAACCCGTCGCGCAGCGTCCCCTGGGCCACCAGCACGACGACCCAGACCAGGAGCCACACGCCCCAGCGCCACACCACGGTGCGCAGTCCGGAACGCGGCAGGTGCCAGGCGCGCTCGCACAGCCTCTGCAGGGCACGGCTGAAGGCGGTCGCGGACAGGAGCGCCACCAGCACCCCGACCGCGCCCCAGGTCTCCAGCGACTCGGAGCCGCCCCGGTAGACCTGGTCCACCTGGGTCAGGACCGGCCCCTTGGTGCCCAGCTGGGCGCGGAGCGTGCTCACCAGTTCCCGGCGGATCGCGGGCGGGGTGAAGGACGCGATGGCGAAGAGCATCGGCAGCGCGGCGAGGAAGGCCTGCGCGGCGAGACGGGTGGCCATGTCCAGGATGCTCACACTGACGAGCTGTCGGCCGACGGGGCCCCCGATCCGGCCCGTCACCGTCCGGGCGAGCCTCGTGAACACCATGCCCGTGCCCTCCCGGCCCCCGGAAACCTGTCGGCACGTCACCTTCTTCCCCGCCGGGCCGCCGCGCCTCGCCCGGGGCGGGTGACACGGACCCGGGAGGCCGGGCCGGCGGTCCATCGCCTACCGTGCCGGTGTACCGACGACGAGGAGACGGTGATGACGCACGAGGCGCTGGTCATGGGGATCGGCGGCAAGGACCCGCAGCTGGACCCGGAGGCGTTCGTGGCGCCCACGTCCGTGGTCATCGGGGACGTCACGCTGCGGCCGGGCGCGAGCGTCTGGTACGGCGCGGTGCTGCGCGCGGACTGCGGTCCGATCGTGATCGGCGCCGACAGCAACGTCCAGGACAACTGCACGCTCCACGTCGACCCGGGTTTCCCGATCAGCATCGGGGAGCGGGTGTCCATCGGGCACAACGCCGTGGTGCACGGGGCGGTCGTCGAGGACGACTGCCTGGTGGGGATGGGGGCGACGATCCTCAACGGGGCGGTGATCGGGGCGGGGTCGCTCGTCGCGGCGCAGGCGTTGGTGCCGCAGGGGATGCGGGTGCCGCCCGGGTCCCTGGTCGCGGGCGTTCCCGCGAAGGTGAAGCGGGAGCTGAGCGCGGAGGAGCGGGAGGGGGTCTCCCTGAACGGCGTGTTCTACGTGGAACTGGCGAAGGCGCACCGGGACGCCCACGAGGGGTAGGCCGGGGGCCGATTGGGGGGTGCGGGGCTGCTGCCGCCGGGCGCGCAGTTCCCCGCGCCCCTGAGAGCGGCTCTTGCTGGGCCGGTTGGCCGGTGCGGGTCCGCTGCCGCCGGGCGCGCAGTTCCCCGCGCCCCTGAGAGCGCCTCTTGCTGGACCGGTTGGCCGGTGCGGGGCTGCTGCCGCCGGCCGCGCAGTTCCCCGCGCCCCTGGGAGCGCCGTCGTGGCTCGGTGCGCCTTTCCCCGCGCCCCCAAAGCCGAAGAGGCCTGGCTGCGCCCGCCTGTTTCGCAGGCGGCTCAGTCCGTTGCCGGGACCGGTTCCGACGGAGTCGTCTCGGTGTCCGTTTCCGCCGTCATCCTCTTCGCCTTGCGCTTCATGATCAGCATGGAGGCCGCGCCGATGAGGACGGCGAGGACCAGGCCCAGCCAGGAGAAGCGCTTGAGCCAGGATTCGGCGACCACGCCGACGTAGTAGATGACCGCCGTGGTGCCGCCCGCCCAGATGATGCCGCCGAGGACGTTGGCGATCAGGAACTTCCAGTACGGCATGCGCAGCACACCCGCGAGCGGGCCCGCGAAGATACGCAGCAGGGCGATGAAGCGGCCGAAGAAGACCGCCCACATGCCCCACTTCTCGAAGGACCGCTCGGCGGTGGCGATATGGCCCTCGCCGAAGTGCTTGGGGAACTTCGCGCCGAGCCAGGCCAGCAGCGGTCGCCCGCCCTTGCGGCCGATGGCGTAGCCGATGGAGTCCCCGATGATCGCGCCGGCCGTCGCGCAGGCGCCGAGGATCACGGGGTTGATGTCACCGTGCTGGGAGGCGAGCAGCGCCGAGGAGACGAGGATGATCTCGCCCGGCAGCGGAATGCCCAGGCTCTCCAGGCCGATGACCAGACCCACCAGCGCGTAGATGCTGACCGCAGGCACCGTCTCTAGCCATTCCTGGACGTGCAACGCCGGTTCCTCCCGATCACCGCGGTCCGGGCCGGGCCCGGCGTGCGCTCGGTCGCGCGCACGCCGGGAAGCCTACCGGTTCACGCCCCCTGTCCGACGGCCCGTCGGGACCTCATACGGCCACCGTCGTGCGCAACCGCAGGTCACGGGACGAGGCCCCGATCCATACCGTCCGCCGCCCGCCGCCGAGCACCCAGCCGGACCGGCCCGGGTCCCACGAGGACAGCGTGCGCTCGTCGACGCGCACGGTGACCCTGCGCGACTCCCCCGCCTTGAGCGTCAGACGTCGGTAACCGCTCAGTACGCGCGCCGCCTGGTCGAGCCGGAGCCGCGGCGAGGGGCCGACGTAGACCTGCGGGATGTCGACGCCGGCCCGCCGCCCGGTGTTGCGCACGGTGAAGGCGACGTCCAGCCCGTCCCCGGTCCGCTCCACCGCCAGGTCCTCGTAGGCGAAGGAGGTGTACGAGAGTCCGTGCCCGAACGGGAACAGCGGCCGTACGCCCTTGGCGTCGTACCAGCGGTAGCCGGCGTGGATGCCCTCGGAGTACTCCTCGACGCCGCTCACGCCGGGGTAGCGGCGCGGTTCGCCGGCGACCGGGTGGCTGTCGTCGTCGGCCGGGAAGGACTGGGTGAGCCGTCCGCCGGGGTCGCAGTCCCCGAACAGGACGGCCGCGGTGGCCGCCGCCCCCTCCTGGCCCGGGTAGTACATCTGCAGCACGGCGGCGGTCCGCTCCAGCCAGGGCATCGCGGTCGAGGACGAGGTGTTGAGGACGACGGTGGTGCGCGGGTTCGCCGCGGTCACCGCCTCGATCAGGCCCGGCTGGTGGCCGGGGAGGGCGAGGGTCGTGCGGTCCTGGTTCTCGGTGGCGTCCTCGTAGGCGAAGAGGACGACGCTGTGCGCGGCGGACGCGGCCCGTACGGCCTCGGCCACGTCCTGGGCGCGGGTCGCGCCGGTGACGCGCCGCAGACGGAACGTCTGCCCCGTCTCCCCGCCCTTCGCGGTGATCTCGATCCGGTGCCTGCCGGGGCCGAGGTCGAGCGTCTTGCGCCGTACCGCGAGGCCGTCGGGGGCTGCCGACACCAGTCCGCCCGCGAACTGCTCGGCGAGCCCGGCCACCACGGGGAAGAGTTCCGTCCCGTCCAGGAGCACCCTGGGCCGCGTACCGGAGTAATGGATGACGAACGTCCACTCGTCGGCGTCCTCGACGGTGAGTGTCCCCTCGTACGTCCAGGTCTTCCCGGCGGCGATCCGCTGCGCCTCGGGGGTGATGCCCGCCGACAGGGCGTTCTCCGGCAGGGGTTTGCCGAAGAGGTCCTCGCCGAGTGCGTACGAGATCCGGGCGTCCTTGCCCGCCCGCGACCTGATGGCTTCCAGCGGGCTGTCGGCGTGGTCGGGGACAACATGGGCGCTGCCGCCGCCGCTGACGAACGGCAGGGAGCCGGTGGGGCCGACGACGGCGATGCTGCGGGCGGCCTCGCCGGTCAGGGGCAGGGCGCCGCTCTTGTTGTGCAGGAGGGTGGCGCCCGCCTTGGCGACCTCCAGGGCGACGGCCGCGCCCGCCGCCGGGTCCCGGCGCGGGCGGGCGGGGGCGCTGCCGTCGAGCAGGCCGAAGTCGTCCATCGCGGTGAGGATCCGGCGTACGGAGCGGTCGACGTACTCCTCGGAGACGCTGCCGTCCTGGACCGCCTTCTTGAGGGCGGCCCCGAAGTACCTGCTGTTCGGCATCTCCATGTCGAGGCCCGCGGTGAGCGAGGCGACGGTGCTGTGGGCGGCGTACCAGTCGGTCATCACCCAGCCCTCGAAGCCCCACCGGTCGCGCAGGACGCCGGTGAGGAGTTCCGCGTTCTCGCAGGCGTAGACGCCGTTGACCTTGTTGTAGGCGCCCATGGCGGCGCGGGCACCGGCGCCGACGGCGGCCTCGAAGCCGCGCAGTTCGACCTCGTTGAGGGTCTGCTCGTCGACCCGGACGTCGACGGTCTCGCGGTCCTTCTCCTGGTTGTTCATCGCGTAGTGCTTGACGGTCGCGATGAGGCCCTGGCTCTGGATGCCCTTGATCTCCTCGGCGACGAGGTCGGCGGAGAGCAGCGGGTCCTCGCTGAAGGTCTCGAAGTTGCGGCCCGCGTACGGGGTGCGGACGAGGTTGACCATCGGGGAGAGCAGCACGTCCTGGCCCAGCGCGCGGCCCTCGTGGCCGATGACCCGGCCGTAGCGGCGGGCGAGGTCCGGGTCGAAGGCGGAGGCGAGCAGGACGGGTGCGGGCAGGGCGGTGGCGCGCTGCTTGACGCGGACTCCGGCGGGGCCGTCGGCGAGGCGCAGGGGCGGGATGCCGAGCCGGGCAACGCCGGGTACGTAGCCGGCCTGCCCCAGGGCCTTCGGGTCGGTGGCGCCGTGCAGCAGGGAGATCTTCTCGTCCAGGGTGAGCCGGTTGAGCAGACTCTCGACGCGGGGGCCCGCGGCCGGCTCCCGTACGGACGCCCGGGCCGGCGCGGGGCCGCCGGTGGTCGCGGCGAGGGCCACGGCGGTCGCGCCGCCCAGCAGGCGCAGGGCGGACCGGCGGGACACCGGCCGACGGGAGACGGGGTGGGACATGAGGCGTCACTCCTCGTTGGGTGCGGGCACGAGGAGGTGAACCGCGGGGCGCGCGGGCGGCCGTGCTGGTTCGCCCTCCGGACGCACTATGCGACAAAAGGGACGTGACGGGCCGTTAGGCACCACCGTCACGGCAGAAAATATGACCGCACCGGCCGGATCAGCACGCCGGTGCAGCACGCAGGCCGGAAGGCCGGCCGGCCGGCCGATCAGAACGACGGGCCCGCCAAGGACTGCTCCGTCCAGATGATCTTGCCGTCCTGGGTGTAGCGGGTCCCCCAGCGCTGGGTGCACCGGGAGACCAGGAAGAGCCCGCGACCGCCCTCGTCGGTCGTCTTCGGATGGCGCAGGTGCGGGGCCGTGGGGCTGGCGTCCCACACCTCGCAGACCAGGGTCCTCGACAGGATCAGCCGCAGCCTGATGGGGCCCTCCGCGTGCCGGATCGCGTTGGTGAACAGCTCGCTGACGACCAGTTCGGTCGTGAAGGTCAGCTCGTCGAGACCCCAGTCGCACAGCTGGCGCGAGGTGCGCTTGCGGACCTCTGCGACCGAGGCCGGGTCACCGGGCAGCTCCCAGGACACCGTCCGGTCCGCCGGCAGCCGGCGGGCCCGGGCCAGCAGCAGCACCACGTCGTCCGGCGGGCGCGCGGGGACCAGGGCGTCGACCACGGCCCGGACGCGGTCGTCCAGGTCCGGGGCCCGCCGTTCGAGCACCTGGCGCAGCCGCTCCCGGTCGGCGGCGGCGTCGCGCCGGTCCGCGGGCCCCTCGGCGGCGAGCAGCCCGTCGGTGCACAGGGCGAGCACACTGCCTTCCGCGAGCCGCAGCTCGACGGACTCGAAGGGCGGTCCGCCGACGCCCAGTTCGGGCCCCGGCGGCAGCTCGGGGAAGTCCACCGTGCCGTCCGGGGCGACGACGGCGGGCAGCCCGTGGCCCGCGGCGGCCATCGACAGCCGGCCGCCGACCGGGTCGTACACGGCGTACAGGCAGCTGGCGCCCTTCGCGCGGACGCCGTCGGCGCGCGGTGCCGTCCCGGGATCGTCCTCCTGTCCGGCCCGGTCGACCAGGTCGTCCAGGTGGGCCAGCACCTCCTCGGGCGGCAGGTCCAGGTCGGCGAGGGTCTGGACGGCGGCGCGCAGCCGGCCCATGGCGGCGGCGGCCTCGATGCCGTGCCCGACGACGTCGCCCACCACGAGCGCGACCCGGGCGCCCGACAGCGGGATGACGTCGAACCAGTCCCCGCCGAGGCCCGTCAGTTCGTCGGCCGGCCGGTAGCAGGCGGCGACCTCCATCGCGTCCTGTTCGGGCAGCCGGTGCGGCAGCAGGTGGCGCTGCAGGACCAGCGCCGCGTCGCGTTCGCGGGTGTAGCGGCGGGCGTTGTCGAGGCACAGGGCGGCGCGGGCCACGAACTCCTCGGCGAGGCTCAGGTCGTCCTGGTCGAAGGGCTCCTCGCGTCGGCCGCGGAAGAACGTGGTGATGCCGAGCGTGGTGCCGCGGGCCCGGACGGGCACGATCATCGCGGTGTGCGGTCCAGGTCCGGGCAGGGCGGCGACCCCGTCCTGGGAGGGGTCGGCGGTCCACGCCCCGGCCAGTGGGTCGAGGCGTTCCTCGATCCAGGACCTGCCGCCGGTCAGCGCGGTGATCGGGGGCGCGTCGGCGCGGTACCGGGCCACCCGGCCGATCCCGGCGGAGTCCCCCGGGGCCTCCTCGTCGGCCGAGCGGTGGCCGGCCCGGCGCAGCGGCACGGCGTCCGGGCCGTCCAGGGGCCCGCCCGTCGGTCCGGGCGCCGGCTCACCGCCGTCGAGGACGGTCTCCAGCAGGTCGACGGTGACGAGGTCGGCGAGCCCCGGTACCGCGAGGTCGGCCAGTTCCTGGGCGGTCCGGGTGACGTCCAGGGTCCGGCCGATGCTCTTGCCCGCCCGGTCCAGGAGGGTCAGGCGCGCGCGGGCCCGGTAGCGCTCGGTGACGTCCACGACGGTGTAGTACACGCCGAGCGGGATGCCCCGGTCGTCGTCGAGCCGGGTGAAGGACATGGCGTGGGCGGTCTCCCGGTGCGGTGCCGAGCGGACCGTGCCGGCGTGTTCGTAGCCCGCCACGCTCTCGCCGCTCTCCAGGACCTGCCGCATCACCCTTTCGAGGGCGGCGGCGTCCAGCCCGGGCTGTATGTCCGCGAGCCGTTTGCCGATGCGCTCGCGGCCGGGTCCGCCGCCGAACTGCTCCAGGGCGGCGTTCGACCAGACGAAGCGCAGGTCGGTGTCGACGATGGCGATGCCGATCGGCGAGTGGGCGGCCATCCGCTCCAGCACCCCGCGGCTCATGCCCCAGCCCGGGGTGCCCGCGGTGTCCGCGGCCAGGGCCACCCAGCGGGGCGGGCCGTCCGCGGACTCCACGGCGGGCAGCACCCGTACGGTGGCGACGACCGGATGGCCGTCCCGGTGGCGCACCGCGAGGAGCCCGGTCCAGCGGCCGTCCCGCACGCACCGGCGGGCCAGCTCGGGCAGGCGGGCGGCGTCCTGGGGCATCAGCAGGTCCGCGACAGGACGGCCCACGGCCTCGGCGCCGCGGTGGCCGAACAGCCGCTCGGCGTCCGCGGTCCAGCCGGACACCGTCAGACGGGCGTCCAGCAGCACCACCGCGGCGTCCGCCACGTCGAACCGGCGCGCCGCCACGCCGCTCTTCTCGCTCGTCGACACCCTGACCCTCTCCGTCGCTGGGAGTGGTCTTCCCGCGTCGTGCCCGGTGCACCCGCGCCGCACGGGCCCAACGTACCGCCGCCCCGGGGCGGTGAGCCCGGCGAACGCACCCGATCAGGGGCGGACCAGCAGCTGGAAGTCGAAGGTGTAGCGGGCCGCCCGGTAGACGTGGGTCCCGTACTCCACGGCCCGCCCGGTGTCGTCGTAGGCCGTGCGCCGCATGGTGAGCAGGGCGGCGCCCGCGGGCTCGCCGAGCAGTGCGCCCTCCTCCGGGGTGGCGCTGCGGGCGCCCACGGTCTGGTGGGCGCTGTGCAGGGTGATGCCCGCGGCCTTCATCAGCCGGTAGAGGCCGGTCGCCTCCAGTCTCGCGGTGTCCAGGTCGAGGAGGGTGGCGGGCAGGTGGTTGCGCAGGTGGGCCACGGGTTCGCCGTGGGTGGTGCGCAGCCGTTCGAGCACGATGACGTCCCGGCCCTCGGGGATGCCGAGGGCCGCGGCGACCTCCGCCGAGGCCGACTCGATCTCGTTGCGCAGCACCCGGGTGGCGGGGCTCTGCCCGGCGGCGGCCAGGTCGTCGTACAGGCTGCTCAGTTCCAGTGAGCGTCTGACCTGGCTGTGCACCACCTGGGTGCCGATGCCCCTGCGGCGTACCAGCAGGCCCTTGTCCACCAGGGACTGGATCGCCTGGCGGACGGTGGGCCGGGACAGGCCGAGGCGGGCGGCGATGTCCACCTCGTTGCCCAGCAGGTCGCCCGGGGCGAGCGCCCCGAGCTCGATCGCCGACTCCAGTTGCTGGGCGAGCTGGTAGTAGAGCGGGATCGGGCTGCCCCGGTCCAGGGCGACCTCCAGCCGGTCGAAGGCCCCGGCGGTGGCCGGACGTGTGGTTCCGGTCTCTGCCACTCGTGCCCCTTCCTGCGGATGTACGTGCGCGGGCCTTCGGATGTACGTGCGCGGGCAGCTCTGACGGAGCGTCAGGAGTGGCTCGGGAAGCCGAGGTTGATGCCTCCGCTGTCGGCCGGGTCGGGCCAACGGGTGGTGATGACCTTGCCCTGGGTGTAGAAGGCGACGCCGTCGTTGCCGTAGATGTGGTGGCCGCCGAAGAGGGAGTCCTTCCAGCCGCCGAAGGAGTGGTAGCCGACGGGGACGGGGATCGGCACGTTGACGCCGACCATGCCGGCCTGGACCTCCAGCTGGAAGCGGCGGGCGGCGCCGCCGTCCCGGGTGAAGATCGCGGTGCCGTTGCCCCAGCGGGAGGCGTTGATCAGCGCGATGCCCTCGTCGTAGGTCCCGGCGCGGACCACGCACAGCACCGGGCCGAAGATCTCGTCCCGGTAGGCGTCCGCGGTGACCGGGACCCGGTCGAGGAGCGAGACGCCGAGGAAGAAGCCGTCCTCGTGGCCGGGCACGGTGAAGCCGGTGCCGTCCACGACGACCTCGGCACCCTGGGCGGCGGCGCCCGCGACGTACGAGGCGACCTTGTCGCGGTGCTCGCGGGTGATGAGCGGGCCCATCTCGGAGGCCGGGTCGCTGCCGGGGCCGATCCTCAGGCCCTTGGCCCGCTCGGCGATCTTCTCGACGAGTTCGTCGCCGGTGTCGCCGACCGCGACGACGACGGAGACGGCCATGCAGCGCTCGCCTGCCGAGCCGTAGGCGGCGCTGATGGCCTGGTCTGCGGCGAAGTCCAGGTCGGCGTCGGGCAGGACCAGCATGTGGTTCTTGGCGCCGCCGAGGGCCTGGACGCGCTTGCCGTGCTCGATGCCCTTGATCTGGATGTACTTGGCGATGGGCGTCGAGCCGACGAAGGAGACGGCGGTGATGTCCGGGTGCTCCAGGAGCCGGTCGACGGCCGCCTTGTCGCCGTGCACGACGTTGAGCACGCCGTCCGGCAGCCCGGCTTCGGAGGCCAGCTCGGCCAGCCGGCAGGAGGCGGAGGGGTCCTTCTCGCTCGGCTTGAGAACGAACGTGTTGCCGCACGCGATGGCGAGCGGGAACATCCACATCGGCACCATGGCCGGGAAGTTGAACGGGGTGATGCCCGCGACGACGCCGAGGGGCTGGCGGATCGCGGCCACGTCGACCCGGGTGGAGACCTGGGTGGACAGCTCGCCCTTGAGCAACTGCGGGATGGAGCAGGCGAGTTCGACGATCTCCATGCCCCGGGCGACCTCGCCGAGCGCGTCGGAGTGCACCTTGCCGTGCTCGGCGGTGATCAGTTCGGCGATCTCGTCGCGGTGCGCGTCGAGCAGTTCGCGGTACTTGAAGAGGATCGAGGTGCGCTTGGCGAGCGAGGCGGTGCCCCAGCTCTCGAAGGCGGCCTTCGCGGAGGCGACGGCGGCGTCCACCTCGTCCACGGAGGCGAAGGGAACCTGCTTCTCCTGGGCGCCCGTGGCCGGGTCGTACACGGGTCCGAAGCGGTCGGAGGTACCCGCGACGGGCTTCCCGCCGATCCAGTGGTCGATGTTCTTCATGCGGTGCCGGTCCTTAGTCGTGAGCTGGGCGGGGCAAGCGGGAGCGGGCGGGATCAGAGGTGGCGGCGGCGGTCGGCGACCTGGCGCTCGTACGCCGTACGGGCACTGGTCGCGGCCTCACGCGAGGAGACCTCGGCGACCGGTACGTCCCACCAGGCCTCGGCGCCCGGCGAGGTGGGCGTCGGGTCGGTCTCCACGTAGACGCAGGTGGGCCGGTCGGACGCGCGGGCGGTGGCCAGCGCGTTCCGCAGTTCGCCCACGGTCTTGGCGCGCAGGACGTCCATGCCGAGGCTCGCGGCGTTGGCGGCCAGGTCGACCGGCAGCGGATCGCCGGTGAAGCCGCCGTCCGGGGACCGATAGCGGTAGGCGGTGCCGAAGCGCTCGGCGCCCACCGACTCGGAGAGCCCGCCGATGGACGCGTACCCGTGGTTCTGGAGGAGCACCAGGTTGACCGGCAGCCCCTCCTGGACGGCCGTGACGATCTCGGTCGGCATCATGAGGTACGTGCCGTCGCCGACCAGCGACCAGACGGGCGTGCCCGGGGCGGCCTGCTGGACGCCGATGCCGGCCGGGATCTCGTAGCCCATGCAGGAGTAGCCGTACTCCAGGTGGTACTGGCGCGGGCTGCGGGCTCGCCACAGTTTGTGCAGGTCGCCGGGGAGCGAGCCGGCCGCGTTGATGACCACGTCGTCGTCGCCGACCACGGCGTCCAGGGCGCCGAGGACCTGTGTCTGGGTGGGCACGGCGTGCTCGTCGTCGGCCCGGTAGACGGAGTCGACGACCTGCTCCCAGCGCTCCTTGCCCGCCCGGTACTCGGCCTCGTACGCCTCGTCGACGCGGTGGCCGGCGAGCGCCTCGGTGAGGGCTTCGAGACCCGCGCGGGCATCCGCGACCAGGGTGCGGGCGCTGAGCTTGTGCGCGTCGAAGGCGGCGACGTTGAGGTTCACGAACCGCACGCCAGGTTCCTGGAAGAGCGTGGCGGAGGCGGTGGTGAAGTCCGAGTAGCGGGTGCCGACACCGATGACCAGGTCGGCGGTGCGGGCCAGGTCGTCGGCGACGGCGGTGCCGGTGTGGCCGATGCCGCCGACGTCCGCCGGGTGGTCGTACCGCAGCGAGCCCTTGCCCGCCTGGGTGGAGGCGACCGGGATGCCGGTGGCCTCGGCGAACGCCTTGAGGGCCTGCTCGGCCTCGCTGTGGTGGACACCGCCGCCCGCGACGATCAGGGGGCGCCGGGAGCCGCGCACGGCCTCCGCCGCGGCGGCCAGCTCGGCCGGTTCGGGCGCCGGGCGGCGCACGTGCCAGACCCGGTCGGCGAAGAACTCCGCGGGCCAGTCGTACGCCTCGGCCTGCACGTCCTGCGGCAGGGCGAGGGTGACGGCGCCGGTGTCGACGGGATCGGCGAGCACCCGCATCGCGTTGAGGGCGGAGGGGATCAGCGCCTCGGGGCGGTGGACGCGGTCGAAGTAGCGGGAGACCGGACGCAGGGTGTCGTTGACGGACAGGTCGGCCTCGACCGGGTGCTCCAGCTGCTGGAGCAGCGGGTCGGCGGCGCGGGTCGCGAAGTAGTCGCCGGGCAGGAGCAGCACGGGCAGGCGGTTGATCGTGGCGAGGGCGGCGCCGGTGACGAGGTTGGTGGCGCCGGGGCCGATGGAGGTGGTGACGGCCTGGGCGGAGAGCCGGTCGAGCTGGCGGGCGTAGCCGACGGCGGCGTGCACCATGGCCTGTTCGTTACGGCCCTGGTGGAAGGGCATGGTCTCCTCGCCGGCCTCCAGGAGGGCTTGGCCGAGGCCTGCCACGTTGCCGTGGCCGAAGATCCCCCAGGTACCGGCGATCAGCCGGCGCCGCACACCGTCGCGCTCGGTGTACTGCGCGGCCAGGAAGCGCACCAGTGCCTGGGCGACGGTCAGACGGAGGGTGGAGCGGCTCATCGGTTCCTCACTGGTTCGCGGAGGCGGAGGCGGAGGTGGAGGCGGGGCGGCGGCCCGGGACGGGGGCGGTGGGGGTCACGGGGTCAGCCGGGGGTCGACGGGCTGGTCCGGCCAGGTGTCGCGGATCCAGGCGTGGTCGGGGTGGTCGCAGATCAGCCAGGCCCGGTCGGCGCCGGGGCCCGCCATGACGTTCAGGTAGTACATGTCGTGGCCGGGTGCGGCGATCGAGGGGCCGTGCCAGCCGTCCGGGATCAGGACGACGTCCCCGCCGCGCACCTCGGCGAGCACGTCCGTGCCGCTGCCGTGGCCCGACGGCGAGACGCGCTGGTAGCCGAGGCCGGGGGTGCCCTCGTGGTCGGCGATCTCGAAGTAGTAGATCTCCTCCAGCTCGGACTCCTCGCCCGGCCGGTTCTCGTCGTGCTTGTGCGGCGGATACGAGGACCAGTTGCCGCCCGGGGTGATCACCTCGACCGCGATGAGCTTGTCGCACTCGAAGACGCCGGCCGCGCCGAAGTTGTGCACCTTCCGGGAGCAGTTGCCGCTGCCGCGCAGTTCGACGGGCACGGATTCTGCGGGCCCGTAGCGGGCGGGCAGGCGACGTTCGCAGCGGGCTCCGGTGAGGGCGAACCGGCCGCCCTCGTGGCAGGTGAGGGCGGCGGTCGCGTCCCTGGGCACGTACACGAAGTCGCTGACGCCGCTGAACACGTCGGCCCGGCCCCGCATCTCGAACTCGTCCTGGCCGAAGTCGTCGGTGACGGCGACCGTGCAGGCGCCGCCCAGCGAGGTGACGATCCACTCGCTGTCCCCCGCGGTGAACAGGTGCGTCCCGCCCGGGGGCAGTTCGAGGACCCGGAGGCTGGAGTGGTCCCAGCCCGCGCTCTCTGGCGTCACGTCCACGGCGTACGGCCCACTCGCGGCCTTGCCCGCGGGCAGGTGATGTGCGCTGGTCATGAGGTGTGATCCTTCCGGTGTCCGGTCAGAGCGGGCTGGTCTCCGGTCAGAGCAGGCCGACCGCGGTGTCCACGGCGGTCTCCACGGTGCCCTCGGCGGGATAGAGCAGGGAGCGGCCGACGACCAGACCCTGGACGGTGGGCAGCCGCAGGCACTTGCGCCACTTCTCGTACGCGCCCTCCTGGTCCCCGCCGACCTCGCCGCCGAGCAGGACGGCGGGCAGGGTGGAGGTCTCCAGGGCGGCGGCCATGTCGTCCGGGTCGCTGGTGACGGGCAGTTTCAGCCAGGTGTAGGCGGAGGTGCCGCCCAGGCCGGAGGCGATGGCGATGGAGCGGGTGACGGCCTCGGCGGAGAGGTCGTTGCCGACCTTTCCCCCGACGCGGCGGGAGATGAACGGCTCGACGAACACGGGCAGCCGGCGCGCGGCCATGGCGTCGATCGCGCGGGCGGTGGACTCCAGCGTGGTCAGCGAGCCGGGGTCGTCGTAGTCGATGCGCAGCAGCAGTTTGCCCGCGTCGAAGTTCAGCCGTTCGATGTCCTCGGCGCGGTGGCCGGTGAAGCGGTCGTCCATCTCGAAGGACGCGCCGGCCAGGCCGCCGCGGTTCATGGAGCCCATGACGACCTTGTTCTCCAGCGCGCCGAGCAGCAGGAGGTCGTCCAGGATGTCGGCGGTGGCGAGCACCCCGTCCACGCCCGGCCGGGACAGCGCGACGCACAGGCGCTCCAGCAGGTCGGCGCGGTTGGCCATGGCCAGCCTGCGGTCGCCGACGCCGAGCGAACCGCGGGCCGGGTGGTCGGCGGCCACGATCATGAGGCGACCGCTGTCGCCGACGAGGGGCCGCCGGGCGCGGCGGGCAGCCGCTTCGGCCACGGCCTCGGGGTGCTGGACACGCACCCTGACGAGGTCGGGGATGGTGATGCTCAAGGTCTGGCTCCGTTCGGGGTGGTGCGGGGTCGGTCGCGGGATCTTCAGCCGCGTGACGTTCGGTGACGTGACCTCAGCCGCGCGACGTCGGGTCACGTGACCTCAGTCGCGCGACGTGACGAGTTCCTCGACCTCGGCGGCGGTCGGCATCGCGGAGGAGCAGGCGAGGCGGGAGGCGACCAGCGCGCCGGCCGCGTTGGCGTACCGCATGGTCTTCTCCAGTTCCCAGCCGGCCAGCAGGCCGTGACAGAGCGAGCCGCCGAACGCGTCGCCCGCGCCGAGGCCGTTGACCACCTCGACGGGTACGGGCGGCACCTCGGCGGTGGTGCCGTCGCGGTGGACGGCGAGGACGCCCTTGGGGCCCTGCTTGACGACGGCCAGTTCCACACCGGCTTCGAGCAGGGCGTCGGCGCAGGCCCGTGGTTCGCGGACGCCGGTGGCGATCTCGCACTCGTCGAGGTTGCCGACGGCGACCGTGGCGTGCCGCAGGGCCTCGGTGTAGTACGGACGGGCCTCGTCGGGGTCCTGCCAGAACATGGGGCGCCAGTCGAGGTCGAAGACCGTGGTGCCGGACTTGTCGCGGGCCTTGAGGGCGGCGAGGGTGGCCGAGCGGCTGGGCTCCTCGCTCAGTCCGGTGCCGGTGATCCAGAAGATCTTCGCCGCCCGGAGCGCGAAGAAGTCCAGCTCGTCGGTGTGGATCACCAGGTCGGGCGCCTTGGGCTGCCGGTAGAAGTACAGCGGGAAGTCGTCGGGCGGGAAGATCTCGCAGAACGTGACCGGTGTCGGGTACTCCTCGACAGGGGTGACCCAGCGGTCGTCGACCCCGAATTCCTTGAGAGCCTGGTGGAGATAGGCTCCGAAGGGATCATCGCCGGTACGGCTGACGATCGCCGTGGTGCGCCCGAGGCGTGCCGCGGCGACCGCCACGTTGGCCGCCGATCCGCCGAGGAACTTGCCGAACGTCTCGACGCGGGCGAGCGGCACGCCGGTCTGCAGAGGGTAGAGGTCGACCCCGAGACGACCCATGGTGATCAGGTCGAATGACTCGCTCATACGCGTCGCTCCTCGTGGGGATGCCGTCTTGTGGGGGTGCGGGATACGGGGGACCGGTGTGTCCTAGGTGTAAGACCGGGGGCCGAGCCATGTCAAGACTTTGTACTTACATTCTCACGTCACCGTGAAATGATGTCTTAACAAAGTATTGACAGCGGGGCATATGAGGGACTTACATCCCCTCCCAACAGAACTGCCGAGTTTTTAAACTTTCTCTCCCCTGTCGCACAGTGAGGTGCCGGAAAGATGGACCGCACGTCTCGCCCCCGTTCCCGCAGAATCGCCCTCGTCGCCGCGGCCGCCGCGGCGGCCCTGATGGTCACCGGTTGCTCCAGCGACTCGGGTGGCAAGAAGGCCGAGGAGGACTCGGGCAACGCGTCGGCCGGCAAGGCCGACACCCCGCGCATGAAGATCGCGATGATCACCCACGCGGCTGCGGGTGACACCTTCTGGGACCTCGTCCGCAAGGGGGCGGAGACCGCCGCCGCCAAGGACAACGTCGAGCTGGTCTACTCGAACAACCCGGACTCGGCCAAGCAGGCCAACCTCGTCCAGAACGCGATCGACCAGAAGGTCGACGGCATCGCGGTCACCCTCTCCAAGCCCGACGCCATGAAGGACGTCGTCGCCAAGGCCGAGAAGGCCGGCATCCCCGTCGTCGGCCTCAACGGAGGCATCGACGACTGGAAGGAGCAGGGGCTCCTGTCCTACTTCGGCCAGGACGAGTTCGTCGCCGGTGAGGCCTTCGGCGAGAAGCTCAACGCACTCGGCGCCAAGAACAACATCTGCGTCATCCACGAGCAGGGCAGTGTCTCGCTGGAGGCCCGCTGCGCCGGCGTGAAGAAGACCTTCAAGGGCAAGACCACGACCCTCAACGTGAACGGCACGAACATGCCGTCCGTGAAGTCGACGATCAACGCCAAGCTCAAGCAGGACACGTCGATCGACTACGTGGTCACGCTCGGCGCCCCGTTCGCGCTGACCGCCGTGCAGTCCGTGGACGACGCGGGCAGCAAGGCGAAGGTGGCGACCTTCGACCTGAACAAGGAGATGGTCGACGCCGTCAAGGGCGGCGACATCGAGTTCGCCGTCGACCAGCAGCCCTACCTTCAGGGCTACCTGTCGGTGGACTCCCTGTGGCTCTACAAGACCAACGGCAACTTCAGCGGAGGCGGCCAGGAGCCCGTGCTCACCGGCCCGGCGTTCGTCGACAAGGACAACGTGGACGACATAGCCAAGTTCGCCTCGAAGGGTACTCGGTGACACCCATGACCCAGGCAACGGCACCGGCGGCGAGCTCCTCGCCGCCGGCTTCGCCGGCCGCCCCCAAGGACGGCCGGACCTCGGAGCGGTCCCTGGCCCGCCGCCTGGCGGCCCGACCGGAGATCGGCGCCCTCATCGCGGCGATCGCCGTCTACATCTTCTTCTTCGCGGTCGCCTCCCCCTTCCGCGAGGCGAGTTCGCTGGCCAACGTGCTCTACGAGGCCTCCGTGATGGGCATCATGGCCCTGCCGGTGGCCCTGCTGATGATCGGCGGCGAGTTCGACCTCTCCGCCGGTGTGGCCGTGACCACCGCCGCGCTCACGGCGAGCATGTGGAGCTTCCAGCTGTCCATGAACGTGTGGACCGGCGTCCTCGTCGCCCTCGTGGTGTCGCTGGCGATCGGCGCGTTCAACGGCTACATGCTGGTACGCACCGGACTGCCGTCGTTCCTGATCACGCTGGGCTCGTTCCTGATCCTCCAGGGCGCCAACCTCGCCATCACCAAGCTCTTCACCGGCAACGTCGCCACCGACTCCATCAGCGACATGGACGGCTTCGACCAGGCCAAGAAGATCTTCGCCTCGGAGATAGGCATCGGCGGGGTCGACGTCAAGATCACCGTCTTCTACTGGCTGATCCTCGCCGCCGCCGCGACCTGGCTGCTGCTGCGCACCAAGTTCGGCAACTGGATCTTCGCCACCGGTGGCAGCCAGGAGAGCGCCCGCGCGGTCGGCGTGCCGGTCACCTTCACCAAGATCGCCCTGTTCATGGGCGTCGGCGCCGGTGCCTGGTTCGTCGGCATGCACATCCTGTTCTCGTTCAACACCGTCCAGTCCGGCGAGGGCGTCGGCAACGAGTTCCTGTACATCATCGCCGCGGTCATCGGCGGCTGCCTGCTCACCGGCGGCTACGGCTCCGCGATCGGCGCCGTCATCGGCGCGTTCATCTTCGGCATGGTCTCCCAGGGCATCGTCTACGCCAACTGGAACCCCGACTGGTTCAAGGCCTTCCTCGGCGTCATGCTCCTGCTCGCCGCCCTCGTCAATCTGTGGGTCCGCCGCCAGGCAACCCGGAGGTAACCCATGACCGACAACACCACCTCCAGCTCCGGCGCGCACTCCGGCTCAGGCTCCGGCGACGACGCCACCGCTGTCCAGGACGCGCCCAGGGCCGTGCCCGAGGACGCCCAGCCGATCGTGCGGCTGCGCGGGGCGGGCAAGGCGTACGGCAACGTCCGCGCCCTGCACGGCGTGGACCTGTCCGTCCACCCGGGCCAGGTCACCTGCGTCCTCGGCGACAACGGCGCCGGCAAGTCGACACTCATCAAGATCATCTCCGGGTTGCACCAGCACACCGAGGGCGAGTTCCTGATCGACGGCCAGGCGGTGCACCTGAGCACCCCGCGCGAGGCCCTCGACAAGGGCATCGCCACCGTCTACCAGGACCTGGCCACCGTGCCGCTGATGCCGGTGTGGCGGAACTTCTTCCTCGGCTCCGAGCTGACGAAGGGCCCCTGGCCGATCCGCCGCCTGGACATCGCGGCGATGAAGCGGACCGCGGACACCGAACTGCGGGCCATGGGCATCGTCCTGGACGACCTCGACCAGCCCATCGGCACCCTTTCCGGCGGCCAGCGCCAGTCCGTGGCCATCGCCCGCGCCGTCTACTTCGGCGCCCGCGTCCTCATCCTGGACGAGCCGACCGCGGCGCTCGGCGTCAAGCAGTCCGGCGTCGTGCTCAAGTACATCGCCGCCGCCCGCGACCGGGGTCTGGGCGTCATCTTCATCACCCACAACCCGCACCACGCGTACATGGTCGGCGACCACTTCAGCGTCCTGCGGCTGGGCACGATGGAACTCTCCGCGTCCCGCGCGGACGTCACCCTCGAAGAGCTCACCAACCACATGGCCGGGGGCGCCGAACTCGCCGCCCTCAAGCACGAACTGGCCCAGGTACGGGGCGTGGACGTCGACGGGCTCCCCGAGGAGCAGGACCTCCAGGCCTCCCTCGCGGCGTCGAAGGGGAAGTCCTGATGGCGAGCGAGCTGGGGGTGGCCGTCATCGGCACCGGCAGGATGGGGGCCGACCATGTGCGCCGGCTCCACGAGGTGACCAGCGGGGCGCGGGTGGCCGCCGTCGTGGACGTCGACGCGGAACGGGTCAAGCGGATCGCCGACGGCATCGAGGGCTGCTCCGCGCACACCGATCCGGCCGCGGCGATGGCCGCGGACGGTGTCGACGCCGTACTGATCGCCTCGCCTGGTCCCGCCCACGAGGCGGCCCTGCTCGCCGCGTTCGAGCACGACCTGCCGGTCCTGTGCGAGAAGCCGCTCACGCCCGGCTCGGCCTCGGCGCTGCGCGTCCTCGAAGCCGAGCAGCGGCTCGGGCACCGCAGGGTGCAGGTGGGCTTCATGCGCCGGTACGACGCCGAGTACGTGAAGCTCAAGTCACTGCTGGAGACCGGCCAGTTGGGCCGGCCGCTGATGCTGCACAACCGGCACCGCAACGTGGCGACGCCGCCCGGCTTCACCACCGAGATGCTCATCAACGACTCCGTCGTGCACGAGATGGACATCACCCGCTGGCTGCTCGGCCACGAGATCACCGCGGTCACGGTGCTGAAGCCGACGCCGTCGGGCAACGCGCCCGAGGGGCTTCAGGATCCGCAGCTGGTCCTCTTCGAGACCGCCGGCGGCGCGATCGTGGACGTCGAGATCAACGTCAACTGCGGTTTCGGCTACCAGGTGCAGGCCGAGGTGGTGTGCGAGCGCGGCACGGCCCGTATCGGTGACGGGCACTCCCTGGTCACCAACATGGCGGGCCGCTGGGGCGGCACCATCGCCCAGGACTTCACGGAGCGCTTCGAGGACGCGTACGACCGGCAGATGCAGGCGTGGGTGGACGCCACGCGCCGCGGCGAGGTGACGGGGCCCAGCGCCTGGGACGGCTACGCCACGGCAGCGGTCTGCGAGGCGGGGGTCCGCGCGCAGAGGGAGGGCGGTCGAGTAGAGGTATCCCTCGCGGACCGCCCCCCGTTCTACACCTGACTCCGACCCGGCGAGGGCTGCCCGCGCAGCCCCCGCGCACCCCCCGGGAAGGGACTACGCCCCATCCCACCTAGGGGCGCGGGGAACGGCGCAATCTCTTCCCCCTCGGAGCCGCAGGGAACAACGCAACCCTTCACCCCCTCAAGGGGCGCGGGGAACGGCGCAATCTTTCCCCCCTCGGGACCGCAGGGAACAACGCAACCCTTCACCCCCTCAAGGGGCGCGGGGAACGGCGCAATCTTTTAGTCCTTGGGGCCGCGGCGAACGGCGCATGCTTTGCCCTCCGGGGGCGCGGGGAACGGCGCGGTCTTGCAGGGGCGCGGGGAACTGCGCGACCCAGCCACCGCGCACCCGCGCCCGAAGAACCCCGCCCAACCACCCCCCCCCGTCAGCTGGACCGCCGCTCACCGGCTTCCCGCAAAGCGTCCCGCAACCGCCCCACCCCCCACCCCTCCCGCACCCCACGCCGCACAACATCCGCCTGAGACGCCGGTGCCAGCCCACCCACCGGCGGATCGGAGTCCAGGTCGGTCGGAAAGGCATACCCCTCCGCACTGGCCGCCACCACCGCCTCCAGCCACTCCCACCCCACCCCCGCCGCGGCCCGAGCGAGCAGCACCGGATAGACCGCGTTCGACAGCGCCTCCCGGTCGACACCCTCCATCGCCCGCCCGAACGCGGAGGACACCTGCAGCAGATTGGCCGTCCGCCGGATGTCCGCCGACGTGTTGCGCCCGGCGGCATGGAAGAGCGCGGGGTTGAAGAACACCGCGTCCCCCGCCGCCAGCGGCAACTGCACCTGGTGCGCCTCGAAGTACTCGTGGAACTCCGGCAGCCGCCAGGCCAGATACCCCGGCTCGTACTTCTGCGAGTGCGGCAGATACATGGTCGGCCCGGACTCGACGGGCATGTCGCAGTGGGCGACGGCCCCCTGCAGCGTCAGCGCGGGCGAGAGGCGGTGCACATGCGCGGGGTACCCGGCGGCGGCCTCGTTGCTCAGGAAGCCCAGGTGGTAGTCGCGGTGCACGGTCTGCGCGGCGCCACCCGGATTCACGACGTTGACCTGTGAGGTGACCTGGTAGCCGGGCCCGAGCCAGGCGGCCGACACCAGCGCGAGGAGGTCGTTGGCGTAGTAGTCGGCGAACGCCTCCGGGTCCCGCAGGCCCGCCTTCTCCAACGCGTTCCAGACCCGGTCGTTCGCGCCCGGCTTCGCGAAGTGGTCGCCCGCCACGTTTCCCGAGGCGCGCTGTTCGGCGATCAGGGCGTCGAAGACCCCGGTCATCCGGTCGAGGACCCCGCGGTCGGGGAAGGCGCCCTTGAACACCACGATGCCGGGCCCCTCGGCGAGCGCCCGGACGAGTTCCGTCTGGACGTTCCGGCGACCCTCGGCCGTCCGCACCTCGGCGCGCAGGCTCTCGCCGTCGTACAGCAGGACGTTCCGCTCGACGGCGGCGGCGTACGGGTACGCGGCCGGGTCGGTGTCCCGCTCGACCAGTGCACGGAACCCGTCGAGGTCGCAGTCGTGCACGGTCAGCCAGGTGCGGGGTCCTGAAAGGGTGCTGGACATCGTCGTCCTTTCGGGGTGGTCCTTGCGGAGATCGCGGCGAACCGTTCGGCGTCGCGGCGACGCGTCGCTGTCATTCTCATGACGCCACACCCCTCAAGCAATCGTCACAGACCCATCAAAAACCCTTCAGGGAGAGCGAGTACGACCTCAGCCGTTGGGAAGCACGTCGGGAAGCGCGTCGGGAAGCGCGTTGGGGCGCAGCGTCCAGACGACCGTCATCTCACCGGTGACGGCGCCGTCCTCCCGCCGGATGGCGACGGTCACCGGGAACTCCGGACGCCGACCGGCGTCGAGTTCGGCGACGACGTCGGCGGCGGGCCGCCCCAGGGTGGCGGTCGCGGTGACCGGCCCCCTGGCCAGCTTCCTGAACGCGATCTCCGCGGTCACCGGCAGCGGCACGGCCCGCGCGAGCTGGTCCCCGAACGCGGCCAGCACGACCGCCCCGCTCGCCGACTCCCCCAGCGTGAACATCGCCCCGGCGTGGGGCCCGCCCACGTGATTGTGGTACTCGCTCTGGTCGGGCAGCGCGAGCACGGCCCTCTCCGGAGTGGTTTCGAGGTACTCCAGCTTCAGGGTCCGGACCATCGGCACGGTGGCGGCGAGCATCTCGCCGATAGACATCTGATCTGCGCTCATGCCCGCACGTTACCCACGAGTAGCGAATCTTGAACAGCTCCCGCCCCCGGTCCCGGGCATGATCCGGTACGCGCCTGATGAGAGGCAGTGACCCAACCGTGTCCCGTGCGGCACTAGTGTTACGGGCCATGTGGCCAGGAAATCAGCCGCCCGGGGGCGAGCAGAACCCGCAGGACCAGAACCAGAACCCGTACCAGCAGCCGGGGTACCAGCAGCCGAATCCGTATCAGCAGCCCGGATATCAGCAGTCCGGGTACGCGAGCGGACCTCAGTCGCAGAACCCGTACGCGCAGCCGGGGCAGCCCGGCTGGACCGCGCCCGGCGCGCCTCAGCCTCCGGAGGGGGGCGGCGGCAGGAACAGGACGAAGATCGTCGCGATCGTGGCCGCCGCGGCCGTCGTCGTCGCGGCGGGTGTCACGGGCGTGCTGGTCCTGGGCGGCGACAAGGACGACGAGGCCGGCGGCGACAAGGGCGGCAAGACGAAGCCGCCGACGTCGAGCGCGCCCAAGGACCCGAGCGGGTCCGCGTCCGCCGACGAGGACAACCCGCGCGGCACGGACGTCGAGAAGCCGACGGTCGCGGGCTGGAAGGTCGTCATCAACCCGCGTTTCGGCACGATGTTCGACGTGCCGGCCGAGTGGGAGATCGAGAGCACCGACACGAGCGTCGGCTTCGAGTGGGAGGAGAAGGGCAAGACCGACCGCACCACGGTCACCGCCCCCGCCTACCTCAAGTCCAAGTGGTGCACCACGGACAGCGACAAGGACGGCCGCGAGGAGGACACGGCGCTGGTCACCGCCGGAACGCGCGGCGAGAACGGCGCCAAGGACGCGTCCGAGGCCGCCGAGACCCGCGTACCGTGGTGGATCTTCGGTGGCTACACGCAGCCCGACAAGAAGAGCGTGAAGTGGGACAAGGCGAAGCCCTACACGACGAAGTCGGGCCTCAAGGGCAGCGTCGCCAACGCGCACTCCAGCAACACGCCGCAGAAGGGGAAGTGTGACAGCGAAGGCAAGGCCATCACCTTCGCGTTCAAGAACGGCGCGGGCGACTACGTCACCTGGAACCTGTTCGGCGCCCAGGGTGTCGACGACGAGATCCCCGACGCGACCGTCCAGAAGATCCTGAGCACGGTGCGTCTCACCAAGGACGCCCCGACGGACAGCTGAGGCCGCGCAGAAACCATTCGCCCTGCCGCCGGAGCGCGCGGCGGGGCCCGTGGGGCGCGGCTCGGCGGGGCGCGGCGGTGAGAAGCCGCCACCGGTCCGGAACAGGCCGGCAATCCGTTTGGCAAGTCGGCCCGTCGGCGGGGATAGTCGCCTGGTGAAACCCGCCGCCGAGCCCTCCACCGTCCTGGGCCGCCCCTCCTGGGCGGGCCGCAACTACACCCTGCTGACCGCCGCCGCGGTCGTGACGAACCTGGGCAGCCAGGGCGCGTTGATCGCGGCGGCGTTCGCCGTCCTGGACGAGGGCGGCGACGGCGGCGACGTGGGCCTGGTGGCGGCGGCCCGCACCCTGCCCCTGGTCCTCTTCCTGCTGATCGGCGGCGCGGTCGCGGACCGGCTGCCCCGGCACCACGTGATGGTCGCGGCCAACACCCTCAACTGCCTCTCCCAGGCGGCCTTCGCGGCCCTCGTGCTCGCCGGCGAGCCCCAGCTCTGGCAGATGATGCTCCTCACGGCGCTCGGCGGCACCGGCCAGGCGTTCTTCGCCCCGGCAGCCGAGGGCATGCTGCTCTCCTCCGTCAGCGGCGGACAGGCCAACCGCGCCTTCGCCGTGTTCCGCCTCGCGATGCATGGCGCGGGCCTCGGCGGCGCCGCCCTCGGCGGTGTCATGGTCGCGCTGGTCGGGCCGGGCTGGGTACTCGCCGTGGACGCGCTGGCCTTCGCGGTGGCGGGCGCCCTGCGGGCCTTCCTCGACGTCGGCCACATACCGCCCCGCGTGAAGGGCACCGGTCTGCTCACCGACCTCCGTGACGGCTGGCGGGAGGTCGTCGGGCGGCCCTGGCTGTGGGCGATCGTCGCCCAGTTCTCGGTCGTTGTCGCCGTCGTCGGCGCCGCCGAGGCGGTGTACGGCCCCCTGGTCGCCCGGGACAGCCTCGGGGGTGCCGGTCCCTGGGGCCTGGCCCTCGGCGCGTTCGGGGCGGGCACCGTCGGCGGCGCGCTGCTGATGATGCGCTGGAAACCCCGCAGGCTGCTCCTCGCCGGCACGCTCTGCGTGTTCCCGCTGGCCCTGCCGTCCGCCGCGCTCGCCGTCCCGATCCCGGTCGGCGCCCTGTGCGCGGTGATGTTCGTGACCGGCGTCGCCATCGAGGTGTTCGGCGTCTCCTGGATGACCGCGCTGCACCAGGAGATCCCGGAGGACAAGCTCTCCCGCGTCTCGGCGTACGACTGGTTCGGCTCGATCGCCATGGTGCCGCTCGCCACCGCCCTCGCGGGCCCGGCCGAGTCCGTCTTCGGCCGTCCGGCGGCCCTGTGGGGCTGCGCGGTCCTGGTCGTCGTGGTGACGGCCGCGGTGCTCTTCGTGCCCGACGTACGCAACCTCACGCGACGCTCGAAGGAAGTGACGCAGGGGATCCCGTCGAAGAGCGAGCCCACCCACTCGCGGAGCCGAACACCCTCCCCCTGAGCCCGGCCCCGCCCCCAGCCGTCAGCGCTCTGCTTTTCAGCCCTCAGCCCTCAGCCGACGCTGAACGCCCCGCTCGGCGGCTCAGGCGACGGGACCGCGTCCTCGTCCCGCACGGGCTGCGCGTCCCCGACGAAGACCCGCAGCGTGTCCCCGTGTTCGACGCGCGCCGGAAAGGCGTCGGAGGCCGTGCGGCGCATGAGGGCGGCGGTGTCGAGCGGCCGGTGCGAGGCGACGAGCACCGCGTTCCCGAAGCGGCGCCCGCGCAGCACGCCCGGCTCGGCGATCAGCGCCAGTTCCTCGAACACGGTGGAGAACGTCGCGAGCTGGGAGCGCAGGAAGGCGAAGGGCGAGGCGTCGGCGAGGTTGGCCAGGTACACGCCGTCGCCCCGCAGGACACGCGCCGTCTCCCGCGCGTACGCCACCGAGGTCAGGTGCGCCGGTACCCGGGAGCCGCCGAAGACGTCGGCGATCAGGACGTCGGCCGAGGCGGCGGGTGCGTTTTCGAGCCAGGCCCGGGCGTCCGCGCCGTGCAGCGCGATGCCCGCGTCGGCGGGGACGGGCAGCAGTTCGACGACGAGGTCCAGGAGCCCGCTGTCTGCCTCCACCACGTCCTGCCGGGACCCCGGCCGGGTCGCGGCGAGATAGCGGGGCAGGGTGAGCGCGCCGCCGCCCAGGTGCAGCGCGTCCAGCGGGAGCCCCGGCTGCGCGACCGTGTCGAGGACGTGCCCGAGCCGTCGCGCGTACTCGAACTCCAGGTACGTCGGCTCGTCGAGGTCGACGTACGACTGGGGCGCCCCGTCGACCGTCAGCAGCCAGGCCCGCTTCCGGTCGATGTCCGGCATCAGTTTGGCGGTCCCGTGATCCACGGTCCTGGTCACGGGTATCGGCTCGTCCACGCCACCCATTGTGCCCGTACGGCCGCTCCGGGACCCGGCTCTTTCGCGCCCGGCCCCGGGTCACCCACCGACGCCCCTCGGGCACTGACGCACGGGTGCCCGCCTCCGTGGCGTACGGAGGCGGGCACCCGCCCGGCCGCGAGCCGGGGCCGGACAGGTCAGCCGACGGCGGTCACCGTGCCGGCGCCGACCGTACGGCCGCCCTCGCGGATCGCGAAGCCCAGGCCCGGCTCCAGCGGCACCTCCCGCCCCAGCACGACCGTCATCGTGACGGTGTCACCGGGCCGCGCGACCGCGCCCGCTCCGAGGTCGACGTCGCCGACGACGTCCGCGGTGCGGAGGTAGAACTGCGGCCGATAACCGGTGGCCACCGGCGTCGTCCGGCCGCCCTCGCCCGCCGACAGGACGTACACCCGCGCCGAGAAACGCCGACCGGGAACGACGCTGCCGGGCGCCGCGACGACGTGACCGCGGCGCACGGCGTCGCGCGGGACGCCGCGCAGGAGCAGCGCCACGCTGTCGCCGGCCTGCGCCTCCGCCATGGGCTTGCCGAACGTCTCCAGCCCGGTGACCACCGTGTCCACGGCGGCGCCGAGCACTTCGACGCGGTCGCCCACCCTGATCGTGCCGCGCTCGACGGCCCCCGTGACGACCGTGCCGCGCCCGGTGATGGTGAGCACGTTCTCCACCGGCAGCAGGAACGGCGCGTCCACATACCGCTCGGGCATGGGTACGTACGTGTCGACGGCGTCCAGCAGCGCGCCGATCGCCTCGGTCCACCGGGGGTCGCCCTCCAGCGCCCTGAGTCCGGAGACCCGTACGACCGGTACGGAGTCGCCTCCGTACCCGTGCGAGGTCAGCAGTTCGCGGACCTCCAGCTCCACGAGGTCGGTCAGTTCCTCCTCGCCCGCGTCCGCCTTGTTGAGGGCGACGACGATGTGGTCGACGCCCACCTGCCGGGCGAGCAGCACGTGTTCGGCGGTCTGGGGCATGATCCCGTCGAGCGCGGAGACGACGAGGATCGCCCCGTCGAGCTGGGCGGCGCCCGTGACCATGTTCTTCACGTAGTCGGCGTGACCCGGCATGTCCACGTGGGCGTAGTGCCGGGTGTCGGTCTCGTACTCGACGTGCGCGATGTTGATGGTGATGCCGCGCGCGGCCTCCTCCGGCGCCCGGTCGATCCGGTCGAACGGTACGTAGGTGCCGGAGCCGCGCTCGGCGAGGACCTTGGTGATGGCGGCGGTCAGGGTGGTCTTGCCGTGGTCGACATGACCCATGGTGCCGATGTTCAGATGCGGTTTGGTGCGCACGTAAGCCGTCTTGGGCATGGCGATACCTCGAAGCCTCTTCGATGTCAGCGGAGCTGAGCGACGGTCCCGGCGTCGATACGGCCGGAACGGGGACCCCGAGGTCCTGCCGACCCTCCCCCTGCGGGGTCCGCCGGACGATCCGGGAAGGGTCAGCTTCGGGCGCCTGCCGCGGCGGCCACGGTGATGAGGACGGCAGCCTTCGTGGCATCCGCGACCGCGGATGCCGCATGAGGGAAGGCGTACCGGAACATGAGGCGATCATCGCTGACGGGACGGGCCGCGTCGAATGGTTTTCAGCGCTCACGGGCCCAGGCGTCCATGTCCGTCCGCAGTGTCGCGTCGGCCGCGGCGAGCTGGTCGACGGTGTCCCACCGAGGGGCCGTCGGGACGAGATGACGTGCCCCAGGCGGGAATCCGGACGAGAGACGCCTCACATGCCGGCGCGGGTGGTCGACCGCGAAGTACTGGTAATCGCGCTCCGGCAGCCGCCGACAGCCCGGCACCACCGCCGTGCGGTCGGCCTCGTCCGGCACGGGAGTTCCCCGCGGCACCGTCCGGGAGCGCGCGCGGCGATCAGACGTGGTCAGGCCGAGGAAAGGGACGATGTCCCGCGGGTACGCGCGGGCCGTCGCGGTCCGTTCCGGATCGGCCGCGGCGGGGTGGGAGACGGTCGGCCGCACCGGCAAGGTGTCCGCGAGAAGGCCGCGCGGCGGCCCGAAAAGGCCATCCGGCGTTCCGGAAGCTGTGACGGCCGTGAGACGAACCATACGGCGAACACACACATGGGTCAGTTAGTGTCACCGGATGCTCGATGCCACCACCCGCTCTGGGGGCACCGCCACGGTCACTCCCCCGCTCCCCGCAACAGAACTCGTCCCCGTCGAGTTCACCGCCGCGCCGACAGGCCCGGCCTCCCGCGTCACGAGAGCACTGTTCTCGCCGTGGGCCCGGCTCTCCCTGCTGGTCGCGCTGCTGCTGTCGGCCGCCGGGACGGTACTGCTGTTCGAGCCACAGAGACTGCTCGCCGACGGCTGGCCACCCCAGCTGACCGGAGCCGCGGCGGCCCTGGTCTTCGCGGTCGCGTACGGACTGTGCACGGTGGCGTTCGTGCCCCGGCCGATCCTCAACCTCGGCGCGGGTGCCCTGTTCGGCTCGCAGCTGGGCCTCGGGGCCGCGCTCGCCGGTACGGTCCTCGGCGCCGGGATCGCCTTCGGGCTCGGCCGGATGCTCGGGCAGGACGCGCTGCGGCCCCTGCTGCGCGGTCGCTGGCTGAAGGCGGCCGACGGGCAGCTCAGCCGGCACGGGTTCCGCTCGATGCTGGCCGCGCGGCTGTTCCCCGGCGTGCCGTTCTGGGCCGCGAACTACTGCGCGTCCGTGTCCCGGATGGGCTATCTCCCCTTCCTCCTCGCGACGGGGCTCGGCTCGATCCCGAACACCGCCGCGTACGCCGTGGCGGGCGCCCGCGCCTCCGCGCCGACGTCCCCGGCGTTCCTGATCGCGATGGCCTTCATCGCCCTCCCCGCCCTGGCGGGAGCGATAGTGGCCTGGCGCAAACGCCACCACCTGCGGGCCCACTGACGCGGAGTCGCCGGGCCACGCCGTCGGGTGTGGCCCAGCAAGGCCCCGCCGGGGTCTGCGGCGGTCTGCGCACACGGCGGACCGGGGCGCCTACTCCCCCGGGTACACGTCCGGGTACACGTCCAGCCGCCCGCACATCCCGAACTTCCCGTACGCCGAGGGCTGCTCGGCCCGTACGGCCGCGGCGGCCAGGTGGGACACGTCCCCCCGCTCCAGCCGTTCGAGCTGTGCACCCGTGGCGGCGGCAGCCGCCTGCGCACCGCGCCGCCACCGCTCACGCCACTCCGCGAGCCGCGGCCGTACGAGGGCCGCGGCGGCCCGGTGGAACGCGGCGAGGGGCTCGGGCCCGGCCGCCTCGCGCAGCGCGCGGTAGCCCTCCAGGGCGAGGTCGCGCCGGGCACGGGCGATCCTCTCCTTCTCCGCCTCGGGCGCGTCCGCCGGGATCACGGTCGCGGCGGCGTACGTCTTCGGGTCGGTCAGGTACTCCGGCGGCAGCGTGAGCACCGCGTCGCCCGCCTCCGGGAGCCCGCTGTTCTGCATGAGGACGGTGATGCGCAGGTCGTCCTCGTTGACGAGCCGGTGGATCGTGCCGGGCGTGAACCAGGCCACCGTGCCCGGCGCGAGCGGCGTGACCTCGTACCCGGAGGTGGTCAGGGTCTGCACCGCGCCCCGCCCGCCGGTGACGACGTACGCCTCCGAACAGGTCAGATGCAGGTGGGGAGTGCCGCCGCACACCCCGTCGTAGGCGGGCCAGTCGTACACCGAGAGATGTGAGACGGCCACCCCGCCGGGCAGGCCCCCGAAGCCTCCCGGCAGCCCCTCGGAGTCCTCGGCCGCGCTCACCACGGGTGCTCCGCCAGGTACTTGGCGATCTCCTCGCGCTCCCAGACGCCGTCGGCGACGACGACGCGGTAGCGGCGGGTGAGCGTGTCGCCCGGTGCGAGTTCCAGCTCGTCGAAGAAGGCGAAGGAGGGCGCGACGGCCGCGAAGGGCTCGTTGCGCACGAACCAGTGGGCGGGGTGGGCACCGCCCTCGCCCGTGTGATCGTTCTCCGGGGCGTGCGCGAAGACGAGTGTGGCGTGCCCGTCGGCGGCATCGTGCTCGGCGGAGTACGCGAGCCACGGCCCCTGCTGCCCCATCAGGCCCGGCCCCTCCCCGTCGGGGCCGATGATCCGCCCGTCCCGGAAGCCGCGGGGACCGCGCCAGAACAGGCCGGTGTAGCCGGCCAGCTCCCGCCCGGCGGTCGTGGGACTGCCGAACCGCAACGGTTCGTCCCGGCGGTTGGTGACGGAGCTCGTCCAGGTCAGCGCCCACGAGCCGGACGCCGGGTCCACGTCGCGCACCTCCACGCGGCGCTCCTCCTCCGCCCAGAGCGAGCCGTCGTACGGATGCCAGGTGAGCCGCTCGGCGATGACAGCGCCGCCCCGGCCGGCGCTGTCCGCCTCGACCCGGTCGAACGCGACGTGCGCCATCGAGCCCACCCGCTCCGGGAGTTCGAGATACCCCTCCCCGTGCACATAGGTGTTGCCGCCCCACAGGTTCGCCCCGGACAGATGCGAGGCGGTCATCTGCAGGCCCTTGTGCCAGCGGTGGTCGTTGGGCCGGTAGTCCGTGACAACGTTGCCCGCGAGTGTCCTGAGCGGATGCAGATACGGCTTCGGGGCCTCCCAGGCCGCCTCCGGACCGTACACATAGCTGAACAGCTCCACGCCGGAGGTGGGTTCGGTGACCGTGATGCGGTCACCGTGGGCGTGGACGATGCGCAGGCCGCCTGGTGCGGTCATGCCGATGCCTCCTCGTGCGTGGCGGGTGTGGCGGGCGTCGCGGGTATGGCAGGTGTCGCGGGCGTGGCGGGAGCCCAGCCGGGCGCGCCGCCGTGCAGGGCCGTGTAGTAGGGGTCGCCGGGGCCGATCTCACCGGCGTGGACGGTCGCATCCGTGAACGCCGACTTGTAGAGCGCGGTGATCAGTTCGAGGCTGGTGCGCCCGTCCGCGCCGCTGCTGCGCGGTCGCTCCCCCGCGCGCATGCTCGCGACCAGTTCGCGCAACTGGGCCAGGTGCGAACTGGGCACGTCCGCGCCGAAGTCCTGCCACGCCGCCATGTCCCCGGGCCGCGCGTCCGGCGCCGGGGTGATCCGCCAGTTGTCGTTGCCGTGCCCGTAGAGATGGGTCAGCTCGACCGTCGCGTGCTCGCAGTCGATCCGGATACGGCTGACCTCGTCCGGGCTGAGGACACTGTTCACCACGGTCGCGAGGGCGCCGCTCCCGAAGCGCACGAGGGCGGTGGAGACATCCTCCGTCTGCACGTCGTGCACCAGACGTCCGGCCATGGCCCGCACCTCGCTCCAGGGTCCGAGCAGATCCAGCAGGAGGTCCATCTGGTGGATGCCGTGGCCCATGGCGGGGCCGCCGCCCTCGGTCTCCCACTTTCCGCGCCAGGGCACGGCGTAGTAGGCGGCGTCGCGGTACCACGTGGTCTGGCAGTGGGCCACGAGGGGCCGCCCCATGGCCCCGTCGGCGATCAGGCGGCGTACGTGCCGCGCGCCCGAGCCGAAGCGGTGCTGAAAGACGATGGAGGCGTAGGGGCCGCCGTCGGCACCCTCCTGGGCCTGCACGGCGTCGAAGTCGGCGAGGGACGGCACGGGCGGTTTCTCGCACCACACCCAGGCACCGGCCCGCAGCGCGGTGACGGTCTGCTCGCGGTGCAGGGTCGGCGGGGTGCAGACGGCGACGAGGTCCGGGCGCTGTTCCGCGAGCATCCGGTCGAGATCGGTGTAGCCGTTCGGGACACCGCCGTCCGCGCAGAAGCGCCGCACGGCCTCGGCGTCGATGTCGACGGCGGCGACGACCTCCACCTCGCCCTCTGCGGCGAGGGCGGCGAGCGCGGGCAGATGGCTGCCGGAGGCGATGGCTCCGGTGCCGATGACGGCGGCCCGGATGCGGCGGCCGTCGAGCGGGGCGTTCCGGTGGCCCGTGCTCTCCTCCGCGGCGGCCTCGGACTCGGTGTGCTCGGTCGTCTTGCTGGTGATGGCGTCGCGGGCAGTGCGCATGGACGGGATCAGCACTCCATCGGAACGTGACAGCGGATCTGGCGGACGCCTGCCCGTCACGGCGACCACGGGGCGGACCCGTGACAGCAAGCGCTTTCACCCCTCGCGGAAACGTAAGCGGCGCATCGTCGCGGGTCAACACCCCCGTCACCTCGTACGACCGTCTCCGGGGAGGCCCTGTCGTCGTACCGTCACCCGGGGGCGCTACGCTGCCCCGGACGCGCCTGATCACCGCAGACCGCAACAGGGCACGTCCGTCCGCCCATTCGCTGCGCTCCCGCCATCAGCACTTGGATCACGTAACTTCATGTCTTGGTTTGAATCCCTCATCCTCGGACTCGTCCAGGGGCTGACCGAGTTCCTGCCCATCTCCTCCAGCGCGCACCTGCGGCTCACCGCGGCGTTCGCCGGCTGGGAGGACCCGGGAGCGGCCTTCACGGCGATCACGCAGATCGGCACGGAGATCGCGGTGCTGATCTACTTCCGCAAGGACATCGCGCGGATCGTCTCGGCCTGGTCCCGCTCGCTCGTCAACAAGGCGATGCGCAGCGACCACGACGCCCAGATGGGCTGGCTCGTCATCGTCGGCTCGATCCCGATCGGCGTCCTGGGTCTCACCCTCAAGGACCAGATCGAGGGCCCGTTCCGCGATCTGCGCGTCACCGCGACCACGCTGATCGTGATGGGCATCGTCCTGGGCGTGGCCGACCGGCTCGCGGCACGTGACGAGTCCGGCGGGAAGCACCGGGCCGCGGTCGAGCGCAAGTCGCTCAAGGACCTGAGCGTGAAGGACGGCCTGATCTACGGCTTCTGCCAGGCGATGGCCCTCGTCCCGGGCGTGTCCCGCTCCGGCGCCACCATCAGCGGCGGCCTCCTCATGGGATACACCCGCGAGGCCGCGGCCCGTTACTCGTTCCTGCTGGCCGTCCCCGCGGTGCTCGCCTCCGGCGTGTTCGAACTGAAGGACGCCGCCGAGGGCGGCCATGTCTCGTGGGGCCCCACGATCTTCGCGACGGTCATCGCCTTCGTGGTGGGTTACGCGGTCATCGCGTGGTTCATGAAGTTCATCACGACGAAGAGCTTCATGCCGTTCGTCTACTACCGCATCGCGCTCGGCATCCTGATCATCGTGCTGGTCAGCATGGGTGCGCTGAGCCCGCACGCGGCGGAGTCTTCGGGCTGACGGGCCTGAATAATGCGCGTTCCTGAGTGCCGCGTTGCGCGCAGTTAAGTGCTAGAAAGGGCAGTAACACGTAGTCGATTGGAGCGTTTTGCGGCCGACTTCTCCCATCGTTCTCCCACTGGCCGCGAGAGAATCGAACACCGCCCTCCGGACCGCCCACTTGGGAGGTGGGCTTGGCGGTCCGGAGGGCGGCTTCTTGGTCGGCGCCAATATGTAGGCGCCGACCGCTTGCGAAGGGATGCTTGCGAGTGGGTAACTCGCGATCTCCCCATTCCCGGCATCTGTAGCCACCTGAAGGCCGCGGATACCGGAATCTCTGCGCCTGCTGTCAAGTCGCCCGCCGATGACCCTCTCTGGATATATCCAGCATCAGGGCCGCCTCGTAGCTTCAGACCTCACGTCATGATCGTTGGCAGGGGTCTGGATGGCAGAGGATGCGCGCTACCGGCGTATCGCCGCCGACATCATGCGCCGCATCGCCGCCGGGGAATGGCGGCCGGGCCAAGACCTGCCTTCGCGTGCCGAGCTAGCTGCCGAACTCGGCGTGAACCCACAAACCGTTCGCCTCGCCTACGACCTGCTGCGGCGGACGGGAATCCTCGACGGCGAGGAACGCAAGCGAGTATATGTGGCGCACCCTCCTGCTATGCGCACCCTCACCGACGCAGACGCCGACTGGCCATTCTCCAGCGAGACCACCGACACCCGCCCGCGGGCCGCCACGGAAGAGCTGGCCGCCCGCCTTGGCGTCCATGTGGGTGCGACTCTTCAGCGCGAGACGGTGGAGTGCCTGGACCCGGGAGGCCGGTCGGCGATGCTCATCACGTCGTGGTGGCGGGGCCGGCGCGAGCCGCACGCTTCGTTCGCTGCGGAACTCGGCTCGGTTGCTCTGACGGAGGGGCAAGCGCATGCGTTGGGGCTGCTGGTGGACACTGTCGCGTTTCGCGTGGTGCGCACTCGCTTCGACCCGCATGGTCGCCCCCTGGAGACTGCCGATTTGATTCTGCCCATGGACCGCTGGCTGATTCGCCTCGGACCCGTGCGGCAGCTTCCGACTTCCTGGCGTCCGGCGGGGTCTAGGCCGGTTCGTTGACTTCGAGTCAACAGCATGCGGTGCGCGAGCAACAGCCACCGTCTGCATATATCTGTGTGGAATGTGTGCGCCCGGCATGTTTCTGTAACCGCAGGTCAAGCCGTGGCCAAACGTTCCTGCCAGTAACCCGATAACCCGACCGCCAGCAGGATCCAGGGCGGCAGCCTGGAGTCAGCGGACTTGGGCTTCGAGCGCGCGGGCCTGCCGGGCGAGCGCGCCCAGATGTATCGCCGCCGACAGCAGACCGTGGCCGAGACCGTCCGCGAGAACACTGTCGGTGTCGTCGAGGGCGTTGCGGACCTTGTGCCACTCCCGGCCGTGCTCCGGCAGCCGGCCGAGTTCCTCCTGGGCGCGCAGGTACAGGTCGCCGATGGCGGCGCGCAGGGCCTGGTTGAGCTGGATGCAGCGTTCGTAGGGCGGCAGCATCTGGCGCGCGCCGACGGCTTCCTCGATGAGCGCGTCGAGGGTCTGGTCTCTTGCTGCCTGATCCGTAGTCTGATCCATGTCGACGGCTCCAGTTCGTCGGCCGCGCCCCCGGGCCGTTCACGCGGTCGCGGGGGTCTCGTGCAATTTCACGGTATACCGCGGTGGACCGAAGGGTACTGCGGTCGCGCGGTGTACTGCGGGTACCTACGGTCGAATAGTGAGCGTTGATCTTGACCGGACCCGGTCTATCTGGCGACAAGTCGCGGCGATCGTTGCCGCCCGCATCGCCGACGGCACCTATCCGGCCCGGTCGAAACTTCCCTCGGTTGTGGAACTCTCGGCAGAGTTTTCGATCGCCTCGTCCACCGTGCAGAAGGTGTACAAGAAGCTCCAGGACGACGGTCTCGCACGCGGGGAGGTTGGCATCGGCACGTTCGTCGCCGACGAGCCGCCCATGGAAGGCTGACCACTGACAGTGGCGCCGCCTAGACTGATCGCCATGCCCCCCACTCCCCCGGCCCCGGGTCCCGCGCGGTCTGCCGCGGAGCTGAACGAGGCGATCCGCGCGCTGTGGATCGGCGGGCGCGGCCACCCCTCGGTGGGGCTGACAGCGGAGCAGCGGGACGAATACCACCGGCTCCTCGCCGCACTCCGGGACGTGGAACGCAGGGACGTCGTTGAGGCGGCGTAGCGGGTCTACCCTCGCGCCATGACCCGCATGGAGTCCTCGATCATCAGCCTGATCCGGCTCGACTCGCCGAAGCCTCAAGAGGGCGACTGGATCTGTACACCGCACGGCCGCGCCAACTGCGCCCGCGACATCGTCGCCGTTGCTGAGTTGCAGACCAAGGATGCCGTCCAGCCCTACCGGGTCTGCGGAGTGTGGCTCACCGAGAACGAGGACGCTGCCGGCTACCTCGCCGAGCGCGGCTACGACAACCGCTGACTCAAGGCCGCCTGCTCTGGTTGATGTGGTCGATGAAGCCGGGCGGGAACCGCCCCTCCGCTTCCGACGGCGCGCTTCCGCGTTCCCGCATCCGCCGGGCGTCGGCGGTCATCCCGAGCGCTTCCGCCTCGTCCGGGTCCGTGATCGGGCGGCCGGGCGACAGGACCGCCAGCCGGGTGTCCGGGCCGGGACGGCGCGGCGGCGGCATCCCGCCGTGGGCCGGGCGGCGCGTGCGGGCGGCCAGGGCGAGTGTGCGCAGCAGACGGCGGATCACGGGCGCCACGACTCGTCGTAGCCCGGCCGGTCCGCGTAGGGCAGGGCGAGCAGGCGCAGCGTCTTGCACGGGTAGCGTTGAGGGCTGCTCCCGCCGTGCGTCGGGTAACCCCAGGCGCCGTCGACGCACGTGCCGCACGAGCCGTCGTTCACGTCCGCATGCTCGTGGATGAGCTGCCGCTTCGCTTCGATCTCGCGCAGCACCCGGGCCGGATCGTGGCGAATGATGTGATCCCGCTCCCGCGCCCACACGAACTTCACTCGTGGCGTGCCAGCGGTGTCCCAGACGCCCGCGTCACCCTCCGGGCTTGGCACCCAACGCGGCACAGGCTCCCCGCGACGGTAGGCCGCCATCGCGTTGACACCGAGGAGTAGCCGAACAGCCTCGAAGTCCTCGTCGAGCTGCTCACCCAGCCACTTCACCAGCCCGTCCACCGACGCCCCTCCAAAGTCGAGTGCCCCGCGCGGGCATCACTCCGGCGGGGCCTCAGCAGCACACCCGATCAGCTATCGATGTGTGAACCACCACCGTAACGCGCGGCACCGACAGCGATGATGCGGGCATGAAAAACTACGGGCTCTCTTCAAACGCTATCGCCGGGCGAGAGTGAACCCAAGCAGTAGGAGCCACGAGTAGACGGCGGGCGCCCACATCAGAGCGAGATCACCCGTCTGCACCCCAGCCACCCATGCGGCGACAGACGCGGCAGCGATCAGCGCCAGAAGAGGCACTGCTCCGCGACGAATGAACAGCCAAGCCCGCTCACTCCACCGCCAGTAGACACGGCCCGCACGCGTCAGCATCTCCATGCCGCCAGAATGCCAGAGACCCGTCGCGACGGGGGTTCGCACGACGGGTCTGGGGACAGTCTGGCATGAGACGGACCACTACAGCCCGATGTCCTCGCTGGCTGCGTCGGTCCATCGGCTAAGACCAGCAGGCGGGTTCGCTGGCGAGCCATCGTTCCCAGCCTTCCTGGTCGCTGGCTTTTCGCCTCTCCAGGACTGCCCTGCCGGCGTCGCCCATGTGCGTGAAGCAGCCGTCGGCTTTGGGGCCGAACCACTCCAGCGTGGCTCGGTACTGCCTGCATACCGCGCCACGCTTCGTGGGCTTGCCGCAGAGCTGGGCCCCCTCTCGATCAGTCATTCGCACTCCAGCCTGGTCGAGCGTCCCGCCGGAACTTGGGGACGATATCGGCGAACACGGCTTCCGCTGCGTCGACGTGGGCCGCGTTGCGTAGCCCCTTGTTGCGGCGCTTCCAGTAGCCGACGGTGGTGGCGGGGTTGTCGTGGTCGGCGAAAGCTTGGACTTCGGCGAGATCGACGTGGTCGTCGAGCATGTGCGTGATGCGGCTGGCCCGGAGGACGTGCGGGGTGAGCCTTCGGCAGACCTTGCATTTGGTGAAGGTGTGCCTCTCTGGGCCGTCGATCTTGGGGCAGGTGAGGACGCGGGCCTTGCGGCCGAGCCTAGTTAGCAGGCGGGCGACGTCGTGGCGGTCGAGGCGCTGGCCTTCCCGGTCGAGGAGTAGTGGGCCTTCGCTGCGGTGCGCGGTGTGCTCGTCGAGCATCTCGGCGACCGTCACCGGGAGGGGCAGGATGCGCTCCTTGTATTCCTTCCTGGTGACGTCGAGGTAGGAGCGGCGTCCTCGTTCGATGCGGTCGGTGACGTCGGCAGTGCACATCTCGGAGACGCGGCCGGCGAGGGTGTAGAGGAGAGATACGACCAAGAGATCGAGGGGGGTCTCTGCCTGGGCGGCGACTCGCTGCACTTCTTCCACTTCGAGTACCGGGGTGCTGCGGGAGGTGTTGCCCTTGTCGACCTTGGGCCGGTCGTCTTGCGTGACGGGGTTCCGAGGAAGGTCGGTCTTGGTCGCCGCGTAGCTGTGAAGCGAGGAGAGCGCGTTCAGGTAGCGGGCGATCGTCGTTGGCGGGTTCCCGCGCCCTTCCATACGGAGGCGCCAGGTCCGGATGTGGTCGGCGGTGAAGCAGCCGAGGGTGAACCGCTCGTGCCCGAGTTCCTGCGCGTAGGTGCCCCAGACGCGGCGGATGTCGTCGACGTAGCCGCGCTTCGTCTGGAGGCTGCCGCGTCTCGTGCTCGACAGCCAGTCCATGACCATGACGAACGTCTCGGGGGTGACGGCTTCGGCGAGGAGTTCGGCTCGCGGCCGGTAGATGCGTTCCTGGCCGCGCCGGTCGACCTGGACCATGCCGAGGTCGTCGACGAGCTTGCGGCGGACTTCCTCGAACAGGTCCGAGCCGGGCAGCGCAATCGACTGCCCGGCGGACTGCTGTGGGAGGTTTGCAGGGTCAGACACGATCCGCCCCTACGAGAGTCGGCCCCTGTCGGGCGATGACCTCGCCGTCAGAGGCAACCAGGCGCAGTTTCGGGAACGCCTTCGGCTTCTCCTGGCCGGGCACCTCGGGCCACTCGTCAGCTGACAGGCCATAGGAGGGCGGCACCCATCCGTGGATGGTGTGGATCAGCTCGGCCGCCTTGTGGTATTTGGCCTCCCAGTTCCACGCGAAGAATAGCGGCAGGAGGCCACCCGTGTTTGGGATTGCTTCCGGCGCACGGGACTTGCTGCCCTCAGCTCGTTCCAGGATCGGCTTGGCGTACTCCCTGCACCGGGGGCGTGAGCAGAAACCCCAGTGAGTCAGCCAGCCCGTCAGTGGATCGAACTCGGCGAAGCCCAGAGACGTGGACTTGCCGCAGAGGCGGTCGACGCGAACCATCGGGGCCCTACATCCGTGAGGGCCGGATTCCCAGTCCGGTTCGTAGCGAGGGGCGTCGGCGGCGACGAGTTGCCACATGCGCTTGTTGTCGGCGTTCAGCACTTCGCGAGTCCGCTGCCACGTCGTGACGGTCGGATCATGGCGGCGGGGGTCCCGAAGCGTCACCCATCCCAGGGCGAGTATCAGGTCTCGGGTGCCTTCCGGCATTCGCCGCTCGCTGTACACGCGGCTGGCGAGTTGGTCGTAGCGGAGCATTCCATCACGGTCGTCCGGGCTCTGAACCATCCTCAAATTCTAGCGCATAAGGGAACGTTATGCGCTACCACCGTTGAGGGCCGGTCTCCCGTCAGTGCCCCGCGCTACCCTCGCGTCATGACGACCGCCGTGCCCGTGACCATCAAGTGGATCGATCTCGTGATGGGCGGCGAGAAGATCGAGATCGCCCCACTGCCCGGCATCGAACCGCGCCTCCTCGTCGACGCGATCCCCTACGAGGGCTACCTGGAGCCGCTGACGCGCGGCCCGGACCCGGAGGTGTGTGTCAGCGTCGACCTGGTGCTAACCGAGACCGGACCCGGCGCTTGGCTGGTGGCGCAGCGTTGCGAGGCTGAAGCCCGGCGGGTGGCGGAAGCGCTCGGAGCGCTCCTGTCGCCCACGGCCGCACTGCGGAACTTCTCCCTGGAGGCGGCTCTCGGCGGGGAGGGTCTGCCGTACAACCGGATGTCTGTGCCGCAGCTCGCCCTCAGGCCCGGCGAGCCGCACGCGGTCGAAGAGCGTGGCGAGCGCGCGGTGCGGATCTTCACCGCGACCGCGCTGGCCGACGACAACGGCACCAAGTACACGCTGCGGCACGGCTAGCGCGGCGGAGGGCCGGTGCCCGTCGGCTCCGGCCCTCCTATCCACTCGCCGTGTCGCCCGCCGAACCGTGGACCCGTCCGGCGCGCGGGCTTCTCAGGCCGACGGCTCAGCCCGGAGTACGACGAAGCCGCCCCCGCTCCCCTGCCGAAGCAGAGGGCGGGGGCGGTTCGCGTCACGGCTCGGTGACAGCCGGGTACGGCCGGGCCCGCTGTGTTCTACGGTGTCCCGACGAGATCAACCCTGGGGGGACATATGCGCGTTCGCGCAACCGCGGCCACCGCCGCCCTGCTCCTGGCCGCACTCACTGGGTGCGGGGGCGGCGGCGACGGAGATGGGGTCGACAGCGGAGACACGAAACCAGAGCCGGTTCCCACCGCCAGCGAAAAGCCCGGCACCATCGACGACTCCCAGACCCTCGACCTCGGCGAACCAGCGAAAACGACAGGCGACGGCGGCACCGGCGTCCTGGAGATCACCCCGGACACGGTCGTGTACGCGAAGGAAGCCGCCGGCGAGACCGCGGCGAACGGGCTGTTCGCCGTCGTCACCATGAAGGACAAGGCCATGACCGCGGTCGCCGCCGACGAGCCGGCGCCGATCAGCGGCGGCGGGTGGAAGTGGATGGCCCCCGACGGAGAGATGATCGAATTCGACAGCGGCAACTCGGCCAACGTCGTCATGGACAAGTATAACAACGCCGACCCGGTGCAGCCCGGCGGCTACCAGTGGCGGTCGCAGGCCTTCGACCTCACACCGGCGCAAGCAAAGGGCGGCACCCTCATCTACATCGACGGCGAAGAAAAAGCCTTCCGCTGGAAGATGCCAGCCGCCGACGCCGGGCCGAACGTCGCCGAGGTGAAGAAGCAGTTGGAGTTCTGAACACGAAGAACCGCCCCCGCCACCACCCCGTGAAGGGCGGCGGCGGGGGCGGTTCTCGTTCACTCGCCGGGGTCGGCGGGTGGGGGCGGCAGGTCAGGTTCGAGGAACGGCTGAATGCTGGGCGCCGGGATCGGCTGCGGTTCCATCCGGCCCATGCGTTCCAGGGAGGCGGCGTCCGCCGCGGTGTCGTCACGGCGCGGGGCGCGCGGGGTCGCCTCAGGCATCGGTCACACTCCAGTTCGGTAAAAGTCTGCGACGTCCTGCGGCGGCGGCTGCGGCGTCTCATTCGCCCCCACGACCTGGTCGCGTAGGACGAGCGCCCACCGGCTGAGCGACCACAGGACGCCGCGGGTGCGCGTCTGCTCGGCGCGGAGATCGCTGCACTCCTCCTTCAGCCGTTCGACTGACGCCTGCAACACCGACAGGTCGACCTGCTTGGCGTTCGGCGCAGAGTTGATGCGCGCCGCCGTGCGTGTCCCCCGGTAGGTGAAGAAACCCATCGTGATCACACCGACGACGCTGATGGCCGCCCCGACTACTCCCCAGACGCCGTTCACCCGGGTCTCCCCTCAGCCGCCTGGCCGAGGTTCCGGGGTGATCCGGCATCAGGCGGGACTCGTGATGCGCACCAAATCACCCCACAGTGCGATGTGATGTACCAGCCGAACAACCACAGGCCGCGCGTGTAGCCGTCCGCCAGACCGGCCCAGCCGTAGGCGAACGCCCAAAACGTGGGTGGCGCGGATGCGGCGACGAAGCCCCATCCGTCCCTCCCGAACGTCAGCCAGGCGGAGCAGAACGCAGCCGTACCGCAGATGATCCACAGCCATGCCCAGCAGTGCAGCGGCGCGAACCGCAGCAGCAGTTCGAGTCCGCCGGTGGACAGTGGCGGGTCGAAGATGAAGCTCGCGCCGAAGCAGACTTTCCCGGCACCCATGAAGATGAGGAACGGGCCGCGGTTGCCGAGGTGCCCGCTGAACCAGCCGGGCGCCCGGCGGCGCATCAGACTCCCTGCGGCCCGGCCGGCGCCGACGGGCTCGACGGCTTGTTGGGTACCGCGTAGGTGATGCCCCACGCTCCGAGGACTGCGAGCGCCATCGTGACACCTTCCCCGGTCGTGATGACGTTGTCCTGTGCGGCGGTCACGGCGGCTGCGCTGCCGGCGGCGATACCGGCGATGAGTGACTTGGCGATGCTGGCGATTCTCATGGTCAGGACTCCTTGGTGTTCACGTCGACGTCGACCTTGATGACGGCGTCGGCGATGGCCTGCTGGACCGCGGCAACGACGGCCGCAGTGTCGACGTCCTCGCCGGCGAGGGTGGCGAGCTTCGCGATGGCGGCGGACTGGGCGGCGAGGACGGCGTTGGCCTTGTCGAGCCGCTTGAGGATTTCCGTCTGGACCGAGGAGAGCGTCCAGGTCGGGTTGGTGGCGGGGGCGCCGGGGACGGAGATGACCCCGTCCAGGGTGAGCACGGCTTTCGCGAGCTCGGCGGCGGTGGGCATGTCGTCCTCCTGGGGCGCGGTGGTGCCGTTCTTGGCGGCGGCGAGGATGGCGGCGATGGGCATGGAGCCGGGATCGCCGTGGTCGTTTTCGGGGACGTGCTGGTGTCCGCAGTGCCCCTTGAAGGCGGTCCACTGGGTGCCGGTCATGCGGACGCCGTTGGCGCCGTAGCTGCCCGGGTATGCCTTGAAGGTGACCCCGGACGACAAGGGGACGCCGTGGTTGGCGCTGGCCCACTTCGCGAAGGCGGCCAGGTCCCGGATCGCCCAGGTGGGCAGCTCCGGGGTGTAGAGGTGCTGGTAGCCGGCCTTCGTCCACTTGGCGTGGGTGGCCGGGTCGCAGGTGCCGACGATCTCGACCTGGCAGGCGTTGAGGGTGTTCGTCTGCACGCCGCCCGCCTTGTTGACGAGGGCGCGGGAGGACACGTCGAAGTCGTAGTGCTGGTACCAGACGAGGCGCTTCGCGGCGAAGTCCGGCTTGGCGGTGAAGTTCGGGGCCGAGGCGCCGCCGCCGTAGCTGGGCAGGGACGTTCCTTCGGTGGAATGCCAGACGATGACGTTGGCTTCCATCGCCGACCCCGGGTATGCACTGCCGTACCAGTAGGTGGTGGAGGCTCCGGGGTAGCGCTGCGGGCCCGTCTTGGCCATGGCGCGGACCTTTCTAGTAGTCCCAGGTGAGGGCCGCGAACTGGGCGTGTTCGAGCGGCCAGGGCTGATCGTGGTCGTGCCAGACCTCGACGCCGACCGGCATGCCGGCCTGTCCGGCGAACGGCCAGCCGACGGTCTGCCACGACCGGCCCGGCGTGGCTGCGCGGTCGTCGGCTCCGGTGTCGTCGCGGATGCCGTGCGGGTCCCGGACGAACCGAGACATGAACTGGCGGGGCCGCAGATCACCGTCGGGCAGCGTGATGGCAGCCCAGCGCAGGTTGCGGGCCCACCAGAACGTGCCGTCGACTTTCGGGACGATCAGCGACAGCGACTTCGCCATCGTCCTGTCGTTGACGATGACCTTCTCGTAGGTGACGAGCGTCCACGTCTCCGGTGGGATGAGCTGCGACTTCTCCCCGCGGTACAGCTTGCATTCGGTGGCCACGACTCCCCCTTACAGGCTGACGGTGACGCCGTTGAAACCAATCCACGGCGGCTTCACCGTCGACCCGGTGCCGAAAACTTGCAGGTAGCCGTCCGTCTGCACGTCCAGCTTCAACGCGATGCGGTCCGATGCCACGTCCGAGCACGGCACCAGCACGGTGCGCAGAGTCTGCGGCCGGACCGCGGCTGGCAGTGCCGTCGAATTGATGACGTAGGAGCCGTTCGGTGTGGTCGGCCACGACGATCGGCCGATCGCGCCACGCAGTTGCAGGGACTCCTCGCCGGAGATGTTCAGCAGCCGGTACTGCAACGTGCCGTTGCTGTTGCCGTTCTGCGTGAACGGCGACGCGAGACTGATGGTGGTCCACGATGAGGCGCCCACCGACACGGCAACCCACGCCCCGTCGAGGCGCACGTCCAACCGCTTCACGTCCTGCAGCAGCGTCATCATGCCGTCGACGGGGGCGAGGTCGTTGATGAGCGTGGCGCCGCGGGTTGTGGCCGAGGAGAACCGCAGCACTCCGCGGGGGATCACGCCGGCTGCGAGGGATCGGATCGCGGAGGGAATGTCGGGGGCGTCGGTCATGGACCAGAGGCTGATGCCCTGCCCGTAGTCGTCTGGAGTGGGCATCAGACCTCCGGCACATCCGCGGTAACGGGGGAAGTGCGGGTGACGGTGATCGTGTCCGCGCGGTCGACCTCATCCACCGCGTGGGCCAGAGCCCACACCAGCGTGGGCATTGCGGCGTCTGTCACCGGCGAGTAATCCCCTTCGATGAGGGTCACTTCGAGGCGCGATTCGCCGTTGTTGACGACGATCGCGTAGGTGGCGGCCATGCGGCGCCTTTCAGTCGAGGGGGTAGCGGATCCCCTTGAGGGAGAGCCAGTTGGTTTCGGCGTCACCTGCGGTAGCGGAGATGAGGGTGACGGTGCCGTCCTGGTTGAAGTCGAGCTTCAGGCTGTGGACGACGCTGGTAGAGGCGGCAACCCCGGTGATCGAGGTGGCGTTGCGGGCGATCACGAAACTCGCCTTGCGTACAGGCCGCAGGCCGACTGCGAGAACCGCCGACAGGAGGTTGGCAGTCTGCGCGCCGTTGGCGCGGTCGGCGCCGCCGTCCCACTCCATGAACCAGGTGCCCTGCACGTTGATGCGCCGGTAGCGGACCGCGCCGTTGTTGTTGCCGGTGCTCGTCGTGTTGCCCTGCGTGTAGCCGGTGCCGAGTGTCGGCGTCGTCCACGCCACCCCGTTCGCAGCGGCGAGGCGGCCCATGGCGACCCAGTTGCCTGAGCTCGACTGGTCGATGCGGATCAGGTCGCCGACAGCCGGGTTGGCGTAGGTCTCCATGCAGCGGGCGAGGATGCCGTCCGCAGTGACCGTGCCGGTGCCGACGGCCGTGACGGTGGCGAGTCGCCAGTCTCCGCCCCGCACCGCCGGCGCACTGGTGCCGTCTCTGACTGTCTTGCGTTTATGTGAGGCGGCAAGCCTGCGCATCGAGGCCTGCTCGAACGCGTCGGTCATGCGTCCTCCTTGGCGGAGACGGTGGAGATCGGGAAGTCGCCGCCGATGTCGAGGGGGACGGTGAACGCGGCGGCCTGGTGGAGTTCGCGGGTGCCGTCCTCGTGCGTGACCCGGAAAACGTCACCTGGTTCCAGTGCCGGGTTGGGCAGGGCGGTGATGTCACCGGACGCGTTCGGGGCTTTCTCCTTGAGGAGTTGCAGGTTCGCGGCCTGCGTGCATGCGGCGAGGGAGATCAGTGTCGATGAGCTGTAGAACGCGGGGCGGCGTCCGAACGGGCCGCCCCAGTAGGTGGGGCTGCCCGGGTCGTTGTCGGTGGCGAGGTAGCTCACCGGTGCGACAGAGTCGGTCGTGTTCTCGCCGCGGGCGAGGACTCCGTTGTGGACGCCGTCCAGGCTCATGGCGCGCTTCGCAGCCAGGTAGACGCCGCCCTCGGTGGCCTCGACCGCCCACACCGGGTCGGCCGACAGCAGTTCCGGCAGTGTCGCGATGACGAACACGCCGTCGGCGTTGGCGTACACCTCCGCACCTGCGGCGGCGGCGATCTCCTGGCAGCCGGCCCACGGGTCGGCCTCCACGTCGAAGGTGCGGGATCCGATCGGCGCGTCGACGATGAGGCTGATGACGTCGGCGGTCGGCATGGAGCGCTGGATGAGGGCGGTGATCGCGCCGACAACGGTGCCGGTGGCCGTGTACGGCTCGGTGAGTTTGTCGTCGGCGACGATCGCGGACAGGTCTTTGCCCTGCAGGGTGACGGGCCCTTCGGAGAGGTCGCCGTCCACACTGTCGAGGCGGAACACGCCGAGCGGCACCAGCTCTGTGCTGCCGTCGCCGTAGTCGACTCCGCGCTCGATCCGCAACCGCGCTCCGTAGGTGGCGAGCTGGTCGAGCGGGGTGCGCGGGATGAGCGCCGGGTCGGCGATCGTGACAGTGCAGGTGCGGCGAATCGCCTGCGCCCGGTCCACCGGGACGCTGCCCCCAATGTGCTCAAGGCCGACGACCCTGCCGTCGTTGAGGAACAGCTGCACTCGCGTGATCGGGTTCTGCGATTCGGCGAGGCGCTTCAGGAACCGGCCCGAGACGGGGTACAACGCATCACCCCGTCCGGCGGTCCAGGAGCAGGTCTTCGCAGGTTGCGTACACGGCAAGCAGGTCGGCGCACGTGTCGAACTCGGCGACCACATCCTGCCAGGTGCGGCCCGCCGGACCGTTGATGCCGGTCGTGACAGGCATGTCCGCCTGCGTCATCGGGAGTTGCCAGGCCCGCCATGCGTCCTGTGCCGCAGCACCGGTGCGGGTTTCCGTAACGCCTGCGACGTTGACGTACATGTCGTCGACGCCCATGCCCGGCACGGCCTGCCACAGCAGCGTGTTTCCGGAGTCGAGCAGCAGATGAAGTGCGCGGCGTTCCTCGTCGGAACGGGTCCAGATCGCGAGTTCGCCTTCGAGTCCGCCGCGCACCCCGGAAAAGACGACGGCGTTACGGCGGCCCCGCACCCGGTGGACGGCCTGTTCGATGGGGCGCTGCCACTCCGGGGCCCGCTGTACAACGGCCCGCAGGTTCCGCTGAGGGTTTCCCGGATCCTTGATCCAGACCTCGTTGATATCGGCGAGCGTCACCGTCACCTGGGCCGATGAGCGGCTCGACGCGGATGCGCCGGGGCTGCTGCGGAGTTCGATGCGGTAGCTGACCGGCACCCCGAGCGGCGCCTCATGGTCCTCGACGATCATCAGGTCGGAGGTGACCGGCAGGTTGTCGATCAACCCGGACGGGCCGCGGACCAGTGTGCGGGACCCGTCGGCCGCTTCCCGGTACACCGTCACCAGATAGTCGAGCGGCAGCTCCCGCAGCGTGAGCTGCACATAGCCGCCAGAGTCGACCGCCTCCACCGACGTCAGCGGCAGCACCTGCCACAGCGAGACCTGGTCGATGTGCAGGACGCTGTTGATGGCGGTCGCCGTAACCACCATTTCGACGGCCGCCTGGGTCGTGCCCGCGGGGGCTACGCCGTCAGAGCTGAGCCCATACCAGGACGAGCCGGGGAGGTTGTAGGCCGTGCCCGTCGACGCGCCCAGGTCGGTGTTGGCGGCGTCGTACCAGCGAATCTTGACCGTCGTGTTCGTCCAGGATCCAGCCGCCGGGTGGGCCACCACCTGTGCACGGAAGTTCTGGCCTGCAGCGTCGGGAGCTGCGAAGCGGCCGGAGCGGATCGTCGACGAAGTCGCCGTCGCCGAGGTGATGGCCAGCGAGTAGGCGCCCTCGAAAAACGAGACCCCCCACGGTGTAGTACGGGCGAGCGTCGCCACACCCGAACCCGTCGTCCATCCGACCGATCCGGACTGCTCGAATGCCGACGCCGCATAGGTGATGATCGACCCGGCGGTGAATCGCGGAGCCTGCGTGACGACGACGGATTCCAGGCGCAGCACCTGCGACGCAGATGCCGTATCCAGGCCGAACGCGACACCGCATGTCGCCGCATTCGACGGTGCGACCATGGCCGCACGCTGCCGGTACATGCCCGTCCCCGGTGCAGCCAGGGTCGACCGGATGGCACCCACCTGGTTACTGGCCGCATCGTAGAACCGCAGCTCAATCCATGCTGTCGCCGTCAGGACCGGCGGCTGCAGGTAGGCATAGGCCAGGTATTCGACGCCGGGTGTCACAGCTGGCCGGTCCACGGACACGATCGACGCGTTGCCTGCCGCGATAGCCGTCAATGCCAGCGTGTGCCCGCCGGCCAGGTAGTTGTCGACGGCCCAGCTGACCACCGGGACCTGGCGGGTGATCGATGCGTTGACGACGGGCGCCCACGACGAGGTGTCGATTTCGGCGGACTCGGTGCCGAAGCCGAACAGGTTGCCGGTCGTGCGGACCGGCAGCCCGAGGTAGACGTTCTCCCAGTAGTGGGAGACGTTCACGCCGACCTCGGTCGAGCCGAGCAGCACCTGCGCCTGTGTGGCCCCAGCCGGTGCAGCCCCGGCGACGCCGACACGGTGCCAGCCGGACGCCGCCGCCATTGTCGCCAGGGACCACGTGATGCTGATCTCGGTGCCGCTGATGTTCAGCCAGCGGATGCCGATGCGCTCCGGGACCACACCTGCCGCGTCGGCGAACGTCTGGTAGACGGTGCCTGCGGTGACGGGGTAGGAGGAGACGGTGCGGGCCTGCATCTCCCCTGCGGCCAGGGATTTGACGGAGAGGCATCCGTCTCCGTTGCGTCCTCCGATCCCCTTATTGATCGTGCAGTTGAGTTTGGCCGTCCACCCCGAGGTGTTGGGGTCGACGGACTCGGTGGTGAGGCTGAGGAGGTTTCCTGGGATCGCCAAGGTGGCCTCCTCAGCTCGCGTCGAGGATTTGGATGAGCCGGTTCTGGCTGTCGCGGATCTCCGCGCGGGCGATGCTGTGGATCGGCTCGTCGCCGACCTGTACCAGCACCTTCAGGTCCCCGAGGCTGGGCGCCGTGTCCCTGCCTGCCATCGACATCAGCGCGTTGGCCTGCGCCGTCGTGAACACCGGCTCCGGTCGCCCGGTGCCGTTGTGGACGAGGTTGAGGCCGGGAGGGATGTAGCCGCCGGAGTCGTAAGTGCCCGGCTTGAACCCGTACCAGGAGTTGAACAGGCGGTCGTTGTAGCCGCGGGCGCGACTGCCGACGACTACACCGTCGCCACCTCGGGACTCGATGTTCGTCTTGCCGAGGGTGCCTGCCGTGTGACCGACGCCAGCATTCGTGATGCCGATCTTGTAGGGCGAGTTGCCGTGATAGACCCATCCGGGCGGGGCGGTCTTTCCTGAGAATGCCATCGTTGCCCAGCGGCGATGCGGCTTCTGGCCTCGGAGGACGGACTCTGCGGCAGAGGTGAGACCTGAGCAGTCCCACGACGGGTTGCCGTTGCCCGCCCACTGGTACGGGAGTCCGGCCTGGGTCTTCACCCACTTCAGTGCCGCCTGAATGCGGGGGCCGCCGAGGCCGCCTCCGCCGCCCTTCTTGTCGGCGTCCTTCGAGTAGCCGGTCAACTTGGAGATCATCGCTGTCGGGATGCGGCGGAGCATCTTCCCGAAGCCGGTATCCATGCCGGGGAACGACTTCAGCAGCGGGTTGACCACACTCTTCAGGCCCGCCTGTACGGATCCTGCGAGGGTGTCCTTGAGCCAGTCCGCACCCTCCTTGATCTTGTTCCAGGCTGCGGAGCCCGCACCGGCGACCTTGTTGGCGGCGCCGCCGATCCAGCCGAATATCCCGCCGTCCGCGAACGACTGCGTGATGCCGCCCTTCGCGTAGCGCAGCGACGTGTCCGTCGACCCGACCGGGTTGCCACCGAGCACCGGAGCCAAGGCCGCCTTGATGCCCTGCGCGCCCCGGGAAGAGGCAACCGAGTTGAGCCAGTTGACGGCACCGCTGCCCACACCCTTGGTGAACTCGGGCCGCATGATGGCCTCGCCGCCCGACAGTTCGAGTGCACCGCCGGTCGGAGACACGAACTTGTGGACGTCACGGCCCGGCGTGTAGCCAGGCATGATGCCGCCCGACGCGAAGGAGAACCGGTCGAGCTTCTTCGCCCCGAAGGCACCCGCGACCTTGTTCCAGACGCCGCGGATGCCGTTGTTGTAGACGACGTCCACGATGTACTGAACGGGTTCGCGAGCGATCTTCTTCAGTCGATCCCACGCGGTTTTGATTGCCTTGCGGGCCGACTCGAAAGCGTCCCCGACCCTGCCGACCGCCGCCTTCAGACTGTCGAAGACCGGCTTGATGCCGTTGCGCCAAACGCTGCTGATGGCCGCGGAGATGCCGTTCCAGACCGGCTTGACGGCCTTCTGCCACAGCCACTTGAAGACGTCACCGAGCACCCCGAGAGCGGTCCGGACGTAGCCGAAGTACCGCTTGACGACGTTCGTCCACCACCAGGAGATGATGTTGCCGATGCCTGCGAAGACGGGAGCGATGGCGTTCTTCCACAGCCACATCGCGACCTTGGCGACGAGCTTCCAGTAGCTGATGATGAAGCCCACGTAGGGCTTGATCACCGAGTTCCACAGCCACATCGCGAGGGCGGCGATGCCCTCGAAGGCGGGCTTGATCGCCACATTCCACAGCCACATTGCGACCGCTGCCACGATTTTGAAGATGGCGATGAGCGGCAGCAGGGCGATGACAACGACAGCGGTGAACAGGATCTTTGCCGCTGCGGCGATGAAGTTGAACGCGGGCTTGATCGCGTTGTTCCACAGCCACATGACCACGCTGCCGACGAGCTTCCAATAGGTGATCATAAAGCCGATGTACGGCTTGATAATCGTCTGCCAGAGCCACATCACGACGTTGCCGATCGCCGTGAACGTCGGCTTCAGCACGACGTTCCACAGCCACAGCGTCGCCGTCTTCAACCAGTTCCACACCGCCTGCACGCCCGCCCGGAACCAGCCGAAGCGGTTATAGGCGTAGACGATGCCCGCGATCAGAGCGACGATCCCGATGATGATCAGAGTGATCGGGTTCGCCAGCATCGCCGCGTTCCACGCCCACAACGCGATCGTCCAGATCCGCCACGCAACGATCGCCAGCCAAATCCCCTGCACCAGCCACGGAGCATGCTCGGCGATGATGCCGATCGCCTCAGCGACCCCGCCTAGCAGAGCCAGCAGCGGACCGGACACCGGCGACAGCGCCTGCCCGATCGACAGCAGTGCGCCGCCGATGTTCCCCAGGAACTCTCCGAGCCGGGGCGCCATCTCCGAGCTGTACGACAGGAACCGCTCGAACTCCGGCGACCCCTTCAGGCCCTGACCCCAGTCGGCGAACCGGCCGGTGATGCGCTGCATAGACCCGGAGATGTCGTCCATCCGAGGCAGGAAAGCGCCGATCACACCGGCCATGCCCTTGAACACGTTCCCGAACGCGCCACCCAGCCCGGTGATCGCCGGACCAACCGATGTGTCGAGGTCGGCCTTGAATTCCTTCCACCACGGCTTCTTGAAGCCGCGCGACGCCCGGTCCTGAAGACCGCCGATGGCGTCCGCCGCGCCCTTCACCAGCGGCGTCAACCCCGGCAGGGCGTTCTTCAAGCCGACCAAGGCCCGCGTGAACAGCGGCATCACTGCAGGCTGCAGCGACTTCGACCACTCGCCGAACACCTTCCGCAGATCGATGAACGCGTTGAACGTGTCCCGAGCCGACGGGGTGAGCTTCGCCAGCTCGGCCTGGTACTTGGCCTGCGCGATCGCAGCCTGATCCATACCGCCGGCCGCCGACATCGACGACGCCGCGACCTGCCGCTGCGCCGACGCGATCGACTCCGCCGCCGACTGCCGGGCAGCCGACAGACTCTCCTGCGCGCGGGCAACCGACCGGGCCCCGTCTTCCTGCGTGCGGGTCACATTGCGCTGCGACTCCGCCACCCGGGCCTGCGCATCGGCAATGTCCTGGGCGCCCTTGACGGCGGCCCGCTGCTGCTCACCGCGGGCCTTCGTCAGCTCCTTCTGCTGGTCGGTGACCGCACGGTCGGCGTCCGCGAGACGCTCCTGCGCATCCCGGACCGTCGCCGAACCCTCCACGCCGGACTTGTCCGCGGCCTTCTTCTCCGCGGCGAGGCCCTTCGTCTCGGCCTTCTGCTCCTTGAGCCGCTGAACGGACTGCTCGTAGGCCAGCTGGGCGCGCTGAAGCTCCAGGCTGCCCGCGGCGGCGCCCTTGGCGCGGACCGCGTTCAGCCTGTTCTGGGCCTCCTGCACGGACAGGGTGGCGTCCCGCTCGGAGAGCTGTGCCGACGTGAGGCGGTCGCCGAGCTCCGCCAGTTCCGCTTTCGCGTCGCGGCGGGCCTGCGTCAAATCCTGCTGGGCTTGGCGGGCGGTGCGCTGCGCGTCCGCGAGGGAGTCCTCCGCGTCAATGACGCGCTCTGCGGCCTCCCGCTGCTGATCGGCGGCCTGCTGCACCGCGTCCGCAAGGCCGCGCTTGGCCTGCACGACCTGCTCGGTCGCGCGCCGGTTCGCCTCCGCACTGTTGCGGACCGCGTCCCCGACCGCCTGCTCGGCCTGGCCGATCTGCCGGGCCGCATTGCGGTGCGCCGACGCCAGCGACTGCTGGGCGCCCGCCGCCGCCGAGGCCTGCTTCGCGCCCTGCCCTGATGCGGCGCCGCCCTGGTAGGTGGCGTTCGTCGCCGCATCCTGCGCAGCCTTCTGTGCCTGCAGTGCGGTACCGATGCCCTTCAGAGCAGGCAGGGCCACCAGGCCGACCGCACCGACACCGGCCGCCGCGGCAACACCCGCCGCGGCGATCGCGCCCAGACCGGCGGCGATCACCGGCAGAACTGGGATCAGTGCCGGACCAAGTGCAAGACCTGCCGTCACCAGCAGCTGCATGCCGGACACGCGCACGTTGACCGTCGCGGTCTGGCCGTCCAGCCGGTTCACGAGCGCCTGCATCGTCGCCAACTGGGCGGCAGCAGCGCTCGCATCAACGCGTACCGCAACGTCGGCGTCCGAGGCTGCGAGCCGCTGCAGGCGGGCCTGAATCGCATCGATACGGGCGGTCGCCGTCGCCGCGTCCATGTCGACGCCGATGCGGACATCCCGCAGGGACGTCAGCTGGGCGCGCAGCCGGGCGATCTCGACGTCGACGTCCGTCGAGTCGGCTGTGATGTTGATGTTCGGGAGGGACGCTTCGGCGGCCTGCACCTGGGCGCGCAGGCGCTGGCCGAATGTGCCGTCCGTCTCCACGCGGATGCGTGCGGGGTCGGCGGTGACCTCGTCGATCTGTGCCTGCAGCGCCTGCAGTGAGGCGATCGCACGGGCCGTGTCCGCGCGGACTGCGACGTTCGGGTGGGCGGCGCCGATACGGCGCAGCCGCTCCTCGATGTCCGCAGCCTGTGCGCGGGCTGTCGCAGCGTCGATGTCGATGCCGACGGTCTTGTTCGACAGGGCCTCCATGCGGGCCCGCAGCCGGGCGAGGTCCGCATCGACACCCGTATCCGACAAGCTGACGTTCAGCTTCGGCATCGAGCGGAACGCCTCTTGCAGCTTCGCCCGCAGCGACCGGGCGAAAGCGCCACCCGTGTCAGCGCCCTGCCGGGTCGCCGCCGGCTTCGCTGCCTTCGCCCCGTCGTTGATGCCGTCACGCACTGCCGGAGCGATGTGCGCAGCGAGACGCTGACCGATGATCCGGCCAATCTCGTCCCCGACCTGCGTCGCAGGCGGCACCAGGGCAGACTGCAGACGCCCCAGAATCCCCGAAGCGTTGGGGATGACATCGACTTCGACCGAGCCGACGGAGATAGCGGGCACCGGGAGCCTCCTCCCGGCGCCCTACAGCGGGCGTTCCCTGAGCATTTCGAACAGCACGTTGGCCTGCTCGGCGGTGAGCTTCTGCTTCGGTTTGGCCTGCTTGCCGCCCGGCCTGCGGATCGGCTCCGGCACGGTGGGCTTCTTCTTTCCCTTCTCCGTGTTCGCCGCCGTATAGGCGTAGGTGAGCCCGGCAACCCGGTCAGCGATCACAGCCAGCAGCTGCTCCGCCTGCGACCAGGGCGCCTTCTCCGGCTGCCCCTTGTCGGCCTGCTCCGCCAGTTCCTCATCCGTCATGGCATTGCGGATGGCGGTCATCGTCGCGCTCTCGGGCGGCAGGCGCTGGATCAGCACCCGCAGCCGTCGGGCCGTCATCTCCCCGCGGTGGAAGGCGTCGATCTGGTCCTCGGACCGCGGGTAGTAGTAGGCGAGGTCGCCCTCTACCGCCTCCGCGTGCGCTTCGACGACGGAGCGGGTCCACGCGATTTCCCCAGGCTCTCACCCGATCGCTGCGCCACGTCGTTGATGAGGTCGCCGACCTCGTCGTTCGTCGGGTCGACGTCCGTGAACACCTCAAGGTCGTCGGGGTGCAGCACGATCTCCATGAATGCACCGACCTGCCCGTTGTTCAGGAGGTTCTGCCACGACTGCCGCCACGCCCCGGGCGGGATCATGCGGACTTCCTCGCCGCACAGGTCGCCGGTCACGAAGTTCTCGACAGCCTCGACCTCCTGGGCGTCGGCCTCGGTGACCTCGGGCTCGTCGAAGTCCTCGACCGGCTCGCCGACGCGCGTCGGCGGCCGGGAAGCCGATCGGGCGGCGGTGCGGGGCTTGCGGCTGCTGGCTGTCGTCTTGCGGGGTGTGCTGGCCACGGCGCGGGCCTCCTTCTCTCAACGGCGCGGGCAGAATGCAGAGGTGGACGGGCCGGGCCCGCGCCGACGGTAGTCGGCCCGCCCACCAGCTCAGGAGCCCGTGTAAGCGGGCGTGACCGGCAGCTTGTCGCAGTGGTACACGGTGTTGCCGTTGGCGTCCGGGTAGGTCGTGATCGTCCACTCGTAGCCCGACATCTCGTCCTGCTTGAACGTGACGTCCGAGCGGTCGTTGATCTCGCCCTGGGGGACGTAGAAGCCCTTGTAGGCGTCGCCGTCGATGACGATGAACCAGAACGCGCGCCGGTCCGGCACCGGGCTCGCGGTCTCCGCGTACTCGGTCAGGCCGTCGCCGTTCGGCTCCAGGTCCGCCGCACCCAGCCGGTACTGCAGCGACTGCACGGCGACCCGCGACGTCTCCCACACCGTCAGCCCGAACGTCCGCACCGACTTGGTGATTTGCGTGCGGAACGGAGAGGTCAGCCCCCACGGGGTGAACTCCTGTGAGTCCTCGTCGAAACCGTAGGTCAGGCCGTCGTCGGAGATGGCGCCCAGCGGCTCCCAAGGAGCGACCGGCTGAGCCAGCGGCGACGCGGGACGGACCGTGCCCACCGGAGCCACGAAACCGCCGCCGTTCGCACCCACCAGAGCGAGATCCGCGGCGCGGGTGATGTTGACCATGATGTCTCCAGACATGGAAGAGCCCGCGCACGGGCGGGTGATGAAGGACCGGCGCGGGCCTCAGAAGCGGTCAGGAGACCGGATGGCAGAAGAACTCGTAGGTACCGCCAGCGCGACGCAGCGACGTGTTCTCGTAGGGGCGGATCGCGGGCAGCGACAGGCAGCCCGTCCGGCCGATGACGACCGTGTCGGAGCTGGTGCCGCGCAGCTCGCCGGTCACCCAGGCGTGCACGTCCTTGGCCAAGGCGATGGCGGCGGCCCGGTCGACGTCGTACACGTCGATGTCGACGATCGGCCGGGACAACTTCAGACCGTCGTCGCCACCGCCGGGGATCTGCGTGATCTGGATCGTCGGCAGCTCGCTGAGCAGCTTATTGTCGAGCTCGTCGCGGACGACCGCGTCCGGGAAGCGGACCGTGGCGCGGGTGATGAGTTCCTGCTCGATGTCGACGAGCGCGGTCACTGGTTGCGCCCGCCCATCAGGGCCGCCCGCAGCAGGACGTGGTGCGCCGACCCGGACGGGTGCCCGTTGCTGTACTCCACCCAGCGGGCGTAGTAGGCGCCGTTGCGGACGTAGCCGACTGCCCGGTCGCGGTTCCGGCCGCCCCGGGCTGTACTGCTGGCCTCCCAGGACCCCTTGTAGTGGCCCGGGTGCGGACCCCCGGCATCCACCGGGGAGAGTCCGATGGCGACGCCCTTGATGACCTCGGCGCGGCGCAGCATCTCCGCCTGCATGGACGGCATCCGCAGCATCTGCCCCACACCTTTGCGGGACATCTTGAAACGTGCTGCCATATCCCCTCCAGAACCAAGAGCAACTAGGGGGCGGCGTGGACGTCAAAGGCGTACTCGGCACGATCAGCTTCGACGGGGAATGGATCACCATCGCGAAAACGCCCGTCGGACCGAAACCCGCACCCGTGCGGATCCGGGCCACCGACATCACCGGCACCCGCTACAAGCCAGCCACCCGGCTCACGCACGGCTACGTGCAGTTCGTGCTCCCCGGCAGCGAAGCCGCAGGCGAAAAAGGCGGCATCCTCCATGCGGGCAGGCCCCCATACGAGGACCCGCACAGCCTGTCGATCCCACGGAAGTCGAACGACCTTGCGGAGAATCTCGTCGCCGCGGTCGAGCAGGCCCGCAGCTAGCCGGTCACCCGGTCCGCAGCAAACTGGATGACGCCGCGGGTGCCGGTGAACGGTGAGCGGCCCCAGTCGCCGGGCTCGCCCGTGATGTCGCAATCCACGCCGCGGATACGCGCCCGGTCTGTCGTCCGGATCGGGCGCCCCGCGGGCGCATAGACGGTCCAGCCGACGATGACCGTGTCCCGCTCCTGCTGCTGACTCCCACCCACCTGCGGAGTCTCCGCACGCGGCGTCACCACACAGCCGTGCAAGTCGAATGACTCGTCCGGGCCCGGAAGCGGCTGACCGCGAGGACCGCGGCCCGGGGACTTGCCGGTGCGCAGGATCCGCACCGTCTCCCCGAACGGGTATGGGGCCGGCATCAGCCGTACCCCCAGCCCGGTTCGAACTCGTCGGCGAAACCGGCGTCGTCGATCGGCCACGTCGGAGACGGATCCGCGGTTGTCGGCGTCGGATCGACCGTGAACGCGCCACCGCGGCCCGCCAAGGACTTCAGCGCCGACTTGTCGCTCTTGGTCAGGTACAGGCCGCCCGACCCTGACGGCCGCTGCACCGACATCGGGCCGATCGTCTCGTAAGACACCTGCTGCGGATTCACGTAAGCGCGGCCCGCCACCGACAGAACAACCGCGTCCGCGCCCTCAGGGAGCGGCTTCACGACCGTCTGGCACAGCGAGATCGCCGACGCGATCAGCAGATCCGCCCGGTTCCCGTCGATCTCGCCCAGCCCGAGATACAGGCCAAGCTGCTCGACAGTCGGCGGGGTGAATGCCACGACGCCTCCTACTGGGTCAGGGACTCCACGGCACTGCACCAGGCCGCCAGATCAGCGGACGGATCCAATTCGGCGCTTCGAGCCTTCGCCCGCTTCGACGCCAGCCGGTACTCGGCAGCCGTCATCAACTTCCGCAGGACCGCCTCGTAGCCGGCGACATCCGCCCGGTCCACGAAAACCCCGGCCTCGCCCAGCGACTCACACAGCCCCGGAGTGGGGTGCGCGACCACGGGGATACCGCTCGCAAGCGCCTCGCAACCGGCACGGCCCCACGACTCGTAGGACGACGGCATCAGCAGCACGCGGGTGCGGGCATACACCTGCTCCCGCATGTCCTCGCCCCGCACATGGTCCACGATCTCGACGTTCGGCAGGTCCGGGAGGATCTGCTCGCCGTAAGCGCCCTTCACTGCCAGGAACTGCTGATCCGGCATCCGCTCGGCCAAGACCTTCAAGACCTTGCCGCCCTTCTCCGGGTTGCAGTTGACCAGCGTGATCGCCCTGCCGGGCTTCGTCGCGTACTCGCCGGCGAACACCGGCGGACGCACGACCAGCGACGACTCGGGCCGAACGGACTTCGGGTACTCAGCGAAGAAGAGTTCCGCCTCCCGCTCCATCCACAGGCTGTTGTAGACCGCCAGCGCAGTCCCACCCGCCGCCGCATCCCGGAACGTCGCCCGGTGCGTGTTGTGGCAGACCACCACCAGCGGCTTTCCGTACCCGCGGGCCAGAGACGAAGCCGACGGCACCGTCTCCAGATGCGCAAGCAGCACATCCGCCTTGCGGACCGCGGTCGGGAAGTCCAGCCGCGACGCCAACGGCACGACCTTGATGCCCCGGTACTCGTACTCCCGGCTGGCCTTCCCGTACCGGGACAGCCACATCGACACGTCGTGCCCGCGCTCCACCAAAGGGCGCAGCATGGAGACGAGCATGTGCTCCGCCCCCGCGTTGTGCTCGGGAGGTGCGGCATGCACGCGGGCCACGATCTTCAGGGGCTTGGCTGCCCCGCCCGGCGCGGAAGCCGGGACAGCCCTCGCCATCAGGAACCGCTCGGCGTGCCGGTGTACCGGACGAACGCGTCCTCGTCGCCCATGACGAAGCCGTAGAACGCCTCCGCCAGCAGCAGCACCAGGTTCTCCTGGAATGCCGAGTGGACGCCGCCGTCCTCGTCGATGTATGTGGCCTCCTTCGAGATCCGCACGGTGATGTCCATGCCGATCCCGTAGGCCGCCTGCGACCAGTCGCCGCCGATCGCGCGCAGACCCGAGTCCACCGACGCGGACTGCCGGCGCTGCTTGCCCGACACCGACCGCGAGTACGCGAGCGGCTCGCCGATCAGCGTGCCCGCCGACGCCATGTCCGTGCCCGGTGTCTGCGTGTCGACGAGGATCGGCTGACCGTTCGTGTCCGTCGCCCGCAGCAGCTTCGGCTTCAGCCGGTGGTCCGCGACGGTTCCGGTGTAGTCCCAGTCGCCATCGACGACCATCTCCATGCCGTCGACGAAGTCGGCCCAGATGCCGCCCTCGTTGCGCGGCGCCGTACCGAGAGCGACCGCGTTGTCCGTGGCCGCCAGGTAGTCGGCGAACGGGCCGGTCGCGCCCTTCATCGTCTTGCCGTGGATCGCCGCATGGTCGAAGGCCCGCGCGAACGCGGTGGGCAGGTCGCGCTGGAGCTGCGTCCACAGGCCGCCCGCGTTGGTCATGACGACCTCTTCGGAGACCGGGATCAGCACGGCGACCTTCTTCGCCTGCATCTGCTTCACGGCGACGCCACCGCTGGACAGCGGCTTACGCGCGGCCTGGCCGACCCAGTCGGCGGTCGGCACATCCATCGGGATCGGCACCGACGTGGTCGCATCGAGGGCGAGCGGCGCCGGGCGTGCCAGCGCCATGACCGCGCTCGCCTCGACCGACTTCTCGAAGATGGGCCCGGCGAGGGTGCGGGGCAGTAGTGCCTCGTTGACGTCGGACAGCTTGAGGGGAGGCGTGGCCGCCATGATTTACCTCTTTCAGCGGCGCGTGAGCCGCGTATTGACGAACCCCGCGAACTCATCCGCGGGGTCGAGGGTCCGTTGCTTGTTGGCGCCGGACGCCTGAGTGCGGTCCGGTGCCGGGCGCCGCGGGCCCTCCGGGGGCTGGACTCGCGCCCAGTGCGGCTTGCGCTCCAACAGCGCCTGAAGATCCGCCTCAATGGCGGTCTCGTCGATCGAGCCCGACTCGTCGATGTACGAGGTCAGGTCCAGCGAGCCGACCGCGTCCTCCGGGTCGGTGAACGCCGCACGCTCCCCCGCCTGCGTGCCGGCCAGGGCCTGCACGCGAGCCTCAACGAGGCTCTTGCGGGTTGCGGCGATCTGTTCGTTCGCCCGGGTCAGTTGGTCGTTGAGGCGTTCGGACTCCGACTTCTGCGCGTCCTCGAACTCCTTGGCCTTCTGCGCCAGCGGTTCGAGTTCCTTCAGGCGCTTGCGGAGGTTCGCGGCCTCGCTGTTCTTCTTGCGCAGCTCAGCCTCGAACTTCTTCCGGTCGAGCGGCTTCTCTTCGCTGCCGGTCTCCGCCCCCTGGGCGTCGCCCTGCCGCTCGGTGCCGCCCTCCTCGGTTCCCGTCTCCTCGACGGTCTCCTCGGTGCCGGACTCCTGCTGCTCGCTGGCCTGCTCGGTCTCTTCGGGCATGACGAATCGGCCCTCCAGGGGCTGTGGAAATGAGAAAGGCCGCCACCAGGGCGACCTCGTCGAACGGAGCGCGGACTAGCCGTGCTCAGCTATGGCCCGCCTGAACAGGCGGAGTTGATCGCCGGGGTGGCCCTGCGCGAGCTCGCGGTACAGGCGGTCCCACTCGGCGGCGTGCGGAGACAACTCGAAGCGCTGCCCCCTGAAAACCGGGACAATCGCACAGTGGCAATCGTTGTGGAATTTCGCCACACTCGCATCGCCACTGAAACGCTCATTAGCGTCCTGGCCAGCAGTTCCTGCAGTCTTGTAGACCATCCCGCGGGACGCCATGAGGCGACAGAAGGCGCATGCGCCGAGCGCTGCAGCCCGTGCGTAGCCGACCGCCTGCCTGTCCTGTTTCACGGCCTGCCGAAGCGTCTCCCGGCCGCCGTCCGCAGTCAGCTTCTGCGCCACAGCGTCCGCCTTGACCATCGCTGCTTCGAGCCGAACATCGAGCGGCTCCAGCTGCGCCACGGTGGCGTCAGCCTCTTCGCGTGGCCACAGATCCTTCGTGGCCCAGCGCAGCGACGCGTCCACCTGCTCGTCCGGCGGCGGGTCCGCGAGCGGCACCGTGAATGTGCCCGGCACCCCTGCCGCCTCCCGTTCCCCGTCGTAGAAGTCCGCGGCCAGAGTCGCCGAAGTCTCCGAGTAGCGGGCCACCGTCTCCGTGACCGCGTCGATCCACGGCGGCACAGTTGCCTGCAAACGGCCTGGATCGAGCAGTCGGCGCAGCACGAGTAAATCCCGCAGCAGGAGCCGGGTGAGGCCGCGTTGTGCAGCCCGCCAGCGGCCGGAAGATGCCGAGCTATCGGAGGTTGTCGATGCCAACGTCGGCCTCCGACGGCTCCGGGCTGCGGCCCGCGTCTCCGCTGTCCAGTGCTGCGAGCCGGTCCATCAGCGCGCTGCTGCCAGCCCGACCGGCACTGCGGCGTCGGTCCGCGGCGATGCGCTGCCGCTGGGTTTCGGTGAACCCTGCCATCTCCAGCGTGACGTCGGAGTCGGCAGGCAGCACCCCGGCCTGCACCAGCTTGACCGTGGCATCCACCTGGGCGGCCACCGTCGGGGTTGCCGGGTTGCGCCACACCGTTTCGATGCGGCGCGCCTTGTCCGGCGGCTCACCGTCGCGCACCCACAGGGCGAGGCGCATTGCGTCCTGCCAGGCGGCGCCGAAGCGGCGGATGCGACGCTCGGAGCGCTTCACCAGCTTCGCTTCGGTCGACCGGATGGCATCAGCAGAAGCGGGGTTGTCGGTGGTGTAGCCGAGCATGTGCGGCGGAAGCCCGAACTGGCTGGACATGATCCGCGCGTACAAGTCGATGATCTTCGTCATGCCGGACGGATCGTGAGCAGGGAACTGCCCGACCGTCGGGATGTCACCGTTCTCGTCGCGCTCCAGGCCGAGCATCCGGCCGATGTACGTCTGCCAGGCGTCCAGCGCATTGCCCTCCGCGTCCTGGAACGCGGACTCGGAGGCGCCGAGGATGTAGCGCTGCGGGGCGCCGAAGAACTCGGCGGCCACCTCCATGCCCATCAGCCGGCGGCACGCCGCATCCGTGATCGACATGACCTCGGGGGTGATCTCCGACTTGCCGACCCGATCCGCGGTGCGCTGCCGGTTCGCCATCCGCACCACCGGCACCACGCCCAGCTGGTGAATGTCGCGGTCGACGACCTCCCAGCCGCCGGAAGCGTTCGGCAGGCACATCACCGTCTGGTCCGGCAGATACAGGACCAGCATCCGCTCGTCGGGGCCGGACTCGATGTACGTGTCCGCCGCGCACTCCCGCAACGCCGCCGTACCCATGCGCAGGCGGGCATCCCACATCAGCGTCATGTCCAGCGGCGACTCAGCCGAGATCAGCGGCGGGCCATCCCCGTCGAGATCACCGGACCCGACCGCCAGATACTCGCGGCCGTACACCAGCGCATCCAGATGGGCGAGGCTCGACTCGTCGAACAGGTCGTTGCTGTTGGCGATCTCCTTCAACTCGGTCGAGTCAGAGCCGTCGGCCCACCGGAACGCCTCCAGATCGAGGCGCTCCTCCAGGGACTCGACGCCGACCCGCGGCCAGCCGATCACCGTATGCAGACCCTTGAGCTGCGGCGGGATCGAAATGCCGAGGTCGCGCACCAGCTGCTCGCCGTTGAAGTAGGCGTCCCGCAACTGCAGCGCCCACCGGTCCCGCAGCATGTCCGCCCGCAACAGATTGATCAGTGCGAGCTCGTCGTCCGACAGGAACGTCAACGGCAGTTCAGGAGCGTAGGCGGTCATCGGAGCACCACCACCCTCCCGCGGCCCGGAGTCTTCTTCTTGGCCTGCTTCGGCGAGTTGAGGATCATGCGGCGCAGCATTCGGGCGCCGATCGCGCACACCGCGAGGTCGATCTTGCGTGCAGACTCACGGTGCTCCTTGCCGATCGTGATCCCCCACCGGTTCGTCCGCCGCCGGGCGTTGATGACGTGCGTGCGCAGCACCTTGTGCCCGTCGTGGATCAGGGTCCGCTCCAGCACGTCCGCGTGGGTGCGCTTCACGGCCTCCGTGAACGTCTCCTGATTGCGCGGATCGCGCATGTCCCAGCGCACCGCGTGCGCCTTCGCGCCCGACGCCACCGAACGCAGGACCAGCTTCGAGCCCCACGTCTGACCCCACAGATCGATGTACGTGTCCCAGTACATTTCGCCGTCGTCGTCATCCTGGCCGGAGCCCGGGTCCGCGAAGAACGCCTGAACCTTGAAGCGGGCGAACGCGTTCTTCATCACGCCGTGCACGTCATCCCGCGGAACCCGGTAGGGCACGAAGCCCGGGGTGCTCGGGGCCGGCCAGTTCGCCGGCTTCTGCCACACGCCCAGTGCCGACACCAGACCGTCCGACATGCGGCAGGCGCACAGCCCGGTCGCGTCATCCGACTTGGAGCCGTCGAAGAACAGCACGACCTCGTCGCCATCGGCCAGGGCCAGATCCTCGCGCTTGCAGGCCTCCCACTCATAACGGGCCAACCACGCGTCCTCGGCAGCGGTGATCTGGTTGAACCAGAAGCGGCGCGACCGGGACGCCGGGTTGCGGACGTCCAGGATCGACGCCTTCAACCGTTCAATGTCCAGCCATGTCGAATCCCCGCGGACCACTTCCAGCGTTGGACGGATCCACGCCTCGGTCAGCTTCGCCTCGGGCGGGGCCTCCAGCGAGTCGTAGAAGAGTCCCGTGTCCGCGGCGCGGCCCGCCTCGGCTGCCTCATAGGCGTCCCGGGTCCGCTCGGCCACCGAGTCTTCGCCCGGCTCGAACGCGTTCGTGATCGCCAGGGTGCGGCTGGCGCCATCCGCCGACTTTGTTGCGTTGCGCTCGATCACGGCCGCCATCTCGTGGCCCGAGTTCGACTCCAGCCAGTGATGCGTCTCGTTCGGGTACGTAGCCGTCGGCCGGCCACCCTCCAGAGCGCGCGGCGACGACGTCACCGCCTCGATCCGCGCCCGCCCCTTGTCCGCGTAGATGATCTCCTTGCCGAGGTCGATCCGGTATTCCTGCAGAGCACGCTTCGTGAAGAGCCCCGGGAACAACGTCATCGTGTTGCGGGTCTGGTCCTGCGACACCGCCGCCATCTGCACCCACGCCGCAGGATGCTGCTGCCCCAGCGGCTGGCCAGGCGGGACATCCCACTCGTTGCCCTCGTCGGCGACCTCGGCGAACCGACACGGCCCCACGAACTCGAAGGCGCCCCACGATCCGACGACCGGGTCCTTTCCCCAGCCCTTCAGCCGCTGCACGACCCCGTCCCGCCACAGGAACCGGTTCGTCACCGGGTCCATGGCGTACCACCACAGGGTCAAGCGAGCTTGCTCGGCCGTGTACCGCCAGGGCTTGCCGACGTAGTGCTGCAGGTACGTCGCCGTCCATGCCAGAGCATGCCAGCCCAGCGTGTACTCAGGCAGCACGAACTTGCCGTCCGGGCCACGCTTCCACGTCGGCCCGAGCGTGAAGGGCGCGATGACGTCGGGGACTTCCTCGTCAGCCACCGATCGAGGAGCGGTAGTCGGCGATCGCCGTCACCGAAGCCGGCGCCTGCTTGCTGGCAGGCTTCCGTTCTAGTTCCATGCGGGCCCGCCGACGATCGCCCTCAGTCGTAAGGAGCGACGACATTACCGAGTTCAGGGCCGCCACCAGCTGACCGTTCGGGCCGCGCTCCGAACAGTCCAGCACCCGCGACATCAGCTCCGCGGCGTACCGGGCAACCGCCCAGTCCGACGGCTGATAGAACGCCGCCTGCCCCGACTCCCGCAGCGACAGATACCAGTCCGTTGCGATCGGATCCCACAGCGGACTCGGATCCGGCAGGTCCGGCAGACCGTCCGGGGCCCCCGAAGGGGCCTTCGTGACCGCGTCCTTCTCTTCCTTCGAGCGATGGCCCATGCGCTCCTCGGAGCGCTTACCGATAGGTCCACGAACGCCCATGACGACCTCCAGGGTCAGAGCGCGCCACCAGGGCGCGCGTAGGGCAGGAAACAACGACGCCCCGCAGGACGCCGCCGGGGCGTCAGAGCGAAGCGATCAAACCGGCTGCGTCAGGCAGCTCGGCAAGACTGAGAGGCGTACCCGGAACCCGGTCACCCACGATCATGTAGCGGCGGTCCGAGTACACCTCGACCGCCAACTCGCCGCGGCGGATACGCCGGCCGTGCTCGACCGCACCGCGGAACCACAGGTGCAGGCCAGTACCGGACCGGCCGCGCTCCATATACGTCGGCGGCAACTGGTCGGCGATCGTCTGCGCCCACGGCAGGATCTGGCCGTCCTCGACCGCATGGTCCAGGTCGATGACCACGATGCCGTCGCCAGCCGTGAGGACGAAGCCGACGCCGTCGCCAGCGCGGGACGCAGTGGCCGCGGCGTAGTCCGACCAGGACGACGGGTCCTTCACCGAGGCGAAACGGCCATCGACGCGGAGCGGCACCTTGTCCTTATGCCGCACCCAGCGAGGACGCGACGTCAACTCGGCCGGGATACGGGCCTGCCGCTCGGCAGAAACCCGCGCCTGACGGGCAGCGATCCGTGATCGACTCGCCCGCTTCCTGCAGGTCGCACCGCAGTACTGCGCATCGGCCCGCGCCATCAACGGCAGCGGGCCAGCGCACTGCTCGCACTCGGTGCGGCGGGTCACGGCGGTCGACGTCATGCGTCCAGTCTAGCCAGCGAATGTCACGGCTATCGGGGCCTGACCTGCATCGTTACCATCCTGCGACACGGTCCGCCAAGCCGAGTGGACTAGACCGGTGCGCCATCACCGCAGGTCAGCAGCCTTGGAAACCCGGGGGCGATGTCGAGAGCTATACCAGCCCGAGGAGTGGATCAAGGGGGGAGGGGGGTACCGTGCCACCCCTCCCATGCGCAGCTACCTCTACGCGGCCGGCCGGCGACCGACGTCTGCCCACTCGCCGTCGTTCTTGATCAGATTGCAGTAGAAGTGAGCCAGTTGGACGTTCGCGGGTTCGTGAGTTCCACCTCGCGACAACGCGATGATGTGATCCAGTGTCGGCGCTTGAGGGTGAGGAACGACCTCGTCCCGCAGTACTGCCTCACCGCACAGCTGGCATGTCCACTGGTCCCGCTCGTACACGTCTGGTCGACTGACGTGCTGAACGAAGGCGTCACGTTCCATGGCGCGACGCCTGTCCTTGGCTGCTCGCCTGCTGCATCGACGTGAGCAGTTCCGGTCTCGCGGGTTGTCTGTGATGAACCATGTCGAGCACATCGGACAGCACGCGCTGAACCAGCGTCGTCGCAGTGGACGCAAGAGGATCACGGTTGCCAGGCGTGGCGCTCGCAGTAGCGGCTTCCAGGCCAGCTCTACCTGTGCGTGCCGAGCATGGCTCGCCTTGTACCAGCATGAGTGCGAGCAGTATCGAGACGTCGGCTTGGTCACGACTGCCTCTGTCCCGCACTGAATGCAGGTGATCCGATACGCCTTGACCCGGTCCCCGTCGTACTGCCTGCTGTAGTACACGCCATGCTCAGCCTTGTGTTTCCTCTGGAACTCGGCTTGGCGTGCGTTGCGGAATTGCCGCTTGCACTCTGGGGCGCCGCATTGAACGCGGCGCGGGTTCGTCATAGGGCTGCCGCAGTACGGGCAGGGGCGGGCTTCGGCCTCGCGTTGGGCAGCTGCCCTTGCTCGCATCTTCACGAGCCGCTGTTCGTAGCGGCCGTCCTTGCGGGCCCGCTCGTTGCTCAGCGCATTCCTGCATGCTGCCGAGCAGTACGCGGGAATGGGTCCGCCTCGCCCGACTTTCTTCTCGGTGCCGCAGCGGGCGCAGTTGATGAAGGTGGGGCGTATAGCCTGTGTCATGTCGACCTGTTCGCTCAGGCTGGCCACGGCCCCGGGAGCGCTCCAACGCTCGCCGGGGTTTCTTCATCCCATTGTCGCAATTCAACTGACGTTTCGTGGGGCTTTGTTGGTCATCGACGGCGACCCTTGGTGCCTCGGTTGGCCTTGGATCCGGGCCATGCACCGGTCGCCTCGTGGAACCTGAGGGCGCAGTACCCGCGCGCCCGGGGTCCCATGAAGCGCTGCACGCGAGACACGCAGCGGGTGAACGATCCGTTGCGCATCCCGTATCCGATGCCGGCTGCTTTGCCCCCACTGGTCGGCCGGTCGCTCCAGTAGCGGCGGCCTTCGCGGACGATGCGACGGTTGGACTTGGCGCGACTGGCCACAGCTCTACTCCTTGCGTGGCGCGAGCTCTGTGCCTTCGGTGTTCTGCTCGTCGTCTACCCGTTCGACGCGTGCGACTTGCACTGCTGGGATGGCGAGGACGACGCGGTTGGGTTGGATGAGGTCGCGGTCTTTGAAGAGGACCCAGCCGTCGATGAACTCGACGGTGAGGTCGGGGTCTTCGATGACGGTGTCGTCGCCGCGCCGTTCGGCGTGGACGATCAGGTAGCGCGTCATGGTCACCGCCTGTCCGCGAGAGTGCCGGGTGACGGGATGGCGGGGGCGTGGAGGTCGGCGCTGCCGGTGTGTCCGTGTGGCGGGTGTCCGGCGTTGAAGATGCAGCGCATGGGCTGGCCTGCGGTCTTCACGATGTGGCGGCAGCGGCGTGGGGTGGAGGGTTCGAGCTTCACGACGAGCTGCCAGCCGGGCCAGATCTTCATGCGCTCACCTCATCCCGGGGTGTGGTTCCTGCGGTCTCGTCCGTCCGGGCCGGGGGTTGGCGCGCTGCGCCTCGTTGCCCTCGCGTGACGATTTCTGCAGGTGACAGGGCTCGCAAACTCCCTGGAGCTGCGTGTGGTCGTCGGTCTTGGCCTTGATGTGGTCGCAGTGCGTACTCGGTCGAACGCCGCACAGGACGCAGGTCGGATGCTTGGCGAGCGTCTCGGCGCGCAGGCGAGACCAGTTGCTGGGCAGGCGGCCTTTCCTGTCCGAGTTGGCCCACCCTCCGCTCACAGCCGTCTCCTATTCCTCACCGCTGCGTTCGGTGCTGCTGCCGGGTGACCAGCCTGCGAATCCGGCGCGTCGGTCGGCCGGGCTGTTGGCGGCGGCGATCCCGTAGAGCCGGACGGCGGTTTCTTCGGCTCGCCGGAGTGCGTCGTCGGCGCCGGTCACTTCGACGGTGACTTCTCGGACGCCGTCGGACAACTTCACCGTCACGTCAGGCATCGGCGGATTGGTCGCTCTTCAGTGCGCGGAGGGTGCCGCACTGGTCGTGGGCTACGGGCGCGTTGTCCGTGGAGAGTCCCGCAAGGTCGTAGGCGGAGCATTCCCAGCAGATGATCTGACCTCGGTGCTCGACCGGGCGGTGCAGGTTGCGGACAGCCTCCGTTGCTGCGGCCCGCGCGTCGCGTTCCTTGCGGAGACCAGCAGCGGCGTTGCGGATGTCGTCCCAGTCGCGGAGTCGGTCCATGCCGAGGGCGTCGGCGAGTGCGATCCTCCACCGGGCGAGCCTGTCAGCGTCGCTGGCGATGTCGGTCCGCTCCTGGACGGCGTCGACGGCACGGGCACGCGGCTCGTCGGCGCGGGTCCAGTCGACGGGCTTTCCGCCGATGGTCATCTCGTAGTGGGCGTCCGCCGGGAGGGCGCCGCGTGCCGCGTCGAGGTACGCGGTGGTGTCGTTGGCGGGGATGTCGATGGTTCCGGGGAAGCAGAGGACTTGCCGGGCACCGATCCGTGTGGCGACGTCTTCGGGCCAGCGGGTGATGTCTTCGGCGAGTTCGTCGTCGACTTGGTCGAGGACGAGCACGAAGGGCGTCTCGCTGGCTTCGCCGACGAAGACTTCGGGGAGTTCGAGGATCTGCAGGCGGGCCATCAGGCGCCCACCGCCTTGGTTGTGGTCTCGTCGGCGAGGCGGACGACGCTGAGGACGTTGGCGATGGGGATGTAGGCGCAGGCGGATCCGTCTCCGGCCCAGCCGATGTACTGGCTGCCGGACGGTTCGATGTATTTCGCCTCGATGGTCTCTTCGTGACCGGTGAGGTAGTTGATCGTGTAGCGGGCCATGGCGCGGGCTCCTGTGGTGGGTTACGGCTTCCAGTGCGGCCCGCGTAGCGCTTCGGGCACGTCGCTGGTGGTGATGGGCGGGGTGGGCGGCCGTGGGTGGTCGAGTCCAGCGAGGGTCTCGGGGGTGATGTCGTGGGCGTGCGCGAGATCGGTGACGGTCGGGCACGGGTAGGGCACGAGGTACTGGTAGCCGTCGCCGCCGTCTTCGCTGCACGTCCGGCACTGCCAGCCGTCATCAAAGCCGGTCCCGTTCGGCTGCGGCGCGTGTCGGGCGAGGATGCGGCGGTCCGCCTCGCAGCGGCGCAGGATGGGTGCGGCTTCGCCGCTCGGGATGCAGTCGTCTTCGATCGACCGCTCAACGGCGTCGACTTGCTGGGTGATCCAGGCGTGGAGGTCCATTGGCGCGGGCTCCGTGGGTCAGGTGAGGTGATATCCGGCGGTGTCGTAGTAGTCGATGCCGCCGAGTTCGATCCGGTCGCCGACGTGCGTGAAGTAGGGGCTCATGACGGCCGCGTCGGGCGGGGCGTCGGGGGCGATCCAGGTGAGGATGACGTGCTCGCCGTCGCGGCGCCGGGATTCTTCACTGCCGGGCAGCAGGTGCTTGTGCTTGTCGAAGTCGGCTTCGCGTTCCGGGGCGACGCGGAGTTCGACGCGGGTCTCGCTCACGTCAGGTCCTGTTCGGCTGCGATGACGACGCGGCGGGCGAAGAGAGTGAGGGTGACGGTGACGAGTTCGTCGTCGCGGCTGGTGATCTCGTGGACGGTGATCTCGGCGTCGCGCGGAATGAGGAGCGACTGTCCGTTGATGCGGACGTCGTTGGGGGTGATGACGCTGCCGCCGCTGGTGCTGTCGGTGGCGCGCCCCTTCTCGACGACCTCAATGACGGCAGCCTGCGGACCGCTGGTCTTCGCGGCGGCCTTCTTGCTGGCCTTCTTCTTCGGCCGCCCCGCCCAGTAGATGACGGCCGTGGTGATCGCGGCGAGCCAGGCGAGGGAAGTCAGGACATGGTCAGTCATGACGTCGCCTCCGGCTCGTCGTCCGCCTTGGGGAAGAACTCGGCCATGAGGTAGTCCCACGCCTTGGCTGCCTTGTCGGCGACCTCGTTGCCACGCGCCTGCTGCACGTAGGCGGCGATCGCCTCAGCCTGCGAGCGGACTTCGGCGGGGACGGCGTTGAGGACGCCCTTCAGGCACGGGTCGCTGGAGGCGTGCTGGTCTTCGTGACCTTGCACGGCGATGATCAGATTCCATGCCCACAAGGGCAGGTCGGGGGAAGCCATGGGCGCGGGCCTTCCGGGTGGGGTGGTCAGGCGAAACTTGCGGGGATCTCCACGCGGTAGCAGTCGCTGCCGTCGGCGCGTTGAGTAATCCGGGGTCGAGCATCCGCAGGGACGGTTGCGCCGCCGCGTTCGACGAGCGTGCGCCCGTAGGCGAGCGCGTCGTCGGGGTCCGGCGCTTCTCCGAGTCCTGCGAGTTCGAAGGCGAGGAAGCGGCCGGTCATGCGAGTGCCCGCCGCACGCCCTCTTCGAGGGTCACGGTCGGCTGGTAGACGTCGAGCATCCGCTTCGGATCACAGACGCGGTGGTGGACGCCTTGCGGTGCGGCGGGCAGGTGCTTGAACTCGGGCCGGTATCCGGCTTCGGCGGTGACGAGCCCAGCGAGTTCGTCGAAGCTGGCCGCCCGGCCCCAGCCCACGTTGATCGGCCCGGTGGCGTCCTGGTCGACGGCCGCGAGCGTCGCGCCAACGAGATCGTCAATGTGGACCCAGTCTCTCGTCGAGCTGCCGTCGCCCCAGATTTCGAACGGGTCCTGCCGCTCGCGGGCCCGGCGGATGAACGCCGGGAACGGGTACACGTCGTCCTGGTCGGTGCCGTAGCCAGAGAATGGCCGGAGGACGTGCACCCGGCAGCCCTCAGCTTCGGCGTACTGCGCGAGCTGCTCGCCGGCGAGCTTCACGAGCCCATACGTCGCGTCGGGCCGGCCGGGCTGCTCGTAGTCGATGTCCGTCTCGACGAGCCGGCGGACCGGGCCCGGCTGCTGAAGCGCGACCGGATAGGCGGCAGACGAGCTGAAGTACACGGCGCGCGGGGTGCCGGTGCGGACGAGCCACCGGAAGTACCAGGAGTCCAAGGCCAGGTTGGTGGCGACTCCGAGCGGGCTGCCGTCGATGCTGGCCCGGCCGCCGACGATCGCAGCCGCGTGGATGGCGAGGTCCCAGCGGCGGTCATCGGTGCGGAAGAAGTCGAGGGCGTCGCCGCTGCGGGCGAGGGGGGTGGCGTTGAGGTCGATACCGAGGACGAGGTCGCCACGGTCGAGGAGCGCGCGGTGCAGGTGGCGGCCGACGAAGCCGGACGCACCGGAGAGGAGGACGCGCATGGTCACCTCCGGGGGTGGTCGAGCCGTCCTCGGCAGGTGACGTTGTGGCGCCCGAACAGGCGGCAGGCAATCCGGCGCGGGGCGCAGTAGGCGAAGTCCCACGGCTCCGTGAGCGCGTACCGGAGCCAGTAGGTGGCCGCGTTGCGGCACTCGCTTCGCCCTCGGTACTCCCAGCGGCGACGTGGCGAAGCCTGCCGGGGCGCGAGCGCTTCACGCATCAGCCGCCCGCCTTCACGGCCCGGTAGACCCCCCACGGCAGTTTGCTGTCGACGGGTTCGAGCCCGATGCGCGCGCAGGCGTCGGCCTGCTGCTGCGGGGACCAGGTGGTGACGCCGATCCACGAGTCGGCCTCTTCGGGCGCCTCGGAGACGGGCCAGTCGAGGACGAGGATCCCGCCGAGTTTGGTGGCGGCCCGCAGGCGTTCGATGATGTGCAGGCAGTCGGTGTAGCTGTGGTGGATCAGTACGGCGAGGCTGTAAACGGCGTCCATGCGGCGGCGCCCGAGGTGTCCGGCGATGCCGTCGGCGGACGCCTGAACGAGTGTGATCCTGTCGCGCTGGAAGATGCGTTCATCGAACCGGTCCAGCATGTTCTGCGAGCTGTCAGCAGCGGTGACTTCGTAGCCACGGATAGCCATGGGGATGGCGACCCGTCCGTCTCCGCAGCCGAAGTCCATGACCTTCGCCCCGTCGGGGATGACGGTGGCGAGCATGTCGGCCTGCGCGCGGCCCGACTCCCAGTAGGCATCCTCGGAGACGCGACGCAGCGGGTGAATCGCCTCGGGGTCGGCGACGTCCCACGCTTGGATGACGGCTTCGGCGGTCACGAGGCCTCCTCGCAATCCGCAGCGACGTGCCACGAAGTGGCGGCGTCCTCGGCCCACGGGGCGTTCGACCCGTGAGGGGTGAGGTAGTCGGCGTCGCCCGCGAAGGCGAAGCCGGTCCGGCCGACCACGACCAGGCTCGCTATCCACTCACCGTCGGTGCCGTTCGGGCAGCCGTCCAGCGGCTCTCGGTTCAGGAATCGCGGGACTTCGCTGATGAAGGCAAGCCGACATGGAAGCGGCTGGTCCGTGCGACGATCTCGCTCGACGTAGTGGACTTGGTCGCCGAGGTGAGGTTTCACGACGCCTCCTCGACGAGCGCCCGCAGTTTGGCGAGGTCGGCTTCGAGCCCGCCGTTGTCGCGGTAGTCGATGTAGGCGGCGCCGTCGGCAGACGCCCGTTCGGGGCTGTTGCAGTCCTCGTAGACCTGATCAAACGCCGCCTTGCCCGCCGCCGGATGTAGGTGCTCGATGACCATGTCGTCGAGATAGGTGATGCGGCCCATGCCGCGACCCCACTCGACCCAGCACAGATCGAGACAGAGATGCACCAGGCAGTCAGGCGCGAAATACCCCAGCGCCTCGACGATGTCGGAGGTCATCGCGACAGCGGTCGCCATGGCTTCGCCTTGCAGCAGGTCGTTGCCGTATACGATGCCGGGCCCGCCGGACAGGCACTCGCGGATGCGGGCGTCCCACGCCATCGCAGCGGGCCGGGGCCGGTGGTCGTCGCCCATGAACGCGAGGAACCGGTAGTTGGGCGCGTTCTTCACCGCCGCCTGGTTCAACGTGCCGCACAGCCGCTTCCGCGCCCAGAACACGAACCGCACCCGCACGTCGCCGGACAGCTCCTTCGCCACCGCCTTGTACGCGGCCAGCTCCGGATCGTCCTTGTCGACACAGAACAGCAGATCGGCGGTCGCACCGGTGTCGTCCCACGCCTGCACGATCTCGCGCACAGCACCGGGGCGGCCTCGGGTGGGGATGATGACGAGCAGGTCGTCGGCCATGGCGCGGGCTCCTTACTGCGGGTCCGCCTCGACCGGCTCGTAGGTGGCAGCGAAGATGTCCGGCTTGCAGGGATAGAACTCGTTCTGTACTCCCCGGATAATCCAGTCGTCGAGGTCTGCGCGCATGTCGCCTTCGAGGGTGCGGATGCTGATCGAGTGCGGCGTGTCGCCGTCGTTCTCCTGGCAGCGGTCGGGGTTCGAGCACGTGTAGGTCGCGGTCGAACCGCTGCTGAGGATCCAGTCGATGATGGGCGTGGCTCCGTCGGCAGTGCCGTCCCACTGGACGGCTTCGATCTCGACGGGCAGCTTGCGGTAGCGGGCCATGGCGCGGGCTCCGGTCAGTAGACGATCAGCGGGTCCCCGGTGAGGTACACCGGGTTTTCGGAACCGGCAGCCCACGACAGCCACACCCGGTACTCGCCCGGTTCGAGCGTGGTGGTGCCGCCGTTGGGGCCGATCAGGATGCGGGCCGCAGGAGCCGCCCACTCCCCCGTCACCCAGTCGCCGACCTCCGGATTGCCGGTGCTGGAGGCGGGCAGGAACGCGAACTTCGGCGGCGAGGCGACGTTGATGCTGACGCCCGCCACCTTCGACACCGCGGTCACCCGCACGTACTCGGTGCTGCTGGCCGCGAGTTTCATCGCCATGGGCCGCTCACCGCCCATCCGCTGTGGGCCCGCCCGACGAGCGTGTCGACGTCGGACTGGTCGGCGCCGGACAGGTCCGCGGACAGGTTGGAGTCCGCGTCGAGGACCGCGTCTGCGTGCGCGGTGAGGACGGCGGCCGAGCCGAGGGCGGCGTCTGCGGTGAGGCCGGCACCAACAACGGTGATCGCAGTCGCCGCCGCGGTCTGGGTGCTGTCCGCGGTCAGGGCTGCGGTCGCCGTCCACACCGCCCCGTCGGACAGGGTGTTGACGTTGTCGAACTCGGCGTAGTCCGTCGTGCCGGTGTTGCGGTATCCGTACAGGTCGAGGGCCGTCGTGTCGACGCTGGACGTCACCCACGCCGGGGTCGCCAGTGTGCGCCGGTTCGTCCACGTCGTGCCGTCCGGGCTGGTGTCCCACAGGACGTTGCCGCCGGTCTCCCGCAGCCGCAGCCACAGGTGCGTCGTCGCGTTGTAGGCGATCTCGACGGCGGCGCCGTCGAAGTAGGCGACGTTGCTCTGCATGCGCAGCACGTTGGTGACGGCGTTGTACTTGAAGCCGATGCTGGTGCCGTCGACGTTGCTGGTGACCAGGAAGTTCACGGACACGTCGGTGCCGATGGACGCGACCGGCCGGGTGACGAGTTTCAGGTAGACGGCGGCACCGGCGAACGTCCAGGCGCGGCCCGTCTGGTAGCCGGCATAGGTGGCTGCGACCAGCGGAATGCGGGCGCGGCCCCCGGTCTCTGTGACGCCCCCGTAGGAGTCGCCCCACTCGGGCCCGATGATGTTGTCGTTGAAGTTGTCGACGAGGCTGGAGAGGCTCGGCATGCGGGCCCCCTATCAGGCCAAAGCAAACGAGAGTGCACCAGCCACGATCTTCAGCTCGTCCCCGGATCCGACGGTGCGGGAGGCGCCGAGCGCCCCGTACCAGAGGCGGACCGGCGCCCCGGCGTTGTCCCACACTTCGACGCCGACGACAGTCGCGGCGGGCATGCCGGTCCAGGTCAGGTCGGCCGAGTTGCTGGTGGCGCCGTTAGTGGCGGCGGCGACGGTCATGTTCTTGCGTGCGTAGGATCCGCCGGCGACTTCGGTCCCGGCGCTGGTGTCGGAGCCGTTCGCGGTGACGAGGGCGACCTTCAGCGGGGTGGTCGGCGCCGTGGCGCTGTTGCCCATGATGAAGTCGAGGCACCGGTTCTCGGCCGTGTTCGAAAGGTTATCGGCTATCGGACTCGCCCCCTTCAGGTGACGGTGAGGATTCCGGCGGGCCGGACGATGTCTTCGCTGCCTGGCGGGTCGATGTTGATCCACACCCGGTAGTCGCCCGCCACGAGGACGGTGTCGGTGTCGGGGCCGATGAGGAGGCGGGCGTTCGCGCCGGACCAGGCGGCGGTGCGCCACTCCGAGTCGGCCGGGCTGGCCCGGTGGGCGACGACGGCCAGGCGGACGGGCATGCCGGCGAGGTCGGTTCCGGTGGGTGCGGTGACGGGGACGTGCAGGTATTCGGTGCTCGAGGCGGGGATCACCATGGGGCGCCCACCTCCCAGCCGGCGGTTCGGGCCGTCTGTGTACTCCAGGCGGGCACGTGCGGCAGTCCTGCCGTCCACGGGCTGTAGGGGGCGCCGACGGTGACGGTGACGTCGTCGCGGGTGGACAGGATCGTTCCGGCGGCCGTGAGGGTTGCCGTCGCGGTGAGCGCCGCACCGCGGGTGGCGGTCGTGGTTCCTGCCGCGGCAAGCAGTGCTGTGGCGGCCAGGCTGGCTGCGGCGTTCGTGTCGCGGCGGCCCGCAGCCGTAAGGAGGCTGGCCGCGTTCAGGGCTGCGGCGCCGATGACGGGCGGCGTGCCTATAGCCCCGGCGGCCGTCAGCGTGGCTGTGGCGGCGAGTGCGGCCGTGCCGTCGTGGGCGACCTGTCCCTGAGCTGCCAGGGTGGCCGCCGCGGCGAGGCTCGAACCGGCTACGGCGCTGCGCTGTCCGGCCGCCGCGAGGACCGCAGCACCCGCGAGTCCAGCGTCACCGACGGTATCGGTCTGTCCGGCTGCGGCCAGGAGTGCGGTTGCGGCGAGTGCCGAGCCGGTTGCGGTAGCGCGTACTCCGTCTGCGGCGAGGCCGGCGGATGCGTCGAGCGCTGCGTCCGCCGGGTGGTCCGTGAGTCCGGCGGCAGCCAGGACGGCGGACGTCGCGGCACTGCTGGCACCGACGACGGTGACCGTGCCGGCTGCCGTCAGGGCCGCCGAAACTGTGAGGCCGGCCGCCGTGGACGCTCCACGGGTGCCGGTCGACGTCAGGCCGGCTGTTCCTGTGAGCGCCGCGCTGCCTGCCGTGGCGCGCTGGCCCGATGCGAACAGGGCTGCGGTTTCGGCGAGGGCGGAAGCGCCTGCTGTCGCCCGCTGGCCGGCCGCCGCAAGTGCGGCGGTGCCGGTGAGTGCCGCGTCGCCTGTGGTTCCGGAGACGACGTCTGCCGCGGTGAAGTCGTCGAAGCGGAGCGCGGCCACGCTCTCTGCACGCAGCCCGACGCTGGTGCCGGTGGCGACGTTGGTGTCGGTGACAGAGACGCGCTGGATGCCGTTGACGAAGCCTTTGATCGTCGATCCGACGGCCTGGACTTTCGCGACGTCGCCTGCGACGGCTGCCGCGGTGTAGCTGCCGATACTGATGAACGATCCGCCAACGACGGCGAAGAGGGTCCAGTTCGATCCGTCGTTGCGCCACAGGTAGCCGCTGGTGATGTTGGTGTTGCCGCGGCACCAGATGCCGTGGCTGACGGATGCCGTGGTGGCGATGGTGACCTGCGCGGAGTGGTCGTTGCTGGCCATCGCTCCGGCGGCCCGGAGGATGATCGTGCCGCCCGCTGAGCCTGCCGACAGCCGGTTGGTGATGATCGACCAGTCGCCGGAGACCTCGACCCATCCGGCGCCGAGGCTCGTGGAGTCGGCGCGGTTGAAGTCGTCGGTGAAGGTCGCCATGACCCCTCCTGATCAGGCGGTCATGCAGCCTGCGGAGTGAGGGCCGCCGTGAGCGTGGACAGCGTGAACTGGTCGGCGGACGCCCACGCCTTGGAGGCGGTCAGCGCCACCGAGAACAGGAGCGTTCCGGCGGAGCTGGCGGTCCACACGGAAATGTGGGTGAGGGTCTCGCTGGTGCCGCCGTTGGTCCACGCCGCGGGCGCGCCGCTGAGCGCGAGGGCGGACCCGGACGCGGAGGCGGCGAAGGTGAAGGTGTTGCGGGTCGTCGAGCCGACGCTGACGTTGGCGGTCCCTGCGGCGCCGGGGTCGCCGGTGTGCAGTTGGGCGAACGTTCCGGCTACCGGCCCGTAGGCGGCGCCTGCGGTGCGAAGTGTGTTGAGCCAGTTGGAGACGAGGCTGGGGGCGAGTCCTGCGGTCACTGCTCCACCTCGTCGGTGTCGGGGGTTTCGGTGTCGTCGGGCGGTGCGGGGGTGACTTCGCCGGACGCTTCCACGGTGATCACATAGGTGTCGGCCACAGCGACGCGCCTTCCTGTGCAGCGCCGCTGTGGCGCGATTGGGGGTGTCCCGCCGCCCGGCATGGGTGAAGTTGGGCGGCGGGACGCCGGGGCGGTGAGCAGGCGCCCCGGCTTGAGGTTTTCGTCCGCCCGAACCCCCACCGGGTTCGGGCGGACGGTGGGCCGAGCGCTGGGGGCGCTACAAGACCCGGCCCTGCGTCGACCACCGCGCAGGGGGCTTCAGGCGGCGAGTAAGGCCGTCTCGCGTATGGGTGGTGCCGGGGTAGGGGAGATCAGTTCGCGGGTGTCGCTGTCCCGTTTGGCGGGCTCGACTTCCATCAGGTCGTAGCGGGCCGCCTTGCCCTTGCCGTAGACCGAGATGCGCCCCTCGGAGGCCCACCGCCAGATGGTGCCTACGGGGCGTCCGGCCCAATAGGCCATATCGGCTGCTGTGGCGAGTGCGACGGAGGGCATGGTCACCTCCGGGAACGACAAAGGCCACCCGACAGGGGTGGCCTTAGCGCGAAAGTCGTGCGATCTAAGCAGATGATCGCTTCGGTTCTGGGGTCGTGTCAAGTCATTCGTGTGGCGCATGTCAAGTGGTCGGACTCTGCTCGTCGTCGTCGAACAGCGGCCGGATGACGTGGAGGTACTCCCAGATCCAGACGCCAAGCTGTTCGGCGGCGGCGTGGTAGCCCTCGGTGCGGATTCGCCGGTTCGGCCGCCACGTTCCGGCGGCGTGACGGTTGAACCAGTAGGTACAGCGCGGGGACATGACGGGCGGCGGCTGGTTCCAGTAGGTGGTGGCGTCGTCGACGGGTGGCGGCTTGTGGCCCCACGGCGGGGCGGTCACGGTGCGACCACGACCCGCACCGGCCCGTAGTTGCCCGCGACCTTGGTCCAGGACTCGGGATCCCCGTCGCCCCTGTAGGGCATCCAGGCGACCGGGTAGTAGCCGGAGTTGATCCAGGTGATGCCGCAGTCATCGAGAACTCGCGTACCAGGCGGCGGCTCCGGATCGGCCGACGTGAGCACAGTTGCTTCGCTCACGGCGCCCACTCCTCCCCTTTGTGGTCCGGGTGCCCGGCGAACGGCTGCGCGAGGATCTTCAGTGCTCGCGGGATGTGCGTGGGGCGTGGCCCGCCGGGTCGGGGGCGCCGCCAGTAGGATTCTTCGGTGTAGTCGAAACGTTCCCAGCCTTCGCGGCCTGCGTCGGTGTTGCGTTCCCAGCCGGGTTCGAGGTTGCCGTAGTCGTCGTGGGGCGGCACGTCAACGTCGTCCCACTGCTTGCGGGGTCCTTCGGTGGTCGCGTACTCCCATGCCGGGTGCGCGCGACGGGCGTGCAGTTCCGGGTCGGCCTCGGATTCGGCGGCCGGGGGCTCGTAGTCCAGCTCGTCGACGAGGGCGAGTTTGGCGTCCAAGTCGGCGATGACGTCCGGGTCCGGCGCGGGCACGGTGGCGACCTCGTAGTACTTGTCCGCAGGATAGGGGTGCCCGTCCACCAGGAGGGTTGAGTTCCCTGATTCGTGAACGATCTCCACATCGCGCCCGTCGAAGACGCTAGGGATCTGGCGGCGCCAGCCTTCCGCCTTCGTTCGCGCCTCCGCGTATCGAGCCCGCAGGAAGTCGGCGATGTCGCTCATGCTGCCTCCGTGGTGTGTCCGATGGCCCGGCTTTCGAGGGCGTCGGTTTCGATGTCGATGGCGGCTGCGGCGGTGTGGAGGTCGCAGTCAGGGTCGTCGGCGAGGTTGCGGCAGGATTCGGCGATGGCGCGGAGGAGGGCGAGGACGGCGTCACGCGGCATGAACGGCTGCCCGGTGTTGGCCGTCACCATTGGCAGGCTGTCGGCGGCGTGCGCGAGCGGGGCGGTCACGCTGCTTGCCCATCCGCTGGAAGTTGCCAGCACGCGCTGGTGCAGTCGCCTCCGTCGTGAGGCAAAGCGGCGCTGTCCATCTGCTCGAAGGGCACGGACTTCATGGCTTGCAGGCACCATGCACCCTTTTCGGTGAGCCACGATCCGTTGATGGTGGACCCGTGTTCAGTGAGCCCTGCCGAGTCGAGGACGGACATGATGATGTGGTGCGCGGCTCCTCCTCCGGTAAGGACTTCGGCGAGGCGCCAGCGCTCGTCCTCGTAGAACGGAGCGAGCGCCAGCAGGTCACGGACCAGTGCGTAGGCGTCATCAGGGCTTCCGCAGCCACACAGGCCGAGGCCCTCGTAGAAGACCTTGTAGAGGTGGTCGCGGGTCGCTTCGTTCGCGTTCACGCCGCCACCCCTTCCTGCCGCTGCTGTTCTTCGGCGGCCACGGCTTCCTGTGCGGCCCGGAGTTGCCGCCAATCCCCCAGCGTCTCCCACCGTGTCCCGCACGCCCCGCATCGGACCCGGTGGCTTGCGGCGGTGGCGGTGAGCGGCTGCCCGCACAGGCTGTCGTCGTCGTAGCGGGCAGGACAGTTGCCGATCTGGACGCGGCCGGGCTTGCGTTCGTCGCTGTCGATCGCGCTGCATTCGCCGTGCAGGCGCCGCAGGTCGTCGATGTCCTGGCCGACCGACTCGTAACGCTCGCAGGCCCAGGGCAGGTTGTTCGCAAGGAACGTGACACGCTTCGCAACGGAGACCGCGGGGCGTTGCGTGCGCCAGTGGGGATAGACGCGGTCGCCGTGTTGCGGCTGCCCGAGGCGCATGGTGCCGTCGGCGCCGCGGTGTACCGGATACGTGGTGCGATGCTCGACGGTAGGCGGAGTAGGCCAGCCGAGGGCCTGCCGCCACGCATCTTCGATCGCCTGCAGCCGGGCCGCCACACCACCCGGACCGACCAGGGCGAGAACTTCCAGCCGGGGCGGAATCGGCGGCACCCGACTACCCGACGAGCCGCCGCCTGGACGGCGCGCCCCACGCATCAGCGCCGCAGTCGTATCCAGCTGCCGGAACAGGCCCGGAAGTTCGGCGATGCGGGCCGCGGTGACGTCCTCGCAGGGCCGGCACGCCCATCGTCCAGCTTCGGCCACCCACAGCTGCCGTCCGCAGCGGGGGGTTACGCAGACGGGCCAGGAGTATTCGTCCAGCGTGGCGGGGTGGTCGTGCACGGCAGGCTCCTCGGGTGGTACGGGAAGCAGGGCGACTCTTGAGGCAATGGTGCCCCATAGGGTTGACAACGCGGGCCATTGGTACAGCAAGGGCATGCGGAAGGCCCGCTCCGGTCGGCGGGAGCGGGCCTCAGTCGTGCCCGTCGGGCTGCCGCGTCCGGTGCTGGACGCGGCCCTGCTTGAACCGCACCCGGCACGGGAAGTCGACGTCGGTCACGGCGTCTGCCTTTCGACCCGCCGTGCGAGCATCCGGTCCTTAATCTGCTGCTGGGTGGGCTGTTCCCACTTATGCCAGCCGACTGGGGGTTTCCATCGCTGCGCGTGGGGTCGCTGGTCGCCCCCGCACCAGCGGCAGCCCATTGGGTTCGGCTTCATCGGGCTTGCTCGGTGTTCGTGGGGGAAGGCCACCAGTGCGGGTGCTCGTCTGCCGGGCACTTGGGCCCTTCCGCGTCCAAGCGGTCGATGACCGTCCGGAACCAGTCGAGGGCTTGGGCGTCGTCTCCTTGCCATCCGTGGTGGATGGTCTGGCCGTTGATGACGAGTTTCCGCTGGTGGGGCTTGCCTCGGACGCGGCGCCTGACCCCTCCGCCCCCGGTAGGTGGTGCTGAGCACGTGCTACTCCTCGTCTCGGTGGATGTCGTGGTCGTCGGCGTCCCAGGCCCGGTCGTACCTGGCGGCTTCGGCGGGTGTTTCCTCCCACCAGTCGCGGGCGTGGGGGACGGCAGCTGGCTTGGTCGGGCAGACGTCGGACGCGGGGCCGTTAGGGATGCCGCTGATGCCGACGATGGTGTCGGCGTCGAGTCGCGGTTCCTGGACGAGCCGGTCGGCAACTCGGACGACTGCCGCCCAGTGCCGGTCGAGGGCAGCGTCGGCGAGGTCGTGCACCACGAGGTAGTCGACTTCACGGTCGCCGAATCCGACGTGCGGGTTGATGGTGAGGAACTGGCGCCGGTCGCCGCGCGCTGCAACTTCGTTGATGACTGCCCGCTTCGGCGTCCATAGCCCGGCTTCGCGCATCCACCGGTCGGCGGCCCGTTCTCCGGCTGCGGAGTAGGCGGCGTAGGCGTGTCCGTCTGCGAGGTTGCAGGCGTGGACGACTCCGCCATGATCGCCATCCGCCTCGCCGATAGCGATCTCGGCGGAGTGGAGGTGGCCGCCTCCGAGCAGTACCGCTACGGCATGCCCGGCTTCGTGGATGGCGCGCAGATAGTTGAGTTGGGCGTCGGTGACGTCGATGAGGGTGACGTCGTCGACGTCGGCATGATGGCGGGTGGGGTAGGGCTGGCCGTCAGGGTCTGTGACGACGTGCCAGCCTGCGGACTCGGGGACGGCGGCCGGAACCGTCACGGCGGGGCGGTTCACCAGGGCTCCTCGTCGTAGACGGAGGGCGGCAGTTCCGCCCGGCGTTGGGCTTCCCGGCTGTCGAGGTGCCGCTGGATTCGCCAGTAGCGGGCGCAGTCGACGCGATGGCAGGTGGCGCAGGTCGGGTCTCCGTCTGGCCAGGACGTGTACGCGTCGGCGTGTACTGCCAGGCGTCGCTCTTCGGTCGTGGCCGGTCGCGTGACCCGGTCGGCCCGACGCCGCATCATCCGTTCCCAGATCACGTCGAGGCTGGGCTGCTCCCACTGGTGCAGTTGGATGATGGGCGCCCACTGGCTGCCGTGGTGGTGCTGCTCGTCGCCGCACCAGGTGCAGCCGTAGGGCGGCGTGTCGGTGATGCCTCGGGCGGCGAGACGGGCCCGGATCGCGGCGGTCGTCATCCGTGCCCCACAAGGAGGTACGGGTGCCGGGAGCGGGGTCCGCGACGGTCGACTCGCCATCCGGCTGCGGTCAGCGTCGCAGCGTAGGCGTCGACCATCCGGTGGCGTTCGGCGGCGAGTTCGTCGTCGCTGATCCGGTCCGGGTCGAGGAGGTCGGGCGCCGGGGTCATGTGGGAGACCCGCGCCTTACCCTCAGGCCCGACGACCACGACGAAGCCCGGGTTCGCAATGCGGCCGTACTCGGTCTCGCCGACGCGGACGTGATGCTGGACGAGTTCGTCGATGACCTCTTCGTAGATCGTACTGGCCATCAAGTGCTCCTATCGGTTGAGTGCGGGCAGGTCGCCGGGTCCGGCGATGAGCCCCGGATTGCAGGCGGCCAGGGTCCGGTTCGCCCGCGCGATGCGGGCTTCGAGCCCCTGCCGGGCTTCCGTGTACTGCGGGCCCCGGCAGGTCACGTACAGGCGGACCGCGTCGGCCGCCTCGGTGACCGCAGCCTGCACCCGGGCCGGGAGTTGGGAGGCGGACAGGGTGGCCACCGCATCCGGGATGGGGACCGTGCGCGGCGGGAGGGCGATCATGTCGGGTTTCCTCTCCTCCTACGGGTGCCAGTTGCCGTGCTCGTTCTGGTGGCGGACGTACATGTCGAACGTGCCGGTGACCGGTTTGGGGCAGCGGACGCGGGCCCCGTACTCGCAGGTGGCGGTCACGATCGCGCCGGGGATGGCGGTGTTGTCCGTCCACTGCACGGTGATCTCGTCGCCCGCCTTGAGGCCCTTGTAGTCGTCGGTGGGGGTGGCGAGTTGGCGCTGCAGTTCGGTGCAGTTCGTGCAGTGGTCGGTGGCCATGTGGCGTCTCCGGATCTTCGGTGGGGCCGGTGCTGGTGGGTCAGCTGCGGCGCTGGATTTCCTGGCGGGCGATTTCGGCGCCTCGGGCACAGGAGGCGCGGTCTTCGGCGAGGCGGGCACGCGTGGCGCCGAGCTTCTGCTGGCGGGCCCACTCCGACAGGTCGGCGTCGCCGAGGTTCGCGGTGAAGGACCTGACCTGCTCGTCGGATGCGTATGCGCTGATGGTGGGCGTGGGGCGACTGTTCGCCATGGCGGTCCTTTCGGGAGCAGGGGTTGGGTCAGGCGGCGAGCGCGAGGCGGGCTGCGGCGAGCTTGAACTCCAGCCGGCGCGGACGGTAGGCGAGGGCGATGACCGCGACTTGCTGCGGGGTGAACCTTGCGCAGTCCCGCATGCGGCGCCCGGCATGGGTCCGGCCGGCGGTGCCGACGATGCCGAGCTTGACGGCGACCTTGCGGAGTGTGCCGACCATGCTGGCCGCGTCCCGGTGGGACAGCCCCTGCGCCATGGCGTGGCTGGCCAATGTCCCGGCGCCGTTGCGGCGGATGCGGGCGGCTGCGCGGGTGGTCAGGATGCGGGCCCGGACGGTGGCCCTGCGGGTGCGGTTCGAGCGGATCACGGTTTCCCCCTTGGTGCGGATGTGCGGTGGATCGGCGGGCCCGGCCGGTGAAGGCCGGGCCGCGGGGTGGGTCAGCGCGTGAAGCAGTGGACTTCGGTCCAGGCGTCGGCTGTCACATCGAGACGGTGGACGCTGAGGCGCTGCTCGCAGGTCCGGGACTCCCAAACGTGCACGAAGCGGTAGTCGACTCCATTGATCCGGCGGTCCCAGATGTGGTGCCGCTTCTCGTCGAGAGTGAGCTCTTCGCGCTTCCCGATCTTCATTCCGTCTCCCCCTGCTGGTCTCCCTGGTGATGCCCCTCGGGCTTCACCTTCCTTACGAACCTTACAGTTCAATCCGTGATGTTCGCAAGGTTCTTGCAGACCTTACGGTTCGTGATCTTCGTAAGGTTCGATCCTGGCATTCCTTACGGACCTGACGCGCCTTACACTCCTCACATGAAGAAGCCGCAGAGCCTCCCCGCAGAGCAGGCCAGGAAGGAGTTCGCCGACCTCCTGGACGGGACCCAGCACAAAGGCGAGTTCACCGAGATCACCCGCCGCAACAAGCGCTCCGGCGTCCTTGTACCGCCCGACTGGTACGACGCATCCATCACGGAACACGAGGAGCTCAAGCAGGCGCGCCGCCGGATCGCCGAGCTGGAAGCCGCACTCCAGGAGTCCGCGTGACAGACGACAAGATCCCCTTCCTGCGGGCGCGCCTCGACGAGGACGAGCAGCTCGCCTTCAATGCCGTCGATGAGCGCAAGGGTTCCGAGTGGCGGGCCAACGGAGCATCGGTCGAGGTGAGCGGCGGCCTACCGCCAGACGCCGACGCCTTCGACGAGACGGTGGTCTTCAATGAGGGCTCCCCGACCGAGGAGCAGGCCGAACACATTGCGTGCCACGATCCGGCCCGCGTCCTCCGCGAGGTGTACGTGAAGCGGGGCCGGCTCGCCCTCTACGAGAACGCACTCCAGCGCTGGAACGACCTGCCTCGCGATGAGCGCGCCACGATCGCCGGCGAGGGCCTGCGCATCAAGGTCACCACCCTGGAGGTCGTCATTCAGGGCGACTTGCAGTCCTACATCAGGCACCCGGACTTCAAGGGGCACTGGGCGATGTAGCCCGTTCCGCCCCGTCCCCCCCACCGGCCGGGCAGACTGCGGTCATGGCTCTTCGTTTCGCGGTGCAGGCTGACACGGAGCAGGAGTGCGCGGCCGGCCTGGAGTTGCTGCACACGCTGGGTCTGGTGACCCGCATGGAACCGCGGCTGCTCACCGATGATCGGTGGATGGCGCGGGCCGTACCGCGCATGAGTGAGGCCCCGGCCGGGGAGGGTGCCGGCCGGGGCCCTGGCGTGTCTGGCTAGTCGTTGGTGTTCTTGACCCAGATGCCGGTGTTCTTGTTCTTCACCTCGCGTCGGTCGACGTGGACGTCGCCGCTGATGTGGTTGTGGGTCTCGGCGGGTGCGGCTTGCCCGGCGCGGCGCAGGAGCCGGGCAATGGCGAGCGCGAGTACGGCGAGACCGCCGAAGAACACGCCGATCACGGTCGGATCCGCCTTCTCGGACGCGACCATGACGAGGGAGACGCCGCCGCAGACGAGGACCGCCGTCCCGCCGAACGACCACATGCGGACGCTGTCGTCGACAGCCTTCGAACTCATTGACGACCGTCCGGGCTGATCCACAGGCGGGGTGGTTCCGATACGGGAGCCGTCCTCCCACGACGGCACGGACGGATCGTCGATGCGGATCGCGGTGGGCTTCTCGGCGGCGAGTTCGTCGACGGCGGCCATCAGGCGGCGGATGGTGTCGCGGTCGGCGTCGGTAGGGGCAGCCTGCCCGGCCGCAGCAGCGGTGGGCTTCGGCTCGGGCAGGTCGTACATGGCGGGTCTCCTTCGGCTGGCAGTTACGGCATGGCGGCTTTCGCCGACGCCTTGCGGGCGCCGGCCTTGGGGGCTGGTGTGGGCTGGGATGGGGCGAGGGCTGCCGCCGCGGTCTGCTGGGCGTACCAGGCGCCGCCGACGGATTTCCCGCCGTGCTTCTGCTTCTCGTGCGCCCGCAAGGCCTTGGTGGCCTCGCGTGCGTCCCGGAAGCGCGGCTTCTCTTTCTTGCCGCAGGGGCAGGTCCAGCCGACGAGGCCGGTGCGCTTGTCGGCGCCGAACCGGGATGCCTTGTAGACGGCCCACTTGGACACTTTCTGCTGGGTGGGCTTGGCGGGGCAGGGCTTGGAGCCGGTGAACGAGCCGTCTTTGCCCTTGGTGAAGATCTGCCCGTTGCCCTTGCAGGTGGGGCATCCCTTGTGGGTGCGGCGGAGGATTGCGGCGTCCTTGCGGGAGCGGACGGTGTCGCCGTGGGTGTCGAGGTGGGAGACGGCGAACAGGACCATACGAGCCCCGATGCGGGCGTGGATCGGGCCACCGCGGGGGATCTTGACGCGGCGGGCGGGATGCTTGCGGGCGGACGTGCGGCGGCGCTTCGGTGCGGTGGTTCGGCGGGCCGGCTTGCGCTTCGCGGGCGGCATGGAGACTCCTCGGGCGGGTGATCGTTTCGTGGTGGTTTGTGAGGTGCTATGCGCCTGCTAGGCGCCGCTAAGGCGCAGGTCACAGCCGCTATGACTGCTGCTATGGGAGGTGCTAAGGGTTTCGCTTAGCAGGGCGTCTAGCAGGGGCGGTAGCAGCTGCGACCTGCGAGTTAGCAGGGCGTAGCACTCGTCTAGCAGTGGACGAATGACTACAAAGCGGTCAAGGTCTCGATCGTGAACCCGCGGGGGTTCTGCTCGCCTTCGCACGGCCCCAACTGCATAGGGGGCCCGGCGCCGGCGTCTTTGAGTAGCGTGCGCAGTTCGGCCACGGTCAGGTCTTCGTAGGCATCCGGGAACGCATCGACGAGGGCCTTGGTCAGCGTCTCGGTCCTCATGCGATCGACCGCCCCATTCGTCATCACGAAGGCTGCATCCTGGGCGATCTTGCGGTCGCCGGACACTCGCGACACCACCCCTGTGTCGGCGAGGTGAAGGAGCCCAGCCGCGGCGAGGGTGTCGCGGTCGAACCACGGCCGGCCCGCAGCGACGCGGTCGGCGACCGCCCGCTTGATCGGCTCGTTGCCGTGCTCATTCCAGCCGTACAGCAGCGGCCGGTCGAGACCGGGGCCCTTGATGTAGGACTGGCCGGCGTCGTTCTTCAGATGCTTGTTCTGGGCGGGCACGAGCCGGTCGGGCCGGTAGCCGGCGTTGATGGCGCCCGAGCCGAGGACGAGGGGGATGTCGGCGTGCCGGGCCGCCAGCATGATCCGCAGGGTGAACGTGTCGGCGATCGCGTCCCCCATGGCGTCGCTGGTTGCGTCCTGGCCTGCGGCGACGACGTAGATGCCGGACTGCTTGCCGATGCGCAGGAGTTCGATGAACTTCTCCTTGGCGGTCTTGCTGAGGAAGATGAACTCGTCGACCAGGGCGAAGATCGCCGGGTGTTCCTTGGTGGCGATCCAGGTGTCTCCCATGCCGAGCCGGTTCCGGACGGCGTTGCGTCCGCTGGCCATCTTCACGAGGTGGTCAAGCCACTGCTCGCAGGACCGGTTGCCGCGGATCGGCGGGACGGCCATGGCGCCTTCGAACTCGCGCAGCCCGTCCTTGATCGGGTCCATTTCAATGGCGATCGCGTTGTGGCAGGCGGTGATGACCTCGGCCAGGTCCCGCAGCACGCCGGTGGACTTGGCGGATCCGGACACGCCAATGACGAGGATGCGCTGCCCTTCGAGGACGAGGTCGAGCGGCGAACCGTCCATGCAGCGGCCGAAGTTGTGCGGGTCGGCGATGTCGAGGCTGTTCGGGGCGTGGATGGCGGGCTGCGGCATGTTCTCGAACGGGTTCGCGGTGACGAGACGCAGCACGAGGTGCGCCGACTCCCGCGGGTCCGGGTCGATGAGGGTGCCGCCGTGCTTGACGTTGAAGTGGGAATCGAGGTCGTCGGCCTTCTCGTTGACTCTTGCGACCTTGGAGCCCTTGAGGACCACGTCGACTTCCCAGCCCCACTCGCGGTGGCCCAACGCCCGGACCGTGCGGGTGCCGATGCCTTCCCAGGCCAGGGCGCGGGACACGCACTCCTCGACCTGGTCGGCGGTCCGGCACATGGCGAGCGGGAACGGCTCGTCGGACTCGGGGTTGTCCTGCTCGGCCATGAGCATCTGCGGGGCGAGGCCGGGACTGTTGGCCCTGTAGCGCCCGTACCAGGTGACCGCGGCGACAGCTACGGCGGCGGTGAGTGCGGGCGGGATCTTCCACGAGAGGTCGAGGGCGGTCATCCCGCCGAACTTCACCAGCGCCCACCAGCCGGCCAGGTTCAGGCCGGCGGTGACGGCGGACGTCCAGCCGAGGAACCGCCACCGGGAGTGCCGCTCCATTTTGACCTTGTTCCAGTGGGCGCCCGACGACATGCCGCCGAGGGTTTCCTGTAGGTCGTGGGCGCGCACGTACCGCCAGCCGAGGAAGCCGACCGCGCGGGCGCCGGTGAAGAACCAGCGCGCGGACAGCCCGCAGGCCCGGCCGGTGACTGCGGCGACGGTCATTGCCGCGGTCCCGGTCTTGGCGAGGACGGGCGTGCGCGGCTCGTAGGGGACGATGATGCCGGGCGCGATGTCGATGTCTTCGCCGGACAGGTCGTCGGGGATGTGGAGCTCGCCGGGGATCACCTTCGACGTGTCCCAGTCGGCGGGGAACTCGGGCTGCTGATCGAGGCTCATCGGGCGTCCTTCTTGGCGGCGTTCTTCGCGGTGATGGCGGCCTGCTTGCGGGCGGCGTCGGAGTACTTCTGGGTGTCTCCAGGACGACGCGTGGCGCGTGTCTTCAGCACCCTGTTCGGACCTGGGGGCATTTGAGCAGCACGCTGTGCGTTTGTGGTCTTGCTGAGGGTGTTCACGGGGGTGCCGGTGAGGGCGGATTCGACGCGCTTCTCAGCGGCCCGGCGGGCGGTGATGGACTCGATGGATTCGCCCGGGTCGCAGCCGTTGATGTTGCGGTAGGCGCGTGCCCAGACGTCGTCGTCGTTGGGGTCCGATCCGACCGCCGCGGCGATCCTCACGGCCTCCTTCCACACGTCCTCGAACTCCCTTCGGCGGTCCTCGGCGAGCTTCGCGCGCTCCGCCTTCGCAGCCTTCTCGGCGATCTTCCGTTCGGCGGCCTGCCGCTTCTTCTCTGCGGTCTGCCGGGCGGCCTCCTTGCGCGCCGCCCTCCGCTCCGCGCGCCGCTGCCGCCGTGACGGCTTCCCGTCGCGCTTGCGGATGCGGCCGTGCTCGTGGAGGTCCCACATGCCGGGGCCCGCGATCGAAGCAAGAGCGGTGCCAAACGCGGTCGCCGCGTCGTACTCGGCGAGCCCGTGAACGATGTTGATGCTGGCCGCGGTGAGCGCCCCGGCCCAGGCGACGAGCCGGTAGTGCCAGTGCGGGCGCCCGGCAGTCACCGCGGCGGCGGCGCCGACGAGTGCGACGAGCGCGATCACCTCGATGAACACGGGGGCGATCAGCAGATACTTGGCGTTCGGGTCGTAGAAGGCGTTCATCTGCACGGGCAGGGCGACGGCCGCGCACAGGGCGTAGAAGCCGAGGGCAACCCGCCGCCACCGCTTGCCGGACTTCTCGACGGCCTTCGTCTGCTCGGCCTCGTCTCGCTGCTGCTCCACATCCTGGCGGACGGCGTCGCGTCGGGCTCGTTCGGCGTCTTCGCGGCGCCGCTGGTGGTCGGCGATGCGGGCTTCGGATGCGGCCTGCTCCTCGCGGGCCTTGCGTTCGGCGCGGTCGTTGGCGAGGCGCAGCTTCCGCGCCTCCTCCTCCGCCTTCACCAGTTCGGCTTTCGCTGCGGCTTCGGCGGCAATCCGCTTGGCTTCGGCGTCGGCCCACGCCTGGGCGCGGATCGCTTCGGCCTGCGCCTTGGCCACCTCGTCGGCGGTCTCGACGGCGGCCGGCTGGGGGCTGCTCTGTTCCTCGACGGGCTCAGGGGTGATGGGCCGCCAGTCCCCGATGGCGGGCATGGTCGGCCGGGTGCTGCCGTTGACCTGGGGCGGGCTGGCGGTCATGACGGAACGGTTCCTTTCGGCTCAGCCGCGGGTGCGGCGGTCGATGAGGGCGGCGAGAACGAGGGCGCAGCCGAAGCCGAGGACCACGGCGGCCAGGGAGGCAGCGAGGCGGTCGACGTCGAGCGCGCCGGCCGCCTTGACCGCGGTCGCGGTGACGACGACCGCCGGGAGCAGGACCATCAGCTTCTGGACGGGCGGACGGGGATCGTTGAGGAGGGCGAGGATGCGCATGGTCAGTCCTCTCGGTTGCGGCGGGTACGGGTGGCCCTGTAACCGAAAGGCCCAGGCAGGTCGACGGAGGTGGTGGTGCGGCCGGTGCTGGACCAGGTGCGCTTGGGCCCGTTGCGCGGCCCGACCGTGATCGACCACGACCGCCGGTTGATGTTCAGGCGGACGCCGGGCAGGACCCGGAAGGACTTGCGGAACGTGAGCGACATCAGACGGCCGCCGTGCGCGCATCGATCCCGCAGGCCTCTGCGGCGACGTAGAACAGGACAGCCTCGACGTCCTCCGGGCGCATCCAGCTAACGATCTGACCCACCGTGCGACCACGGGCATCACCGGCGCGGACAGCGGACAGGACCTGCTTCGCGATCTGTCGCGTGTCCAGCGGAATCGGCACGAACGTCTCAGCGTCCGCGCCGGCACCGCCGTAGTCGGGGCCCGCGATGTGGTGCGAGAGCCACCGGTAGGGGCGCCGTATCCGCCACACCTCCGGCTCGTAGTCGAACGCCAGCGCGTAGTTGCTGTTCGGCACGACGTCCATCTCTGCCGCCACCCGGACCGCTTCGGTCGGGTTGTCGGCGCGGACCAGTTGGGTGTAGACGCCGTTCGGGCGGGTCGGCCAGGTAACCGACCAGCGGGGCTTACGGGACATGCGGGTCTTCCTCTCTAGGTGGGCGCGCCGGTGCGCGCCTTGTGGAATTCGGTGACGAACTCGTCGGTCAGTCCGGCGCCGAGCGCCGCCCCGACCGGGCCGATCCCGGTGACGGAGGCCGCCCACAGCTCCAGCCAGGCGGCCCGGGTGGCGATGTAGTTGAGGACCGGGCGGGCGCACCGCAGCGGGAACACGACCGCACCCAGCCCGACCATCACCGCCAAGGCGAGGGCCCGCAGCGCCCACCGGCCCGCGAACCGGGCCGCACGATGCAGCCGGCCAGGCTTCGCGGTGATCAGATAGGCGTGCACTACGGGCTCCTTTCAAGGGATCGAGGTGGTCAGTTCTCGTCGTCGGCGGGGTTCCGGGTCGGCAGCCGCATCGGGAAGGTGACGGTGAAGTCGCCGTCTTCCTCTACCTCGATCTCGCTGCCGGTCTGCGGGTTGGTCTGCTTGCCCACTGCGGGGCTCCTTTCGGTGGAGGGTTGGGGGTGTCGGTTATTCGCCGGTTGCGGTGTAGGTGTCGCCGTTGTCGTCGGCGACGGTCTGGCCGGACTCGACGGTGAACGTTTCTTCGACATCCAGGCCCTGCTCCTGCGGGGTGACGATCTCCCCATCGCGGAACCCGAAGACCAGACCCCTCAGGCTTTTCCCGTCAGCTGGTTGATGCGGTCGAGGTTGGCGTCCGCAGACTCGGCCGCAACACGGGCGGCCTCGGCGTTCCCGGCGGCCTGCGCCTTCAGTTGGGCGGCGCGGGAAGCGGCGGCGCCCTTCTCGTAGTCGCCCTTGTCGTTGTTCCTCGCCATGGGATTCCTCTCGATCGGTCGGGTTGGGGTGTGGTGCTGGTCGTGCTCGGGGCCGCCCCTCTCGGGGGTGCGGGGCTAGCCGTCGCCGTCGTCCTCGCCTGGCCCCCAGATCTGCGACGGCGTGTCCTCCATCGCCTCCGGGTCGCGGACCTCGCCGCGCGGGGTCGGCTCCCACACGGGGCCGGGCGTCTGCTCGCCCTCGCGGCGCGCCATCAGGCGGCGGCCGAACGTGCGGGCCGGTCGACGTGCAGGTCGATGCAGTCGGCCCGCCAGTCCTGATGCGTCGGGCACGTCTGCCGCTCCGAGTCCGGCACCTGGTAGGTGGTCTCCCGGTACAGGGCGCGGGAGAACGTGTCGCCGAACAGGTCGGCCAGCGCGGCGGCGGACGCCTCGGCGACCGTGGTGCGCTCCCGGCGCAGCCGCGCCAACGGCGTCTTGGCGGCCAGATCGGCGTTGAAGAGGGCGAGCGGAGACATGGCGGGGTCCTTTCAGGACGCAGAGTTCGAGTTGGGGTGGGGCGGAAGTTCGGGGTGGAAAGCCGCGCTGACGGGGGCCGCGGGGGAACGTCAACCCCGCCAGCGCGGCGACTTGGGGGCCGGGCTAGTCGGCCGGGATGTGCCGGGCGTTGTCCCGGTACGCGTAGGCGAGCAGGACGTTCGGCGAGTACGGGGCCCGCACGATCGCCATCAAGTCGTCCGACCAGTGGCCGAGGAAGATGTCGTCGACGTCCGCGACCAGATCGGCCGACGGCTCCGGGGCGCTCACCGCTGCTCCCCGTCCGGGACGACGAGGAAGCGGTCCGACTCCATGTCCATCACGACGGCTGCCGGAATGCCCTGATCACGGAACTGCTGCGCCTGCTCCTCCGCCGGCCAGGACCCGCGCGGGTGGGAAGCCGACGTTTCGGCGAGGATCTCGCGGCCCATCACGCACCGCCGACGATCAAGTCCAGCCGACCGGCCTGCGCCAGAGCGGCCAGGGTGCCCGCGGCCAAATCCTCCGTCGCCACCAGAGCATCCGCATCCAGATCCGACATGCGGCCCGACGCCGCCAGCTGCGCCAGCTCGGCGACATGCGCGGCGTGCGAACGGTAAGCGTCCGCCAGGGCCAGCAACTCCGGCGACGGGGCAGCAGGCGTCCCGTCCGTCCACGTATGCCAGCCCGCCCTACCGAACGAGCCACCGTGCGGATCGCCGGGCGTATGACCGCCAGCACAAGCAATCGGCGCGCCCGTCGGAGTACGGGTCCCGCGCGGAGTTACCGCAGGACACGACGACGAAGCCGGGGACAGAGCGCGCTCCAGACGGGCCAGGGCGGCGGCATCGGCCGGGGTGGGGAGCGGGGCGGTCGGGCGGTCGTGATCGGCGCGCTCGGGCGCACCGGTAAACTGCTTCGTAGCCATGAGGGGGACCCTTCAGAGATTCCTCGTGGTGAGGGCCGGCCTGCGATGTGAGAGTCGCGGTGTCCGGCCCGTCTTCATTTGTGAGCAGCTCGACGGACCAGGTCCGGTGAGAGTGAGCCGCACGACACCGTTGCGGAAAATGTCCCCGCGACGGGTACCGATACGAGAACCGTAGGGGACGGCTGGACCGGCGTCAAGCTCCACCTTGAAGCGCGCGAACTTCGCCTCTACGCTCAATGCATGACGGAATCCCCGGAAGCCACAGTCGACGTCCTCGTCACCCAGCTCGACGACATCGCCGACCCGGCAGAGCGCTTCCAGGCGACCCGTGACGTAGAGAAACACTTCGACGCGGCCGTGAAAGTCATACGGCAGCGCATCGCGCTCCAGCTCAAAGACCAGATGACATGGCGGCAGGTCGGTGAAGTGATGGGCGGCGTGTCCGCGCAGAGAGCCGAGCAGGTCTCTCGCGGCGCGTGAGCTGATCTCCATACCGTCGAGTGAAGGCGTCACAGCACCTCCTGGCGACGCATCACCGATTCAGTCGTGACGCAGGAACGCACCAGCAATGCAGTGACAGTGCACCTCCCCGACGATGACGCGGCGGGAGCCTGATAGTGGATGTCGTCGACCAGTGGACCGGACAGCGGGCGTGCAGCCTGCAAGCCGCTCTCCGCATGACGAACGAGTCCTTCGCCGGCCACCTCGGCGTGGCCGTGCGAACCGTGGCCAGCTGGCACGCCGAGCCGGAGATCGTGCCGCGCAGCGAAATCCAGTCGGCCCTGGATACGAGTCTTGAGAGGGCGGGTGAGGCGGTGCGGCTGCGCTTCGGCGCCCTTTCGCGCCCCACTCCCCCGGCCGTCCAGCCGCAGGCCCTCACCGTAGCGATCGCAGTGGTGATCCGCGGCGCCGAAGTCCTCCTCGTCTGCCGACGCGGCAGTGACTTTCTGACCTGGCAGTTTCCGGCGGGCATGGTCAAGCCAGATGCGTCTGCCGACGCGGTCGCCATCCAGGAGACGCATAGCGAGACCGGCATTCACTGTGCGGTTCGCGAACGCCTCGGGAGCCGTCTGCATCCGATAACCGGGGTGATCGCTACGTACTACCTCTGCGACTATCTCGCGGGTGAAGCCGTCAACCGGGACCCACTGGAGAACGTCGACGTGACCTGGGTGCCTCGCGCATCACTCACCCGCTTCATCCCAGCAGAAAAGATCTACTCGCCGATCATGGCCGCCTTGGAGGATGCGTGACCGACCAGACCAGCGACGACAAGCCCGGAATCTCTGCGGCGATCATCACTCAGGAGGGGCGCGTACTCATGGTCCGGCGCCGGATCGGCGAAGGTGAGCTGCTCTGGCAGTTCCCGGCAGGGGGCATCGAAGCCGGCGAGAGCCCACAGGAGGCTGCCGCTCGGGAGACTGAAGAGGAGACCGGACTCCAGGTCGAACCGTTGAAGCTCCTCGGTGAGCGCGTGCACCCGAAGACTGGCCGCCGCATGTCCTACACGGCCTGCGCGATCGTCTCCGGAGAGGCTCACGTCGCCGACGGTGACGAACTGGACGCTGTCGCCTGGGTGAGCCGCACCGAGATTCCCGACTACGTCCCCTACGGCCTCTTCGAGCCCGTCCAGCAATATCTCGACGAGGTACTGCCCGCCTCCGCGTAGCCCCATACGCAGCGATGGCCCCCACCGAAGTGGGGGCCATCGGCCTTACACGTCCTCGGATCTCGGCCTGCCGCGACCTACTCGATTAGCCAGCCAGGCGGTGATCGTGGACTGCCGCCAGGCCGGCGAGCGGCCGATGGTCATGTCAGGAAGAGGCAGGTCCTGAGGGCGTAGCTCATCACCGTCGGCCACCCGCTTACGGGATCGTTTGAGGTAGATGCGGATCGTCTCGGCAGCGACACCCGCCTGTTCCGACACCGCTTCGGTGTCCAGGTAGGGATCCTCGTCCCGATCCGTCACTGCTCCTCCTTGTACCCGCGGCGGGCACCAAGGTACCGGAACAGGTGCGTAGCTGATCACTGCACCCTCCTCCAAATCCAATCCACCTCCCCTTCAACCCAGGACTTGAAAATGTTCCCGTCATGGGTACTGTAGAGGTTGTCGGGTGCAGTCGTCCACGGTGACCTGCATCCCATCTGCACCGTGCTTGCATCGCCCGCAAACGCTGGGCGCAGCACGATGCACGAAGACGAGGGGAAGTGATGACAACGGAACCCGAACCGTCCGAACGCACCGCGCTCTACCGGTTCTTCGACGCCGCAGGGAACCTGCTCTACGTCGGCGTCAGTGGGAACACTGAAGCTCGCTGGCGCCAGCACGCAGAGTCCAAGCCTTGGTGGTCTGACGTTGCAGACAAGACGACCGAGTGGCTCGGCAGCCGGGCCGAGGCGCTCGATGCCGAGCGCATTGCGATCCGTACCGAGAAGCCGCTCCACAACCACCAGAACAAACCGTCGTCGATCATTGGCGAGATCACCCCGTGGGGTCCGAGCGGGGTCCCCGGTGGGACCTGGAGCCCCTACGAGTTCATCGCCCACGAGCTGAAGGGGTTCATCCAGTCGGGCTCCATGCGGGCTGGCGACCGGTTCCCCACGGTTCGGACGCTGATGGAGGTCTACGGCGTCGCGTCGCTCACCATCCAGCGCGCTCTGAACCTGCTCAAGACTCAGGGATTCGCAGTCGGCCGGCAGGGCTTCGGCGTTGTCGCGGTGGTCCCACCGGGGCTTCGCTCTGAGACTGCGGGCGGCGAGGGCGCGGAGGGCGTGCTCGAGCAGATGACGGCGTACCGGGCTGCTCCATCTCTGCGGTCCTGCACGGCCCTTGGGGTAGAGCCAGGGACGGAGCTCGACGCGAAGAGATGGGTGCGCGTGATCGACGGCCAACCGGTGGAGCTCGTGAACTTCTACCGCTACCCCGACGCCCCGGTCGACGAGGCGATCCACCGGACGACAGACCTCGTCACTGCGGCTCCCCCTATCGCCGAGGCCGTGAAGGTGTTCGGAGTCGTGCCCCTGCTGATCACCCGCAGGGTGACCTACTCCGAAAGCCAGAGCCCGCTGGGGCTGTACGAGATCGTTAAGAACGGCGATCTGCTCGCCACGCAGTACGAGTTCTAGCCCGCCCGTTTCTGGCCGTCCTGCCAGCCTGCGTCTCGGGTCTTCGCGGACTGGTACGGGTAGCGCATCCTATCGGCTCTGCCAAGTCGCGCGTTTCGGCTGGTGGGTGGCGGTGTGGTGGTGGGCTGGTTTCACCTGTCGGGGTGCGGGCCGGCCGCAAGACTGATCGCCGTGGCCGCGAATTGCAGCCCCCACCGTCGGCCTCGCTGGAAAATCTGTACCGTCCCAGGAACGCGAACGGCCGGGCGCTACCAACGCCCGGCCAGTTCAACACGGCGAGTCCTACCTCGCCGCTCAACCCATCCCATCCCTGAGAAGAGGTCTCCATGACTGTAGCCTGCGCCACCCCCGACCGTCGCCCGTCGGCTGACGAGATCCTGGACACCCCGCTGCCTGATCTGCTGGGCGGCTGGGGCGTCGAGCTGTTCGACTCGTCGATCGCGGACGCCACGTTCTTCGGTGCGGTGATCGAGCGGAAGACGGGCGAGATCGTCCTCGCCATGCCGACGGGCCGCAGCGAGCGCGAGCACGACACGATGGCGCGCTACCTGCTCGCCCAGGTCTTCGACGTGGATCTGCCGAAGCTGCCGCCGCCGTTCACGACGGATCAGGCTTAAGGGAGCTCAGGTGGTAGCAGACATTCCATGCTCAATTTGCGGCAAGCAGCCGGTAGTGGCGCGAGGCTGGTGCAAATCACACTACCGACGGTGGTCCACCTACGGCGATCCCACTCATGTGCCCAGGCAGCCCAAGTATGAGGAGCTGTTTTGGACCCGAGTCCAGAAGACCCCCGATTGCTGGCTTTGGCAAGGAAGCCTTAGCAAGAAGGGGTACGGAATCTACAGTGCCGGATATCGGACCTGCCAGGCTCATCGCGTAGCCTATGAGCTGGTCAAGGGCGACATCCCTGACGGGCTCCAGCTAGACCACCTGTGCCGCGTCCGGAACTGCGTAAATCCGGATCACCTGGAACCCGTAACGCCAGCTGAAAACACCCGGCGTGGCCTCACGGGTGCCCACTGGAGCACGCGAACACACTGCTCAAATGGGCATCCTTACGATGAACAGAACACCCGAATCGGAACGGACGGCGCGCGTAAGTGTCGAGCCTGCGTCCGCGCTTACACGGCGGCCTACCGGAAGAGGCGGGCATCAAACGGGAAGCCGGACGAATAGTAGATCGCAACTCGCAATGACAGTGGGCCCGCACCTGCGGGGTGCGGGCCCACTGTCGCGGAATTGCCCCTACGCGGCCGGCTCCGGGTGCCGCACGGCCCGTTTGACGGCTTCCTCGACGGCGAGCCGCGGCGTCCCGCTGGCTGTGGCGTGCGCGGTGACGGCTTGGTGTACGGCGAGCGCGGTGGGCACGGTGAGGGTGCCGGTTTGGATCTCGGTCCAGGCGGCGGTTTCGGCGGCGATCAGTTCGGGCGGGAGTTCGGTGGTCACTGGCGGATCTTACGTGGCGGAATCTTCGACCTCCGGGGTGGCTGGCGAAGGAAGCGCGAGGCCACCGCCCGAACGATCGGGCGAGCTTTCCTGCGGCCGAGTGGCGCGACTGGTGTGCGCACTGCGGCCTGGAGATCGAGGACCGGGGTGAGGTGGGCACCGACGGACAGGACGAGGTCCGCTGGGTCCACATCCCCGACGGCCGCACACGCTGCAGCCCGGATCAGGCGGACAGTGGGTCCCGCGCGACGCCGACCACGCCCGGCTGCTGCTACAACGCGGAAGCCGCAGAACAGGCCATGTTCGAAGAGTCACGGGCGAAGGTCGCGAAGTAAACAGTTCCCGGATCTGCCTGGCCTGCCCATGAAATCGGCGCAGCGCAAGAAGACGGCCCGCCGGATAACCGGCGGGCCGCTCCTGCTCCCCAGGCGAATCCTCACCGTACCCGGCGACCCGACCGCCGGAGCGCCTGCCGGATCCGCCACCACAGCGCGGGCAGCCTGCGCCCGCGGACGGCCTGCCGGCGGGCCATGGCGAAGTACTCCTCGCTGGAAAGCTCGCCACGCATCCAGGCCCGGCCAGCTTCCTGCGAGTCGTCGTACCGCTGTTTCATCGTCGCCTCCGTGCGGGTCCGTAGGGGCTCTGCCAGGCGGGCCGGTCGCGCCGCGGCGGGGGCGTGCACTGGTTGCAGCCTTCGGCTTCGGGGAGGTGGCGGAAGGCTTCGCCAGGGTCGCGGCCAGCTTGTTCGACGACGGGCGCCAGCGTGTCCTTGACGGCCTGCATGAAGGCCACGAGTGCGGCCTGGGTGCGGCGGACGCGTTCGAGTTCCGCTTCGCGGATGCGGTCGACGAGACGCGCCCAGGATGCCGTGACCTCGGGGTCGATGACGGGCAGCTCGACGCAGACCTCGATGGAGGTCACGCCTTCGACCTGCTGCCACTCCCCCACCTCGTCTGCGATGTACAGGGTGGGGGTGGCGCCGCCGAAGTGGAACGGTTCGGGCTCGGGCTGGCTGCGCATGGCGTCTTCGCTGACCGCCCAGTCCTCAACGGCGTGGTCGATCTGGGCAAGGATGTCGTCTGCGCTGGTCACGGCGTCTCCTTCGGTTTGATCATGTGGGCTACTCCGTCGTCGAGGTCGAGCCAGACGAGGAGGGAGACGAGTGCGTCGGCGTCGGGCCGCTTGTCGTCGGCGAGCCGGGACAGGGTGGACGGGGAGATGTCGACGGTGTCGGCGAGCTGCCGCCAGGAGAGACCCTGTCGGCGGCGTCTCTCATCAAGGCGGCGGTGAAGTTCGGGGACGTCGAGGAGGTGGGTGCTCACGCTGCCTCTTTTCCTGCGCCGTCGAGGAGTCCGAGGAGGATCTGGCCGAGTGTGACGCCGGGTCCGTTGTGGCCTGCGGTGAGGGCGTGTTGGGCGTAGGCGCGGACTCGTGCGGCGGCGGCGTGGTTGTCGCGGGCGGTGGCGAGCGCCATGTCGCGTTCCCGTTGTAGCTGAGCGGTCTCCCACTCGATGACGGGCAGGAGCGCGGTGACCACGTCGTCGGGGTAGCGGCCGTGGTTGGCGTGGAGGATGGCGGCGAGCCGTGCGTGAAGGCTGCCAGCGCCCGCCTGCGCCCCTGTCACGCCCTCGGACGACTCCGGGCCCGCCGACACCCCCTCCCGGACGTCCTGACCCCCGCCAGGCTCGTCCTGCGGCCCGGCGTCGACGAGGGCAGCGCAGCGGATCGGCGGATCCGGGGCGTAGTAGCCCGTCAGATCCTCGGCCACCGCCCCGCGAACTGCGTCGCGAACTTCTTGAGGCGTCGGCCCGTGCCGCTCCCCGAACGGCCACTTCGGCCAGGCGTCCGGGTCGGCCATGAAGGCGTGCGCCCAGTCCTGCTCGTAGCCGCAGTCGAGGACGAAGCACCGCCAGCCCTTCACTGTGGCTTCGAGGATCGCGTTCGGGTGGGCCGGGTGCTCGTGGACGCAGGTGAACGGGTGAATTCCGCTCTCGTGCTGGAAGCGGCTGAGCGCAGCCACCTGCTCAGGCGTCCACGGGGCGCGGATCTTGTCGGTCATGCGGCTGCCTCTCGCTGCTGGTCGGGGACGTGAATGTCGTGGATGCCGAGTTCGCCGACGGCGAGCGCGATGGCGACGGCTTGGGCGCGGTCGGTGGCTCCGAGCCGGCGGTAGGCGTTGGCCAGGACTTCAGCTACCGAGTTCGGGGTGACGTCGAGCCAGGCGGCGATGGCCGTGTTGGTGTTGCCGTTCGCGGCGAGGAGGAGGATCTGCCGCTGCCTGGCTGTCAGCGGCCTCACGGCTGCCTCCCGGGCTTCGGTGCGAGTCGGCCTTCCCGCAGGGCCTTCTGTTGCAGGGCCTCTTCGATCACGCGGGCGGGGATGAGTCCGGGGAAGCAGCGGTTGAGGAGTTCGCGGGCTCGATCGGTGATGTATCTCGGCGCGGGGCCGGGGCGGGCCGGCTGATCGGTCATCGCTCGGCCTGCTCTCCACCGGCGGCAAGGAGTTCGGTCACGGCTGGCTCCCGAGGATCTGCCGGGCGACGGCGAGGGCGTGCGGGTTGACGATGGTGTCGTGCCAGTCGGGGTGTGCAGTGCTGGTGAGGCGTCGGGCTTCGGCGCGCAGCCAGCGGGCGAGTTCACGGACGGCGGGCGGGGGTAGCGCTCCGGCGAGGTCGCCGCTGGCGCCGCCCATGCCGTTGGTGAGGCCGTCGCGCCAGGCGGATTCCTTGGGATAGCTGCCCCAGTAGTCGCCGGTCTCCAGTTCCTTCTGGGCTGCTTCGGCGAGGGGCGTCAGTTTGTCGGCTGCGGCGGTGAGTTCTTCGGCGGGGTTCACGGGTGTCCTTTCGTGGGGGCCGGGTGTGTCGGGGCACACCCGGCCGGGGGCGGTGGTCAGGCGGCGGCGGGCTGCTCGGTGCGGGCCTTCTCGTAGCGCTGGCGGGCGGCGATGAACGCTTCGTTGCTGCCGCCTCGGTCGGGGTGCGCGGCGGCCATCGCGGCGCGCAGGGCGGCAAGGTCCGGCTTGGCGTGCTGCTGGAGTTCCGGCGGGTTCAGGTACAGGTGGAAGTCCGGGGCGGACCAGTGCCGGTTGCGCTGGTAGACCTCGCCGTCGGCTTCGATGCGCTGCCGGTTCACGAACCCGGTCCGGCGGCGGGCCTCCCAGTCCTCGCTGGCGACGTAGTAGATCCGCTTCGCCGTCTTCTTCGTGATCTGGAACTTCACGACTCGGGGCGGCTCGTAGAACCGGTTGTCGTCGGCGACGCTGCTGTCGACGCCGTACAGGTACTCGATGGGCGCTGGGGTGGTCACGCTGCCTCCTGGTAGCTGGAATCGCTTGCCGGGGGCTGTGAGGGCTCAGGAGCGCCGTAGGGCTCCCGGTCTGCCTCCAACCCGTCTGCGCCCCTCCTGGCCCCCGTGAGGCGCCGCCACAGGCCCCGCCCGGCCCACACCGTGGCGCACAGCACCACCGTCACGAGCGCGGCCCCGGCGGCGATCACTGCTGCCCCTCCTCCGTGAGGCGTGCCCGCCGGTTCTCCGCCCAGTTCGGGTCGATCTTCGGCGCGGGTCCGCGAGGCGGAGGCGGGTCGTTGCGGTGCCGCCACGCGTGCCGGGCCTGCACCGGGTGGGCGACGATCCACGCCAGGTTTTCGGCGGACAGGACGGCGAAGACCGCCCACCAGCGCGCGGTCCGCCGATCCGGCGGCGTTCCGGTGGTCTGCCAGTGCGCCCAGTCGGAGGCGCGGTGTCCGAGCCGGGCCCGGCCGAGGGCGAACCCTGCGGCCAGGAGCACGGCGGCGTACAGCAGGTTGAGGATCACGAGGCGCCTCCCTGTCGCCGCGCCTTGCGGACCCGGGCCCGTGCGCTCAGCCACGCCTCCCGGTACCGGTCCCGGCTGCGCCTCAGCTCGCGGACCTCCGTGGCCAAGGCGGCAACCTGCTGCTGCGCCTCGGTCGGACCGCCGAGCACGGCGAGGGTGGTGCGGGCGAGGTCGAGATAGTCCTTGCGCAGGTCGCGGTTCGCGTGGTCCCAGGAGTCGTCGTCGTGGAGCCATCCGTCGTTGTGGGCGAGGCGGCGGGCGAGGTCGGTCTCGGCCTGGGTGGGTGGCGCGGTGTCGGCCATGTCAGGCCTCCTCGGGCTGCGGCACGACGGCGGGCGGGGCGGCCTTCAGTGCGGCCCGGTGCGCGGCGACGACGCATTCGCCGGAGCAGTACGGGCGGTCGTCGCCGGTGCGGAACACGAAGTCGTCCTCGCCGTAGTCGCTGATGTCGTCGCCGCAGCGCGGGCAGAGCAGCGGCTCCTCGTCGGTGTCGCAGTGCTCGCACCCGTCTTGGCCGCAGGCACACGACTGGCGTGCCTCGTCCGGCGTCTCGTTGTCGGGCTGCTCCTCGGCGGCAGGCACGGCGGCCAGACGCTCCCGCAGCGCGGCCCGGCGCTCCCCGGCAGCAGACAGATGAGCGGCCCGGCTGGCGGGCGCAGACGGCACGGCGGGGGCGGCGGGCGCGGGAGGCTGTTCGTCGTTCCGGTGCACGATCGCGCGGGCCACAGCAGCAGCACGCAGCGCATCACCAGCAGCAGGCTCGATCAGGCGGGCCAGCTCCGGCACGGTGTACGTGTCGAAGCCGATCGACGGATGGCCGTCAGCGGCCGTGTAAACCACGGACATGTTCACGGTGGGCTCGGGCTTCGGCGCATGCTCGCACTCCCCCCAGACGAGCGTGTGGGCTTGCGCGAGGCGGCAGTCGCGACGGCACCCGTCGAAGTCGCGGGCGGTCTCAGGGTCGGTGGTCGGGTCGGGCTGGTTCACGAGTACTCCAGGTGAGAGGGTTCGGGGCACCGGCCGCCGCGGTTCGAGCGCGGCGGCCGGCCTGCGGGCGGGGAACATCAGACGGATGTGGCAGGCGGGGCGTCGAGGATCGACTCCCAGGTGGCTCGCATCGTCCGGGCGCAGTCCTCCAGGAAGGCGCGCACTGCGGGCTCGTCGGCCTCGGTGACGGTGACCTGCTGTGAGCAGTTGAAGCTCTTGCGCTGGAGGACGAAGAACAGCAGCAGGTACTCGTCGCCGTCCCAGTCGTGGAAGCCGGGCTTGCGCCAGTCCCAGCGGAACAGCAGGTTGAGGTCGCGGTCGCCGGTGACGAACAGGGTCTCGTCGGCGAACTCCTGCCACGAGGCGAAGACGGTGTGCTGGCCGTTCTTGAAGAAGTTCCCTTCGGCGCAGTAGTACGGGTGGTCGATCGCCCACAGCCGCTGTTCGGTGAGCGGGGTCTGGTCGGTCATGGTGTGGCCTTTCGTGGTCGGGCGGATATCCGGACGGGCAGGTCAGGCGGGGGCGGGCTGGGTCCACGGCTGCGGGGTGAGCGCCGAGGGCAGGTACAGCGGGTGCCTGGGCTGCCCCGCTTTCGTCACCGCGAGCGCCGTCAGCCGGTCCATGCCGGGCAGGGCAAGAACGGCGGCTATCCGGTCGAGGCGGGCGTTGACGCCCCACGCTCCGACCAGCGGGCCTTTCGACTCGGCGGCGATCGTGGCGGCGGCGTAGAGGTGCGCGTCGTTGTCCGGGCCGACCGGATCGGCTGCGCACCACAGTTCGTTCGGGTCGGTGGCCCGCCAGGCGTACAGGTTGGCGACCATGAGGGCGCCGCAGCCCCAGGAGCGGGCGTAGCCGATGCACCGGCGGATCGTCGGGTCGTCACGAAGGGCGTCTGCGGTGGACGGGTTGAGCATCACGAACACGGCGGTCGGCCCGTCGGCCCATTCGCGGCCGAGGAGATACCGGTAGCGGTCGCAGTCAGACAGGATCGCGGAGCCCAGGGGCCGCTCCTCCATGTCGAACAGGATCAGGTCGTTCGTCACGCCGCCTCCAACCGCACGGGGTCGACCTCGGGGTGCGTGAACCGCACCGGCTTGCCCAGCTCGCGGGCGTAGGCGATCTCGGCGCGGGTGGAGTCCCCGACGTAATCCCCGACGACGAGCACCCGGTCGGCGAGGCGGATCTTCTGCCGGTGCTGCTCGTCGAGGCGCACCTTCAGCGCCTCTGCTTCGGCGGGGTCGGCCCACAGGCGGTGCGCGATCTTCATGTTGCAGTCGGGCTTCAGGACGAGGGCGCCAGCGACGGACTCGACGATGGCGGCTTCGGTCATCTGGTCGGCGAACCGCATGGATCCGCACAGGACGACGACGTCGCGGATGCCGAGGCGGGTCTTGCCGTCGGCAAGCTTCTCTTCCGGGGTGAGGAGTTCGGGGTAGGTCACGGCGGGGCTCCTTGATCGCTGGGTTGGGTGAGGTGTTGGTCAGGGGGCGGAAGGCAGGCCGGGCGCCGGTCAGTAGACGTCGAGGACGGTGACCGGCTGCGCCCCGGGCTCGCTCGCGTCGACCTGCTCGGTGACCCACTCGTAGTCGGGGTCCTCGCCCTGCTCCGGGTCGGGCTTGCGGAAGATCACCCACTCCTCGGTGACGCGGTCGTACCAGTCGTCGAGGCGGGCAGTGCGGTCGTCGGCGAGGTTGGCGATGCCGACGAAGACGCGGGCGTGCCGGTTGAAGGCGGCGAAGGCGCGGCGGGTTCCGGGGTGGCCGAGGGCGAGCATGTCGCCGTCCTCGCCGATGTGGCAGACGGGGATGCCGTAGTGGGTGTCCTCGGTCTCGGGGTCGGCGATCGGGAGGGTGGTGTCGGTCTGGGTCATGGTGGTTTCTCCTGGGGTGTGGGTGATCGCTGCCGGTTTGCACCGGTTTGGGTTGTTGCATCCCGGACCGGTCCCCGCTCGGGGCGGTAAACCGGCAGGTCAGGCGGCTGCGGCTAGAACTCGGGCGGGAATGTCGGCTGCGGCCCGGACCAGGGCGACGGCGACGGCGACGGCGACGGCGACGGCGTTGCCAACCTGCAGGTGCTGCTCACCGGCACGGCCGTGGAACTGGAAGCCGGGCCGGAAGCCCTGCAGCGTGGCGCATTCGGCGACGGTGGGCCGCAGGTGCGGAAGATCCCGGTCGCGCCAGGCCGGCGTGCCGATGTGGCGCTTCATGGCCTGCCGGGTGCCGTTGCCGAACGGTTCGGCGCCGCCTGTGTAGGTGCCGCCGCCGGTGACTGCGGGGGCGGGCCGCTGGGTGTAGCCCCAGCCGATGACGTCGGCCATGGCGACTTGCGGCGGCTGCCCGAGCCCTCCGTGCGTCGGTGCGGGCAGAAGCGCCTCACGGGCCCTGGAGGCGACGAGGACGGCCCGCTTGCGGTTCTGGCCCAGCCCGTAGCCCGCAGCGTCCACAACGCCCGTGGAGGCGCTGTAGCCCCACCTCTGGAGAACGGCGGCGTACTGCTGCCAGACGGGAAGCACCGACGGCACCTGCTCCAGGCAGATCCACTCCGGCATCAGGTCGTACATCCACCGCATCGGTTCCGCCGTGAGGACCGACCGCTCGTCGACGCAGGCCGCCCCGATCGCAGCCCGGGTGTCCTTGCCGCGGGACAGGTCTTCGATCGCCTGGTGCACCAGCGGCAGATCCTGCAGGCCGAGCTTCTTGCCCGACTTGCCGAACCCGGGGCACGGCGGCGACCAGATGCCGCCCGTCGTGCGGACCTTGAACATCCACGTCGGGTACTGGGTGACGTCGCAGCGGACCGTCGCGTGCCCGGCGCCGACCCGGGTGCGGCAGGCGGCGGCGTCGAGTTCGAGGCCGATGTCGCGCATGCCGAGCTCGGCGAGACCCTCGGACCAGCCGATGCCGGCGAAACCGTGGACGATCACGCGGACTCCTTGAGTGCGGCGAGGAGACGATTCCGGTTGGCGGCCTGCTGGGCGGGCGACAGGGGCAGCCGTCCGTCGGGCCGGTAGTCACGGACTTTCCCGGACGGCACGGCTTCGGCGTACAGCCGGCCGAGCTTGTCGGCGGGCGGCATCCGCAGTGCGCGGCGGACCCGGGCCACCGTCATTTCGTGGCAGTACAGGCGGCGGGCGATCGACGCGTTGCTGTGGCCCTCACGGATCAGGGCGGCAATGTCGGCACGGACCCTCATGACTCGGCTCCCGTCAGGCGGGCGTCGAAGCAGTGCTGGCAGTTGCGGTCACCACAGGGCTTGCCGAGGGTGTGCGCGGAGACGATGCGCGCGAGTTCGCGGCGGATCTCCGGAGACTTGACGATGTCGTCGGCGATCAGGAAGGCGAGCTTCCAGGTGTCGACCCGGGTGTTGATCTCCTGCGCGAGCAGGTGGCGGAGCCGGTCATCGACAGGCGGGTAGGCGTTCACGCGGCGGTGACCTCGGCTTCCTGGTAGCGGCGGGCGTGGACGGTCTGGCGGGCACGCCCGTCTTCGTGGCAGGGCACGGCGGGGGTGACCTGGCAGTCGGGGCAGCAGGCGACGGTTTGCGCCCATTCGGAGCGCCGCTGCGGGTGCACTTCGGGGAGGATCCGGCCGGTGGTGCGCAGCCGGCACGGCTTGTGGGCGGCGACCCCGCAGTGTGGGCAGGGCACGGAGCGGGCGGGGTCCTGGCTGGCGCGCATGAAGTGGCGCAGGCTGTCGGGCATCGGGGCACCGGCGTGAAGCGTCATCGGGTTGCCTCCTGGGCGATGTCGGTCTCGGTGCGGTAGCCGGTCGGAACGGGGATCCCGGTGCCGGGCTTCGGGTTACGGCCGTGGTCGTGGCGGTCGAGCCAGCCCTGGACGTAGCCGCGGCAGGTAGGGCACATCTGGTCGGCGTCGGGCTTCCAGGTCTGGAGCGTGTAGCGCATGTCGAGCCCGCAGGCGGTGGCGTCGCCGAGCCAGATATGGGCCTTGCGGTAGCGGTCGACCGCGGCCCACCGGAAGGTCGGAATGCGGGGGTCAAGGCCGGTCATCGGGTCTCCTCGGGTGGGCAGTTGCCGCAGTCGCAGGGCTGGTCGGGTCGGTGTTCTTCGTTGCTGTAGTGCCGGACTGCGGCATCCCAGACGTGCTTGGGGATCGACCACTCCGGCGGCGGGCCCGGCGGGGACGACCCGGTCGGCCAGGCGCCGGGCCGGTGGCCGGGCGGCTTCGGCGGGGCTACGGGCTTCGGCGCGTCCTCGCGGCGGGAGCGGCCGATCGCGATCTGCGCCCGCAGTAGGGCCCGCAGCTCGCCGGGGCCCTCGCGGTGGATCGCCTTCACGTCGTCGACCTGAATGCCGTCGTCGTCCGGGATCACGTGATCGTTCACGAGGCGGCCCCCTCGCCGGCAGGCACGGCGTCCTCGGTCGCGGTCTCCGCCTGGCGGGCGAGGAACTGCTCGGACCGGGCCTTGATCGCCTTCTCCTGGGCGAGGCGCTCCTCGACGGAAAGCTCTGCTTCGCCGTCAGCGGCCCGAACGCGGGCCCGGTGAGGGTTGAGGCGCGGTTTGCCCATCGGCTGCTTCTCGGAGCCGCCGGGGCCCTTGCACGGCCTGCCTATCGCCGCACGGCAGGCATCCACCGGGCACTCGATGCCCAGCGGGCCCGACCGGCGCACCGTGTCGATCAGCTCGGCCTCGACGACGCCCTCGTCGCCGACCGTGCGGTTGCCCTCCCAGCCGCGCGCCTCCAACTCGGCCATGAACTCCCGCGACGGACCGCCCTCCAGAGCCAGCAGCCCGGACGGGGCAGCGACACGACCGGAGGCGATGGCCTGCACCTGGCCCTTGTAGCGGGCCAGGAACTCGGCAGGCGTCTCGTCGGGCAGCGGCTCGTACTGGAAGTTCTCCAGCCGCGCCGACCGGATCTTGCTACGCAGGGTGCGGACGTGATGCGGCAGGATCCACAGCTTCGCGTCCGGGTCCTTCGGCGGGGTCGTGTAGTAGCTGGCGACAGCGGCCTTGGTGTCGTTGTCGAACGGCACGTCATGCAGAGCGGCGGCCCAGGCAGTTGCGGCGGCTGCGGACGGCTGCCGATTATCGAAGGCCGTGCAGTGGCCGAGCAGCTCGGCGGCTTCCTTTCGGTTCATGCGGAGTCCTCGTCGTCGAAAGAGGCGGCAATGGCAGCCCAGCCGGCGACCTTGGCGTCGGTGCCGGTGAGGGTCTGGCCGTTGTGGAGGGTGATGACGTTGCTGGCGCTCTGCGCCTGGCGGATCTCGGAGAAGGCGAACTGGAGAGTTCCGGCGCTGACTGGCTTCGAGAGAGAGCCGAGGCGCTCAAGGGCTTTCCAGAGCTCTCCGGAGTCGGTGCCGTTGGCGAGGGTGTCGGCGACGACCTTGCGCACCTGGCGCTGGCTGTAGGCGTTGCCGCGGGCGTACCGCTCAAGGAAGGCGTCGGTCATCCGGTCTTCGATGGCCCTCTCGCCCGTCTGTGCGACGGCGGGGCTGCCGGGTGACTGCCGGGGGGTAGGGGGGGTTCCCTTCCTTTCCCTGTTCCCTTCCTTTCCCTTCCCTTCCGTCAGTGAATGGTTCATGGAAGAAAAGTCACCGTCGGTACTCGTATGGGGCTGCGAGTTGGACGGAGCGTAAGAATCGTTCACTGAGTCATTCACTGAACGGTTCAGTGAATCGTTCAGTGAATCCTCAATGCCTGCGAGTCCGGCGGGCGGAATGAAGCCTTCCTCGTCACCGGAGCCCCGACTGCGGCCACACACCCGATGCACGGCACGGACGTTGGACGGGTGATCGGTGCCCCCCGCGGGCACCGGTCGGACATGATCGATCCAGAGGTTGTGGTCGTCATTCACGACGAGGCGGCGCGGAATCTCGCCTCCGCACAGCTGGCAGACCCAGCCGTCACGGCGGGCGTACATCTCCCGCACCTGCCAGGCGCTCGTCGACGGCGGCGGCAGCTTGCTCCTCTGCGGCCGGTTGATCCGCTGGTGCTTGCGGAAGTTGACGACCACCGCCATCTGCTGCTTGGCCACGCCGCCGATGAACGGAAAGACGAGCCCGGTGTCGGTGAGGCATCGCATGAGCTGGTCGACTTCCTTGGGGCCCAAGTCGTCGTCGTACATGAACGCCTGCGCCTTGATGTAGGCCGGCGTCCAGCGCAGGATCCCCTCGTCGTCGGCCATGTTGAACGTGGCGATGAACAGCAGCCGGGCGTCCCGCGGGATGGTGCCGAGGAGTTCGTCTTCCCACAGCTCGGGCTTCACGGTGCGGATGCGCGGCATCAGAGACCACACCTCTCGCGCACCGAGGCATCGAGATGGTCCTCGATGTAGACGCCCCTTGCTTGAGCCGTGAGCGTTACCGCCCTGAGAATGGTCAGCCGGTCGAGACCTGCATTGATGGCTTGCTCGACGCTGCACTCGAAGAGGAGAACCTCCTCCATCTCGGGCCAGCCCTTACGGCCGGTGCTGAGAAACCAGAGGGACCGCCAGACGCGGAAGGCCTCATTCGTGACTGCCAGCCAGTTGGGGTCGCTGATCTCGGTGAGGCAGATAAACGTGTCGCCCTTGAAGCCGGCGACGGTGGCCGAACGCCTGATGATGTCGGCAGACATCCCCATCCGGTACATGTCGCGGGTGCCGCTTCGAACCTCTTCGAGCTGGGCGAGAGTGATCTCGTCGCTGGCGTAGATGCTCGCGTAGGCCTCGGTCCACAAGCGCTCGGCTTCGCTTGCGAGCGTCTCCAGCGACGGGGGAACGGTGTCGCTCTGTACGTCTTCGACGAAGCCCTCGATCGCAGAGGTCTTCCCGCTGTTGCAGGGTTCGCACGCCGCTACGAGGTTGCTCGGATGGTCGGTACCGCCGAGCGCAACGGGTGTGACGTGGTCCACCCGCAGCGGAGCCTCAGGGGCACTCGCGCCGCAGTACCGGCAGGTGTACCGGTCGCGCCGGAGGATCTCGTACCGGAGGCGCTTCGAGACGGCCATTGGTCTTCTTTCGGTGAAGGCTGGTCGGGGGCTTTTGGGCGCACGGAACCAAGCCCTTAGGGCGGCTTCATTTGCTGATCGGGTGCCGCCTTGGCACGCCTCCACACTACCCCTTGGTGCCCATCATTGCGATGGGCACCCGATGGGCACCCGAAAGCGGCAGGGTGCCCATCGATCGCACGGTCAGCTACGCTGTGCATATGACGACGAAGGGAACGACCGGACGCGTGGTCCGCGTCGAGAAGGAGACGTGGGACGAGTACGCCGAGGCGTGCGCGGCCAAGGGCCTGTCGCGTGCCGCCGACCTGCGCGTCTACATCAACCGCGAGATCGCCGCGCACAAGCGCCGGCTCCGCGAAGCTGCCTCCGACTGACCTCACAGCCCCTCCCCTCTCTCCTCCGGCCCCGCCTTCCGGCGGGGCTTTGTCGTGTGCGGTTATGCGGCTCGCTGCCGGGGCGTCTGTGACGCCCACAGCCCCCAGCGGCGGCCTTCGCCGGCGTCGTCTTCGACCCGGTCGGCGAAGTCGCGGCACTGCTGCTGAACGGGGCAGTTACCGCAGATGCGGCGGGCGTTGCGGTAGTGGTCGCCCGCCTTCTCGGGGTGGAACAGGTCGGGGTCGGTCTGGGCGCACAGCGCCTGATCCATCCAGGCGTAGGCGCTCACGCGGCGACCGCCTCGGGGCGCGGGCTCAGGCCCGTGTCCGGCTCCGGGTGGCGCAACATCTCCTGCTGCACGTAGTTGCGGGTGACGCCGAGCCGTTCCGCGGTCTGTTCGATGTCGAGGCCGGAGACCCGCATCAGTTCGCGTGCGTCGTGGGCGAGAGCGGCACCGCGGGAAGAGGCTGCGGCGCGGGCCTGCGCGAGCTGCCGGAACCGTTCGGTCTTAGGCAGGTCACTGCGCTCGTCGAGCCAGGCCCGGTGGGCGGACACGCATCGAGGGCAGACGGGGATGTCGTTGAGGTTGTGCGTCCACCATCCGCGGTCCGTCCCGCAGCAGCCCGTCCAGTCCGGGTGTGCGGTCGGGTCGTCGATGCGGTCGTCATCCCAGGCGATCGGCGGCGCCCACCCTTGCCGGGCAGCCCGGTTGCGGGAGGTGGTGGCGGCGGACGGCCGGATGTCGGTGGGCGGGTGTCCGCTGAGCCAGTCGTAGGCGGCGGCGATCCGGTCGCAGGTCATGCCGCGGACGTTGGCGGCACCGCCGAGGACGTCGTGGATGACGCTGTGGTCGACCCCGGACTCGGCGGCGACACCTTCGACGGTGTGGCCGATAGCGATGAGGGCTTGGATGCGGCGCCGGGTGCCGGTGGCGTTGACGGTCCTGCCGGGGGCGGGCCGGTACTTCACGGCGAGGAGGCGTTCGGCGGCTGTGCGGCGGATGAGCTGCTGGCCGTTGAGGATGCGGGCGATGGTGCAACTGGAGCTGTGGGCGGCGCGCCCGATGCGGACCCAGCCCATGCCTGCGTCGAGGAGTGTGCGGAGGTGGGCGGCGACGGGTTCGGCGGGGACGCGGACGGGCCTGCCGGAGAGGTTGGCGAGGGCGCGCATGGTGTCGGCCTTGTTCTTGGCGTCGCGGCAGGGCTGGCATTTGCATCCGGGGATGCCCTGTCCGGGCCGGCCGACGCCGCGGGCGGGGGTTCCGTGGGGCGGGAGCGGGCTGCGCTTGCCGCGGGTCGGGCGGTTCGGCAGGTTGCGGACGGCGGTGGTCACGGCGTCTCCTCTCGCTGTTCGGTGTCGGTGCTGTCGGCGGCGGCCTGCTGTTCGTCGGCGAGGTCGTCGATGTAGCGGGAGGCCCGGCGGAGTGCCCGCCAGGCGAGGGCGAGGACTATGGCGGCGGCGAGTAGGGCGAAGATCGGCCAGTGGCGGTCGATGAGGTCGCCGCCGGTCACCAGCGTGTTGGCGACGTCGAGGGGTGTCGGGCCCATCAGTTGTTCCTCCCGCGGATCCGTTCGATGGCGATGGACGCGGCGACGTAGCTGGCGCCGATCGCGGCCCCGGTGGCGATCAGGCCGAAGAACAGCCACAGCCAGCGGAACTCGTCGAGCAGGCGAGGGATCATGACGCCTCTCCGAACAGGCCGGTCATGTACGGCTTCGCGAGGCGTTGCACGACGAGCTGCGCGTGGGGTTCGTGCTGCTCGATGCCGATGGCGGAGAAGTTCTCCAGCCGTGCAGCTTCGAGGGTGGTGCCCGATCCGGCGAACGGGTCCAGCACGATGCCGCCGGGCGGGGTGACGAGGCGGACCAGCCACTGCATGAGGGTCAGCGGCTTCACTGTGGGGTGTGCGGCGCCGTCCGCGAGCCGTGGCCGTTCGGATGCGGGGGCTTTGGCCTCGTAGCGGAAGACGGGGAAGAACCGGGAGGCGCCGCCGGTGTCGCCGCCCGTCCAGGCTCCGCGTTCGCCGTCGGCGCCGTGGTAGCCCATTCCTCGTCCCTTGCTGGCGCGAGCGTTACTGCCCGTGATCCCGCTTTGCCGGTCCATGTCGGCGATCGGGCAGCCGGGTACGCATCCGTCGGAGCAGGCGTCACCGTCGGGCTGGCCGTGGTCGTCGAGGAGCGGCGGGTGGGTGAGGAGCACGTTCGTCGGCCAGCGGCCCGCGACGTGCGCAGAGTCTTCGCGCGTTCCGGTCCACTCGCCGTAGGCGTCGCCGTTGCGGTTGGAGTCGAGCCCGACGACGGATGCGCACTTGTCGCGGTAGTCCTGCCCGGCCGCAGTGCGGCAGCCGTCGATGTTGAGGCCGCCGGTGCCGTGAAGCAGTACATTCGCGACGGTCGATTCGTAGCCGGTCGATTTGCGGGCCAGGACGATCGGCTCATGCGCGGGCTTGAGCGCGGTGTTCCAGCCCTGCCACTGGCGGGCTGCGTCGGATGATGGAGCGGTAACGCGGTCGTCCCCGCTGTAATCGCCGAACAGGTGATCGCTCTTGCGTGTGGGGGCGTTGCGGGTTCCGATGACCTCGCGCAGGGACCAGGCCTCGCCCGTAGTTCCCTTGCGTCCATTCAGGTCTGCAACGACCGGGCGGATCTGAGTGTCGTCGAAGCCGAGTTCGTTACGGAGCCGGTCCCACTGTTCAGGCTGCGGAACGATCGCCGCCTTACCCTGAGTGGTCCACAGGCCGGCCATTCCGCTGTAGCCCCACAGGGCGTCGATCTGCCGGTTCGTCCAGCCGGCTGCGTCACGGGCCGCAGCAAGCCAGGCAGTCACCTGCAGCACTTGCTGGCGGTCGTCGCGCCGCTTGTCGATGGACTTGGCGATGTCCTGGCCCTTAGGGAAGCCGCTTCCGTAGATCCAGTGGAGGGAGTCGCGGATCTCGAAGCCGGCGTCTTCGATGGCGACGGTCATGCGGTGGTAGGTGCGGGTGCCGCCGAAGGCCAGGAGATGGCCGCCGGGCTTGAGGACGCGCCAGCACTGGCGCCACAGGTCGACGTTGTAGGCGATCCCGGAGGCGTCCCACGCTTTCCCCATGAAGCCCAATTCGTAGGGCGGGTCGCAGACGATGGCGTCGACGGACGCGTCGGGCAGGGTGGGAAGCACGGTGAGGCTGTCGCCGTGGTGGAGGGTGACCGCATCGTCCTGGTAGTAGACGTCCATCACGCGGCCCGCCTTTCGGCTGCGCGCTGCTGGCGTGCCGCGGCCCGGTCTTCGCGCCGCCGCTTGGCGACGGTTTCGCGCTGCCAGGCGGGGACGCCGATCCACTGGTGGACCATGGAGTGGCCGGCGCGGGCGGAGGTGGCGGCCCCGTGGTGGCGGACGATCCCGGCGTTCTGCAGGCGGATCGGCAGGCTGCCCCACATGCTCTTCGGCCGCGGCGGGTCGGGCAGCTTGTTCTTGCGGGCCACCTCGTCGATCGTGAACGGCTGGCCGGTGTCGGCGGCGGCCACGAACGCGGGCCACACCTCGTCGACCCAGGCCTCGTAGTCGTCGACGATCCGGCGGGAGACCGCGGGGGCGGCGGCGATCATCTTCGTGCCGTCGAAAGCCGGCTGGATGTGGGTCATGAGGCGTTCTCCTCGTCGGCGGGGATGGCTTCGATGCGGAGGCCGGGTTGCGAGCCGTTGACGGTGTGGCGGCAGCCGTCGGAGCTGGTGACGACGAAGTCGATGCCGCGCCGTCCGGCTCCCGACCACTGCAGGGCGTCGGTGATCTCGGCCTCGAACGTGACGCGGACCTTCGTGCCCTTACGGGCCAGCGCGCGAAGGCGGCCCTCCTCGTCGGAGAGGGCGCGCATGGGGCGCTGCTTCGGCGGGTGCAGGACGGTGACGCGGGTGGGCCGCAGGCCGGGCACCGGGTTGTCGCACCGGCAGGCGACCTGCTCGGGGTCCGGCGGCTGGACCTTGCACGACTTGCGGCACCGTCCGCAGTACCAAACCAGCAGCGTCGACTCGGGAAGTTCGGCGGTCACCACGCCACCCCCGTGTCCTGTCGGAGTACGGCGTTGACGATCGCCTCGTCGGGCGTCCAGAACCCGAGGGCGCCCTTCGCGGGCACCGGCTCCGGCAGGGCGATCACGTCGGCGAGGACCCAGTGGTAGGTCTCCTCGAACGCCCAGTAGCCGCAGCACTGCCACTCGTTCGACCAGTGGCAGCCGGTGATCGTGGCGACGGCGACGACCGCGGAGTACACATCCAAGTGCTCGCCGAACACTTCGGCGTTCCGGTCGGGCTGGGCGCCGGCGTGGATGAGGATGCGGGCGCCCTCGTGCTTCGCGGGCAGCTTCCACGTGCGGTTCTCGACGCGCTTCGACTGGTGGGCGATCGCGCCCGCCCAGGGCTGCCTGATCGTTAGGGCCCTCATGCTGCGGCTCCCGTTACGACGGGGAACTGGTCCCAGGTGCGGCCGTCGAGTTCGCGGCCGGCGCGCTTCTTGCCGAGGCGGTACATGGCGGTCAGGTGAGCTCGCCCGTGGTCGGCGCGGACCGCTTCGCCGTAGCGGGGGCCGTCGGGGTAGGCGAGGTCGCCGGGCTCGTAGACGGTGCCGTCGTCGGCAACGGTGATGTCCTTGCCGCGCGGGCCGATCTTCCCGTCGGGGCCCTTGACCCAGTCGACGCCCCACTCGCCCCACTGCTTGAACAGGAACGGAACGCCCGAGCTCACGCACTGGTTGCGGAGGGCGCGAGCCCAGTCGGGGTGCATGGGGCGGGCGCCGCGGCCGGACTCCCCGCCGACGATCACCCAGTCGATGTGCGGGCCGGTCGAGATGGGGGCCATCGTGAGGCCGGTGCCGGTGGTCGTGGCCTTCGTCTCGTCCCAGTAGGGGCGGCCGGTCAGCCAGTAGGTGAGCTTCGGCCGTCCGCGCCCGGGAATGATCGGCCCGTCCAGGTCGACGGGTCCGAGGAGCGGCTCGCACGACAGGAACCGCACCGCGGCCGGGGTGTCGAGGAGGGCGGGGATGCGGAGGTCGGCGCGCTTCTGGTCCTCGACGCTGACACCGAGCCACACGTTCGGCAGGGGCCAGGTGAAGTCGCCGCAGCCGGGCCGGGTCTGCTCGCGGTGGTCGTCGACGAGACGGATGAAGTCCTGGCTTCCGAGGAGGGCGCGCATCCGGCCGTGGCGCTTCGTCAGCACCTGGTAGGTGTGCTGCGGGGTCAGCGCCATGACCGCGAAGACGCGGGCGATGTACTCGTCGGGGATGTCCTTGTGGAACAGGTCAGACATGCTGTTGACGAAGACCTTGCGGGGCTTCTTCCAGCGCAGCGGCATGATCAGTGCGTTGGGGCGCAGCGTGAGGTCGAAGCCGTTCTCGAAGTGGTGGCCGGGCGTGCCGCGGAACCGCTCGGCGAACGTCTCGGCGTAGCAGTTGTCGCAGCCGGGTGTGACCTTCGTGCATCCGGTGACCGGGTTCCAGGTGGAATCGGTCCACTCGATCGTTGTCGTGTCGCTCATCTGTGGTCTCCTGGGTGAGCCGGGGCCGGCCGCATTACGGGTGCGGCCGGCCACCGGACGAGGCGGGCTAGAACGGAACGTCGGGGTTCGCGCTGCCGAGCAGGTGGTCGGTGAGCCGGGTCTTGACCGGCTCGGCGAGGTCGAGGCCCTCGCGGCGCAGCTCCCACACGAGGGCGCGGCCGTGGGTGGCGGCCTGCGAGTCGCGGCCGAGGATCAGGTCGCAGATGTGGGCGACGAGCGCCTCCTTGATCCGCTCGGGCATCGGATCCGCCGGCTCGGTGTGGACGGTGCTGGTCTGGTCGGTGGTCATGGTTCGTGGTCTCCTTCTGGGAGGCCGACCCGCCTGTTATCGGCGGGCGGGTCGGCCGTAACGGGGATGGGTCAGGCGGCGGTTGCGGCGTTGAGGCGGGCGACAAGTTCGCGGATGGCCTGCGCGCCAACGTGCTCGACGGGCGCACCGAGTTCTTCGTGGGCGAGGGCCTCGATGTCGTCGACGCCGTGCCGCTGGGCGAAGTCGCGGAGGGCCTGGACGGCGGCGGTGTGCTCGTCGTCGGTGTCGACGTCCACTACGTCTGAGGCGGCCGGCTGGGGCTCCGGGGCCGCCGCGGGGGCGGTGAGGGAGGCGACGGACAGCGGGGCCCGCTTGGGCTGGACGGCCTCGCCGTGGACGTAGCCGTCGAGTTCCTCGGCCGCGTAGGGCACTCCGTGCAGGACGTCACTTGCGATGAGCCGGCAGATCTCGCCGGTGGCGCGGGCGACGAGCATGGTCTGCGGCTGCTTCTTCCACTCCTTCTTCTCCAGGAGACCGAGCTGCCCGGCGCGATCCAGCGTCCAGGTGACGGTCTGCCAGGCGTCTTCGCCCTCGTCGGCCCGGCGCCCGGTGTACACGCACTTTTCTTGCGTGGACTCGACGAGCCGCACCTTGTGGCCGTGGGACATGACCAGGCCGCGCATGGCGTGGGCCCGCAGTGCCGGTGTCCCCTGGATGATGTCCATCGCCTTCAGGGAGGCCATCGGCTTCAGCCCCAGCTCGTGCCCGGCGAGGATGACGGCGGTGACCTCTTCCGGCTGGCCGCGGAGCTGGCCGGCGAAGGATGTCTTGGAGATGGAGACGGCGAGGTTGGAGATGACCTTTGCTTCTTCGGCCCACTTCATGAGGGCCGACTGCTCGCCCTGCGTGGCGGGCGGCGTCGGTACGGCGACGCCCTGCTGCTCGTCGCGGGTGGCAATTTCGTTGCTCACTTCAGGTACTCCTCGGCTTGGCGGAGGGTGTCCCAGCTCGGCATTCCGATCTGGGGGATTTCGGTGACGGGCCCGGTCCAGTCGGGCCAGTTGCCGGTGGTCTCGCACTCGGCGTAGAGCCGAAGGGCGCGTTCGTTGCGGGCGCGGCCGATGTCCCGGTCCTGGTCGGTGAGCTCCCGGACCGTGATCAGGTAGGGCGCGATCTTCGACTGGAAGACGAAGACGAACCGGGCGCCGTCGGGGGCGAGACCTGCGGCTTCGACGCCGTCGATGTAGAAGGCGTCCTGCTGGTGGTAGGCCCGGTCCTTGATGGCGCGGCTGATGGTGTCCGGCGCCGCATCCTTGATCGTCTTGTAGTCGCAGACGATCGACTCGCGCCGCCAGTCCGGGCGCACCCGACAGCGCACCCCGGTCGCCGAATCCGTCCAGTAGATCGACTGCTCGGCCTTGCCCGAACCGGGCGTAAACAGCGGGCCGGCGATCGGGTGCTGGCGGATCGCTTCCGCCATCGCCACGACCATGTCGTGGTCCTTGGTGAGGAGCGGGACCTTGCCGGCGAGGTAGGCCTCGTCGCGCTGGATCTGGGCGTCCTTCTTCCGCCAGTCCGGGAAGTCGATGACCTCCAGTTCCGGGCCCTCGCCGAGCACGTACAGGTGGGCGGCGTGCCCGAGGTCAAACTCCTTCTTCGGCGCCTGCGGGTGGTCGCGGTCGTACTTGAACTGGGCGGGGCAGCCCGGGTTCAGCAGGGCCCGCAGGCCGGACGAGGAGATCGACTTCTTGTCGGCGTGGTACGCCTCGGCGGACAGGCCGTCGACGACCTTCGGCGCCTCAACCTCCACGGCGGCGGTCATGCGGCGTCCAGGGGCATGGGCCGGGCGCAGGGCTCGCACAGTGGCTGGCGGGGTGCTCCGGCGAAGGGGCCGTCCTCGTCGCCGCAGCGGATGCAGGCGAGGCCCGCGGCTTTCTTCAGCTGGGCGATGCCGTCCTCGCGGTTGGCGGCGAGGTTCATGGCTTCGACGAGCTCGGGGTAGGCGCCGGCAAGGCAGGCGGTGTGGGTGATGTCAGCGGCGTCGATGGTCTGCATCAGTAGTTGGGTGAAGCGGCCGGGCTGGTATCCGCCGCGGTGGCCGTAGTGCCACAGCACGTGGCGCGCGGTTTCTGTGGTGCTTTCGGTGCTCATGGGTCTCGCTTTCGGGTGTGCGGTTGGACGACGGCCCGTCCCGACCGGGGGGTGGATGCGGGACGGGCCGCCTCGGAAGCCACGGCGCCAAGGGGGGTGCGCCGGCGGCAGGTCTGGAGTTGTGGATCAGGCGGCGCCGACGTCGGCCTGCTCCGTGCTGCCCTTGCTGACGACGTACTCGTCGACGGCGAACAGCCCTTCTTCCTGCGGCGGGAGCTGCTTCACGGCGGCGTTGATCTTCCGGCGGACCGCGTCGTAGCAGGGGCGGCACATCGCGGCGAGACGCTTGGCCGGCAGGGTGGCCGCCGTCACGAAGTCGCCCTCGTTGATCGGGTCGCGGGGCGTCGCGATGAGGACGACCTGGCCGACCTTCGAGATGCGCTTGCCGTTCTCCAGGTCGCACCGGCCCTGCACCCGCTTGCGGTCCGGGTCGTGCTTCTTGCCGCAGGCCCCGCGGCACTCGCAGCGGTGCTCGGCGTTCTTCATCACGGCGGTCCACAGGGCGGCGCCGACTATCGGTGGGCGGACGGTCATGAGATCGCCTCCGGCGCCGGGTGCTGCTCGATGACCGCGCGGATCGCCTTGACGGAGGGCGCGTAGTTCCCGGCCGGGCTGTCCGGGGTGACGGCGTGACCGTTGCCGAACAGGCGGACCTTGCCGGGGGCGCAGTCACGGGAGTGCCAGGTCAGCTTGTAGATCCACTTGCGTCCGCGGGCGTCGGGCATCTCCCCGTCGGCGAGCTGGCGGCCCACCTGCACCGTCACGAACGGGTCACCGTCGAAGTCGATGGACGTCCACTGCGCGAGGGCCAGCCACCCGTGCGCCTCGGCGTGGGCGATCAGCCCGGACGCCGCGGCCGGCAGCGCGTACCCGGCGGGCGGGATGGTGAGAATCTCCCGCAGACGCAGACTGATCGCCCGCTGCCGCTCCTTCGCCCACTCGCTCCACCCGTCCTTGCGGGCGGCGGCGCGGAGCTCGTCCTCCTCGTCGCAGAGGCGGTCGTACTCCTGCTTCAAGGTCTCGGTCGTTGTGGTCGTCATGGGATCCCTCCATGGGATGGTGAGTGGTGGACCCCCGTCGGCTGGACCCCGGCGGGGTTCTTGCGTTGGCCCGCCGACTGCCGGCCGGTGTCATCCGGCAGGCAGTCGGGAGTCAGATGGCGGTCGGCGCCCATCCGGGGGCGGCGGTGGCGAACGGCGCCTGGTGCAGCGGCTTGACGCAGTGCCGCCGGATCTCGTCGAGGCTGATCTCCTGCGTCCTGGTGACCGCGGTCTCTGCCCGGCAGGCGATGTCGAGTCGGCGCTGCAGTTCTGCGACCTCGCTCTCCAGGCCGGTCACCACCTCGGCATGCCGTTCATCGATGCGTGCGATCGTCGCGGCGTGGTCGCGGTCCTGGTCGTCGAGCTGGAGGCGCAGGCCGCGGATGCAGAGGTTGGCTCCGAAGAGGAGGAAGCGCAGCCGCGCACACTCGTCAGGGGCCCGGTGCCTGCGGACGGGCCGTTCGCGCCTGGCGATGCGGATGGGCATCAGGTCGGTGAAGGTCACTGCTCCCCCTCGGTGCTGTCGGTGCGGTACAGGTCTCGGATGACGCGGGCCACGAAGGCTGTCCAGGCGCAGCAGGCGACCGCGGTGGCGGCCCATATGGCGGCGCCCATCAGCCGTCGAGCCCGCTGCGGTCGACGTATCCGGCGGTCTGGCTGGCGGCGAAGTCCCGGGCGGTACGCAGGGCGTGGCCGACCTCCCTGGCACCTGCGACATCCGCCTCCAGCTCACGGACCCGGGCGTCCAGGCCGCGGATCGCATGTCGGGCCATCGCGTTCACGAAGCCCGCAGCAGGCGACAGGGCAGGCGCCGGGGCCGTCATGACGCCGCCTCCGCCCGCCGCTGCCCTTCACGGCAGAGCGTGTACTGGGCCTTGATGCGCTCGACCCGCACGTAGTAGTCGGCGACCGTCCACGGCCGGGCGCCCAGGGCGCGCCGCGCGAACTCCCCGTCGAGACGGACCAGGGCTTCCTCTGCCGCGTCTGCGAGCGGCCGGACCGCGGCGCTCATGCTGCGACCTTCAGCGATTCGGCGCGCCAGGCGGCGGTGCGGTGGTTGAGGTAGAGGACGAAGGTGACGCCGCCGTAGCGGGTGACCGCGGTGGTGTGCCAGTTGAAGGTGCCCTCGCGGGACTCCAGCCCGCCCGTATCGATGTCCAGGGCCTCGCACCAGGCGGCGAACGCGTCGGCTTCGTGGTTGAACTGGACGTCGATTACCTGCTCGGCGCCGAGGGTCGTGCCGCGGATGTGGAGGAGGGCGGCGGGCAGCTGCGGGTGGTTGACGGTGAGGGACTCCAGCGCGGTGATCGCCGGGGTCATGTCGGCCATGGTCAGAGCAGTCACGGGGTCTCCTCGGTTGCGGTTCGGCGTGTAGGCAGCGGCTGGCCGGCGAAGAAGCCCCGCAGTCGCTCGGCGGACTCGTCGGCGCGCTGCTCGTTCTGGCGGGCCACCAGGTCGGCGACCTGCTGCTCCAGGCGGTCCAGCGGCGTGTCCAGGTCGCGGATCGGGCGGGTCACCGGCCCTCACCGGCCTTGCGTCGCAGCAGGTCAGCGTGACGCTCGGCGTAGTCCGTGGCCGACCCGTATCGGATGTGGATGTCCGTGTCGGCGGCGACCAGATCGACAGCCTCACGGAAGGCTGCATCCCGCACTGCGGCAGCGAAAGCGTCCAGCAGCGCCTCGGTCTTGGCCTTGGCGTCCGTGTCGTTGCTGCTCGGAACGCTCCACCACAACAGGTCGGAGATCCGCTTGCGGGCAGCCTCGGGAGCGGCGGCCTGCCATTCGCTCTCCGACACCGGGTCGACGTGCGTGAGGCAGATATATGAGCCCTCGCCGTCGACCCAGACGACCGGGTCGCCGCTCGCCGACGTCGTCGCTACCGTGCGGGTACGGGTCACGAGGCGGCGCGTTGACGGGATGTCCTCCGGCCGGGCGCCCGGGTAGGCGAACACCGGCGTGCCGACCGGGTAGCGGGCGTTGAACTCGGCGGCGTTCACGCGGCACCGCCCATCTCAGGCCACGCCGGAAGCTCGGTAATGGCCTCGTCGGGCACGGTGGCCGCCACCAGCGCGACCATCTCGGTGTGGCCGATGCGCGCCTCAAGCTCCGTGCTGTAGCGCTGGCAATCCTGTTCAGCCCAGGAACCCTCGCCGAACACCATCGTCTCGAATAGGAGTGGCGGCCCATCGCCGTAGTTGTGATCGAGGCCCAGCCACACCGTCGACACGATGTGCACCGCAGACCGGTCACCCGACGCGACCTCAGTCAGGCCGACCCGCTTGTACTCCGCGTTGCCCAGAAGCTCGCTGGCGGTCGCGACGTCGATGAGGGCGCCGCCCTTGTCGTACCAGTTCATGCCGCACCCCCGAGTCCGAGCTGCTGGGGGTACTGGTCGGCGTAGTAGCGGTCCCACGTCTCGTCGAAGACCGGCCGGTGTCGCTCCGTCCACGCCTTCGTCTTACGGACCGACCCGTTCGGCAGATCCGTCTGGCGGGTGCCGATGTCCTCGCCGGTCTGCGCCGTGTAGATCCCGGCCGCACGCCGGCCGAACCACGACTGCACCGACTCGATGTCCGCGCGCTTCAGACCCTTGGCCTTCAGGAAGTCCGGGACGTACAGAGGGACATCGAGCGGGTCGACCTCCGGCTCCTCGCCCAGCGCGCGGGCTGCCACGAGGCGGCCCTTCGTCTCCAGCCACTCCCGGGAGACGATCGGCGCGAGGATCGACAGCACCTCGGCCTGCTGCTTCGCACGGGAGATCAGCGAGTCCAGCTGATCCCCGGAGGCCCGCGGGTTGATCGCGCCGCCCTGCGTCCAGTACGCCTCGATCGCGTCCGCAGTCTCGTTCTGGAAGGCGACCAGGGTCGGGCGGATGCTCTCGGCGACGCGGTTCTCGTTGACGTTCGCGAGGAGCATCAGGAAGGTGCGGACCGGGACGGTCAGGTGGTTGCGCACCTGGTCGTCGTCGGGCATCTGCATTGCCGTCTGAGCAATGGAGGCCCACGACCGGGTCTGCAGCTTGCGGTACTGCGCGGCGTAGCTGAGGCCCAAGTCCTCGATGGCGGGCTTCAGTGCGATGTGCGGCTGCCCGTCGACCAGCACGGTGTGGATGGAGCCAGCGGTGAGATCGAGTTTCACGACCTCGTGCGACGATGTGGACAAGGTCCACTCCTGTTCTCTAGCGGGATGTGTGGGTGGATCGCGCGGCCCGAGGGCCGCAGTGGCCCCGGCTGCCGGTCGACTCCGGCGGTTGGGGCCGCGGGGGTTACGCGGCAGCGCGGGCCGGCTTCGTGGAGCTGCGGCGGAGCCGGGCGATCCTGGACCGGTCGGCGGGGATCTGGCAGAGCGTGCGGATCTCGCGGAGGTTGTCCTCGGAGAGCCACTTGGCGCGGCCGAGCCGGGTGTGGGGGAAGCCGTGATGGTTCAGGCCATCCAGTAGCCAGCGTTCGCCGCAGCCGAGTGCCGCGGCTGCTTGGCGGGGCTTCATGTAGCCGTCGCGGTACATGAGCGAGTCGATGTCCACGGTGGGGGTGTCGGGGGCCGACATGGTCACCTCGTTTCTGGGGGGTCCTCGGCTGGGGCGAGGAGCTGTTCGTCGGTGGACTTGAGTGCTTTGCGGAGCCGGGTGTATCTCGGCGCCCCCATGTGCTCCCGGGTGCCGGTTTCCAGGCGCTGCAGGTAGCTGCGGCTGATGCGTGCTGCTGCTGCCGCCTGTCTGACTGAGAGGCCTTGGCGCATGCGCTCTTTGCGGAGCGATGGCCCATGCACCGTGTAGGTGGCTGGGGTTCTTGCCATGAGTAGAACCTACGAGTTTCTGCGTGTTCACGCTACTGCTACCACGCAGTAACATGTAGATACACGCAGGATCGAGGCGGCGAACGCGCGTTCGAGCGTCACTTCAGCGTCAAGGTTCAGGCCAGAAAAGGGGGTGTTCCTAGCTGTTCCTGAGAGCCCCTGCGATGATGTGCGTCATGGCACCCCCATATGACGAAAGTGCACTTCAGAGGCTGGCGACACTCGTGATGCGTCGGCGCGTGGAGCTGAAGATGAGCAAGATCGATGTCGCCCGAGCTGCCGAAATCCAGATCAACACCTACGACAAGGTCGAAGGCGGCAAGTCGGTACGACCACTCACTTACGAGAAGATCGAGACAGTCATTCACTGGGCGCGGGGCAGCTGCGACGACTTCCTCCGCCAGAACATTCCGCCCACCCCGGTGGAGGACAGGCCCAGCGGCGCGGTCGTCTCACCCGTGCGACCGGGAGACCTCGCGGCCGATGTGGGCGACGCCGTGCAGGATGCACTCATCGCCGTAAGTGACGACCTGACGGCCTCGCAGATCCGCGAGTTGAAGCGACAGGTAGTCGATGAGGTGCTCAACCGATGGAAAAAGCGCGGTATTGACCACAACTGATCACGGGCCACGTACAACCTTTTGACTTTACCTTTTTGTTACCTCGAAACCGGCGCCACTTGGGACGAACCCGGTCACAACAGTTCGCCAACGTGGCACCATCCCTGAGTACTTGGGAGGTTCCCTCTCACCCGAAAGGGGGAGCCCATGCACGAACTGCTCACTGCCGACCTGGGGTCCGACTTCTACGGCTTTCAAGGTCGAATAGCTGGGAGAATCGTGTGTGTCGCGACGCCCCGGGTCGAGCACGACGCACAAGCCAGACGCACCGTGCGAGACCTGATCAAGCGTCAAGGAGGCGACTGCGCCGCTTGTCAGGCCTGCATCATCGGCCAGCACGAGTAGCGCAGCCGCGGCGGAGGGGCCGGCGGCAGGGGTGCCAGCCGGCCACCCGCACCAGCACCCAAGGGGCAGCAGATGGCCTACGTCGAGTGGCGCGGAAACACCTGTCGAGTCGTATGGAACACGCGCAAGAAGGATGACCGCGGCAAGTGGATCTATGACCAGAAGGGCGGCTTCACCGACGAGGCGGAGGCCAAGAACTACGGCCTCGACCGTGAAGCCGAGATCCGTGCCGACGACTACATTTCCCGCCGTGACGGCGCCACGACCGTCGCGGAGTACGCCAAGACCTGGCCCGCCACCCTCGACGTGGGGCACCTGCGCGAGAAGGCGATCCGGTCGATGCTGCGCCTCTACATCGTTCCCCGGTGGGGTGATACCGCAGTCGGAGACATCCTGCCGTCCGCCTACAAGGCGTGGAAGAAGCAGCTCAAGGACATGCCCAACGTCGGACTGAAGTACGGCGAGGAGATCCTCACCATCTTCTCGATGCTCATGGACGACGCAGTGGACGACGGGCTGCGCAAGGCGTCCCCAGTGCCGAAGGGGAAGAAGCAGCGCCGCGGCCGGTACAAGAAAAAGCCGCGGGAGCGCAAACGCGAGATGCACATCGAGGACGTGCACCAGCTGGCGTGCAACGCTCTGGCCTTCTGGGGACTCGACGGCTTCGTCTTCGTGTGGACGATGACCACGACCGGCATGCGGCCGGCGGAGCTGTACGCCCTACGTCGCGTCTACTGCCACCCTGCCTGGCCGGACTCTGACCCGCTCGATGACCCAGAGGAGGAAGACCGGGAGGAGCGGCACGCCGAGGATCTCCTGCGCTATGGCGCGAACCTGATGCCAGCGGTTCGCGTGCAGTGGCAGCACCAGCGCGAGGGGGGTGCACTGAAGGAGTTCCCGCCGAAGTACGAGTCGCAGCGCACCCTGGTGATCCCGCCGTTCCTCGTGGAACTGCTGGAGCTGCTTCTGAAAAGCCACGACGGGGATCACGTGTTCCGGTCGATCTCTGGCGGTCTACTGGCGAATGCCAACTTCACCTACCACTACTGGCGCCCGATCGCCGACGGCCGTGACGCATCGGCAGAGTTCGAGCGGGTGCGGCTGGGGCAGCAGCAGACTGTGACTTCACGTCGTCCGGTCGCCGCGATCCCTGCGACGGCCTATGCAGGCAAGCGGCTGTACCTGCTCCGCCACGGCCACAAGGAGTGGATCGACGAGGCGGGTGGGGTGCACTCCCGTATCGCCGTGGAGACGCGGATGGGACACGAGGTCGCGGGCGTGGAGGGGTTGTATGCGAACGTGACAACGGCGATGGAGCAGCGGATGATGGATTCGCTGCAGGAGCGCTTCGAGTGCTTCGTGCGGGAGGCGGAATGGGAGACGGCAGCGAGTTCTCCCAGCTCTCTCCCAGATGGTCTCGCCGAGTGGTGGAACCGGCAGGTCACAGCCGCCAGAGCTGCCCATCGATGCACTGGTTCATGAAGTTCATCACGACGAAGAGCTTCATGCCGTTCGTCTACTACCGCATCGCGCTCGGCATCCTGATCATCGTGCTGGTCAGCATGGGTGCGCTGAGCCCGCACGCGGCGGAGTCTTCGGGCTGACGCCCCCGGACCACGTACCGAGGTACAGAAGTCCGGGTGAGGTTCCGGACAGAACGAAGCCGCCCGCATGGTTCCCCCGTGGCGGGCGGCTTCGCGCTCGGTGTCCTGAGATCCGACTCGGCGGCGGGATTCGCGTCCGCGTCACCGTCTCCGCGGGAGAGGTGACAGCCGCCTTCGCACCTGGACGTGCACGACGGTAGCGGCTACGGCTCCCGCGGGCACCCGAATAAAACCGGGGCGGCCGGTGGACGCCGGTCAGCCGGTCAGCCGGTCGGGAACGGCTTCGCCCAGGGTTCGCGTGCGATCCCCAGTCCGTTGAGCACGTACGCGATGGTGCGGTACCAGCCCGCCAGGACCAGGACCTCAAGGGCTTCCTCTTCCCCGAGGTGCGCCCGGAGCGCGGTCCAGGCCTCGTCGTCGAGGCGGGCCGTGTCGTGGAGCTGGTCGACGGCCGCCAGGAGGGCGCTCTGACGGGGCGTCCACGCCGGGTCGTGCGGGGTGCCGGTGACGGTCAGGGTGAGCTGCTCCGCGGTCAGGTCCGCGGCCTCGGCGTACGCCACCGCGTGGGCGCCCCACTCGTAGGCGCAGTCGCAGCGGGCCGCCACCCGGAAGATGACCAGTTCGCGGTCGGCATCGGGCAGCAGGCCGTGGGCGAGGAGGCTCGCGCCGAGTTCCCGCATACGGGAGGCGAGGTCGGGATGGCGTTCCAGGACCTTGAAGAGCATCAGGGGTTCCTGGGTGACGCCGGGTGGCATCCAGCGGCGTAAGGCGCGCTCGGACTCGGGATCGTAGGGCGGCGTGATGCCGTCGATGCGCTGCTTCATGCCTGCCGACTCTTGCGCTTCTGTTTTAGAAGCGCAAGAGTCGTCACACACAAGGACAGCGCGGCGAGTTGTCGGTTCGGTGAGTCGATCGGGGTGGCGAGTCGATCGGGGTGATGAGTCGACCGGCGCGGGGAGGAGAGGGTTTGGGCACGACACCTCGTCACGGTCGGCCGGTGCGCGGTTCGGACACCGGTCGTCCCGTGATGGCCGCGCTGGATCTCCTCGGCCGCCGCTGGACGCTCCGGGTGATCTGGGAACTTCACCGGGGCGGCGCGCCGGTCGGTTTCCGCGATCTCCAGCGGCGCTGCGACGCCATGTCCTCCAGCGTGCTGTCCGCCCGGCTCGGCGAACTCCGCGAGGCGGGGATCGCCACCCCCACGGACGGGGCGGCCTGGCACCTCACCCCGCTGGGCGACGACCTCGTGACCGCGATGGGCCCTCTGCTCGACTGGTCACACACGTGGGCGGAGCGACGGTAAGACGTCCGAGAGGCGGCAGTGATGCGCCAGTGAGGTGACGCACATCGCCCCCTCTCCCCACTCGGTGGCCCTGAAACGTTTATTGCGTGACCAAGCGCATACGGCATGGGTAGTCATCTGGTAGCGCACTGTCAGTCCTTGGCCTTACGCTGATGCGCATGTCCACCCATTCTCCGAGCCCTGGTTCCGTGCGGTCAGCGGCCGCACTGAATGAGCAGATCCGAGCGTTATGGATACGTGCGGGCGGTTACCTCTCGCCCCAGGAGCGCGTCGAGTACGAGCTGCTGGTCGTGCAGTGGGCCGCCGCGGTGCGCGCAGAGATAGTCGAAGCGGCGTGACCTCCGGGGCGCGGCCTCCGTGACGGAGCCCCGCCCCCTCCTACCGACCCGGCGCGCCCGACCCGTCCGACCCACCTGGCCGTAGGGCCTCTCCGCCGGGCCCTGCGCTCAACAGCCGCCCGTACCCCGCCACTTCGGTTGTCGGCGGTCAGCGTTCAGTCCGCCCACCTCAGCCCCAGGCGCGCCGCCCGCGCACGACCGGCCGTCGTCATGACACGCGCGTCGGCGGTGCCGTTTCCGTATCGCCGAGCGCGGCAAGCACGTGGTCGCGGAAGGTGCGCGGCGCGCGGCCGGTGAGGCGGCGGACCGTGCCGGTGGTGCGGTCCTCGGCCCCCTCCGCGTTCGCGCGGTCCAGGCCGGCGAGCATCGCGGCGTACTCCAGCGGCATCGAAGCGACCAGGTGATCCCTCATCTCCTCGTAGGCCAGCGGCCGGTGAGCGACCGTACGCCCGGTCACCTCGGTGAGAACGGCCGCGACCTCGGCGTGACTCAGCGCTTCCGGGCCGGTGACGACCAGGTCGGTGCCGGGGGCCCGCACGTCGGTCAGCGCGTGCACGGCGACGGCCGCGATGTCGTCGGCGTCGACGAACGCCACCCGGCCCTCGCCCGCGGCCGTCAGGATGACCCCGTCCTGGCGGATGCTCCGCGCGTGCATGTGGTCGCCGGTGAAGTTCTGCATGAACCAGGAGGGCCGCAGCACCGCCCACTCGTCGAACAGACCGGGCAGAGCCCGGTGCACCTGCCCGACGACCGGGCCTCCCGCTGAGATCGCGGACGAACTGAGAAGCACCGCCCGGCGCACTCCCGACGCACGTGCCTGCGCCAGGAAGGGCAGCATGACGTCGGCCGGGGTGGCGGAGTCAAGGGGCGCGACGAGATACACACGGTCCGCGCCGGCCAGCGCGCCCTCGTACGTCGCCGGGTCGTACCAGTCGAAGCGGACGGCCTCCGCGCCGGCGACGGGCGTGGCCCGGCGCCCGGCCGCCTTCACCCGGTGCCCCTCCCTTACGAGACGGGAGACCACACGGCTGCCGGTGGTGCCCGTGGCGCCGAGCACGAGGACGGCCGCGGGGGCGGTCACGGCGCTCATCGGTCGCCCCGCGTGAAGTCGGTCGCGCCGCCCGGGGAGACGGCGAGGGGGTTCCAGTAGTCGCGGTAGTGCGTGATGAGTCCGCCGGAGACCGTCACGACGGCGACGTAGGTCATGTCAAAGGGCTCACCGGTCTCCACCACCCGCCCGACCCCGCGCATCTCCACCACGATCGTCCCGCGCTCGCTGGTCTCGTGGACCTTCACGTCGGGGAAGTCGTGGAGGTCGATGTGGTCGGGATAGTGGCGCATGTAGTCGGCGACGGCGGCCTTGCCCTCCAGCCGCTTCGGCCATCCTGCGGGGGCGAAGGGGAACTCAAGAACACCCTCCTCGCTCCAGAGGCCGACCCAGGCCCGGATGTCCTTGTCGATCAGCATCCGCAGGCCCCGCCGGAACAGGTCCGCAGGTCCAGCGCTCGCGGCCGTACTCACGGAACTCACGGGACTCACGGAACTCGTGGAACTCGTGGAACTCGTGGTCATAAGGCTTCCTCCGATACGATACGGACCGTCGGTCCGCTTGGAGCCGACTATACGGACCCGCGGTCCGCTTAAGCAACCGTGACGCCCGTACGACCCTCGGCTCCCGGAGGAACCCGTGCCCGAACGCAAGCCCCGTGCGGACGCCGTACGCAACCGGGAAGCAGTACTCGCCGCGGCCGACCGGCTCTTCGCCCGGAGCGACAGTCCCCAGCACGTGTCCATGGCCGACATCGCGGCCGAGGCGGGCGTCGGCAAGGGGACGCTGTTCCGCGGCTTCGGCGACCGCACCGGTCTGATCCTGGCGCTCCACGAGACCCGGCTGGAACCGATCCGCCGGGCCGTCGTGGACGGCCCGCACCCCCTCGGGCCCGGCACCCCGCCGGCCGAGCGCGCGCCCGCGCTGCTGGACGCCCTCCTGTGCTTCAAGTTCGACCACCGGCACCTCTCGCTGGCCCTGGAGGAGGCGGGCAGCGGCAGCCCCTACGGCGCCGGGCACTACGACTGGTGGCACGGCACACTCCGAGGGGTCCTGGAGGACCTTCCCGGTTTCGGCGACGGCGCCTTCGCCGCCCACGCGCTGCTCGCCGCGGTCCGCGCCGACCTCGTCGACCACCTGGTCGACCGCCACGGCAAGTCCCGGGAACAACTCCGGGCGGAGCTGGCCGCCTTCACCGCGAAACTCCTGACCGGCGCCCACGACGTCCGCACCACGCACGCCGGGTGAATATCCCTGCACGCCCCTTGGCGCACTCCTCCCCGTGGCCAACACTGAGCCGATGACGCAGCGCGTGGAACTGGCGACGGTGATGGACCGGCTCGCGGTGGACGAGGTGGTCACCGAGTACGCGGTGGCAGTCGACGACGGGAACTGGGAGGCGTACCGGCGGCTGTTCACGCCGGACGGACGGGCGGACTACCGGTCCGCGGGCGGTGTCGAGGGGGACGCCGGGGAGATCGCCGCGTGGCTCTCGCAGACCATGGAGCTGTTCCCGATGCGACAGCATCTGATCGTCAACCGGCGGGTGCGCTTCGGCCTGCTGGAACAGGACAGCGGCGACACCGCCCGGGTCCAGGCCGACTACGTCAACCCGATGCGCTTCGCGGGACAGGACGGCGGATCCACCGAGCCCGACTTCGTCTGCGACGGCCGCGCTCGCCGGCGCGCTGCCGATGCTGAGCTTCCCCGCCCCGTCCCTGTGGTGGTTCGCGTACGTGGCACTGGTGCCGTGGATCCTGCTCGTGCGCTCGGCCCCGACCGGGCGGCGCGCGGCGTACGACGGCTGGCTCGGCGGGCTCGGTTTCATGCTGGCCGTGCACCACTGGCTGCTGCCGAGCCTGCATGTCTTCACCGTCGTGATAGCGGCGCTGCTGGGCGCGCTGTGGGCGCCGTGGGGCTGGCTGGTACGCCGGTTCCTGGCCGGGGCGCCCTCGGCGGGGCGCGTGCTGGCCGCCCTGTTCGTGCTGCCCTCCGGCTGGCTGATGGTCGAACTCGTACGCTCCTGGGAGGGGTTGGGCGGCCCCTGGGGCCTGCTCGGGTCGAGCCAGTGGGAGGTGGCGCCCGCTCTGCGGCTCGCCTCGGTCGGCGGGGTGTGGCTGCTGAGCTTCCTGCTCGTGGCGGTGAACGTGGCGGTCGCCGTCCTCGTCGCCGTGCGGTCCTCCCGGGTCCCGGCGGTGGCCGGGCTCGTCGCGACGGCCGCGGCCACCTCGGCGGTCTGGGTCTGGTCCCCCCGGCCGGCGGAGGACGGCGGACGGGCCCGGATCGCCGTCGTGCAGCCCGGCGTGATCGACGGGGCGGGCGCTCCGGAGAGGCGGTTCGCACGCGAGGAGGCGCTCACCCGGAAGCTGGCAGGGCGGGACGTCGACCTGGTCGTGTGGGGCGAGAGCAGTGTCGGTTTCGACCTCGCCGACCGTGCCGACCTGGCCGACCGGCTCGCCGCGCTGTCCCGCGAGGTCGACGCCGACATCATGGTGAACGTCGACGCGCGCCGCTCGGACCGGCCGGGCATCTACAAGAGTTCCGTGCTCGTGGGTCCGCAGGGCCCGACCGGCGACCGCTACGACAAGATGCGGCTGGTGCCCTTCGGCGAGTACGTCCCGGCGCGCTCGCTCCTCGGCTGGGCGACCTCCGTGGGCAAGGCGGCGGGCGAGGACCGTATGCGCGGCACCCGGCAGGTCGTGATGAACGTCGGCGACGGACTGCGGGTGGGCCCGATGGTCTGCTTCGAGTCGGCGTTCCCCGACATCAGCCGCCATCTCGCCCGTGACGGCGCCGACGTGCTGCTCGCGCAGTCGTCGACCTCGTCGTTCCAGAGCAGCTGGGCCCCCGAGCAGCACGCCTCGCTGGCGGCGCTGCGGGCCGCGGAGACGGGCCGCCCGATGGTCCACGCGACGCTCACCGGCGTCTCGGCGGTCTACGGTCCGGGCGGCGAACGCGTCGGCTCCTGGCTCGGCACCGACGCGAGCACGTCCGCCGTGTACGAGGTGCCGCTGGCGCACGGTGTCACCCCGTACGCGCGCTTCGGCGAGTGGCCGGTGTATCTGGCCCTGCTGATCCTGGCCGCACTGGGCGCCACCGAGGGCGTACGGTCGCTGCGGCTCAGGCGGTCGAGTCGCCTCGGGGCGAGCGCTCCGTCACCGCACGCACCACCCGCTCGCACAGTTCGTGAGTCTCCAGCGCGTCCCGGGCGCTGAGGACCTTGCCCGCGCGCACGGCGTCGAGGAAGGCGAGTACGGCCTGCTCGATGCCGCGCTGGCGGGCCACCGGAACCCAGTCGCCGCGCCGCCTGACCGTCGGTTGCCCCTTGTGGTCGATGATCTCGGAGAGGTTGACCACCTGACGCTTGGTGTCCTGCCCGGACACCTCCAGGATCTCCTCGGCGGAGCCGCTCAGCCGGTTCATCACCCCGAGTGCCGTGAACCCGTCCCCGGCCAGTTGCAGTACGACGTGGTGCAGCAGCCCGTCCTCGACCCGGGCCCGCACGGTCACGTCGTCGACCGGTCCGGGCACCAGGAACCGCAGGGTGTCCACGACGTGGATGAAGTCGTCGAGGATCATCGTGCGGGGCTGTTCCGGCAGGCCGACGCGGTTCTTCTGCATCAGGATCAACTCGCGCGGGTGCTCGACGCACTGCGCGTATCCGGGGGCGTGACGCCGGTTGAAACCGACGGCCAGACTGGTGTTCCGCTCCTCCGCGAGCCGCACCAGGCGCTCGGAGTCGGCGAGTTCGTACGCGATCGGCTTGTCGACGTAGGTGGGGACGCCCGCTTCGAGCAGCCGCCCCACGATCTCGGGGTGGGCGTGGGTGGGGGCGTGCACGAACGCCGCGTCGAGGTCCTGCGCGAGCAGGTGGTCGAGGTCCGTGTGCCGCCGCGCGGCCGGTACGTGCAGGCTGTCGGCGACCCTGGTGAGGGTCGCGGGCGTGCGTGTGTGCAGGTGCAGTTCGAGTCCGGGGCGGGTGGCGAGCACCGGCAGGTATGCCTTCAGCGCGATGTCGCCGAGTCCGATGCAGCCGACCTTCACGAGGATCTCCTCCGGGGGATCACGGGTCCGGGGCACGCTCACGCCCACGTCGTCGGAAGCATACGGCGACGATGACGGCGCCGACCCCATGGCCAGGGCGTTCTTCGCACGAGGGGCGGCTCGGCGGGAGTCACGTGGACGGAACGGCGCGGGGCGCAGGCGCGGGCGCGAAATCGAGTGGGCCGGGGCATCGGTTGTCCGCGATGATGCGGTCATGACGATCGAACGCAGGGGACCCGCCACGGACGCCGGTGAGCGAGCCATGCTGGAGGGCTGGCTGGACTACCACCGGGAGACCCTCGCATGGAAGTGCGAGGGCCTGGACGACTCCCAGCTCAGGACGGCCGCGGTGCCGCCCTCCGAGCTGTCCCTGCTCGGTCTCGTCCGGCACATGGCGGACGTGGAACGCAGCTGGTTCCGCAGGGTCCTGGTGGGCGACGACGCCGGGCCGCTCCACTACAGCGACGAGGACCGGGACGGCGAGTTCCATCTCACCGAGGCGGACACCTGGAAGGAGGCGTACGCCACCTGGCAGGGCGAGATCGCGGTCGCCCGCCGCAACGCGGCGCCGCTCGGCCTGGACGACCTGTCCGAGGGCCGGAGCAGATTCTCCGACAAGCCCTTCAACCTGCGGTGGATCTACACACACATGATCGAGGAGTACGCGCGCCACAACGGCCACGCCGATCTGATCCGCGAGCGCATCGACGGGGCGACCGGCGAGTGAGGGCGACGGAAGACGTGCGGTTGAGGCCGTTCGGCTGAGGGCAACGGGGGCGGCATCGGCCACCGGGCCTTCACCCGTGCGGGGCACACTCCGCTTGTCGGCTCCCCAAATCACGGCGGAACCAGCAGAGTTGCGCGGGTGCATCGATCCGCGACCACCGCAGCGCTTCTGGTCACCATGGCCGTCTCGGCGGTCTCAGCCGTCTCGGGCTGTGTGACCGTCCAGCGAACGCCTTCGCCCGCCCCGCCGTCCGCCCCGCCCCCGGTGTCGGAGCCACGCCCGGACGGCAGGGCCGAGCAACGCGTCGTGCAGGCCCCGGCCCGCGAGGCCCTGGAGCTCATCGGCCCGTCCCGCCGCCCTTCGGCATCGACGTCCGCACCGGCCCGTACGCCCCCTGCCGGCCCCGCCGCCGCTCCGGTGGCCCGGCCTCGGCAGGCCCCCGCCGAACCTCCCCGGCGCCCGGCACCCCGGCACCCCGACCACCGGGCGGTGCCGCGACTGCCCGCGTCCGTGCCGTCGACGGGCACGGACGTGTGCGCCCTGGGCCGGACGTACGGCGGCTGGCGGGCGGACAGCCCACAGGCGGCCATCTGCCAGGACATGTACGGCGGTTGACGCCGTTGCCGCCTCCGGCGGTGGTGGAAGCACTGGGGGACGGGACCGGGGGCGTCAGGCAGGCAGGCAGGCAGGTAAGGCAGGAGTCTGCGGAGATATCGGAGGTGTCGGAGGGTGTCGGAGGTGTCCTAGGGCTCCGGCTCCCCACGCGGCGGCCCCAGCGTCTCGCCTCCCGTCCCACCAGCCCCTCCTGCCGCTTCCGCCGCTCCAGGGGCTCTCCCCTGGCCCGGCCGCCTCGGCGTGGGTTCGGGTGGGCCGTCGGGGCCCTCCCGGTCCAGCCGCGACTCCAGGCGGCCGATGCCGGCCCGGATCCCGTCCCCATAGGCGTCGTCGCCGAGGACGCCCACGCCGGCCCGCGCCGCTCCCAGGTGGCCCCGGGCCGCCTCGGAGCGGCCGAGCTTCACATAGTCCGCGGCGAGGTTCAGATGCAGGGACGGGTAGAACGCGCGTACCGCGAGGGACTGGTGGTGCTCGGCGACCCGCTCGTCGGTGAGTTCGTCCGCCGCGGACAGGGCCCTCAGGTCCCAGGCGAGTTCGTCCGAGGGGTCGTCCTGCGTGTCGGCCATGTAGTGCGCGAGTGTGCAGCGGTGGAGGGCGTCGCCCTCCTCGCCGATCTCGGCCCACAGGTCCAGGAAGCGGCCCTGGGCCTCCTCCCGGTCGCCGCCGTGGAGAAGCATGATGACCTGCCCGATCCTGGTCATCATCGCGTCCGCCGCCGCCTGCTCCTGCTGCTCCGCCACCGCGTCGCCCTCCACCCGCTCGTCCGCCGGCGGGCGCACCCGCGCCTGCCGTTGCCACCTGCCTCCGACGCTAACGGCAGGCACCGACAATCAAGCTGAGGCGGCCCCGTACGGAACTGGACCGACGCACCGGCAACCGCCCCGCCCCGGCCAACGAGCGGGCTACCCCATCCGCCAGGGGTCGGCCCGCCCGGCCTCGACGCGCGGCTCCCCATCCCACCCCCGTGGGGGCCGCTCTCCCACCCCGCCGGGACCGGACCGGCAGGAGCAGGGCGGCCCGTCCCACCCCGGCCAGGGGTAACGTCCCGCTCCGGCCAGGGGCAGGCCGCCGTCAGCCGACGTTCGGGATGCGCCAGTCGATCGGCTCGTGGCCCTGCTTCGCCACCGCCTCGTCGATCTGCGTGAACGGACGCGAGCCGAAGAACTTCTTCGCGGACAGCGGCGAGGGATGCGCACCCTTGACGACGATGTGCCGCTCCTCGTCGATGAGCGGGAGCTTCTTCTGCGCGTAGTTGCCCCACAGGACGAACACCGCCGGGTCGGGCCGGTCGGCCACGGCCCGGATCACCGCGTCCGTGAACTTCTCCCAGCCCTTGCCCTTGTGCGAGTTGGCCTCTCCGGAGCGGACCGTCAGCACCGCGTTGAGCAGCAGGACGCCCTGCTCGGCCCACGGCATCAGATAGCCGTTGTCCGGCACCGGGTGGCCCAGCTCCTCCTTCATCTCCTTGTAGATGTTGCGCAAGGAGGGCGGCGTCTTCACCCCGGGCCGCACCGAGAAGCACAGGCCGTGGCCCTGACCCTCGCCGTGGTACGGGTCCTGTCCGAGGACGAGCACCTTCACGCGGTCGTAGGGAGTCGCGTCGAGTGCGGCGAAGACCTCGTCGCGCGGCGGGTAGACGGCCCCCTTCTCGCGCTCCTCCTCGACGAACTCGGTGAGCTCCTTGAAGTACGGCTTCTGCAGCTCTTCGCCCAGGACGCCGCGCCAGGACTCGGGCAGCATGGCGGTGTCGGTCACGTGAACTTCCTTACAGGTGCGGTTGTTTCCGGTCCTCAGAACCTACCGCCGCCCACTGACAATCGGCCGGGATGCCGAAGACTCCCCCGTCACCAGCTGGGCTTGCGGGACAACTCCCACACCATCATGATCGTCGACGGGTCGAGCGAGCGCTCGACGCCGGAGATCTCCTCACTGGCGGCGATGTACTGCTTGCCCTGCCACAGGGGGAGCAGCCGCACGTCGTCCACCAGGATGTCCTGGGCCTTCTCGAACTGCTCGACCACGTCCCCCCGGTCGCTCCGGCGGCGCGACTCGGGCAGCAGGACGTCCGTGATCTCGTGGGACTCGTAGGGCGTACCGAGCGCGTTCTGTTCGCCCACGAACGGGGCGATGAAGTTCTCGGCGTCCGGGAAGTCGGGGAACCAGCCACGGCCGAACACGGGGTACTCGCCCTTGCGGTAGCCGGCCTCGTACGTCTTCCAGGGGCGGCCCTTGACGGTGACGCTGAACAGGCCGGTCTCGTTGAGCTGCCGCCTCAGCTCCTCGAACTCGGGCTTGGTCGTGGAGCCGTACCGGTCCGTGGTGTACCAGAGGGTGAGCGGCACCCGTTCGGAGATGCCCGCCTCCAGGAGGATCTGCCGGGCCTTGGAGGTGCTGGGGCTTCCGTAGTCGTCGAAGAAGCCGGTGGTGTGGCCGGCCAGTCCGCTCGGAACCATGGAGTAAAGTGGTTCGACGGTGTCCTTGTAGACGCTGTGGGCGATGGCCGGCCGGTCGACGACCTGCGCGACGGCCCTGCGGACCGCCGCCTTCCTGGCCCACGGGTCCTTCGGGTTGAACACCAGGTAGCGGATCTCAGTGCCCGCGCCCTCCACCAGCTGGATCTCGCCCTCGCCGCGCCGGTCCTCCAGGGCGACGACGTCCTCGGCGGCGAGTCCGCGCAGGGTGACGTCGATCTTGTGGTCCTTCAGGGAGCCGACCATGTCGTCCGAGTCCTGGAAGTACCGGATGGTGACGGCGTTGTTCTGGCGGTCGGCGGAGCCCTTGTACTTGTCGTTGCGGGCGAGCCGGGCCTCCCGCCCCTCCTTGTAGGACTCCAGGTCGTACGGTCCCGATCCGGTGACCTCGCCGCCCTCGCGCAGGGCGTCGGCCGGGTACTCCTCGGGGTCGACGATCGACATGGCGGGTGTGGCGAGCACGAACGGGAAGGTGGCGTCCGGCTTGTTGAGGCGGAAGACGACCTCGCGGTCCCCCTTCGTCTCGACCCGCGCGAGACTGCCGAGCAGGCCCGCCGGGCCACCGTCCACGGCGATCTTCCGGATGCGGTCGATGGAGTGCTTCACGGCCTCGGCGTCGAGATCGTGCCCGTCGGAGAAGGACATCCCCTCCCGCAGCGTGCAGGTGTACGTGCGGTTGGAGTCGTCGGTGAAGCGGCAGCTCTCGGCGGCGTCGGGCTCGGGCGCGGACGCTCCGGCCGGGTAGTTGAGAAGGGTCTGGTAAATGTTGCGGAACAGCTCCCACGACCCGTCCCAGGACGCGGCCGGGTCGAGGGTGCTGGGTGCGCTGGTGGTGCCCACGACGATCGGGCCCTCGCCCTCGGAGGTGTCCGAGGAGAACGCTCCGCACCCGGTGACCAGGGATATGGAGGTGATGGACGCGATCACCGACAAGTGCCGCAGAGATCGGTTCCGCTTCAACACGCGCACGCTCCTCGATGAGCCCCGCCAAAGTGGGCAGGACCATATCGCAGTGCCCCGCCCGTCAACCGGCGCTGCCGACGGGGCACTTGACGTGCACGAACATCATTTGTTCGGTTCTTTTTGGCTCTGCGACTCTTGTTTGGAATCTGTGCGGAACATATCCGCTTTCCGCACGAATTTTCCGTGTGGAAAACCCGTGTACGACGCAGGGTTTAAAACACCGAATTTCCTGTCGGTACCGGTCAGGACACGCCGGCGTTGAGGAAGATCCCGCCGTCGACCACGAGCGTCTGCCCGGTGATCCAGTCCGACTGCTCCGAGGTGAGGAAGGCGGCGGCGCCCCCGATGTCGGAGGGCACCCCGAGCCTGCCCAGCGGGTACGCCGCAGCGGCCTCCGCCTCGCGCCCCTCGTACAGGGCCTGCGCGAACTTGGTCTTGACCACGGCGGGCGCGATCGAGTTGACCCGCACCAGCGGGGCGAACTCGTGCGCCAGCTGGAGGGACAGGTTGATCATCGCGGCCTTGCTCATGCCGTACGCGCCGATGAACGGCGAGGCCGAGACCCCCGCGAGCGAGGCGATGTTGACGATCGCGCCGCCGTTCGCGCTCTGCCACGCCTTCCACGTCTGCTGGGCGAAGCCGAGCGCGGAGACGACGTTGGTCTCGAACACCTTCCGCGCCACGTTGAGGTCGAGGTCGGCGATCGGCCCGAACACCGGGTTCGTACCGGCGTTGTTGACCAGGAAGTCGACGCGGCCGAACGCCTCCATGGTGCGCTCGACGGCGACGGCCTGGTGGGTTTCGTCGTGGGCCTTGCCCGCGACACCGATGACGCGGTCGGCGCCGAGCTGCTCGACGGCCTCCTTGAGCGCGTCCTCGTTGCGGCCGGTGATGCACACCCGGTCGCCGCGCGCGAGCAGCGCCTGTGCGACGCCGTAGCCGATGCCGCGGCTGGCACCGGTGACGAGGGCGACCTTGCCCGAGAGTTCCACAGTGGTCATGTCCCTGTCCCCAGTCCTAGTTGAGCGGTCCGCCGGCCACGTACAGCACCTGGCCGGAGACGAATCCGGCGTCGTCGCCCGTGAAGAAGGCGATCGCGTTGGCGATGTCGTCCGGGTTGCCCACGCGCTGGACCGGGATCTGGGTGGCGGCGGCGGCCTGGAACTCCTCGAAGCCCATGCCGACGCGCTCGGCGGTCGCGGCGGTCATGTCCGTCACGATGAAGCCGGGCGCCACGGCGTTCGCGGTGACGCCGAACTTGCCCAGCTCGAACGCGAGGGTCTTGGTGAAGCCCTGCAGACCGGCCTTGGCGGCGGAGTAGTTGACCTGGCCGCGGTTGCCGAGCGCCGAGGACGAGGAGAGGTTGACGACCCGGCCGAACCGGGCCTCCACCATGTGCTTCTGGACGGCCCGCGTCATCAGGAAGGAGCCGCGCAGGTGCACGTTCAGGACCGTGTCCCAGTCGGACACGCTCATCTTGAACAGCAGGTTGTCGCGGAGCACGCCCGCGTTGTTCACCAGGATCGTCGGCGCCCCGAGCTCCTGGGCGACCCGCGCCACGGCGGCCTCGACCTGCGCCTCGTCGGAGACGTCGGCGCCCACCGCGATCGCCCTGCCGCCGGCGGCGGTGATCTTCTCCACGGTGTCCTTGCACGCGGCCTCGTCGAGGTCGATCACCGCGACGGCACGGCCCTCGGCGGCCAGTCGTACGGCGGTCGCGGCGCCGATGCCGCGCGCGGCACCGGTGACTACGGCGACGCGCTGCTCAGTGGTGGACATTGCTGGTTCTCCTCGCCCTTGGGGAAGCCCTTGAAAGACCGGACCTGCGGCTCTCACGGTACGCCCCACTGGTGAGCGACCGCTTAGTACCTTCAACGGACGAGACGCTAGAAGCCTTGGCACCCAGTGTCAACGGCAAGCGGCGCCCATGTGATCCATTACCTGACCAGCAGGTCGAGCAGGCGCGCCGTCTCGGCCGCGGGATCCACCGTGAGACCGGTGTGGACGGGCCCCGGCTGCACCACCGTGGAGCGGGGCGCGATCAGCCAGCGGAAACGCCGTCCGGCGTCGTCCCCCGCGGCCTGCCCGGCCGCCGCGCCCCCGGCGCAGACCCCCTCGACGGCCCGCAGCGCGGCCCGTACGGCCGAGGCGTCCGCGGCCGGGTCGAGCGCGAGCAGCTTGGTCTCGTCGAGATGGGTGCGGGCGGCCACGAAGGAGTGCGCGCGGCAGTACACGAGCACTCCCGCGTTGAAGTACTCCCCCCGCTCGACGCGCGGCACGACACGCAGCACCGCGTACTCGTAGACCACACGTTCGACGGCGTCGACCACGTTGCCCTCATCGCCCCCGTCGACGACTCGGCCGTCCCGGTGGTCGCGCTCGTTCACTTCGTGCCCTTCCGGTTGCCGATGCCGCTGGTGTCACTGGTGTCGCCCTGGAGGCGGATGCGCTCGTGGATCGTGGCGGCACGGGCGAGAAGCGGCCTCGCGTACGCCTGCCGGAGCGCGTCGGCCGAGTCGAAGCCCGGCTCGTCCTTCAGCCACTCGCCGGGGATCGCGGCGGTCACCTCGGCGAGCAGTTCCTCCGTGACGCGCGGGCCCAACTCGGCGGCGGCTCCGAGGACATCGGGGCCGAAGGGCGCAAGGGCGTGGTCGGTCGCGTCGTACGGCTTGGCCGCCGAGGCCTGCGCTCCCGGCCAGTTGTGGTGCCAGATCATGGTGGCGCCGTGGTCGATGAGCCACAGCTCGCCGTCCCGGAACAGCATGTTGGGGTTGCGCCACGACCGGTCGACGTTGTTGACCAGCGCGTCGAACCAGACGACCTTCCCGGCTTCCGCCGGGCTCACCTCGTGGACGAGGGAGTCGAATCCGATCGCCCGGGAGAGGAAGTCCATGGCGAGGTTCAGCCCGCCGCTCGACTTGAGCAACTCCTGCACCTGCTGGTCCGGTTCACCGAGGCCGATGACCGGATCGAGCCCGATCGCCGCCAGTCCCGGTACGCGCAGGCCCAGCCGCCGGGCCAGTTCACCGCAGACGACCTCCGCGACGAGGGTCTTGCGGCCCTGTCCGGCGCCGGTGAACTTCATGACGTACGTACCGAGGTCGTCGGCCTCGACGAGCCCCGGCAGCGAGCCGCCCTCACGCAGGGGCGTGATGTAGCGGGTCGCGGTGACTTCTCTCAGCATTTCCCCAGGTTATAGGGGCTGCGGCGGCCGTCCTCCGCAGGCTCCCCGCGCGCGGGCCGGCGGTCGGAAAAACCCGGTGGCTACGGGATGTTCGACGATTACCATGCTCTCGGCGCAGACCCCGGCCGGCCTCTCCTGTGCACGACGCCGCTGAAGCGGCGGGTCCGGCGTCCGGGTTGTGACGCGCACCGTCCTCGCCACGTCGGCACGATGACGCGACCGCACGGGCCCCGCCGCCGGGCGGCGGAAACATCTCTCCCGGCGTGCCGCGGGACACGGAACCGGCCGGGGTTCGAGCCGTCGCCCGGCCGCATGCAACCATCCTTCTCCGGATCTCCCGAAGGGACCCCCGTGACCGCGGAAGACCTGCCCCTGCAGTTCGCCCGGACCAAGCGCTTCTCCCTCGGTGTGCCGCGCGGTTACACCGTCTCGCCCGACGGTGACCGCGTGCTCTTCCTGCGCACCGCGAGCGGCCGTTCCACCACGAGTCTGCTCTGGCTGTACGAGAACGGCGGGGAGCAGCCGCTCGCGGACCCGTTCGCCCTCGGCGACGGCGGCGAGGTCCCGGAGGCCGAGCGGATCCGCCGCGAACGGGCCCGCGAGACCAGCGCCGGAATCGTCTCGTACGCGACCGACGCGGCCGTCCGCCTGGTCGTCTTCGCCCTCTCGGGCACCCTGTGGACCGTGCGCACCGACGAGGGCGTCACCCGCCGGATCCCCACGGCGGGTCCGGCCGTCACCCCGCGTCCCAGTCCCGACGGCACCCACATCGCGTACGTCAGCGGGGGCGCCCTGCGTGTCGTACGCGCCGACGGCACCGGTGATCGCGCACTGGCCGAGCCGGAGGGGCCGGAGGTCACCTACGGGCTCTCCGACCATGTGTCGGCCGAGTCGCTGGAGCGTGCCCGGTCGTTCTGGTGGTCGCCGGGCGGTGCCGCCCTGCTGGTGGTGCGGGTCGACAACTCGCCGGTCCAGCAGTGGTACATCGGCGATCCGGCGCACCCGGAGCGTCCCCCGCGCGCGATCCGGTACCCGGCCGCCGGGACGGCCAACGCACGGCTGTCCCTGCACGTCGTGGACCTCGACGGCGGTCGCGTCGACGTGGACCTGCCCAAGGAGGCCGTGTCGCATCCGGGCGGGGAGTGGACCGATCCGGCCTTCGAGTACGTCGCGCAGGCGGACTGGGACGAGGCCGGGCCCCTCGCCGTCGTACAGACCCGGGACCAGCGTTCGGCGTATGTGCTGCGCGTCGACGCGGCGACCGGCGCGAGCACGACGCTGCACCATCTGACGGACCCCGCCTGGCTGGAGTTCGTACCCGGAACCCCCGCCTCCACCGCGGGCACCGGTCTCGTCCTCACCACCCAGGAGGGCACGCGCGGCCTGCTGATGACCGCGACCGGGGTCCGTACGCCGGAGGGCATGTACGTCCACGAACTGCTCGGCGCGGCGGGTGACCGGCTCTATCTCATGGCGGCCGAGGAGCCGACCGAGGCGCACGTCTGGTCGTACGACACGGAGAACGGTTTCACCCGGCTGACGGATGAGCCGGGTGTGCACCACGCCGCCGTCGGGGGCGGCACCGTCGTGCTGGACAGTTCGACGCTCGACGGGCGGACGGTGACCGTGCTGCGCGACGGTGTCCGGGCCGGGCGGATCCAGGTGCTCGCCGAGCGTCCGGTGACCCGGCCGCGCCCCCGCTTCCTGACGCTCGGCGCACGCGAACTGCGGGCGGCGCTGTATCTGCCGACGTCGTACGAGCCGGGGCCGTCGGACCCGAACCCGGGATCGGGTTCCACCTCGGACTCGGGCTCGGGCCGGCGGGGCCGCCTTCCGGTGATCGTGCACTCCTACTCCGGGCCGGGCGGGCAGACGGTCGTGAAGGCGGCCACGTGGCAGCACGCCGTGAACCAGTGGTTCGCAGATCAGGGTTTCGCCGTGCTGTCGGTCGACGGGCGCGGCACTCCGGGGCGCGACCGGGCCTGGGAGAGGGCCATCCACGGCGACCAGCTGATGCCGGTCGTCGAGGACCAGGCCGACGCCGTACGCGCCGCCGCGGAGGTCTTCCCCGAACTGGACACCGGCCGGGTGGCCATCCGCGGCTGGTCCTTCGGCGGCTACCTCGCTGCGGGTGCCGTACTGCACCGGCCCGATGTGTTCCGCGCGGCCGTCGCGGGCGCGGCGCCGACCGATCTGCGGCTGTACGACACGCACTGGAAGGAGCGCTACCTCGGGCATCCCGACGTACAGCCGGACCATTACGAGCGGTGCTCGCTGGTGGCGCACGCCCACCGACTCACCCGGCCCCTGATGCTCGTCCACGGGATGGCCGACGACAATGTGTTCCCGGCACACATGCTGCGGTTCTCGGCGGCCCTGTTGGCGGCGGGCCGACCGCACACCGTGCTCCCCTTGGCAGGCGCGACCCATCTGGTGACGCAGGAAGGCGTGATGGACAACCTTCTCCGAATGGATCTCGATTTCATCAAGAAGTCGCTGCATCTCCGGACCATCTGAACCATGCGGGTGACGTGCCCGTACCCCTTGTCGGATCGACGCTCACCCCCGCAAACGCACGTCTATGCATGTGCACACTTGTACATCCGCACACCTGCACATCTGTGGAAGGGACCGCCACCATGTCCAGCGAATCGCTTCAGCCCGCTCCGGCGCTCTGCCGCCGCACCCTCCTTGCGGCATTGGGCGGGGCCGGGCTCGCGGCCACGCTGACCGCCTGCGGGGGATCCGACGACAAGTCGTCCGACTCCTCCTCGAACTCCTCCTCAGATGCCTCGACCGGATCCGCCGGCGGCGCGGCACTCGCCAAGACCACCGACATCCCGGAGGGCGGCGGCAAGATCTTCGCCGACCAGTCCGTGGTCGTCACCCAGCCGACGGCCGGCGAGTTCAAGGCCTTCTCCACGGTGTGCCCGCACCAGCAGCAGCGCGTGAACAGCGTCGACAACGGCGTCATCACCTGCCCCGCCCACGGCAGCCAGTTCAGCGTCACGGACGGCGCCGTCAAGAAGGGTCCCGCGACCAGCGGACTCACGGCCGCCAACATCAAGGTGAGCGGGGACTCGATCACCCTCGCCTGACCCCGCGGGGTCGTTTGAAGCAGGTCAGCACGTCGTCCGTGGTGGTGATGGTGGCCACCAGGGCGAGCGTGTTGCGGATCATCGCGGGGGTGTACTCCGAGGGCACACCCGCGATGGCGTCCCCCGGGACCACGGCGGTGTAGCCGCGGTTCACGGCGTCGAACACCGTGTTGGGTACGGCCACGTTGGCGGAGACCCCCGTCACGATCAGCGTGCGGCATCCCAGATTGCGCAGCAGCGCGTCGACGTCGGTGCCCGCGAGGGGCGACAGGCCGTGCAGACGGCGTACGACGAGATCCTCGGCGGCGACCTCCACGGGCGGGGCGACACGGACCGCCGTGCTGCCGGCCAGTTGCTGCACCGGCAGCCGTTCGGCCGCGCGGAACAGCCGGGCGTTGTGATTCGCGCCGCGGCCGTCCGGGCGGCGCTCGGCGATCGCGTGCATCACCTGTACACCGCTCTCATGGGCCGCTGCCACCAGACGTGCGACCCGGTCGAGCACGCCCGACGAACGGGCCTCGCGGGCGAGTTCCGGCAGTGCGCTGTCCGGACCGACGACACCCTGCTGGCATTCGACGGTCAGCAGCACCGTGGTCGCGGGATCGAGCAGTTCGCTGAGCGCTTCGTACGACGGCATGGCTTCCCCTGTCGCGAACGGTCTTCCCGGACCGCCCGGACCGGCTCGGTCCGACCGGCGGTGGCGGGCGAGCGTAACCACCATTGCGTACGGAGGGAAGACGACCCATGATTTCCTGACGCGGCATCAGGCACCGCTCGGGAGATGTCGTCACAGCCGGAGAAGAGGGAACCGTATGGCCGCCACTCAGCGTCGGGGACGAAAGATCATGATGACGCCCGAGGAGCTGGACGAGTTCCTGACCACCCAGCGCACCTGCCGCGTCGCGACCGTCTCCGCCGACGGCGCCCCGCACGTCAGCACACTCTGGTTCGTCTGGGACGGCAAGTCGCTCTGGCTGTACTCGATCACCCGCAGCAAGCGCTGGGCGGACCTGCGCCGCGATCCACGGGTGGCCGTGGTCATCGACGCCGGGGAGGAGTACGACCAGTTGCGGGGCGTCGAGGTGTCGGGCTCGGTCGAGTTCGTCGGTGAGGTGCCGCGCACCGGCGATCCCTGCCCCGAACTCGACTCCGTGGAGCGGCTGTTCGCCCGCAAGAACTTCGGCATCGACGAGCTGCCGCACGACGGCAGACACGCCTGGATGCGCCTGACGCCCGAGGCGACGGCTTCCTGGGACTTCCGCAAACTCGCCGATCTGTGACACCCCCCTGCGGCACCCCCCCCCGTGACAGTTGACCGAGTGCGGACGGACCGTGTCACCCGTACGCCGCTCCCGCCGTCCGCAACGCGTCCGCCACCGCCCTGATCGACGGTCGGCGGTCGGCGTCCGCCCGCCACACGGCGTACACATGTCTGGTGACCCGGTGCCGCATCGGGACCGTCCGCACACCCGCCGGCACCGGTCCGCGCCCGAGTCTGGGCGCGACACACACGCCGAGCCCCGCAGCGACCAGGGCGAGCTGCGTGTGGTGCTCCTCCGCGCGGTGGGCGATCACCGGCTCGATCCCCTTGCCCCGCAAGGTGAAGAGCAGCCACTCATGACAGAACTCGCCCTCCTCCCAGGCGATCCACTCGTCGTCGGCGAAGTCCTCCAGATCCACCTCCGTGCGGTCGGCGAGGCGGTGATCCTCGGGCATCGCCACATCGGCGGGGTCGTCGAGGAGCGAGGCCTTGACCAGTCCCTCCGTCAGGGGCAGCGGTCTGTTGTACCAGTCGAGCACCACCGCCAGATCGATGTCGCCGCGCTGCACCCCGGCCACTCCGTCCTCCGGCTCCAGCTCGCGTGAGCGGACGCGCAGTCCGGGATGCCCGGTGCGCAGCGCGGCCAGGGCCACCGGGAACAGCCCGCGCGCGGCCGTCGGGAACGCGGCCAGCCGCAACTCCCCCACCACCTGCCCGCGCTGTGCCTCCAGATCGGACTGGGCGAGCTCGACCTGGGACAGGATCCGGGCGGCGTGGTCGGCGAGGAGCCGCCCGGCGTCGGTGAGCCGCACCCCCCGCCCGTTCTTGGCGAGCAGCTGCTGTCCCACTTCGCGCTCCAGCTTGGACATCTGCTGGGAGACCGCCGAGGTCGTCACATGCAGCCCGTCGGCCGCGCCACCGACCGAGCCGTGGCGGGCGAGGGCGTCGAGAGTACGCAGCCGCTCCAGATTCAACATGTAAGCGATGCTACGCGATACCGAAGTAAAAGTCTCGCTTGTTCTAATAGGTTGTGGCGGCGAGAGTGAGCCGCATGAGCGCCCCCACCGAACCCCGCACGCCTCCCCACACCTCACCGACCACCTCGCCGGCCCCGCTCCGCCCGGCTCTCGGCTGGCGTCTGCGCTTCGGCGCTCTCTCCCTCGTCTGGGGTTTCAGCTTCCTTCTGATCAAGGTGGGCACCGACGGCTACGCCCCGCTCCAGGTGACGTTCGGCCGACTGCTCTTCGGCGCGCTGGTGCTCGCCGCGGCGATGGCCTGGAAGCGCGAGCGTCTGCCGCGCGGGGTGCGTACCTGGGGACATCTGGCGGTGGCGGCCCTGCTCCTCAACGCCCTGCCGTTCTCGTTGTTCGCGTACTCCGAACTGACGATCCCGTCGACCCTGGCGGGCATCTGCAACGCGACCTCGCCCCTGTGGGGCATGGCGCTGTCGATGGTGGCCCTCTCCGAGGACCGGCCGACCCGCCGCCGGGTGGCCGGCCTCGGTATCGGATTCCTCGGCGTCCTGACGGTGCTCGGCGCCTGGCAGGGCTTCCACGGCCTGGACGCCGCGGGCACCACGATGGCGCTGCTGGCCTCGCTCAGCTACCCGATCGGCTGGATCTACGTCCGTCGCACACTGGCCGGCTCCAGCCACTCCAACTTGTCGCTGACCGGCACGCAGTTGTTCCTCGCCACGGCGCAACTGGCCGTGGTCACCGCACTGTTCACGTCATCCCCGACCCGCTTCGCACCCGTACCACTTCTCGCGGTGATCGCCCTGGGCACGCTAGGCACGGGCTTCGCCTTCCTCATCCAGTACGGCCTGGTCTCCGAGGTGGGCCCGACCACGGCCCAGACGGTCACCTACTTCATCCCGATCATCGCCACCACAGCGGGCGTAACAATCCTGGGCGAATCCCTGACGTGGTCCACACCGGCGGGCGCGGCGATAGTGCTGGCGGGCGCCGCACTGTCGCAGTCCAGAAAGTCTCAGCCTGTCCAGAACACCTCAGCCTGTCCGTAACACCTTCAGCCCGCCCACAACACCTTCAGCCCGTGCGTACGTAACACCTTCAGCCCGTCCGCGACACCTCTCAGCCCGTCCGGCGTTTGAGGACGAGCGCGCAGCGCGATCAGGGGGCGAGGGGGCGCAGCCCCCATGCAGTGACGGGAAGGGTAGGGGCGGCGGGGGCGAGAAAAGCCCGCACACCGGCACCACCTCAAACGTACCGCCGCGCAGGCCCCACCCCCACCGCCCCCGCAACCGCATCCGCCACCACCCCCACCTCACCCAACGCAAGCGTCGACACAGTGATCCGCACCCCCGGCGGCGCGTCCACCCGAAACCGCGCCCCCGCCGCCACAGCCCACCCACTGTGCAGCAACCGCGCCACGGCCCCGGTCTCGTCCGGCACAGGCACCCACACATTCATCCCGCTGCGCCCCTGCGCCTGAAGCCCCCGCGCCGCGAGCGCACCGATCAGCGCGTCCCGCCGAAGCCCGTACGCCGACGCGACGGCCGCGGCGTCCACCGCCCCGCTCGACCACAGCCGCACCACGGCCCCTTGCAGCAACCTGCTGACCCAGCCGGGCCCCAGCCGCTGACGCCCCTGCACCCGGTCCATGGTGACCGGGTCGCCGGTCAGCACGGCCAGCCGCAGATCGGGCCCGTAGGCCTTGGCGACCGAGCGGGTGAAGGCCCAGTGCCGGGTCACTCCGGCCAGCGGATGCAGGGGCAGGTCGACGATCCGGTGCCCGTGGTCGTCCTCGACGAGCAGGGTCTCCGGGTACTGCTCCAGCACGGCCCGCAGGGCACGCGCGCGCGTGGCACTCACCGCGGCGCCGGTGGGGTTCTGCGCGCGGTCGGTGACGATCAGCGCCCGCGCCCCACCCGCCAGGGCGGCCCGTACGGCGTCGGGGAGCGGGCCGTCGGCGTCGACCCCCACGGGCACGGCCCGCAGCCCCAGCGCCGGGACGAGGTCGAGCACGCTGTGCCAGCCGGGGTCCTCCACCGCGACCGCGTCCCCCGGCCTGAGGTGCGCGGCCAGTACCCGCTCGATGCCGTCGAGTGAGCCCGAGGTGACCACGACCGGCCCGTCCGGCACCCCGTCCGCGGCCAGGTCGGCGCGGGCGAGCCGGGCCAGTTCCGGGTCCACGGAGGCCTCTCCGTAGAGCGTCGGTACGCGGTCCGAGAGCTCGGCGGCGGCAGCGAACGCCGCACGCAGAGAGGGCAGCAGAGCCGGATCCGGATTGCCGTCCGACAGGTTCCGTACGCCGGGCGGGACGTCCGGCCGGGACAGCTCGCGCGCGGTCGTCACAGGCTTGGAACGCACCCGGCTGCCGCGCCGGCCCGCGGTCTCGATGACTCCGCGTTCGCGCAGGGTGCGGTAGGCGGCTGCGACGGTATTGGGATTCACCTCAAGCCGGGACGCCAACTCCCTCATAGGGGGCAGCAGTTGGCCGGGCTCCAGCTCCCCCGAACCCACCGCGCGTTCGACGCTGGCAGCGATCTCGGCTGCACGCCTGCCTTCGATCCGATACTCTCCTAGCACAAAGCACACTATGCACTAGTGCAATACCCAATGCAAGGCGAACACGGCGAACGCCACCGCCCTGCGGACGCACGAGCACCGACGACGCCCACCTGGAGAGCACCATGACGGAGACGGCCGCCCCGCGCCCCGCCGCCTACACCCCGACCGACCGCACGGTCCCCACCCGCTCCCGGGACCGCGCCGCGTACGACCACGAGATGGTCCACTCGATCCTCGACGAGGGGTACGTCTGCCACCTCGGATTCATCCGCGACGGGGCACCCGTAGTGCTGCCCACGCTGTACGGACGGGTCGGTGAGCGGCTCTACGTGCACGGTTCGACGGGGTCGCGCCCGCTGCGCATGGCGGGGCAGACCGATCCGGGCCTGCCGGTCTGCCTCACGGTCACCCACGTGGACGGTCTGGTGCTGGCCCGCTCGGCCTTCCACCACTCGATCAACTACCGGTCGGTGGTGGTGCACGGCGTGGCCCGGCAGGTGACGGACCCCGAGGAGAAGCGGCGGGCCCTGGACGCGCTGGTCGACCACGTGGTGCCCGGCCGCTCGCACGACTCCCGGGCCGCCAACGCCAAGGAGCTGGCCGCGACCTCCGTACTGCGGCTCGACCTGGACGAGGTCTCGGCCAAGCTGCGCACCGGCGGCCCGAACGACGAGCCCGAGGACCTCGGCCTGCCCCACTGGACCGGAGTGCTCCCCGTCCGCACGAGCCACGGAACCCCCGTCCCCGCCGACGACCTGGCTCCGGGCATAGCGGTACCGGCCTACCTGACGTCCCTCTGACACCCGTACGTCCCGGGACCCGCCCCACGACGAGGGGTGGGTCCGCACGGCCGGCCGCGTCACTCCGGACAGCCCCTCTAACCGGCGGTACCCCGCCCGGACAGCCGCTCCCCCTCGACACCGTGCGAGTCACCCGAGCCGCCCGAGCCACCCGCTCGATCGGCTCCGCCCCTGCCATCCCTTCCGTCCACTCCGCCCACTCCGTGCGCCACCGGAGTCTGTGACCCCTTGGCGGGCGCGGACGTCTGCGCGATGAAGGCGCCGCACAGCACCACCGCCCCGCCGATGATCTGGGGCGCCGAGAGATGCTCCCCGAGCAGCACCCAGGCGAGCACGGTCGCGATGACCGCCTCCAGGCATGCCACGACCCCGGCCACCTGGGGCGAGAGCCTGCGCACCGAGAGGACGCCGGTCACGTAGGCGACGACCGTCGCGATCAACACGATCCACCCCAGGAGCAGCGAGGCGGCCACGGTCGTCCCATCCAGGTCCGCACCGCCTCCGAGGACCGACCAGTCCATGCCCCAGGGCCGCGCCACGAGCGTCAGGACGAACGCGCCGACGAGCAACCCGTACGCGATGACGCCGAGCGGCGCCGGCGCCGCCTCCCCCGCGTCGCCGCCCTGGTCGGACAGGACGAAGTAACCCACCTGGCAGCACGCGGCGCCGAGCGCCAGCAGCAGTCCGAGGACGTCGAAGCTCAGCCCCGCCCACACTTCGACGACGCAGGCGAGACCGCCGACGGCGAGGACGACTCCGAGGGCCGCGGCACGGGTGACGGGCCGGCGCTGCACGAACCGCACCCAGCCGAGGACCAGCGCGGGCGCGAGGTACTCGACGAGCAGTGCGACGCCGACGGGTATGCGGGAGATGGAGGCGAAGTAGCAGGCCTGGACGCCGGCGACGGCCAGCAGTCCGAACCCGGCGAGCAGCGCGGGGCGCTCACGCACGAGACGCCGGTGGCGTACGGCCAGCGGCAGCATGACCAGTGCGGCGCCCGCGACACGCAGCCAGACTACGTGCAGGGGATCGAGGCCTGCCTCGATCAGCGGTTTGGCGGCGACGCCCGAACCCCCGAAGGCGACCGCCGACCCGAGCGCGAGCCCCAGCCCGACGCCTCTGCCACGGTTGCCCCTGCTGATCTCTGACGTATGCACCGGCACATGATGACAGGCGACGACATGAGCGTCACCCCCGTTGACACCTGTCTCAACGACTGGACCGCCTCAACGACCGCACGCCCGTTCGCAGCCGCGTTCCGCGCGCCGAGCCCTTCACAGCACCGCGCTCAGGCTTCGAGCCCCCGGCCCCGCTCCGCCAAACCCCTCGGGCGCTCCAGGCGTTCCAGGCTCTCCAGCAGCTCCCGCACCTCGACCCCAGCGCGCCCCAGCACTTCCACGGCCCGTGACCCGGGTTCGGAGGCGAGTGCGGCGAGCAGGTCGACGCCGTCCGCGAACGCGTCACCCCGCCGCACGGCACGTTCGTACGCGGTCTCCATGACGCCGGCCGCCACCGGCGACCACCCCTCTCCGGTCACCGTCGGCAGGGCACCGGAGTCCTCGACGGAACTCTGCCACCGGAGCCCGTAGCCGATGCTGCGCTGGACGAGGTAGCCGAGCAGCCGGGCGACCTGGGGACCGCTCCCGAAGGCCTCACGCACCTCGGGGTCCGACTCCAGGAGCGTATGCAGCAGGTGCGCCGTGTCGATCTGCCGGTCACCGTCCCGCACCGCCCTTCTGCGCGCGCTCGCGACCATCGCCGCCAGCTCGGCACTGAGGTGGGCCTCGGCATCGGGGCCCACCGGACCGCGCTCGGCGGCCTGCTGGTGGGGACTGTGGGGAATACGGTGTTGCACGTCTCCCACCTCATCAGCCCGTCGGCATCCGGTCATCCGCGCGGGGAAGCATTTCCGCGTCCGACACAGGGTGGGCACCGCTGTCCGGCTCCTCCTCCTTACGGATGACATCACCCTGTCTTCCGTAAGGAGGAGCGCGCGCCGCTTTGCCCCGCGCCCCTTGCGCAACCGCGGCGCTCCGGCGCTCGTCCCCAGAAGCATGGAGAGCAGGTGCTGGCTGGTGGCTCTGCCGTCGGTGGACGGCAGACAGTATGTGTACCGGGTGCACGCACCCGAGGACGCACTGCTCGCCGACCTGTTCTGGGAGGCGTGGCACTGCCACGACGAAGGGCCCTTCCCGCGCGCGTGGGACCTGTTCGACGCGGCGGTGATATGGCGGCCGGGCTGAGACCTGACGGTTCATCAGTATTGAATGTTCACGGCTCTGCGGCTACGTTCCGCGACACCGTAGCCAGCTGCGCCCGGCGCAGCGCCCGAGACCAGGGGGTGGCCGCATGGCCGAAGTCAGCGCGGAAGCACGGATCGAGGCGCCCGCCGAGAAGGTCTGGGCGCAGCTCACGGACTTCTCCTCGTACGGCGAGTGGAACTCCACCCACACCAGCTTCCCCAAGGGCGGCCCCGAGACCCTCGAAGTAGGCGGCACCTTCGAGGAGAACATGAGGCTCATGGGTTTCCCGGCCGAGGTCAACTGGACCATCGAGGAGCTGGAGACGGCCCGTACGTTCGCGATCCGCGGCAAGGGGCCCATGTCCGTGACGGTCGCCACGCGCTACACCCTGCGCCCGGAAGGGGAGGCCACCACGGTCCGTATCGACGGCGAGTTCACGGGCGCCGCCGTCTCACTGATGGCGGGCAAGCTCAAGGACTCGGCGACCGCGGCCCTCAACGAGTCCCTGCGCAAACTCAGCGGGCTCGTCTCCTGAAGGACCCCCCGCCAGCCCCACACACATTTCCACACGCACGCAGCCCCCACTCGGTCCCCCCGCCACCTGGGTGGGGGGTACCTCGAAGTCGAGGCACCCCCCTTGTCACGGCCCGTTCGGCCGGATGTCGCATCAGTCCTCGTCGGCGAGGATCAGATACAGCTTCTTGCGCGATTCGTTGATGACGGCCAGCGCCTTCTCGCGCTGCTCCTTGCTGCCGGTCTTCCAGACCTGCCCGAACGCCTCCATCAGACCGAAGCCGGCCTGCCGGATGTCGCTCAGCGCCTCCCAGTCGACCCCGCGCCCCGCGTCCTCCCAGGGCGCGTCCGCGCCCTCGTCGGCGGCGACGCGGCCTTCCTCGGTCAGCGAGAACAGCTTCTTGCCGCCCTCGGTCGCACTGCTGATCAGGCCCTCGTCCTCCAGTAGCTGGAGGGTGGGGTAGACCGAGCCGGGACTGGGCTTCCACGCCCCGCCGCTGCGCTCGGCGATCTCCTGGATCATCTCGTAGCCGTGCATGGGACGGTCCTTGAGCAGAGCGAGGATCGAGGCGCGCACATCGCCGCGGCGCGCCCTGCCGCGCGGTCCGCCCCGGCCTCCGCGCCCGCCCCAGGGGCCGGGACCGAAGCCGGGACCACCGAAGCCGGGGCCGAAGGGACCGAAAGCCCCACGGCGGCCTTCGAAGCCGCCTTCACCGGGACCGCCGGGGCCGCCGGGGCCACCCCTGCCGCGTCCACGGCCGTATCCATGACCGGGGCCGAACCCCGGTCCGTATTCCTCTCCATGGGAACGCATCGCCATCACTCCATTCCATCGTTGATCTGTCGCGATGCGTCAACGATATATCGGAAGTGTTCGTTCGGCAAGGCCCGACCGACAGAAGACCGGCGGTGAGCCACCAGCGGACCGGCGGAAGAGGGGCCGCCCGCCCCGGATTGGCCTTGGCCCACGCCCGTGAGCAGCGCCTACCGTCTGGCGCATGCGGATTCGTATCGTCGACGCCTTCACCGACCGCCCCTTCGCCGGCAATCCGGCCGGGGTCCTCCTCCTCGACGCCTCGTCGTCCTTCCCGGACGACGCCTGGCTGCAGAACGTGGCCCTGGAGGTCAACCACGCCGAGACGGCCTTCGCCCACCCACTTCCCGAGGGAGGTGAGGCCGACTGGGCGCTGCGCTGGTTCACCCCCGCCGCCGAGGTCGCGCTGTGCGGCCACGCCACGCTGGCCACCGCCCATGTGCTGGTCTCCACAGGGGCCGTGCAGGGGCCCGTACGGTTCGCGACGAAGAGCGGTGTGCTCATCGCGACCCCGGAGGACGACGGCTCCCTCACGCTGGACTTCCCGACCGCCCGGCTCACCGCGGTCGAGGCCCCGGCGGGTGTGGCCGAGGCCCTGGGCGCCGAGCCCCTCTCCGTCCATGACACCGGCCCGGACCTCGGTGACCTGCTCGTCGAACTCGCCGACGAGAAGACGGTCCTGGGCCTGGACCCGGACACCGTGTCCCTGGGCCGCTACTCCGAGCGCGGCATCATCGCCACGGCCCGCGCCGAGGACGCCTCCCGCGGCTACGACTTCGTGTCCCGCTGCTTCTTCCCGAACATCGGCATCGACGAGGACCCGGTCACCGGCAGCGCCCACACGGCCCTCGCCCCGTTCTGGTCCGAGCGCCTGGGCCGGACCGAACTCACCGGCCGCCAGGCCTCGGCCCGCTCCGGACACGTCCGTACGCAGCTCCGGGGCACCCGCACCCTGCTCTCGGGCCACGCGGTCACAGTGATCGAGGGCAACCTGCTCGCGTGAACGGCACACCCGCCCTCTCAGGGGCGCGGGGAACTGCGCAGCCAGCCACGACATACCCGCACCTGGCCACGTACGCCCCCTGTACGCACCTCCCTGTCCCCCTGGGGCCGCCCGCATGGGCTCACGCCCCGCTCAAGCCGTCGGCAGCCACCCCACCTTGCCCGCCAGGAGCGCGTAGCCCACGAAAGCCCCGATGTCGAGGAGCGAGTGGGCGACCACCAGCGGCCCGATCCGCCCCCACCGGCGGTAGAGGTAGACGAAGACCACGCCCATCACCATGTTGCCGATGAAGCCGCCGATGCCCTGGTAGAGGTGGTACGAGCCGCGCAGCACCGAGCTGGCCACCAGGGCGGTGAGCGGAGTCCAGCCCAGCTGGCCGAGGCGGCGCAGCAGGTACCCGACGACGATGACTTCCTCCAGGATCGAGTTCTGGAGCGCGGAGAGGATCAGTACCGGGTACTTCCACCACACCTCGGGCAGCGCCTCGGGCACCACGGTGAGGTTGAACCCGAGGCCGCGCGCCGCCAGATAGAAGGCGATGCCCGTGCTGCCGATGACGGCGGCGACCCCCGCTCCGCGGGCGAGGTCGAACCACGGGCGCATACGGTCGAAGCCGAGTGTGCGCAGCCCCTTGCCCTCACGGATCAAGAAGTGCGCGACGAGGGCGACCGGCACCAGCGCGGACGCGATCCCGAAGAGCTGCCACGCCAGATCGAGCCAGGGACGGCCCGGGGCGGCCGAGGCGTTGAGCGTGGCCGCCTGGTCCTTCAGGCCTCCCGGTCTGGTGACCGAGCCGACGAAGCTGATCAGCGCCGAGACCCCGCTGGCTCCGAGCGAGACTCCCAGGACGAGCAGCGTCTCGTCGCGGAGGATACGCCGCCCGGGTTGTCCGTCGGGCTGTCCCTCGGGTTGTCCCCCGGGAAATGAATCGGCCACCGGTCCCTGCCCCACCTGCACTCCTGCCTCCAGTTCCGTAATCCCGTCTCATCCCCATCTTCGCCCCGCTAGGGTCTCGAAAGAAGTTGCGAAGATCGTGCGTGACAGGCCGTCAAGGGACGGACGCCATGCGGAGTGCACTCTCCTTGTGCCATTCCGACCGGCCGTCTCACCCTTTCAACGGCTCCGGGCTCGATCAGGGAGGGGCACCACCGCCATGGGACGTCACAGCTTGCCCGACGGGCTGCGCAGGGGCGGCACCGGCCCCCGGTCACACATGCGGAACCGCAACGTGGCGCTCGCGACCGCCCTGGTGACGATCCTGGCCGGCGGCACGGTGGCCGCGATCGACGGCGGCCTGCTCTCCTTCGGCTCGTCCTGCTGGGACAGCACCGTACGGCTGAGGATCGCCGCGGCTCCCGGCATCGCACCCGCGCTCAAGGAAGCGGCCGCATACGCCCGGGACAACGACGTGACGTCCGACGGCAGCTGTCTCGACGTCCAGGTGACCGCCCAGGACACGTACAAGGTCGCCGACGCCCTCCGGTCGAAGCGCAGGAGCGCGACCGACTTCGAGGCGTGGGTACCGGACTCCGGCGTGTGGGTGGACCGGGTCATGGCCGACAACCAGTCGATCTCGGTGACACCGGCGGGCAACGTCGCCTCCTCGCCCATCGGTGTCGCCATGGTCCCGTCAGCCGCGAAGTCCCTCGGCTGGCCCCGGAAGACGTACTCGTGGACCGAACTGGCCGGGGCCACCATGGCGAGCGAGCGCCTCAAGCTCGGCGGCGGCGACCCCTCGCGCAGCGCCACGGGGCTGCTCGCGCTGACCCAGCTGGCGCAGACAGCGGGCAGGTCGAAGGACGGCGACACCGTGGCGGCGGCCACCGCGAAGGCCCTCTCGCAGCGCACCTCCGACAGCGACAGGCAGGTCCTGGACACCCTGCCGCGCGACCTCTCCGGCACCGAGCAGGGCAACCCGAAGCGCAACCAGGCGCTGATCCTCTCCGAGCAGGCGGCGTTCGCGTACAACGAGTCGGCGGACAGCGGCGACGATCTCGACCTCTTCTATCCGAAGGACGGCGCGCCCCGGCTCGACCATCCGTTCGCCCTGGTCGACGAGCCCCACCTGACCACGGACGAGAGCCGGGCCGCGCTGCGGTTCATGACGCTCCTCGGTGAGCGGGACGGGCGCAGGATCCTGGAGAAGCACGGCTTCCGTACGGATGAGGACGAGATCCCGGCCGCGCTGGTGGCCGAGGCCGGCGGCCGTGCCCCGCAGCCCTACCGCGAGGTGCCCGAGAAGCCGGCCACGGACAAGGAGGTCGAGGAAGCCCTCGGCATGTGGACCATCACCGTGCAGAGTGCCCGCCTCACCACGGTCGTCGACGCCTCCTCGTCCATGTCGGACCCGGTGCCGGGCACCAGCGAGTCCCGGATGGACGTGACCAAGGCGGCGCTGCTCCAGGCCCTGGCCACGTTCACCCCGGAGGACGAGATCGGGCTGTGGAAGTTCTCCAGGAAGATCGACGGCAAACGCGACTACCGCGTCCTCGTACCGACCGACCGGCTCGGTGACCAGGTGGGCGGCAGCACACAACGCGACCGGCTGTCGGCGGCCTTCAGCGACCTCAAGCCGGTCAAGGACGGCTCGACCGGCCTGTACGACACCACGCTGGCCGCGTACAAGGAGGCCGCGGCCTCCTACACGAAGGGCAAGTTCAACGCGCTGGTGCTGCTGACCGACGGGGTGAACCAGGACCCCGGGAGCATCTCGCGCGCCGACCTGGTGGACGAACTGCGCAAGATCGCCGATCCGGAGCGCCCCGTGCCCCTGATCGCGATCGCCGTGGGCCCGGAGGCCGACAAGAAGGAGCTGAACGAGATCGCGGAGGCGACCGGCGGCTCGGGACACCTGGTCACCGACCCGTCCCAGATCCACGCGGTGATCCTGAAGGCGGTGGTGAAGGCGGGCGACGTGAGCTGACCCGCCCTCACCCCGACGGACCTCAGCCCAGCGGAACCGCCGGCTCCGGCAGTCCGACCGGCCAGGTGTGCACCGGCTCACCGAGGTGCATCAACTCGCTGTACCGCTTCGTCGTGGCGGCCAGCGCCTCGTCCCGCCCCATGTTGCTCTCCAGAGCCTTGTGGAACGTACGGGACTGCCAGGAAGCGCCGTTGACGCCCCGCTTGCACCGCTCCTCGATCACGCCGAGGTAGAAATCCCGGTCGGCCGGTTCGATACCCCACGCGTCCAGCCCCGCCGCCGCGAGCGGCAGCAGTTCGTCGCGCACCAGCTGCACCCCGGGTACGCGCGTGACCCCGCCGTACCTGCCGTGCCGCGGCCATTCCAGCTGTGCGTCGATGCCGTACCGGCAGGCCTGGTCGAAGTTGGCGGCGGCGGCCTCGAAGGGCAGCCGTGTCCAGACCGGCCGCGCCTCCGCGGCGAGGGCGCGCACGAGCCCGTAGTAGAAGACCGTGTTGGCGACGACGTCGACCACCGTGGGACCCGCGGGCAGCACACGGTTCTCGACCCGCAGATGCGGCACGCCGTCGTCGATGCCGTACACCGGGCGGTTCCAGCGGTAGACGGTGCCGTTGTGGAGCACGAGTTCGGCGAGCTTCGGTATGCCGCCCTCGTCGAGGACGCGCAGCGGATCCTCCTCGTCCCGCAACGGCAACAGGGGAGGAAAGAAACGCAGATTCTCCTCGAAGAGGTCGTACGCCGAGGAGATCCACCGTTCGCCGAACCAGGTACGCGGCCGGACCCCCTGCGCCTGCAGCTCGGGCGGGCGCGTGTCGGTGGACTGCTGGAACAGCGGCGGCCGGGACTCGCGCCACAGCTCACGGCCGAAGAGGAACGGCGAATTGGCGCCCACGACGATCTGTGCGGCCGCCGCGGTCTGCGCGGCGTTCCACACATCGGCGAACCGGTCCGGTGTGACCTGCAAATGCAACTGCACAGACGTACAGGCCGCTTCGGGCGCGATGGACGCCGACGTGCACCTGAGCCGCTCCACGCCCTCGATGTCGAGGGTGAAGTCCTCACCGCGGGCCGCGACGATCTGGTCGTTGAGCAGTGTGTAGCGGTCCGCGTCCGAAAGGTTCGCGGAAACCAGGTCGTCACGGGCCAGTGTCGGCAGAATACCGATCATCACGATTCCGGCATCGACCTCGTTAGCCTTCCGGTGGGCGTATGCGAGAGAGGTGCGCAGTTCCTCCGCGAGCCGGTCGAATACCCTTCCTTCGAGCCGGTGGGGAGCGATGTTGACTTCCAGATTGAACATGGCGAGTTCTGTTTGGAAATCGCGACTGGCGATACGTTCGAGTACTTGCGCATTCATCATTCGCGGCATGCCGTCGGGTCCTGCGAGATTCAGCTCGATCTCCAGACCCATGAGATTCTTGGGGCGGTCGAACCGCTCCTCCGCCAGCAACCGCGCCAGCCCCTCCAGGCACTGCTGATGCTTCTCTCGGTACCGTCGGCGGTCGGACAACCCGATTGTCCCCGCCACGACCTTCTCCCCCATCGAAGCTTCCTTCCTCGACTGGGCCGCCCGAAGAACCGGCCGCTGGTGTCCCGGGTCACGAGGGATGATGCCCAGGCAATGTGATCGATAACGCCCCGGACCTGCCCCCCCGGGCTCTACTCTGGACTCAGCTCTCTTCGGGCACATTCACTAGGCATGAGGCACCGAATTTTTCTTGACGGTCGATCCAGTCGTAAAAAACGCCGACGAGAACCGGCCGTCCACTCCGGAAGAGTATTCCGAGGTCACGATCGGGTACCCGCCGAGAACCAGGATGAAACACACGTATCGGCGACCTAATTGTCTCTTGCGCTTAATGCGTGGAGCAGCTAGCCGAAACACGGCCTGAACACGTGTCGTATAAACTCCGCGAACGAGGCAGAGAGTTGGCGCTCGTGGTCGCAGGGCCTGTCGTCGAGGTGACGGCGTCATCCCGAAGGGCGGCCCGTGCGGCGTCCTGTGCGTGCGATCGCAAAGTCACCGGAAGGATCCTGTAGCCGGGCGAGGTTACGGGACCCCTCCGGCCTCTCGGCGAGCATGCGTGCCGGACACCGCGCGGCAGGCATCACTTCGGCGACAGGCACTGTGCCCCCGCACCTTTGACCCCGAGAGCTGACAACGCCGTCCGCCCCCGCCCCTGCGCCACCATGCCTGTCGAATGAGAGGCGATCCACCATGCCGCTGCACATCCCTCCGGCTCCCGCGCCGGCATCTCGCGCCGTCCTCACAGCCCTCGGTTCCCCGACCGCGGTCCGTGAAGCCCGTACCCCGTCCCTCCGCGACACACAGGGACCCCTCACCGCCGAACTCCCCCTGCCCGTCCACGTACTCGACCGAATCACCCCGGCGGGCACCTCGGCCACCCGGCTCGCCGGATGGCGCTTCCTCATTCGCTGCCACGAACGCGCGGTGGCGGCGGCCGAGACCAGGCTGACGCCCGACGGCTGGGCTTTCTCCCACTTCTTCGAAGGGCCGTACGTCACCGCCACCGAACGAGCCCTGCGCCAGGCGGAGACGATGCCGGGGTCGTACCAGCCACGCCTGCTCTCGGTACCCGAGCTCTACATGCTCACACTCTGGCTGCACGGCGACTTCAGCACCGACGGCACCCAGGGGCACCTCGCCGCCACCGACCTGCTGGTGCCACTGGCCCCCGCCCCGCCCGGAATCGCCGCCCACCGCCCGCACCGCGTGGCCGAACTGCTGCCCGTACTGACCCACCGGCTGGCACCCGCGGCCACTCCGCTGCTCGGCTCACCCGCCTGAGCGCACCCCTCTCCTCCTGCCCCGCGGCCACCATCCCGGCCGCGGGGCACATCGCTGTGCGCGCCGACCAGTGAAGAGGGCACGGGAGTACGCGGGGAGGGCGTCGCTCGGAGTGACACGTGCGCAGCGCAGCGCACTCCCGGCCCGTCCGGACTAGCCCCATCCGACCATTGCGAACCACCCGAAGGGACACCCCAGTTGGGATGAACCGTCCGCACGGGTGATGCGTCATCAACCTGTGAGGAGCGCTGGCGCCAAATCCCTGCGGATTGACGCCCATAGGGCAACACTGGGTTCCGGACCATCTGACAAACGGGGGGCGGCCATGGACACCGGTTCGAGCCGCGGAACAGACAACACATCGAACACCGACCTCACACCGAAGCGAAAGATCCCATCAATGTGCCAGCACCAGCGACCGTGCCCGACAGCCGACTCCGCCGACCGGGAGGCAGCGCTCCTCGTGGCGCACCACCCGGAACAGGGATGGAGCCTGCTGTGCAACGGCGTCCTGCTCTTCGAGGACACCGGTGAGCTTCTGCCGGACGGCCGGATCATCGCGCCGCACCGGCCGCCGGCCCTTGATGTGATGACCGCGGCCTGAGCGGCACGGCTCGGCACGGCTCGGCACGGAGAACGGGAACGGCAGCGGGGCCGGTTCCGGGAAGCACTCCCGGAACCGGCCCCGACGCATGTCCGACGGCGACCGCTGCCCGCGCCTCAGTCCTCGTAGGCGTCCATCAGTCCTCGTAAGCGTCCATCAGTCCTCGTAAGCGTCCATCAGTCCTCGTAAGCGTCCAACGGCGGGCACGAGCAGACCAGGTTGCGGTCGCCGTACGCCTGGTCGATCCGCCGCACCGGCGGCCAGTACTTGTCGGCGGCCGAGACCCCGGCCGGGAACACGGCCTCCTCGCGGCTGTACCCGTGCTCCCACGTGCCGCCGAGCGCGCCCGCCGTGTGCGGGGCGTTGCGCAGCGGGTTGTCGTCCGCGGCCCACTCGCCCGAGCCGACCTTCTCGATCTCCGCGCGAACGGCGATCATCGCGTCGCAGAACCGGTCGAGTTCGGCCAGGTCCTCGCTCTCGGTGGGCTCGATCATCAGCGTGCCGGCCACCGGGAACGACATCGTCGGCGCGTGGAAGCCGTAGTCGATGAGCCGCTTGGCGACGTCGTCGACGCTTACACCGGTCGCCTTGGTGAGCGGCCGGAGGTCGATGATGCACTCGTGCGCCACGAGCCCGCCGGGACCGGTGTAGAGGACCGGGAAGTGCGGCTCCAGCCGCTTGGCCACGTAGTTGGCGCTGAGCACGGCGACCTGCGTGGCCCGCTTGAGCCCTTCGCCGCCCATGAGCCTGACGTACGCCCATGAGATGGGCAGGATGCCCGCGGAGCCCCAGGGAGCCGCCGAGACCGGGCCCACGCCCGTCTCCGGCCCCGCGGCGGGCTGCAGCGGGTGGTTCGGCAGGTACGGCGCCAGGTGCGCGCGCACTCCGACCGGGCCGACGCCCGGACCGCCGCCGCCGTGCGGGATGCAGAAGGTCTTGTGCAGGTTGAGGTGCGAGACGTCGCCACCGAAGTGCCCCGGCTTGGCGAGCCCCACCAGCGCGTTGAGGTTGGCGCCGTCCACGTAGACCTGCCCGCCCGCCTCGTGCACCTGCGCGCAGATGTCGGCGACGTGCTCCTCGAACACCCCATGGGTCGAGGGGTACGTGATCATCAGCACGGACAGCTCGTCACGGTGCTGCTCGATCTTGGCCCGCAGGTCCTCGACGTCGATCTCGCCGTCCTCGGCGGTCTTCACGACGACGACCTTCATCCCCGCCATCACCGCGCTCGCGGCGTTCGTGCCGTGCGCGGACGACGGGATGAGGCAGACCGTGCGCTGCTCGTCGCCGTTGGCCCGGTGGTATCCGCGGACGGCCAGCAGCCCGGCCAGCTCGCCCTGCGAACCGGCGTTGGGCTGGAGCGAGACGTTGTCGTAGCCCGTCACCTCGGCGAGCCGCTCCTCCAGCTCACGGATGAGCGTGAGGTAGCCCTGTGCCTGCTCGGCGGGCGCGAAGGGGTGCAGCTGCCCGAACTCGGGCCAGGTGACCGGCTCCATCTCGGTCGTCGCGTTCAGCTTCATGGTGCACGAGCCGAGCGGGATCATGCCCCGGTCGAGCGCGTAGTCGCGGTCGGCGAGCCGGCGCAGGTAGCGCAGCATCGCGGTCTCCGAGCGGTACTGGTGGAAGACCGGGTGCGTGAGGTACTCGTCCGTGCGCAGCAGCGCGGCCGGCAGCGTGTCCTCGGCCGTTCCGTCCAGCGCGGTCACATCGCCGTCGACGCCGAACGCCGACCAGACGACACCCAGCTGGGCCCGCGTGGTCGTCTCGTCGCAGGAGAGGGAGAGGTGGTCCGCGTCCACGAGGTGGAGGTTGACCCCACCCTGACGGGCGGCGGCCAGCACCTCCGCTGCCCGGCCCGGCACCCGCACGGTGAGGGTGTCGAAGTACGCCTCGTGGACGACCTCGACCCCGCCCGCCGTCAGACCCGCGGCGAGGATCGTGGCGTACCGGTGGGTACGCCGGGCGATGCCCTTCAGTCCCTCGGGGCCGTGATAGACGGCGTACATCCCGGCCATCACGGCGAGCAGGACCTGGGCCGTGCAGATGTTGCTGGTCGCCTTCTCACGGCGGATGTGCTGCTCACGCGTCTGCAGGGCCAGGCGGTACGCCTTGTTGCCGTCGGCGTCGACCGAGACACCGACGAGCCGCCCGGGCAGGCTGCGCGCGAAGTTCTCCCGTACGGCCATGTATCCGGCGTGCGGCCCGCCGAAGCCCATCGGCACACCGAAGCGCTGGGTCGTACCGACGGCGATGTCGGCGCCCAGCTCGCCGGGCGAGGTGAGCAGCGTCAGGGCGAGCAGGTCGGCGGCGACGGTGACGACCGCGCCCAGCTCGTGCGCGCGCTCGATCACGGGCTTCAGGTCCCGTACGGCACCGGAGGCACCGGGGTACTGGACGAGCACGCCGTTGATCTCACGCCCGGCGAGCTCCTCGGGGATGCCCTCGGCGAGGTCGGCGACGACGACCTCGACGCCGGTGGGCTCGGCACGGGTCCGTATCACCGCGATCGTCTGCGGCATGGTGTCCGCGTCGATCAGGAAGAGGCCCTTCTTGTTCTTCCCCATGCGCCGCGACAGCGCCATGGCCTCGGCGGCGGCCGTGCCCTCGTCGAGCAGCGAGGCCCCGGAGGTCGGCAGTCCGGTCAGCTCGGCGACCATGGTCTGGAAGTTCAGCAGGGCCTCGAGGCGCCCCTGCGAGATCTCGGGCTGATAGGGCGTGTACGCCGTGTACCAGGCCGGGCTCTCCATGACATTGCGCAGAATGACGGGCGGCGTGAATGTGCCGTAGTAGCCGAGCCCGATCATCGAGCCCAGCACCTCGTTGCGATCCGCGAGGGAACGCAGCTCGGCCTGTACCTCGGCCTCGGTGCGGGCGCCCGGCAGTTCGAGCGCGTCGGCGTTCTTGATCACATCCGGTACCGCGGCGGCCGTCAGCTCGTCGAGCGAGCCGTACCCCACCTGCGCGAGCATCTTGGCGCGGGCCTCGGAGTCGGGCCCGATGTGACGCTGCTCGAAGGGGATTCCCTGTTCGAGCTCGGAGAGCGGAATACGTTGGGCGGTCATTGCGGAGGCCTCCTGGTCTGACGACCTTCGAGGGGCACCACAGTGCGGGTGCCCGAACGGCCTCCCCCTCTGTCATCTCGACCTGAGAGCTTCACCGGTCCGCCGTGAGGGCGCACCGGCTTTCACCGTCGGTGAGAGCGGAGCCCGTCGAATACTCGAACACCCCTCTGCTTTCCAGAGTGACCTCGTCCATGCGGTACGTGTGCCTGAGAGATTCCGGGGAGGATTTGCTCCTTCGGCGCCTCCGATGAAGCCTGGAGGACTCTCCCGCACGGGGTCAGCAGCCGTCGCCCAGCCTACCAGCGGGGTTCCCTCAAGTGGCCGGTCACCTCAAAGTGCTCTTTCGTAGTGCTTACGGATGAGTTGCGAGCAGCTGGAGGGCCCGTGCAGACCGACATCGATCCGCGCAACCTGATAGGCCGCAAGGCGTTCGACCGCAACGGCACGAGGATCGGCACCGTCGACGAGGTCTACCTCGACGACGCGACCGGCGCACCGGAGTGGGCCGCCATACGAACCGGTCTGTTCAGCCGGGACGCCTTCGTCCCCCTGGAGCCCAGCGAAGTGATCGCCGAATCCCTGCACGTCCCCTTCGAACGCTCCCTGATCAAGGACGCCCCCGACTTCGGCGTAGGCCGCCACCTCTCCCCCGAGCAAGAACTGCAGCTCTACCACCACTACGGCCTGGACGTCGCGCCCCCGCCCCCTTTCCCGGACAGGGACTTCGGCCGCCTGGCCACGAAGGAGGACCCCACCCTCAAGGGGCGCGGGGAACGGCGCGATCTTTAAGGTCTTTCAGGGGCGCGGGGAACGGCGCAACCCTTCACCCACAGGGGGCGCAACCAGAGGCAACGGCTCCGCCCCCTCCAACCCGGGATCGTCGACCCGAAACGTCTTCACCCGCCCCGGCGCGGAATCCGGTGTCTCGAACCGCACGGTCACCCTCCCCAGCCCGCTCCCCTGCACCCACCCGTGCCCGAACTCGACATGCCGAACATCGTGCCCCGCCCGCCACTGCCGCTCCACCACCGGCTCCGGCTCCTCGACCGCCTCCTCCGCCGCCACCGGCTCCGCCCCGAGCCCCTCCGGCTCCCCATCGGCAGCGGCCTGCGCCTCGGCCTCAGCCTGGGCCTGGGCCTGGGCCTGCGCGAAGAGGTCCTCCTGCGTGTAGTCGGCGAGCCCGGTCACCCCGACCCCCAGCAACCGCACACCCCCCGTGGTGTCCACCGCCTCCAGCAGCCGCGCCGCGGCCTCCCGCACCACGGCCGGGTCGTCCGTCGGCCCCCGCAACGTCTCCGACCGCGTCAGCGTCGAGAAGTCGTACCGCCGCACCTTGAGCACGATCGTCCGCCCGGACAGCTGCGCCCCCCGCAACCGCTGGACACACCGGTCCGCGAGCCGCTGCACCTCCATGCGCACCCGCACCCGGTCATGGATGTCCACGTCGTACGTGTCCTCGACGGACACCGACTTGGTGTCCCGCTCGGCCACCACGGGCCGCTCGTCATGGGCCAGCGCCATCGCGTACAGGGCGAGGCCATGGGCCTTCCCCAGCAGCCGTACGAGCTCGTCCTCGCCCGCCTCCGCGATCTCCCCCACGGTGTTGATCCCGCCCCGCCGCAGATGGTCGCCGGTGGCCGGCCCCACACCCGGCAGGATCCGCACCGGCATCGGCGCGAGCAGCGCCCGCTCGGTGCCCGGCTCTATGAGCACGAGCCCGTCCGGCTTGGCCTGCTCGGAGGCGATCTTCGCGAGCATCTTGCAGGCCGCGAGCCCCACGGACCCGGTCAGCCCGGTGACGGCCCGGATGTCGTCGCGCAGTCTCTTCCCGGCCAGCAACGCCGACGCCTCGTCCCAGGCGGTCCCCCCGGCCTCCAGATCCACGAACGCCTCGTCCAGGCTCAACGGCTCCACCAGCGGCGACAACTCCCGCAGCAGCCCCATCACCTGCTCGCTGATCTGCCGGTACAGACCGAAGCGCGGTACGAGATACGCGGCGTTCGGCGCCAGGCGGCGGGCCTGCGCCATCGGCATCGCCGAATGAACCCCGAAGACCCGCGCCTCGTACGAGCAGGTGGAGACCACGCCACGCGGTCCGAGGCCGCCCACGACGACCGCCTTCCCGCGCAGGCTCGGCTTGGACGCCTGCTCCGCCGAGGCGAAGAAGGCATCCATGTCGAGATGCAGGATCGTGGGCGCGGTTCTCACATGTCCGATGCTGCCCTACGCCACTGACAATGCCCCGGGCCACCGCCCACGGAGCGCCGCGGAACCGCCGGCCCGCCCTGCGCGGCCGTCTCAGACCGCGCGGTTGCGGCGCCGGGCCAGCTCGTCCGCCGGATTGGCCCCGACGAGCGTCTCACCCGTGTCCACACGCTCTCCGTGCAGCTGCGAGAGCGCGCTGCGCACGTCCCGCCACACGACGCCCACGGCGATGCCGAAGATGCCCTGGCCGCCCTGGAGAAGGGCGTGGACCTCGTCGGGCGAGGAACATTCGTAGACCGTCGCGCCGTCGCTCATCAGCGTCATCCGCTCCAGGTCGCAGGAGCCCCGCTCCTTGAGATGCTGGACCGTGGTGCGGATGTTCTGCAGCGAGACCCCCGTGTCCAGGAACCGCTTCACGATCTTCAGGACGACCACGTCACGGAAGCTGTAGAGCCGCTGCGTCCCCGACCCGTGAGCGGGCCGCACGCTCGGCTCGACCAGAGCGGTCCTGGCCCAGTAGTCCAGCTGCCGATAGGTGATCCCCGCGGCCGCGCAGGCCGTGGGCCCGCGATAACCGATCTCCTCGGACGCCACCTCGCCGTCCCTCGGCACCACTTTCGGCCGCTGTACGTGATCGGCCGCGCTGCTGTGAAGCGGGTACGGGCCACTGTCCCCCAGACCGCGTCCGGAGGCACCCCCAGCCGTACCGTCGCCGCTGCTTCTCACGCCGACCTCCGTCCTAGACCTGCCTTCTCGACGGTAGGCAGTCACCAGGGGCTCGTCAACGATCGCCACACTCGGCACGCCGGGTGATAATCACCCTAAGAGTGGTTTCCCGTGCCCCACTGCGGGGAAAGGCTAGCCGAATGCGCTCGGGACGACCGCCGTACGGCGCGTCGTCCGGCGGTCCCGGAGGGTCACGGACCGGTCTCCGGCACCGTCACTGGCTGTTGGTCCCGAAGTCCTCGGGCGAGATCTGGTCGAGGAACTCGCGGAACTTCTCCACCTCGTCCTCCTGCTCGTCCGGGATCGCGATGCCGGCGTCGTCCAGGACACCGTCGCTGCCGTAGATGGGCGTCCCGGTGCGCAGGGCGAGCGCTATGGCGTCGGACGGCCGCGCACTCACCTCGACCCCGCTGGCGAACACCAGCTCCGCGTAGAAGACGCCCTCCCGCAGGTCGGTGATGCGCACTTCGGTCAGCTCCTGGCCGACGGCTTCCAGCACGTCCTTGAACAGGTCGTGGGTCAGCGGTCGCGCGGGAGCCATGCCCTGCTGAGCGAAGGCGATCGCCGTCGCCTCCCCCGGCCCGATCCAGATGGGGAGGTAGCGGTCGCCTCCCACTTCACGCAGGAGCACGATCGGTTGGTTGGAGGGCATTTCGACCCGGACACCTACGACGTCGAGCTCGTTCACACAGCAACCCTAGGCCGTGCCCGGCACCTTTGGGTAGTCGAGCACGGAATGGGTGCCCTATCCCACGTTCCACGCCCCGCGTCCGGGCGGGTCGCCGGGTCAGGGAAGCCGCACCCCGAGGGCCGACTGCACCAGGGCGGCGTGCAGCCTCACCGCGAGCCCCGCCAGCTCCTTGGTGCGCGCCTGGGCGTGTGCCCTGGTCTGCGGGTTGCGGTGGAGCCGCAGGGGTGCCACGACCTGGTCCACCAGGCCGGCCTCGCGGTCGGCGGCGGCCTTCACGGCGCGCAGATGGCGCGGCTCGATCCCGAACCGCCCCAGTTCGAGCACCAGTCCGGCGACGGTCACCGCTTCGGCGTCGTACACGCCGTCCGGCAGCGGGGTGATGAGCCCGTACGACTCCCACTCGTCGAGCTGCCGCTCACCGATCTCGGCGGCGGCCAGCAGCTCGTCGCGCCCGATACGGGCGACGACGGGCTCCTCGGGCTCACTCAGGGCCTCCCCGTCGCGCTGACGCCCCACGGAGGGCAGCGGGGCCGCCTCTCCGCGCCCCATGGCGTCCAGATGCTCCCGGATGACCTTCAGGGGCAGATAGTGGTCCCGCTGCATCCTCAGGACGTGTCCGAGGCGTTCGACGTCGTCCTCGCTGAACTTGCGGTATCCCGAGGGGGTGCGCTGCGGCTCGATGAGGCCCTCGGACTCCAGGAAACGGATCTTGGAGACGGTGACCTCGGGGAATTCGTCACGCAGCACGGTCAGCACCGTGCCGATGCTCATCAGCCCGTGGTCCGTGGCGGCGGCGCCGTGACCGGCACCGCCGCTCGGTGTTCGAAGCATGGACCTTCCCTGGGGGTCTCCCCGGACAAAGTCTGGGGGAGGGTCAGATGCCCCGCTGGCTCGCGTAGAAGACCAGCCGGTACTTGCCGATCTGCACCTCGTCACCGTTCGCCAGGGGGACCCGGTCGATGCGCTCCCGGTTGACGTACGTGCCGTTGAGGCTGCCGACGTCCGCCACCGTGAACGAACCGTCGGGCTCCCGGCGGAACTCCACATGGCGGCGCGACACGGTCACGTCGTCCAGGAAGATGTCGCTCTGCGGATGACGGCCGGCGGTCGTCAGATCACCGTCCAGCAGGAAGCGGCTGCCCGAGTTGGGCCCCCGCCGCACCACAAGGAGCGCCGAGCCGAGCGGCAGGGCGTCCACGGCGGCCTGCGCCTCGGGCGACAGCATCGGCATCTGCGTCTGACCGGTGGCCTCGGCGTCGTAGGCCTCAAGACCGGAGATGGAGATCGTCGAGGTGGTCTCCGACGGACGCTCGGGGGTCGCCCCGGCCCGCAACGGCGCACCACAGTTCGAGCAGAAGCGACTCGCTTCCGCGTTGCGGTTACCGCACCTCGTACACACCAGGGCCGACATGGACGGATCCTCCTGCCGCGGCTGCCCCGCCGGGGTATTGGACGCGTACGGGTCGGAGCCGAATCCTCCACCCGCACCTGAGGTTGACGGATCCCCGAAACCTATGCGCCCCGACTGGGCAGGGTCAACAGACGGCGCGCCCTGACCACCGGAAATGTCACCGGGCGGCCCACCCACCTGGTCGCGGAACAGCGGGCGGTCCCCCTGCTCCTCGCCTTCCGAGGGGCGCGGTGCGCGATGGCGGGCGGTGGCGTTGTCGCCGCCCTCTCGTGCGCTCTTGCCGAACAACTTCGCAAACAACTTCACGGGCGATTCCCCTTGACCGAAACAGACCCGCCCGTGGGGCAGGACGAACCCTGATTGCACACACCGGTCGAGCCGGACACCCTCACAACGTCCGTATCCACCAGACAGTTTCCACCACGCACCAGCCATTCGGTGCGTCGACCCCCCGCAAGCTCATGCCCTCGGAGAGCCGCCTCCAAGCGCCGCAGGTTCACTGGGAGGACGACCGAGCGTAGTCAGGCCGCTCTGCGGGTCGCAAGGCGTCCACGACGATCTTGTCGGACCGCTCCACCGTGACGGTGGCCTGCTCCTTCTCCAAAGTCTGCACCACGCCGCCAGGGATGTTGAGCGCCGGTTCGAGGTCCTGGGGTTTCCCGATGACCTTGAAACGATACGGGGAGCCGATCTTGTTCCCGTCCACCGCGACTCCCCCGCTCTTATCCGTCAGATAGGTGCCCGCGACGATCCGTACGCCATTGACCTGGATGGCCTCCGCGCCCGCCGCACGGAGCTCCTGGACCGCGTCGAGCAGCATGTCGGCCTCGACCGTTCCCTTCCCGTCGGCGATGGTCAGCGTGATGCCGGGGCCCTGCGCCGCCACGGTGCCCGCCAGAATGCCGAGTTGCTTCTCCTTCTCGACCGTCTGCTTGCGGGCCTCCTCGGCCTGGTCCGAGCTGTTCTCCAGCTCGGTGCGCTGATCCTCCAGCCCCTGCTTCTCCTCCTCCAGACGCTGTGTGCGGTCATCGAGTTCATCGAGGATGCGTACGAGGTCCTCCTGGCGTGCGCCGCGCAGGGCCCCGTCGCTGTCGCTGTTGGACGCGACCTGGACGGCGAGGCCGAACCCGAGGCCGAACAGCAGCAGCGCGACGATCAGTTGCGCGCGGGACACCCGCGGCGGCCACAGGCCCGCCACCAGCCGCTGCCGGCCGGTCGGGGCTGCCGGTCCGCTCCGCTCGGGCCCGGCCTGCGGTGTGCGGGTCCCGGCCGCCTCCTCGGGAGCGTTCCGGGGAGTCCTCGCCTCCACCTCTTCGGGCAGTTCCTCGCGCAGCGGGTTCCCGGGGGTGCGCGGCGTCTCGTCGTTGCTGCTCATCGGCCTCACGCCCGGAAGACGTGCCGGCGGATCGCCGCGGCGTTGGAGAAGATGCGAATGCCCAGGACGACCACGACACCCGTGGACAGCTGGGCGCCCACGCCCAACTTGTCACCCAGGAAGACGATCAGCGCGGCCACCACGACGTTGGACAGGAACGACACCACGAAGACCTTGTCGTCGAAGATGCCGTCGAGCATCGCCCGCAGCCCACCGAACACGGCGTCGAGCGCCGCGACGACGGCGATCGGAAGATAGGGCTCGACCATCGCCGGTACCTCGGGCCGGACCAGCAATCCAGCCACGACTCCCACGACGAGGCCCAGTACGGCGATCACGATGTGCCTTTCTCTGTGCTCGGTTGAGCTGTTCGTACGATCACACTCGGTGCTGCGGGCAGCCGGACCTCGTCCTCGGCGGAGATGCTGGTCCTGATCCCGAAGTTCTTGTGCAGAGCCTGCAGATACTGGCCGTCACCGCTGTTCTGGAACCTGGTGCGCAAGCGGTCCCCGTCCCCCACGGCCAACACCGTGTACGGCGGCACCAACGGCTTGTTGTCGACCAGTATCGCGTCACCCGCGGCCCTGATCGCGGACAGGGCGGTCAGCCGCTGGCCGTTGATCGTGACGGCTTCGGCGCCCGACTCCCAGAGTCCGTTGATGACCCGCTGCATGTCGCGGTCGCGTACGCGTCCGGTGTCGGAGAAGCCCGAGGTCTCCCGCGCGTCCCCGGCGCCGGCGTGATCGGCTTCCTTCGCGTCGTCCACGACGAGTTTCACACCGGGACCGTGCACTTCGAGGGCGCCCGCCAGGATGCCCACCAGCTCGCCCTGGTCACCGCCGTGCTTCTTCAGCGCCTCGCGCTGCCGGGCCCCGACATCGTCGCGCAGTTCGTCGATGGCGTCCTCGAGGTCTTCGGCCGCCGACGTCTCGCTGTCGATGCGGTCGATGAGCTCCTCGCGCTCCTTGGCGACGACCGGAGCCGCTATCCGCGCCTGCGCCGCGCCCACGGTCACCAACAGGGCCGCGAGCACCAGACCGGCCGCGAGACCGAGCTTCGCCGACAGCTTCTTGGGCATCCCGCCCGTGCCGTCGGCCTTCCGCCGGGCAGCCGCCTCGGCGTACCCCTCGTCGAGACTGTGGTCCATGACGTTGGTGAGCAGCGACATGGACGCGTCCGGGCGCGGGGGGCGCGTGGGGGTGCTCCGAACGGGGGGCTGCTGCGGCATGCCGCACATCGTCGCACGTCGCGACCTGTAGCTCCGAACGGCCCCACCGACGTGCCGGACAGGCCCCTTTCGGGGCATTGTCCGGCACGCGCGCGTGGTACTCAGCGACCGGCGCTGTCCACCACCGACGACCACTCGTCGAGCAGTGCCTGCGCCGAGGCGTCGTCGGGCCCTTCGGCCCACAGGTGGGTGACCGCCTCCGCCGGATCGGGCAGAACCATCACCCAGCGTCCGTCGGTCTCCACGACACGCACACCGTCGGTCGTGTCGACGAACCGGTCACCGGCCGCCTCCACGACGCGCCGCATCACCAGCCCCTTGACCGCCCAGGGAGTCGCGAGATCGCGCTTGAGGACGTGCGCCTTCGGAATGCGCGCGTCGATCTGACTGAGCGTGAGCTGCGTCCGTGCCACCAGACCGAGGAGCCGGACGAAGGCGGCCGTGCCGTCGAACACACTGCTGAACTCGGGCACGATGAACCCGCCGCGCGCGTCGCCGCCGAAGATCGTCGACTCCTCGCGCCCGACGCGCGTCAGATCGTCGGGAGACGTCGTCGTCCAGTCGACCTGCGTCCCGTGGTACGCCGCCACCTGCTCGGCGATCCGCGTGGTGGTCACCGGCAACGCCACACGTCCGCTGCGCCGTTCGGCCGCCACCAGGTCGAGCAGGACGAGCAGTGCCCGGTCGTCCTCGATGATCCGGCCCTTCTCGTCGACGAGCGACAGCCGCTCGCCCACCGGGTCGAACCGCACGCCGAACGCGGCCCGCGCCGAAGCCACGATCTCGCCGAGCCGGACCATCCCGGACCGGCGGGTGTCCGCCGTCTCCGTGGGACGTGACTCGTCGAGACCCGGGTTGATGGTCAGCGCGTCGACCCCGAGCTTGCCGAGGAGGCTGGGCAGCACCAGTCCGGCACTGCCGTTCGACGCGTCCACGACCACCTTGAGCCCGGCGTCGGCGATCCCACTCGTATCGACGTTCCTGAGCAGAGAGCCGGTGTACGAGTCGAAGACGCTGGCCGGGAAGTGCAGGTCCCCGATCTCACCGGGGAACGCACGCCGGTACTCCTGCCGCGCGAACACGCGGTCGAGCTTGCGCTGACTCCCCTGGGACAGGTCCGCCCCGTTCCCGTCGAAGAACATGATGTCCACCGAGTCGGGAACTCCGGGCGTCGTACGGATCATGATTCCGCCGGCACTGCCCCGCGCGGTCTGCTGCCGCGCCACCGGCAGCGGTACGTTCTCCAGGTCCCGTACGTCCATGGCGCTGGCCTGAAGAGCGGAGATGACGGCCCTCTTGAGGGCACGGGCACCCCTGGAGTGGTCACGGGCCGTCGTGACGGTGGACCCCTTCTTGAGGGTCGTCGCGTACGCGCCCGCCAGGCGGACCGCCAGCTCGGGTGTGATCTCCACGTTGAGGATCCCGGTCACTCCACGGGCCCCGAAGAGATGCGCCTGGCCCCTGGACTCCCAAATGACCGACGTGTTGACAAACGCGCCGGCCTCGATGGTCTTGAACGGGTACACCCGGACGTTGCCCTGGACGATCGATTCCTCGCCGACGAGGCACTCGTCCCCAATGACGGCGCCGTCCTCGATACGCGCCGCCCGCATGATGTCGGTGTTCTTGCCGACGACACAGCCGCGCAGATTGCTGTGCTGACCGATGTACACGTTGTCGTGCAGTACGGCCTTGTGCAGGAACGCGCCGGTCTTGACGACGACGTTGGAGCCCACCACGGTGTGCTCGCGGATTTCGACGTCGGCTTCGACCTTGGCGTAGTCCCCGATGTAGAGCGGCCCCCGCAGCACCGCGTCGGGGTGGACCTCGGCGCCCTCGGCGACCCAGACGCCGGGCGATATCTCGAAGCCGTCCAGCTCGACGTCGACCTTGCCCTCCAGGACATCGGCCTGCGCCTTCACATAGCTTTCGTGCGTGCCGACATCTTCCCAGTAGCCCTCGGCGACATAGCCGTAGATCGGCTTGCCCTCCTTCATCAGCTGAGGGAAGACATCGCCGGACCAGTCGACGGAGACATCGGCATCGACATAGTCGAAGACCTCGGGCTCCATGACATAGATGCCGGTGTTCACCGTGTCCGAGAAGACCTGACCCCAGGTCGGCTTCTCAAGAAAACGCTCGACCTTTCCCTCGTCATCGACAATGGTGATGCCGAATTCAAGAGGATTGGGAACGCGGGTCAAGCAGACCGTTACGAGCCCACCCTTTTCCTTGTGGAAGTTGATGAGGTCGGTGAGGTCGAAGTCGGTCAGAGCATCGCCGGAGATCACGAGGAACGTGTCGTCCTTCAGTGCCTCTTCGGCGTTCTTGACACTGCCGGCAGTACCGAGTGGCTTCTCCTCGTTGGCATAGGTGAGCTCCATACCGAGCTCTTCACCGTCACCGAAGTAGTTCTTGACCAGCGAGGCCAGGAACTGGACGGTGACGACGGTTTCGTTTAGCCCATGCCGCTTGAGCAGCCGCAGCACGTGCTCCATGATCGGGCGGTTGGCCACAGGCAGGAGCGGCTTGGGCATGCTTGAGGTCATGGGGCGAAGGCGTGTGCCTTCGCCGCCGGCCATCACGACGGCCTTCATGTCGGAAGCGTCCTCCTTGAAGAGACGGTCTAGCCGACTTCACCCGTCAGATTGTCCCGCACATTCTCGTTGCGGGCCATCAGAGACCTCTACGGCCGCCCATTGGGCGGGCTCAGTCGGCCATGGTTGTCCGCACGAACAAGGCGGCGGACCTGAACCACGTAGAGGATCCCTGCCCACCAATACAGAGTTGTACCCCATCCGGCGAACGCCCATCCGAAAATAGCAGCGAGTGACGCAAGCCAGCCACTTCCGTCACTGAGCAGCAACAACGGGAAGGCGTACATCAAGTTGAACGTTGCAGCCTTCCCGAGGAAGTTCACCTGTGGCGGCGGATAGCCGTGCCGCCTGAGGATGCCCACCATCACGAGCAGAACGAGCTCGCGCGCCAGCAGCACACTGGTCAGCCACAGGGGCAGGATCTCGCGCCAGGTGAGCCCGAGCAGGGTCGAGAGGATGTAGAGGCGGTCGGCGGCGGGGTCCAGCAGCCGGCCGAGGCCGCTGATCTGGTTCCAGCGACGGGCGAGCTTGCCGTCCAGATAGTCGCTGATACCGCTCAGCATGAGCACCAGAAGCGCCCAGCCGTCGCTGTTGGGCCCACCGAACTCCGGCCTGAGGATCAGCCACAGAAAGAGCGGTACGCCCGCGAGGCGCGCCATGCTGAGGATGTTCGGGATGGTGAGGACCCGGTCTGTCTGGACGCGGGTCTCCTGGACCTCCACCCGGGGGCCTCCTGTGGGAACGAGCCAACGTTGCCCCCTGACCTTACCCTCAGGCATCGGCCCCGAGCGCGGAGGGGTTCCGGGTGATCCCGCACCCGGAACGCAAAAAAGCCCCCGCACCGAAGTGCGGGGGCTTTTCCGTAATATTTGTTCGGCGGCGTCCTACTCTCCCACAGGGTCCCCCCTGCAGTACCATCGGCGCTGTAAGGCTTAGCTTCCGGGTTCGGAATGTAACCGGGCGTTTCCCTCACGCTATGACCACCGAAACACTATGAAACTCTCAAACTGCGGCACCACACCCCGTGGCCACACGGGTATGGGATTGTTCGTGGTTTCAGAACCAACACAGTGGACGCGAGCAACTGAGGACAAGCCCTCGGCCTATTAGTACCGGTCAGCTCCACCCCTTACAGGGCTTCCACATCCGGCCTATCAACCCAGTCGTCTACTGGGAGCCTTAACCAATCAAGTTGGTGGGAATACTCATCTCGAAGTAGGCTTCCCGCTTAGATGCTTTCAGCGGTTATCCCTCCCGAACGTAGCCAACCAGCCATGCCCTTGGCAGGACAACTGGCACACCAGAGGTTCGTCCGTCCCGGTCCTCTCGTACTAGGGACAGCCCTTCTCAATATTCCTACGCGCACAGCGGATAGGGACCGAACTGTCTCACGACGTTCTAAACCCAGCTCGCGTACCGCTTTAATGGGCGAACAGCCCAACCCTTGGGACCGACTCCAGCCCCAGGATGCGACGAGCCGACATCGAGGTGCCAAACCATCCCGTCGATATGGACTCTTGGGGAAGATCAGCCTGTTATCCCCGGGGTACCTTTTATCCGTTGAGCGACGGCGCTTCCACAAGCCACCGCCGGATCACTAGTCCCGACTTTCGTCCCTGCTCGACCCGTCGGTCTCACAGTCAAGCTCCCTTGTGCACTTACACTCAACACCTGATTGCCAACCAGGCTGAGGGAACCTTTGGGCGCCTCCGTTACTCTTTAGGAGGCAACCGCCCCAGTTAAACTACCCATCAGACACTGTCCCTGATCCGGATCACGGACCCAGGTTAGACATCCAGCACGACCAGACTGGTATTTCAACGACGACTCCACCCGAGCTGGCGCTCAAGCTTCACAGTCTCCCAGCTATCCTACACAAGCCGAACCGAACACCAATATCAAACTATAGTAAAGGTCCCGGGGTCTTTCCGTCCTGCTGCGCGAAACGAGCATCTTTACTCGTAGTGCAATTTCACCGGGCCTATGGTTGAGACAGTCGAGAAGTCGTTACGCCATTCGTGCAGGTCGGAACTTACCCGACAAGGAATTTCGCTACCTTAGGATGGTTATAGTTACCACCGCCGTTTACTGGCGCTTAAGTTCTCAGCTTCGCCAAACCGAAGTTTGACTAACCGGTCCCCTTAACGTTCCAGCACCGGGCAGGCGTCAGTCCGTATACATCGCCTTACGGCTTCGCACGGACCTGTGTTTTTAGTAAACAGTCGCTTCTCGCTGGTCTCTGCGGCCACCCCCAGCTCACCGAGTAAATCGGATCACCAGTGATGGCCCCCCTTCTCCCGAAGTTACGGGGGCATTTTGCCGAGTTCCTTAACCATAGTTCACCCGAACGCCTCGGTATTCTCTACCTGACCACCTGAGTCGGTTTAGGGTACGGGCCGCCATGAAACTCGCTAGAGGCTTTTCTCGACAGCATAGGATCATCCACTTCACCACAATCGGCTCGGCATCAGGTCTCAGACTTATGTGAACCGGATTTACCTGGATCACGTCCTACACCCTTACCCCGGGACAACCACCGCCCGGGCTGGACTACCTTCCTGCGTCACCCCATCACTCACCTACTACAGGTCTGGTCCGTCGGCTCCACCACTTTCCATTCCCCGAAGGGTCCGGAACGGCTTCACGGACTTAGCATCGCCTGGTTCGATGTTTGACGCTTCACAGCGGGTACCGGAATATCAACCGGTTATCCATCGACTACGCCTGTCGGCCTCGCCTTAGGTCCCGACTTACCCTGGGCAGATCAGCTTGACCCAGGAACCCTTAGTCAATCGGCGCACACGTTTCTCACGTGTGTATCGCTACTCATGCCTGCATTCTCACTCGTGAACCGTCCACCACTGCCTTCCGGCGCGGCTTCACCCGGCACACGACGCTCCCCTACCCATCCATACTCCCGTTGGGGATATGTGTATGAATGACACGACTTCGGCGGTACGCTTGAGCCCCGCTACATTGTCGGCGCGGAATCACTAGACCAGTGAGCTATTACGCACTCTTTCAAGGGTGGCTGCTTCTAAGCCAACCTCCTGGTTGTCTGTGCGACTCCACATCCTTTCCCACTTAGCGTACGCTTAGGGGCCTTAGTCGATGCTCTGGGCTGTTTCCCTCTCGACCATGGAGCTTATCCCCCACAGTCTCACTGCCGCGCTCTCACTTACCGGCATTCGGAGTTTGGCTAAGGTCAGTAACCCGGTAGGGCCCATCGCCTATCCAGTGCTCTACCTCCGGCAAGAAACACACGACGCTGCACCTAAATGCATTTCGGGGAGAACCAGCTATCACGGAGTTTGATTGGCCTTTCACCCCTAACCACAGGTCATCCCCCAGGTTTTCAACCCTGGTGGGTTCGGTCCTCCACGACCTCTTACAGCCGCTTCAACCTGCCCATGGCTAGATCACTCCGCTTCGGGTCTTGAGCGCGCTACTATACCGCCCTATTCGGACTCGCTTTCGCTACGGCTTCCCCACACGGGTTAACCTCGCAACACACCGCAAACTCGCAGGCTCATTCTTCAAAAGGCACGCAGTCACGACGCACCAAGTAAACTTGATGCGCGACGCTCCCACGGCTTGTAGGCACACGGTTTCAGGTACTATTTCACTCCGCTCCCGCGGTACTTTTCACCATTCCCTCACGGTACTATCCGCTATCGGTCACCAGGGAATATTTAGGCTTAGCGGGTGGTCCCGCCAGATTCACACGGGATTTCTCGGGCCCCGTGCTACTTGGGTGTCTCTCAAACGAGCCGTTGATGTTTCGACTACGGGGGTCTTACCCTCTACGCCGGACCTTTCGCATGTCCTTCGCCTACACCAACGGTTTCTGACTCGCCTCACAGCCGGCAGACTGTGAAAGAGAGATCCCACAACCCCGCATGCGCAACCCCTGCCGGGTCTCACACACATACGGTTTGGCCTCATCCGGTTTCGCTCGCCACTACTCCCGGAATCACGGTTGTTTTCTCTTCCTGCGGGTACTGAGATGTTTCACTTCCCCGCGTTCCCTCCACACACCCTATGTGTTCAGATGTGGGTGACAGCCCATGACGACTGCCGGGTTTCCCCATTCGGAAACCCCCGGATCAAAGCCTGGTTGACGGCTCCCCGGGGACTATCGTGGCCTCCCACGTCCTTCATCGGTTCCTGGTACCAAGGCATCCACCGTGCGCCCTTAAAAACTTGGCCACAGATGCTCGCGTCCACTGTGCAGTTCTCAAACAACGACCAACCACCCATCACACACCACTTACGCGATGCTTTACCGGGGCCGGCACTGAAGATCCAGACTTGAAGTCCGTACCCTCAGACACCCAACAGCGTGCCCGACACCCCCACCCCTTCAGGTCTGCTTTCCACGCCCCGAAGGACAGTACTTACAGCCGAAGAAGGCTGAGTGTGCCGAATAATCAACGTTCCACCCTTGAGCAACCAGCACCGGACGTTCGCCGATGAACTGGCCTCTGGACCATCAGGCAGAACCTGACAGCCAAGAAGTGCTCCTTAGAAAGGAGGTGATCCAGCCGCACCTTCCGGTACGGCTACCTTGTTACGACTTCGTCCCAATCGCCAGTCCCACCTTCGACAGCTCCCTCCCCACAAGGGGGTTGGGCCACCGGCTTCGGGTGTTACCGACTTTCGTGACGTGACGGGCGGTGTGTACAAGGCCCGGGAACGTATTCACCGCAGCAATGCTGATCTGCGATTACTAGCAACTCCGACTTCATGGGGTCGAGTTGCAGACCCCAATCCGAACTGAGACAGGCTTTTTGAGATTCGCTCCACCTTGCGGTATCGCAGCTCATTGTACCTGCCATTGTAGCACGTGTGCAGCCCAAGACATAAGGGGCATGATGACTTGACGTCGTCCCCACCTTCCTCCGAGTTGACCCCGGCAGTCTCCTGTGAGTCCCCATCACCCCGAAGGGCATGCTGGCAACACAGAACAAGGGTTGCGCTCGTTGCGGGACTTAACCCAACATCTCACGACACGAGCTGACGACAGCCATGCACCACCTGTCACCCGACCACAAGGGGGGCACCATCTCTGATGCTTTCCGGGCGATGTCAAGCCTTGGTAAGGTTCTTCGCGTTGCGTCGAATTAAGCCACATGCTCCGCTGCTTGTGCGGGCCCCCGTCAATTCCTTTGAGTTTTAGCCTTGCGGCCGTACTCCCCAGGCGGGGAACTTAATGCGTTAGCTGCGGCACCGACGACGTGGAATGTCGCCAACACCTAGTTCCCACCGTTTACGGCGTGGACTACCAGGGTATCTAATCCTGTTCGCTCCCCACGCTTTCGCTCCTCAGCGTCAGTAATGGCCCAGAGATCCGCCTTCGCCACCGGTGTTCCTCCTGATATCTGCGCATTTCACCGCTACACCAGGAATTCCGATCTCCCCTACCACACTCTAGTCTGCCCGTATCGAATGCAGACCCGGGGTTAAGCCCCGGGCTTTCACATCCGACGCGACAGACCGCCTACGAGCTCTTTACGCCCAATAATTCCGGACAACGCTTGCGCCCTACGTATTACCGCGGCTGCTGGCACGTAGTTAGCCGGCGCTTCTTCTGCAGGTACCGTCACTTTCGCTTCTTCCCTGCTGAAAGAGGTTTACAACCCGAAGGCCGTCATCCCTCACGCGGCGTCGCTGCATCAGGCTTTCGCCCATTGTGCAATATTCCCCACTGCTGCCTCCCGTAGGAGTCTGGGCCGTGTCTCAGTCCCAGTGTGGCCGGTCGCCCTCTCAGGCCGGCTACCCGTCGTCGCCTTGGTGAGCCACTACCTCACCAACAAGCTGATAGGCCGCGGGCTCATCCTTCACCGCCGGAGCTTTCAACCCCCACAGATGCCTGCAGAAGTATCATCCGGTATTAGACCCCGTTTCCAGGGCTTGTCCCAGAGTGAAGGGCAGATTGCCCACGTGTTACTCACCCGTTCGCCACTAATCCCCACCGAAATGGTTCATCGTTCGACTTGCATGTGTTAAGCACGCCGCCAGCGTTCGTCCTGAGCCAGGATCAAACTCTCCGTGAATGTTTACCGGTAATCCGGTTCACATCATGAGAGCGGAACGACCAACCGGAATAAGGAAGGCCGTTCACAGCGTCCTCGCTGATGCGCCTGCCGTGCTTGCGCCCGGCAGGACTTTTTCAAAGGAACCTCCACCCACCACCCTGCGGTGATGGACGGGGTATCAACATATCTGGCGTTGATTTTTGGCACGCTGTTGAGTTCTCAAGGAACGGACGCTTCCTTCGTACTCACCCTCTCGGGCTTTCCTCCGGGCGCTTCCCTTCGTGTTCCCAAACTCTATCAGTGTATTTCCGTCTCTCTGACCACCGATTCTGCGAACATGCAGAACCAGACCCCGAGAAAGGATCTGACAAGTTTGGGTGCTGCCAGGCACGGACACTTTCGCGTCGCTCGGCCTCAAGCAGGAGTACGACAGTACACGGGGCCTCGGAGCGGGCGCAAATCGTTTCCGCTGGGCACGACGACCGCCAACCGGCTGCTCTGGCGCGGAACCGTCACTTCTCATGACTTACGCTGCTCAACAGTGCGCCGTCCGGGACAGGCAGTGACGGCCCAGATGAATCCCCGCCCCCGGGAGGCTTCCCATGACCACCGTGACGTCCCCTCTTGCAGGACGCACCATCGGACTCACCGCTGTACCCGACCCGGTCTTCTCCGGGGCCATGGTGGGCCCCGGGACCGCGATCGACCCCGTGAGGGAGGCCTCGGAGGCGGTATCGCCCATCGACGGCGTGATCGTCTCCCTGCACCCGCACGCCTTCGTCGTGGTCGACGACGAAGGTCATGGAGTGCTGACGCACCTGGGTATCGACACCGTGCAGCTCAACGGCGAGGGTTTCGAGCTGCTCGTCAACAAGGGCGACACCGTACGGCGTGGACAGTCCGTGGTGCGCTGGGACCCTGCCGCCGTCGAAGCGGCCGGCAAGTCCCCCATCTGTCCCATCGTGGCACTCGAAGCCACGGCCGAATCCCTTTCCGACGTCAGCGTTGACGGCGAAGTGAAGGCTGGCGACGCTCTCTTCAGCTGGCACTGACCTCATCGCCGTCCACGACGGCAAGCACGGCACGACATCACGGCGGCAAGGGCCCGCCGCTCTATCGGAGACGGGTGACATGGAGACAACGCTGCGAGGCGTCGGCGTGAGCCACGGTGTGGCGATCGGCGAAGTTCGGCACATGGGAACGGCGGTGCTCGAACCGCCTGCCAAGCAGATACCGGTGCAGGACGCGGAGCGCGAACAGGGGCGCGCCCGCAAGGCCGTGGAAGCCGTGGCCGCCGACCTGATGGCGCGCGGCAATCTGGCGGGCGGCGAGGCCCAGGGCGTGCTCGAGGCCCAGGCCATGATGGCCCAGGACCCGGAACTCATGGCCGACGTCGAGCGGCGTATCGCCGTCGGGAGCACGGCGGAGCGCGGGGTGTACGACGCGTTCGCCTCGTACCGTGCCCTCCTGGCGAATGCCGGTGAGTACCTCGCGGGGCGGGTGGCGGACCTCGACGACGTGCGGAACCGTATCGTCGCGCGGCTGCTCGGTGTGCCGATGCCGGGCGTTCCCGACAGCGACGAGCCGTACGTCCTGATCGCTCGTGATCTCGCTCCGGCCGACACGGCGCTGCTGGACCCGACGCTCGTGCTCGGCTTCGTCACCGAGGAGGGCGGGCCGACGAGCCACAGCGCGATCCTGGCGCGGGCTCTCGGTGTGCCCGCCGTGGTGGCGCTGCCGGGAGCCGGTGAGCTGGCCGAGGGCACGATGGTCGCCGTCGACGGCAGCACCGGTGAGATCTTCGTGAACCCGAGTGCGGAGAAGAAGGCCGAGATGGAGGCCGCGGCGGCCGCGCGCAAGGCGGCGCTCGCCGGGTCGACCGGGCCCGGTGCGACCTCCGACGGACACAAGGTTCCGCTGCTGGTCAACATCGGCGGCCCGGCGGACGTTCCGGCGGCGGTCGAGGCCGGTGCCGAGGGTGTGGGTCTGTTCCGTACCGAGTTCCTCTTCCTCGACGACAGCAAGAACGCGCCGTCCGAGGCGAAGCAGGTCGAGGCGTACCGCACGGTGCTCGAAGCCTTCCCCGAGGGGCGGGTCGTGGTGCGCGTGCTCGACGCGGGCGCCGACAAACCGCTCGACTTCCTGACGCCCGCCGACGAGCCGAACCCGGCGCTCGGCGTCCGCGGTCTGCGATCGCTGCTCGACCACCCCGACGTACTGCGCACGCAGCTGACGGCGCTGTCGAAGGCTTCCGAGGGGCTGCCCGTCCACCTTGAGGTCATGGCGCCGATGGTCGCCGACCGTGCGGACGCCAAGGCGTTCGCCGACGCGTGCCGTGCCGCGGGTCTGCAGGCGAAGTTCGGCGCCATGGTCGAGATCCCTTCCGCCTCTCTGCGGGCGCGCTCGATCCTGCGGGAGGTCGAGTTCCTGTCGCTGGGGACCAACGACCTCGCGCAGTACACCTTCGCCGCCGACCGTCAGGTGGGCGCCGTGTCCCGGCTGCAGGATCCGTGGCAGCCGGCGCTGCTCGACCTGGTCGCGATGTCCGCCGAGGCGGCGCGGGCCGAGGGCAAGAGCTGTGGCGTCTGTGGCGAGGCCGCTTCGGACCCGCTGCTCGCGTGTGTGCTGACCGGTCTGGGTGTCACCTCTCTTTCCATGGGTGCGGCGTCGATTCCCTACGTCCGCGCGACGCTGGCCAAGTACACGCTGGCGCAGTGCGAGCGGGCCGCGGCGGCGGCGCGTGCCTGTGACAGCGCCGACGAGGCGCGCGCCGCGGCTCAGGCGGTGCTGTCCGGGGAGTAGCCGGGCGAGCGGTCGTCCGTGATCGAATGGCGCTCCACCGCGAGGTGGGGCGCCACTCGCTTTTCGTGTGCGTGTGCGTGTGCGTGTGTGTGGTCAGTGCGTGTGCGCCGTCGGATGCCCGTCGTCGCCCAGGTCCGGTGGCGCGCAGTAGTCGACGCCCGACTCCGGGGAGACGAGGTCGCCCGATTCGACGTCCGTGCAGTAGGCGTCGAAGACTTCTCCCGCGGTGAGGGGTTCCAGTCCCTCGCCTCGCAGACGCCAGCCGTAGACCTGGTCGGTGGCCTCGGATGTGGTGGTGCGCATGACGAGGCCGCCGGCGCTGCGGGTGGCGATGCCCAGGGCGAGCACGGTGGTGAATTCGAGTGCCTCGGACTCGTCCAGGTGTGGTGTTCCGTGCTGGTCGTCGTCGGTGCGCAGGACAGCGACCAGTGCCTCGGGCTCCGTGGAGACACTGCACACGAGGTGCCGTTGTCCGGGGCCCGAGACGTGCAGGATGCGGACGAGCAGGTCCGAGGCCCGTTGGAAGGCCGCTCGGCCGATGTCCTCGCCGCAGGACGCGCACGTGCCGATCTGGGACAGGAGCGTGGTCGCGTACTCCCAGGTGGCGCGGCGGACCGCTTCGTCGATGAGGTCGGGGACGAGGGTGTCGAGGGTCTGGCCTTCGTAGGGGACGGTCGCGCCTGTCGTGGCGAGCTCCGCCGTGAAGCGGGTGCGGCTGGACGCGGAGTCGGGGTCGAGTGCGTGCTCGGCGCAGAACTCCGCGTACTCCTCGGGGTCGAAGAGAGCCACCGTGGTGTGGCCGCCCTCGGAGGCGAGTGTCCTGAGGAGGGTCTCCACTTGTCGGAGGTAGCTCGTGTGGTCGTCGAAGGCGAAGGTGCGGTAGCGGCGTCGCATGGCGGTGAAGTCCTGCTCGTCGGTGAGCAGGCCGATCGTTCCGGCGACTTCGCGGCGCAGGACGCGTCGCATGGTCCGGTGCTGGGTGTGCGCCATCTTTTTCCCCCTGTGCGCGGTGATCAATGCTCACTCACCGTAACCGAAGGCACTGACAATCCGCCTCGGGGTGTCCGAGGCGGTCGCGGCGGGGGCCGGTCAGGCGCGGTCGCGGGCCAGTTGCTCGTAGAAGCCGAGCAGGTCGAGGTTGTCGACGGAGCCGGGGTTGACGGCCTTTTCGAGGGGCGTGCCCTGGAGGAGGCGTTTGACCGGGACCTCGATGCGTTTGCCCGTCAGGGTGTGGGGGATGCCGGGGACTTCGATGACCTCGTCGGGGATGTGGCGGGGTGAGAGCTGTTCCCTGATGGTCCGCTTGATGCGGCCGAGGAGGGCTTCGTCGAGTTCGGCTTCGGGTGCCAGGTGGACGAAGAGCGGCATCCAGTAGCCGCCGTCGGGCTGTTCGACGCCGATGACGAGGGATTCGCGGATCTCCGGGAGGCGTTCGACCGCCTCGTAGATGTCGGCCGACCCCATGCGTACGCCCTGGCGGTTGAGGGTGGAGTCCGAGCGGCCGTGGATGACGACGGAGCCGCGTGAGGTGAGGGTGATCCAGTCGCCGTGGCGCCAGACGCCGGGGTACGTGTCGAAGTAACTGTCGTGGTAGCGGCTGCCGTCGGGGTCGTTCCAGAAGCGGATCGGCATGGACGGCATGGGGTTGGTGACGACGAGTTCGCCGACCTCGTCGATGAGGGGTTTGCCGCTCGGGTCCCAGGACTGGAGGTCGGTGCCGAGGCTCGGGGCCTGGAGTTCGCCGATGTGGACGGGGAGGGTGGGGACCGCGCCCGCGAAGCAGGAGCACACGTCGGTGCCGCCGCTGACGGAGGCGATCCACAGGTCGTCGCGCACCTCGTCGTGCAGCCAGCGGAACCCGTCGGGCGGCAGGGGCGAGCCCGTGGTGGCGACGCACTTGATCCGGGAGAGGTCGAAGTCGCGGGAGGGGTGCACGTCCGCTTTGCGGCACGCCATGACGTAGGCCGCCGAGGTGCCGTACAGGGTGGCGCCGGTGCGTTCGGCGATGCGCCACTGGGCGCCGGTGTCCGGGTAGCCGGGGCTTCCGTCGTACAGGACGATCGTGGTGCCGGTGAGGAGGCCGGAGACGAGGAAGTTCCACATCATCCAGCCGGTGGACGTGTACCAGAAGAAGCGGTCGTCGGGTCCCAGGTCGCAGTGCAGGCCGAGTTGTTTGAGGTGCTCGACGAGGATGCCGCCCTGCGACTGGACGATGGCCTTGGGCAGGCCGGTCGTGCCGGAGGAGTAGAGCACCCAGAGCGGGTGGTCGAAGGGCACCTCTTCGTAGACGGGTGTGACGTCCGACGAGGTGAGGGCGGACCATTCCAGGGCGCCTTCGGGGGCCTCGGTGCCGAGCAGCGGGATGTGGACGACGGCGCGCAGGGTGGGCAGTTCGCGGCGCAGTTCGGCGACGGTGTCGCGGCGGTCGTGTTCCTTGCCTCCGTAGCGGTAGCCGTCGACCGCGAAGAGGACGACGGGTTCGACCTGCTGGAAGCGGTCGAGGACGCTGCGGGCGCCGAAGTCCGGGGCGCAGGACGTCCACACCGCGCCGACGGCGGCGGTGGCGAGGAGGGCGGCCACGGCCTGCGGGATGTTCGGGAGGTAGCCGCTGACACGGTCTCCGGGGCGTACGCCGAGGGCACGCAGCTCGGCGGCCAGGGAGCCGACCTGCCTGCGTAGTTCGGACCAGCTCACGGGACGGGGCTCATGGGTCTCGTCGACGTAGAGGAGGGCCGGTTCGTCCGCTCGGGTGCCGGCCGCCCGCAGTGCGTGCTCGGCGTAGTTGAGGGTGGCTCCGGGGAACCACTGGGCTCCCGGCATCGAGCGGTCGCCGAGCACGCGCGCGTAGGGGGTGGAGAACCGTACGTCGAAGAAATCGGTGACGGCTTTCCAGAAGGTGTCGAGTTCGTCCACGGACCACCGGTGCAGGTCGGTGTAGCCGCCCTCCGCGGGGGCTCCGTGGTGCTCGGCCGCCCATGCCTGGAATCGGGTGATCCGCGCCCGGGCGATGTGCTCCAGGTCGGGCTGCCAGAGCGGCGAGGGGTTCGATGAGGTCATGGGTCGGCTCCCGGACTGCGCGCGTCGTGTGCGTGTACCACGCACGAACTGGGGTGTGCGGGTCACGCGGCTGAGACGGACGATGCCATGTGATCGACTTTGACACCAGGGTTGGCCCCACATGGTCCGCCCCGTGAACATGTGGTGGCGCCATGGATGAACGGAAGTTGAACGGAACGCTCATGGCTCCATTCGGGTGGCAGGCTGAGCAGCATGAACGGTCGTGACCTGGTGCGTTCGATAAAGGCGGTCGGTTCGGCGGGGGCGGGCCAGAGGCTGCTCACCGTGCGCGCCGCGTGGCGCAGGAGGCGTATCGACGCCGTCGGGCTGCCGGTGCGGGGTGCCGAACGCGCACGGGTCCCCGGGCCCCTGCTGTCCGCCGAGCCCTCGCCCGGCGGCGGCGTCGTCCGGTTCACCCGCTCGGAGCTGCGGATCACCGTCACGGCCGGTGGAGCGGTCTTCTGGGGCTGGGACGGGGCGGGGCCCGAGCCGTCGTACGCGCTCGCGGGCGGTGCTCCCGAGCCGGATCTCAGGGCCGTGCTGGAGCCGGACAAGGACGGCGCCTGGCGGGTGGTGGCGGAGCGGATGACGGTGGTCGTGTCGCGGCTCGGCGCCGTGGAGGTGCGTACGCCCGGCGGGGTGATCCTGCGGCGCGAGTTGCCGCCGCGCTGGTGGGAGTCGGCCGGTGGGGGCGGGGCTCGCTGGATGCAGCGCTCCGAAGTGGCCGCGGACGCGCGGTTCTTCGGCCTCGGCGGGCGGGCTTCGGGGCCCCGGCTGCGGGACGGGACGTACCGGCTGTGGAACACCGGCCCCGGGCACGCCTTCGGTCCCGGTGACGATCCGCTGTACCTCACCATGCCGGTGCAGATGGTGGTGGCGGACGCGGCGACGCACCTGGTGTTCCACGACAGTTCCTGGGACGGCAGCGTGACCCTGCGCGAGGGCGAGGAGGGTGCCGGGTCGGGGCATGACCGGGCCGGGGCGAGCGATCTGCGCATGGACGGCGGGCCGCTGCGCTGCTGGGTGATGGTGGGCACTCCCGCGCGCGTGCTGCAGAACTGGGCGTCCCTGACCGGTGCCGCCGCACTGCCGCCGCCCTGGGCCCTGGGGCACCACCACGTGCGGCGGCGCTCCGGGAGCGAGCAGGAGGTGCGGCGGATCGTGGGCGGTTATCACGAGCACGGACTGCCGCTGGACGCCGTGCACCTGGGTGCCGACCACTTCGAGGCGCACCGGACGTTCACGGCCGACCAGGACCGTTTTCCCAAGCTGCCGGTGCTCGCGGAGGAACTGCGCCGGGACGGGATCCGGCTGGTGTCGGTCGTGGAACCGGCCATCAGGGCCGAACCCGGCAACCCGGTGTACGACGTCGGGGCCGCCGAGGGCGTCTTCGTGCGGGACTCCGCCGGGGAGGTGGTGCGCGGTGTGGTCCGGTCGGGCGAGGCGGTCTATCCCGACTTCACGCGCGCGCGTACGCGCCGGTGGTGGGGCGGCCTCTACGAGGAGCGGTTGTCCCAGGGATTCGCCGGCTTCTGGCACGACCTGGACGAACCCGTGTCCCTGGCCGCTTTCGGTGAGGCCACGCTGCCCCGTTCGGCGCGGCACGACCTGGAGGGCCGTGGCGGCGACCATCGCGAGGCGCACAACGTGTACGCCCTCACCATGGCCCGCGCCGCGTACGAGGGGTTGGGCGAACTGGCGCCCGAGGAGCGGCCGTTCCTGGTCTCGCGTGCCGGGTGGGCCGGGACGCAGCGCTACGGAGGGGTCTGGCTGGGAGAGGCGGCCCCGGGCTGGCCCGGTCTGCGGGCGTCGCTGTCGCTGGTGCTGGGACTGGGCTTGTGCGGAGTGCCGTACTCGGGGCCGGACGCGGGCGGTGTCGACGAGGACCCCTCCCGCGAGCTGTATCTCCGGTGGGTCCAACTGGCCGCGTATCTGCCGTTCTTCCGTACGCACGCGGGTCCGCGGCCCGGGCAAGGTGAGCCCTGGGAGTTCGGTGCGGAGGTGCTGGAGCACGCGCGCGTGGCGCTCGTCGGGCGGCGGCGGCTGCTGCCGTACTTCATGACGCTGGCGCATCTGGCACGGCGTACGGGTGCGCCCTATGTCCGGCCGCTGTGGTGGGGCGTTCCGGAGGACCGGGCGTTGCGCGACTGCGAGGACGCCTTCCTGCTCGGTGACTGTCTCCTGGTGGCCCCGGTGCTCGATTCGGGGGCGGACCGGCGTGCCGTGCGGTTGCCGCGGGGCCGCTGGTACGACGTGGCGACCGAGAGGGTGTACGAAGGCCCCGCCCAGGTGCTGGTCGACGCGCCGCTGTCACGGATTCCGGTACTGGTCCGCGCGGGTGCGGTGCTGCCCGTACGCGGCGACGACGGCTCGCTGGAGCTGGAGGTGTGGGCGCCCGCCCACGGACGGACCGGGGGCGGGCTGGTGGTCACCGACTCCGGGGACGGCCGGGAGGAACCGGAGATCGAGCGTTATGTGACGCGTCGGCAGGGCGCGCGCGTGGTCGTGGAGCGGGAGGGCGAGGACGGCCCGGCCGAGCCGTCCCTTCCCGTACGGGTGCGGGGCCTGGGGCCGAGGCCCTGATGGGCGGGCTCCGGGAGCCCTCGGGGGTCTCTCAGACGTACCGGCCCTCGAACCATGCCCTGGCCGCCATGGTGTGCAGCGGGAAGGCGAGTTCGGCCGACCTGCGCAGGAGGTGCCAGCCCTCTGTCTCGTCCGTCGCGGCGGACGGCGGCAGGTCGTCGACGGGACGCTCCGGGAGGGCGCCGAAGAGCAGCAGGTGCCCGTCGGGTGAGCTCAGCGCGTCGACGAGGCGTACGTCGCGGCTCGCCGCGACGATGCCCGTCTCCTCCTTGAGCTCACGGACGACGGCCTGCCGCCAGTCCTCCCGGTGGTCGATGAAGCCTCCGGGCAGAGCGACGCCCCCGCGTGCGGGGGCGATGGTTCTGGTGATGACGACCAGGGCCGCGCCCTTGGTGTCGTACACGGGCTGCAGGGCCACCGCGACCGGCAACGGGTTGCGGTAGGCCACACCCCCGCAGGAGGCGCAGGTACGGGGCCAGCCGGAGACGCCTTCTCCGTAGGGTGCGCCGCAGCTCGAACAGTGGGTGCCCGGCGCGGAGTTGGCGGACGGGATTTGGGATGGAGACACGCCCGGGACTGTATCCGATGATCAGAAAGTTGTTTCGGCTGGCCGCCGCAGTGCCTGCTCAGTGGGGCGTGACGAGGGAGTGGGCCGAGACCGGGAAGTCGAAGTAGGTGTCGGGGTAGGCCTCGGGTTTGAAGGTGTAGTGCCACCATTCCTCCGCGAGATTCACGAAGCCGAGGTTTTCGAGCGTGTCCTTGAGAAGGAGCCTGTTGGCGCGCTGCTGTCCCTGGACGCGCGGGTCGAGTGTGTGCGACAGGGTGTCGAAGCAGTCGTAGCCCGTACCCATGTCCACCGAGTTGTCCGGGAAGCGCTCGCCCCGGGGTGCGAAGCAGGGCACGAGGGGTTCTCCGGGGACGTACGGCCGGGTCGGTTTCGCGGGAAGCCGCACGATCGTGAGGTCCATGGTCGAGCCGCGGCTGTGGCCGGACTTCTCGGCGATGTAACCGTCCTCGAAAAGCCGGGTCTTGTCGACGTTCGGGTAGAACTCGTCCTTCATGGCCTGGTCGTCGAGGTCCTTGGCCCAGCGGACGAAGTGGTCGACGGCTCGCTGGGGCCGGTAGCAGTCGTACACCTTGAGGGAGTAGCCCTGGGGCAGGAGTTGCCGCTGGGCCTCGTGGAGGGCTTCGGCGGCGGGTCTGGTGAGGATGCACAGCGGCTGGCGGTAACCGTCGACGCGCTCGCCCACGAAGTTGTGCGGGGTGAAGTAGCGGATCTCCTGGATGATCGTGCGGTCCACCGAACGGAGGGACACGAAGTCCTCGGGGGCCTTCGGTCCGGGTGTCGCCGTCGCGGTGGCGGAGGCGGCGCTGGCGGCGAGCAGGGCGGCGAGCGCGGTGACGAGCGCGGTGACGAGACCGCGTACCGCTGTGGTGAGTCGGGTCATGACCCATGCGTCTATCAGGCGCGGGTTCCCCGAGGGAAGTGATCGCATACGGTCCGCGTCGGATCGGCCGGCCGGGGCGGGCTCCGGAGGCGTGGAATCCGGGGGGCCGGAGCGGGTGGCTCCGGGTGCGGGACGACCGGGACCACCCCCGTGGGCTCCGGTCGTCCCCACCGATAACCGGACGCCCAGGAGGCCCCCGGCGGTTCTCCGCGGACATCCGCGGTTTCCCGTGCCGGGCGGCCACCCCGTGCACACTGCCCAATCGGCGTGACCCGTGGCAGACTTCTGACGTTCCGTCAGATCTGGCCTGTCCCGTTGTCCGGCCTGCCGGCCTGCCAGCCTGCCAGCCGATCCAGTGTGGTGGAGGAACCTTGTCGCGCACCCGTACACCCGTCGTCACCGGCTGGTTCGCCGGCGAGGGAGACGACTTCCGGCTCCTCGGCACGCGCTGCTCGGTCTGCGCGTCCGTGTTCTTCCCCCGTGAAGACGCCGCCTGCCGCAATCCGGGTTGCTCCGGCGGCGAACTGATCGAGGTATCGCTGTCGAGACGGGGCCGCGTCTGGTCGTACACGGACAGCCGGTACCGACCGCCGTCACCCTACGTGTCCGACCGGGAACTCAAATGGCAGCCCTACGCGTTGATCGCTGTGGAGCTGGCGGCCGAGCGTCTCGTGGTGCTCGGGCAGACGGTTCCCGGCGTCACCGTCGCCGATCTGGCGGTGGGCATGGAGGTGGAGGTCGTCCCGGGCGTGCTGAACGAGGACGCGGAGACGACCTGGACGACCTGGCACTGGCGGCCGACGGGGGTGACGGCATGACGGGTGAGGTGGCGGTGCTCGGCGCGGGCATGCACCCGTGGGGCAAATGGGGGCGGTCGTTCGTCGAGTACGGGACGGCGGCGGCGCGCGAGGCGCTGTCCGACGCCGGCCTGGACTGGCGTCAGGTCGGCTCGATCGTCGGCGCGGACACGGTGCGTGGCGGCTATCCGGGATACGTGGCGGGGGCGACGTTCGCCAAGGCGCTGGGCTGGCAGGGGGCCCGGGTGGCGAGTGTGTACGCGGCGTGCGCGTCGGGGGCGCAGGCGGTCGACACCGCGCGGGCACAGATCCTGTCGGGGCTCGCGGACGTGGTGCTCGTGGTGGGCGCGGACGCGGCGCCGAAGGGGTTCTTCCGGCCCGCCGGCGGGGACAGGCACGACGATCCGGACTGGCTGCGGTTCCGGGTCCTCGGAGCGACGAATCCGACGTACTTCGGGCTGTACGCGCGTCGGCGGATGGCCGTCCACGGGGACACCCTGGAGGACTTCGCACAGGTCAAGGTGAAGAACGCGGCCATGGGGGCGCTCAATCCGAACGCCCGCTACCGCAAGCGGGTCACCGCCGAGGAGGTCGCTGCGTCGGCCGTGGTCGCCGATCCGCTGCGGCTGCTCGACATCTGTGCCACCTCGGACGGCGGGGCGGCGCTGGTGCTGTCCAGCATGGAGTTCGCGCGTCGGCACGGGGCCGCGGATCCGGTGCGGATCCGCGCGGTGTCCACGGTGACGCCCCGCTATCCCACCACCGTGCTGGACCTGCCCGACATCGCGACGGACTCGGCGCTCGCGGTGGAGCCCGCCGCCGAGACGTTCCGCGCGTCGATCGCGCGGGCCGCCTACGAGGAGGCGGGGGTCGGTCCGCGGGACCTCTCGCTCGCCGAGGTCTACGACCTGTCCACGGCTCTGGAGCTGCAGTGGTACGAGGACCTGGGACTGTGCGGTGAGGGCGGCGCGGCCAAGCTCCTCGCGGAGGGCGCCACGGCACCGGGCGGACGCATACCCGTGAACATGAGCGGCGGGCTCTCCTCTTTCGGAGAGGCCGTTCCTGCCCAGGCCATCGCCCAGGTCTGCGAGCTCACCCGGCAGTTGCGGGGCACGGCGGGCGCCCGGCAGGTGGCGGGCGCGCGGGTCGGCGTCACCGCGAACCAAGGGCTGTTCGGGCACGGGTCGGCGGTGATCGCCGTCAGATGAGGCGGCGGACCGCTCCCCGCCGGTGTCCGCCGGGGTCGGTGGTTCGGGTGTGCTTCTCACGCCTCGCACCGTCAACGGCCGTACGCGCCAACGGGGGTGCGTATCAACGGACTTACGGCGGCGCACGGACGTGCGGAGTCCCGCGGTCGGGCGGGAGCGGTGGGTGCGAACCGTTCTCGCCCGCGACCTTGACGCTCCCACAGTGCCGGTGAACACTTCCGGTGTCAGTCGGCGTCGTCGCAATTCGGCGTATTCAGGCACAGCTCCGCGCGGGCCCTCGTTCGCGCCAACGGGCCGTTCCCCACCGGCGATTCGACTGCTACGGCACGCTCGTCGCGGAGGCCGGGCGGGGTGCGGGACCTCCCCGCCCTCGGCTGACGCAGCCATGGGAACGCACCCTGCACGGTGGACCGGGGCGGATCGGCCCCCGGTTTGGGCCTAGGAGCCGCCATGAGCAACGGAGATGTTTTCGTCGGTGAGGTCATCGGCACAGCGATCCTCATCCTCTTCGGCGCCGGAGTGGTCGCCGCTGTCGTTCTCAACTACTCCAAGGCGAAGGACGCCGGCTGGATAGTCATCGCCTTCGGCTGGGGCTTCGGCGTGCTGGCAGGCGCGTACACCGCCGCACCGCTGTCCGGCGGGCATCTCAACCCGGCGGTGACGCTCGGCATCGCGATCGACACCGGCGACTGGGACCAGGTCCACATCTACATCGCCGGGCAGATGGTCGGCGCGTTCCTCGGCGCGGTGCTGTGCTGGCTGGTGTACTACGCGCAGTTCCAGGCCAACGCCGACGACGAGATCGCGCAGCCGACGCTCGGGATCTTCTCCACCGCGCCCGAGATACGCCATCCCGTGGCGAACCTCATCACCGAGATCATCGCGACCGTCGGTCTGGTCCTGCCGATCCTGGCGTTCGGGCTCACCGAGGGGCTCGGCCAGTCCGGCACCGCGATCCTGATCGTCGCGTTCCTGGTGGTCGGCATCGGTCTGTCGCTCGGCGGGCCGACGGGGTACGCCATCAACCCGGCCCGCGACCTGGGCCCGCGGATCGCCCACGCCATCCTGCCGATCCCCAACAAGGGCACCTCGGACTGGAGTTACTCGTGGATCCCGGTGGTGGGGCCGCTGATCGGCGGAGCGCTGGCCGGGGTCGTCTTCAACGCGGCCTTCTGAACCCTGTCGTCGCCCTTCCCGCTGCCCGGACGGACGACGGGCAGCGGGAAGGTGACGCCGGGTTCCACTGCCGCCCTACGCAGAATCCGACGAAGGGGACGTCATGACGGACAAGTTCGTCGCCGCGATCGACCAGGGCACCACGTCGAGCCGTTGCATCGTCTTCAACCAGGACGGCGCGATCGTCGCCGTCGACCAGCGTGAGCACCGCCAGATCTTCCCCAAACCCGGCTGGGTGGAGCACGACGCCACCGAGATCTGGTCGAAGGTGCAGGCCGTGGTCGCGGGCGCGATCGCCAAGGCCGGGCTGCGCGCCGACCAGCTCAGCGCGCTGGGCATCACCAACCAGCGGGAGACGACGGTTCTGTGGGACCGGTCCACCGGCAAGCCCGTACACAACGCGATCGTCTGGCAGGACACCCGTACCTCCGCGCTCTGCGCCGAACTCGGCGGCGCGGACGGGCAGGACCGTTTCCGCGAGCAGACGGGCCTGCCGCTGGCCAGCTACTTCTCCGGGCCCAAGGTGGCCTGGCTGCTGGACAACGTGCCGGGTCTGCGGGCCCGTGCCGAACGCGGCGAGATCGCCTTCGGCACGATCGACTCCTGGCTCATCTGGAACCTCACCGGTGGCACCGACGGCGGCCGGCACGTCACCGACGTCACCAACGCCGGCCGCACCATGCTGATGAACCTCGAAACGCTCCAGTGGGACCGGTCCATCCTCTCCGCGATGAACGTCCCCGAAGCGGTCCTGCCCGAGATCAGGTCCTCCTCCGAGGTGTACGGCACCGCCGTGGGGCAGCTGGCCGGGGTTCCGGTCGCCTCCGCGCTGGGCGACCAGCAGGCGGCGGTGTTCGGGCAGGCCTGCTACGACGTGGGCACGGCCAAGAACACCTACGGAACGGGCAGCTTCCTGCTGCTCAACACCGGGAACCGGCCCGTTCCCTCGAAGAACGGGCTGCTGACCACCATGGGGTACAAGATCGGCACGGAGGCGCCGGTCTACTGCCTGGAGGGGGCCATCGCCATCACGGGCGCGCTGGTGCAGTGGTTCCGCGACCAGCTCGGCATCATCCGCAACGCCGACGAGATCGAGACCCTGGCGACGAGTGTCGACGACAACGGAGGCGCGTACATCGTGCCCGCGTTCTCGGGTCTGTTCGCGCCGTACTGGCGCTCCGACGCGCGCGGCGTCGTCACGGGGCTGACCCGGTACGTCACGAAGGGGCATCTGGCGCGGGCGGTCCTGGAGGCGACGAGCTGGCAGACGCGTGAAGTCGTGGACGCGATGTTCCAGGACTCCGGGGTGCAGATCACCACCCTGAAGGTCGACGGCGGCATGACCAAGAACAACCTGCTCATGCAGCACCAGGCGGACGTGCTCGACGTACCGGTGATCCGCCCGAAGGTCTCCGAGACGACGTGCCTGGGAGCGGCGTACGCGGCCGGGCTGGCGACCGGGGTGTGGAACGACCTCGACGAGCTGAAGTCGCACTGGCAGAAGGACGTCGAGTGGACGCCGTCCATGGAGGCGTCGGTCCGTGACCGCGAGTACGGCAACTGGCGCAAGGCGGTGGAGAAGAGCTTCGGCTGGCACGACGACGCGAACTGAGTCCGCGGAGACCCGTCGCGTACCGTTTCGCTTTTCGTGCCCCACGCGTGCGTGGGGCACGAAAAGCGTGTCAGCCGGTGACCGTGTGCCGGCGTTCCGCCGCGTACGCCATCGCGTGCTGGACGACCTCGATGAGGACCTCCTTGACCGACTCCCGGCCGCGTGCGTCGCACAGGACGACAGGGACCGCGGAGTCCAGGTCGAGGGCCTGCCGGACGTCCTCGACGGGGTACCGGGAGGCGCCCTCGAAGCAGTTGACGCCCACCACGAAGGGGATGGAGCGCCGCTCGAAGTAGTCGACCGCGGCGAAGCAGTCCTCCAGGCGGCGGGTGTCGGCGAGCACGATCGCGCCCAGGGCACCGGTCGCCAGCTCGTCCCACAGGAACCAGAAGCGGTCCTGGCCGGGGGTGCCGAAGATATACAGCACGAGGTCCTCGCGCAGCGTGATGCGGCCGAAGTCCATGGCCACCGTGGTGGTGTGCTTGCCCTCCACACCGCTGGTGTCGTCGACGGGACGGCCCGCCTCGGTCAGCAGCTCCTCGGTGCGCAGCGGCTTGATCTCGCTGACGGCCCCGACCAGGGTGGTCTTGCCGACGCCGAAGCCGCCCGCCACGAGGATCTTGAGAGTGACGGGCTCGACCGGGGCCTTGCCGCGTTCAGTGCGCCCGAAGATCATCGGTCTCTTCTCTCGCTTCTCGTTCGGGTGGTGTCTCGTGGCCTCTGTGCCGGCACAGGGGTCACAGGGCCCTGAGGCCGCTGATCACGTCTCGCAGAATGCTTTCGTCCGGCAGCTCCGCCGGGGGGACCGGACGGGTCACATGGACCAGTTCGTCCTGGACGAGGTCGCCGATGAGAACCCGTACGACCCCGATGGGCAGGTCGAGTTCGGCGGCCAGTTCGGCGACCGACTGGGGGGCGTCACGGCAGAGTTCGACGATGTCCACGTGTTCCGGGGACAGGGAGTTGTCCGCCTCGGGGTCGGAGGCGTACTCCTCCGCCACCACCACCGCGATCAGGTCGAGGCGGTGCTGGCCGGGGCTGGTGGTGCGACCCCGTGTCATGGCATACGGACGGACCACCGGTCCGGCCTCGTCGTCGAACCAGTGGGACAGCTCCTGCCCGTCTGCGCTCATGCCGACTCACTACCCGCCCGCGGACGGTTCGGTGCGGGGAGCGGCGGCGAGATGTACGCCGACCCGCTTCACCAGCAGCGTCATCTCGTACGCGACCTGCCCGACGTCGGAGTCGGCGTCGGACAGGACGGCGAGGCAGCTGCCGTCACCGGCGGCCGTGACGAACAGGAACGCCTCGTCCAGTTCGACCACCGTCTGCCGGACGCTGCCCGCGTCGAAGTGCCGGCCGACCCCCTTGGCGAGGCTGTGGAATCCGGAGGCGACGGCCGCGAGATGTTCGCTGTCCTCCCTCGTCAGATCGGTCGAGACCCCTGTGGGGAGGCCGTCTCCGGAGAGCACGAGCGCTTTGCGGATGCTGGCGACACGCGCCACCAGGTCGTCGAGGAGCCAGTTGAGCTCCCCCGTCGACGTGGTGGTCGTGGTGTGGCCGGCGGCCTTCGGTACGGTCATCGGCCGTCTCCCTTGATCGTTCCTGGTGCTGTGCCGTCCTGGGCCTCGTCGCCCGCGGCGTTCTCCTCGCGTCCGCGCCGCCAGCCCCGCTGGAGCGAGGCCATCCGGTTGCGTACCTCGTCCGCGTCACGCTCCGAGGGGTGGGTCGTACGGGCCGGGTCGCGCGCGGTGCGCGGATCGGGGCCTGCCTTCAACTGGGGGGCCAGGTTGGCCTGCCGTACCCGGCGGGGCAGGCCGGAAGCGGGGCCTCCGGCCGGTCCGGCGGTGCGGGCGCCCGCGAGGCCGGGTGCCGGACTGCCGGGGTGCGTGCCGTTCGGTTCGAGCCCGCGGCGCGATCCCCGCTGCGGCAGGGCCGGGGCCTCACCGGCTCCGCCCGGCTCACCGCCGCGGTCCGTGCCGCGGTCGAGGGCCGGGCGGCGCTCGCGGTCGGCCGGGGCGACACCGGAGCCCGTGGGCCGGTCGTCGGCCTCGCCCCCGCGGACGGCGAGCGGGTCCCCGGCCTCACGGCGTCCCGGCCCGCGCCTGGCGCCCCTCGACCGCTTCGGCAGCTCTTCGAGCACTCCCGAACGCTCGGACGACTCCTGGGGCTGGGACTGGGCCTGGGCCGACTGGGGCAGGTCCGCGACCTCACCGTCGTCCGGGCGGTCCGTCAGCTCGTCGCGCCGCGCTCTGCCGTGGGTCACGGGGCGGCCGTGCGAGCTGACCAGCTTGGGCGTGCGGCGGCGGGACAGCGAGACACCGGACCGCTCGTCGTCCTCGGAGGAGGGCGACGGCTCACGCGGTGCCTCGCGCGCCTCCTCCCCCGCCGTGCCGGCGACGGAGCGGCGCGGGCGGAAGATGCCGCCGTGTTCGCCGTCCTCGTCGTCGAGGGCGCCGGGGAAGTCTCCGAGGGGGTCCAGGCCGACGGGCGCCTCCAGTTCGACCGGTCCGTCGAGGATCGACGCCGACAGGCCGGGCAGCGTGACCGGCACCTGCGACAGGGCGGCTCTGCGGCCTTCGTCGGCCTCGTTCTTCGTGCTCCTGGAGGGGCCGGCCCGGTCGAGCCGGAACCCGACGCCGTTGGTGTCGGGCACGTCGTCCGTGAGCAGCGCGTCGGGCACGAAGACCACCGCGGTGGTCCCGCCGTACGGGGACGGCTGCAGGGAGACGCGTACGTTCTGCCGCTGGGCGAGCCGGCTGACCACGAAGAGCCCGAGCCGGTCGGTGTCGGAGAGCTCGAACTCGGGGGTCTCGGCCAGTCGGAGATTGGCGTCGAGGAGCGCCTCGGCGGCCATTCCGAGGCCGCGGTCGTGGATCTCCAGGGTGAAGCCGTTGGCGACGCGCTCGCCGAGCACCTGTACGGCCGTGTGCGGCGGCGAGAACACCGTGGCGTTCTCCAGGAGTTCGGCCACCAGGTGGGTGAGGTCCGCGACGGCGGATCCGGTGACCGCCATCCGCGGCAGCCGCCGGACCTCGATGCGCTCGTAGTCCTCGACCTCGGCGACGGCGGCGCGTACGACGTCCATCAGTTGGACGGGCTTGCGCCACTGGCGGGAGGGGGCCGCTCCGGAGAGGATCACCAGGCCTTCCGCGTGCCGGCGCATACGGGTCGTCAGGTGGTCGAGGCGGAAGAGGTCGGCGAGTTCGTCCGTGTCCTCCGTGCGCCGTTCCATCGTGTCGAGGAGCGTGAGCTGCTTGTGCAGGAGGACCTGGCTGCGGCGGGCGAGGTTCACGAAGACCTCGGAGACGCCGCTGCGCAGTTCGGACTGCTTCACCGCGGCCTCGACGGCGGACCGCTGGAGGCTGTTGAGGGCCTGGCTGACCTCGCCGATCTCGTTCTTCTCGTATTCGAGGCGCGGGACCTCGGTCTCGACGTCGACCTGTTCGCCCGCGGAGAGGCGGCGCATCACGCTGGGCAGCCGGACGCCGGCGGTCTCGTGGGCCTCCTGGCGGAGCCGGTGCAGGTCGCGGATGAGGCTTCGGCCGATGCGTACGGACATGAAGAGCGAGATGAGCACCGCGGCCAGGCCGAGCACGCCGGCGATGGACGCCTTGACGATGACGCCGACCGCGACGGGGCGCACCCGGTCCTGGAAGCGGTCGCCCGCCTGGGTGTTGTACTTGTCGAGGCCGTCGAGGACCTCGTCGGCGAGGCCGTCCCAGCTCTTCGCGGTGACGCCGCGCGGGGTGCCCGGCGCGGAGGCGAGGACGGACTGCTCGGCCACGCGCAGGGGTGCGGTGGCGGCGTTCTTCCAGTAGCGCTCGTAGCGGACACGCTCCGCGGCGGGCAGCTGCGGGAGGTTGATCTCGTACATGATCGTGCGCTGGGCGACGAGGTCGGAGACGTCGCGTGCCTCGTCGTGGGTGACCTTGCCGACGACGAGGGCGGATCCGAGCAGGGCGTCCTCGCGGGCGAGCAGTTCACGGGCGCGTGACATGTTGACGAGGGCGCGGCCCTGCTTGTCCACGTCCACGTTGTCGAGGATTCGGACGTTGGCCAGGAGGATGTAACAAGGGTCCACCAGGCGGTTGTAGAGGTCCAGGGCTTGGGCGCGGGTGACCGTGTTGTCCTCGACGCTCTGGCGCAGCGACTCGACGCCGTCGAAGGCGTCCAGGATCGCGGTGAGGCGCTCGGTGGTGTCGGAACCCATCTCGTCCCGTACGTCGGAGTCCCTGGCGTTCCTGCGGATCTTCGCGACGACCTCGTCGGTGGCGCTCCTGGTACGGCGCAGGTCGGTGAGGGCGTCGGACGCCCGGGGGTCCGCGAGGTAGACGAGGGTCTGACGGCGCTCGGCCTGCAGGACGCTGATGACGTCCTCGGTGGGATAGCCGATCTCCTGCACGATGAAGGTCGTGTCGAACAGCTGGTTGACCTCGCGGCCGGTGAGTACCGTGGCGAAGCCCCAGATTCCGGTCAGGGAGACCAGCGGCACGAGAAGCAGCGCCACGATCTTCCGGCGGATGGACTTCCCGCGAAAGCGCATGGCCTCCCCCAGCTCGGCCCCCGGGACCGGGGGCACACATGTACGGCAACAAACGGCGTGAGCCTACTACCGACACACAGGTATCTCGAAGGCCTGTCCGAGCCTGTCCGGGCCGACTCGGCGCGTAAGCGGAACGAGACATCCGCAGTTGTCCGTTCATTACGGGAGATTGCCTCCCTGAATCCGACACGGGAAAGTGAGTGGGGTCGAGTTCGGTGCGAGGAACCGGTTGGCCGAAATTTTTCGATCGCCGGGAATCTTCGGCTTACGTCGATCGTCTGTCTGTATGGAAGTTGGAGGCGGAATCGGCTGCAGGTGCCGGGTGCCGCGCCCAGGGGGCGTATAACAGCGCAAGCCGGGCAGCCGATGGGGAGCCGGAGTCTCGTGACACCGGAGCGAGCGGCTGTCGGGCGGTGGGGAGTGACGGGTTGATGGGCACGGCGGAGCGGTACGGGGCACGCGGTACGGGTGCCCCGACGATCGCGGAGGCGGAGCGGGGGTCACCGATCCCGCGTCGGGACATGCCTGCTGACATAGCGGCCGATCTCGCGGCGATGAACCTCGCGGCGGCGGAAGCCGACCGTGTGGCGGAGGCCAGGTGGAATGCGGCGATCGCGGTCGCGGCGGAAGCCGGAACCGCGCCGGCGGCGGAGGCGGGTGCCATGCCCGCACCGACGGCGGGCCCGAGGGCTTTGCCCGCGGTGGAAGCGGGCACGGCCGTTGCGCCTGCCGCGCGGTCCGGCACGAACGCGATGCCCGCGGCGGAGTTCACGAACGCGATGCCCGCGGCGGAGTTCGGGACGAGCGCTGTGCCTGACGTGGAGACCGGCACGGGCGCTGTGCCTGACGTGGAGAGCAGCACGAGAGGTGTGTCTGGTGCCGAGTTCGGTACGGACGTCGGGAGAGGGAACGGGACGGGGGCTGTGACGGGAGCCGGGGGCAAGTCCGTCGCGAGGAATGGGTACGGCCGGGTGTCCGAGGCCGGGGAGGAAGTCCTCCGGGAGGCCGAGGAGCAGGTGTACTACCGGCCCTTGTGGGTCGAGGAGCCCGCCACGCGGCGCCGGCTGCCCGATCCCGTGCGTACGTCGGCGGTGCGCGCCGTCATCATCATCGCGGTCACGCTGATCCAGGCGATGGTCGCCTTCCTGTGCACGCTGGCCGGTTCCTGGCTCGCGTTCCCCATGGTGCTGAGCAGCGTGGCGAGCACGGTGGTGGCCACCTGGGGCGCACTGGACGTCTGGGTGACGCGCCAGGTGTGGAACCAGCGCAACGGCGTGGTGTCGGAGCCGAGCAGCACGGCCCGTGCCCTGCGGCGCGAGCGGCGCAAGGCACGGCGTCAGGAACGGACTGCTGAGCGGACCAAGGAGCGGATACGCCGACGGGGCGGTCACGCGGGGCAGTTGTCGCACTCCTGACGCCTCACGCGTCCCGGGAGACCGCCTCCAGCGCGCCCGCTCCGCGGCCCAGCGCCCGCCGGGCCCGCATGAACGGACGGGGGCGGTCCACGGACAGCACCGCGGTCGTCCGGCCCTCGCGCTCGTACAGCGCGAGCAGGCCGTCCTCGCCCGGTGCTCCGTCGGTGACCGTGCCCTCCGCGATGCGGACGGTGTCGGTGTCGAGCCGCCGTCCGGCGAACTGGATCCGCGCACCGTACTGGTCGGACCAGAAGTAGGGCAGCGGGCGCAGGGTCTCCGCGGTGTACCCGGCCAGCAGGTTGCGCACGGCGATCCGGGGCTGCTCGGTGGCGCTGGTCCAGTGTTCGGCGCGGGTTCCGCCCACGCGCGCCACGTCTCCGACGGCGACCACCTGGGGCAGGGCCGTCGCGCAGCCGTCGTCGCACAGCACGCCGTCGTGGAGGGCGAGCGGCGAGCCCGCCAGCCAGCCGGTGTTGGGGACGGCGCCGATGCCCACGATCACGACATCGGCGGGGAGGAGCCGGCCGTCGGAGAGTTCCACCCCGGTGACCGCGCCCCGCCCGCGCAGTGCGGCGACGCCCGTGCCCGTGACCAGGTCGACGCCACCGCGACGATGCAGCGCGGCGCACCAGGCCGCCGCCTCGGGGCCCAGTTGGGGCACCAACGGCAGAGGGGCCGCCTCCACGACGGTGACGTCGTGACCGAGTCCGGCGCACGAGGACGCGGTCTCGGCGCCGATGAAGCCCCCGCCGATCACAACGACCCGGCGGGCGCCCTCGGTCAGTTCGGCGCGCAGGGCGCGGGCGTCGTCGAGGGTGCGCAGGGTGTGGACTCCGGCGAGTCCGGGGCCCGGCAGCCGGCGCGCCGAGGCTCCCGTGGCGATGACGACGCCGTCGCCGGACACGGTGCGGCCGTCCTCCAGGAGGACGGTGCGGCCCCGGGTGTCGAGGCCGCGGGCGCGGGTGCCGAGCAGCCACCGGGCGTCGAGTTCGGCCATTTCCTCGGTGTCACTGAGGGCCAGCCGTTCCTCGCCGGACCGGCCGGTGAGGAAGTCCTTGGACAGGGGCGGGCGGTCGTACGGAAGGTGCGGCTCGTCCCCGACGACCACCAACCGCCCGTCGAACCCCTGGGCGCGCAGCTCACGGGCCGCGTAGAGACCGGAGAGCGAGGCGCCGACGACGATGACGGTCCTCATCCGGACGGCTCCTTCCGGACGGCGTGCGCGGAGCGCGCGTTCGCGTGGACCGGCACCGTGCGGCCGGGTGTCTTCGCGGCGTGCCCCGCGAAGGCCGCGCCCGGCTCGGCGGCGCGCCGGCCGGGGCCCGTGAAAAGGTGGGGCCCCTGGGGGCCCGCCGTGGCGCCCCTGGCGTGGGGGATCGTCATGCCGCCGTGTCCTCCTTCGCTGCCACGTGGACATGGATGACGCCGTCGTCGACGGTGACACGGTGGGTGCGGACGGGGCGGCGCGCGGGCAGGCAGGTCGGCAGGCCCGTGCGGAGATCGAACGAGGCGGCGTGCAGGGGGCATTCGATCAGGCAGCCCTCCAACCAGCCCTCGGAGAGCGACGCGTCCTGATGGGTGCAGGTGTCGTCGACGGCGTACAGCTCGCCGTCGGCGTTGAACACGGCGATCGGCGGCACGGTGTCGACACGGGCGGATTCGCCCGCGGGGAGGTCATCAAGGCGGCAGACGGGAATCACGGGCCCCCCTCTCGGTCCAGGACCATCAGTCCTGGTCCTCACAGGTCCGGTCTGGTCCGGGACCCTTCCGGGCCACGGACTCTTCGGTAACATGATGTTTCGCATGGCGCACGAGGGAGCGCTATGCGCAACAGAATCCGCGCGGGATGCCCATCGCGTCAAGGGCTTCCGGCAGATGCGGCTCAAACCGGGCCGCCAGGTGGTGAGAGTTGAGCTATGACCCGCACTCAGAAGCAGACTGACCGCACAGGGGAGACACCGGAGAAACAGAGCAGAGGGGCGGGGAGCGCCGTCCAGTCGGTGGACCGCGCGGTGAGCGTGCTGGAGATCCTCGCCCGGCTCGGCGAGGCGGGCGTCACCGAGATCGCCGACGAGCTGGAGGTGCACAAGTCCACGGCCTTCCGGCTCCTCGGGGTGCTGGAGAACCGCGGCCTGGTCGCTCAGGCGAAGGACCGCGGGAAGTACTTCCTGGGGGCCGGCGTACTACGCCTGGCGGGGGCGGCGGCAGTGCGTCTGGACATCTCGCAGGAGGGGGTGCCCGTCTGCCGCGAACTCGCGGACGAGCTGGGCGAGACCGTCAACATCGCGGTCCTCGACGACAACGCGGCGGTCAACATCATGCAGGCCCGTGGCGCCGCGTCGGTCACCGCGCAGAACTGGCTGGGCAGACGCACCCCGCTGCACGCCACCTCCAGCGGCAAGGTGCTGCTGGCCCATCTGCCGCCCACGCTCCGCGAAGGACTGCTGGCCAGGACCCTGCCGCGCTTCACCGAGCGCACGATCACCGGCACGGCCGCGCTGCGCGCCGAGCTGGAGGCCGTGGTCGAGCAGGGTTACGCGTTCGCCCTGGAGGAGCTGGAGCTGGGGCTGGCCGCGACGGCCTCCCCGGTGCGCGCGCACGACGGGAAGGTGATCGGCGCGATCAGCGTGTCCGGGCCGGTGTACCGGCTGGAGCCCGACCGGCTGCCGGAGCTCGCCAAGCGCACGGTCGCGGCGGCGGCCGACCTCTCGCGCCGGATGGGGTACGGCTTCTGACGGAAGGACGGGCACCCGCGCCGCGGACCCGGAACCGGCTCCGCGACGGAGCCGGACCCCGACCCCGTACGGACGCGGGACCCCGCACGGAGCAGGACGCGATCCGCCGGCCGGAACAGGGCGCGGGGCCGGGAACACCTGGCCCCGCGCCCGCGTGTGTCGGACAGATTTCGGGGCGCCGGTTCGTTTTGCCAAGGGTTAACCCGTACCTCTTGACGGCCGCCTTGAGGCGTTCTCACTATGTTCCTCATAGCGCAACCCATAGTGCACTGCGCAACAGCAGAGGAGCTAGGTCGTGCCATACGAGGTCCGTGCCGTAGTCGCTGTGAAGAAGGGCGCACCCGTGGAGGTGCGGACGATCGTCGTTCCCGATCCCGGTCCGGGCGAGGTGCTCGTCACCGTCCAGGCCTGCGGGGTCTGCCACACGGATCTGCACTATCGCGAGGGCGCGATCAGCGACGACTTCCCGTTCCTGTTGGGACACGAGGCGGCCGGCACGATCGAGGCGGTGGGCGAGGGCGTCACCGACCTCAGGACCGGCGACTACGTGGTCCTCGCCTGGCGGGCCCCCTGTGGTTCCTGCCGCTCCTGCCGTCGTGGCCGCCCCTGGTACTGCTTCGACTCGCGCAACGCCACCCAGCCGATGACCCTCCTCGACGGCACCCCGCTCAGCAACGCGCTCGGTATCGGTGCCTTCGCCGAGAAGACCCTGGTCGCGGCGGGCCAGGCCGTGAAGATCAACCCCGCGGCCCGCCCCGAGGCAGCCTGTCTGATCGGCTGCGGGGTGATGGCCGGCTACGGCGCGGCGGTGAACACCGGCAACGTCGGACGCGGTGACACGGTCGCCGTCATCGGCTGCGGCGGGGTCGGCGACGCGGCCGTCGCGGGCGCCTGCCTGAACGGCGCCATGAAGGTCATCGCGATCGACATCGACGACAAGAAGCTCGACCGGGCGGAGCGGTTCGGTGCCACGCACACGGTCAACTCCCGCGGCACCGACCCGGTCGAGGCCGTACGCGCCCTCACCGACGGCTTCGGCGTCGACATCGCCATCGACGCCGTGGGCCGCCCGGAGACCTTCGAGCAGGCCTTCTACATGCGCGATCACGCGGGTCTGCTGGTGCAGGTCGGCGTCCCGACCCCGGGGACGAAGACGGAACTGCCGCTCATCGACGTGTTCTCCCGGGGCGGCGCGATCAAGTCCTCCTGGTACGGCGACTGTCTGCCCAGCCGCGACTTCCCCTTCCTCATCGACCAGTACCTCTACGGGCTGCTGGACCTGGGGGCGTTCGTCTCGGAGACCATCGCGCTCGACGAGGTGGAGGAGGCGCTGTCCACCCTGCACCGTGGTGACGTACTGCGCTCGGTGGTGGTCCTGTGAGCGGCCACGGGTCCGTCGCCCCCCGCGTGGTCGTCGTGGGCGCCGGCATCGTCGGCTGCTCCCTCGCGGACGAGCTCACCGCGCGCGGCTGGACCGACGTCACCGTCCTCGAACAGGGACCGCTGCCCGCTCCCGGCGGCTCCACCTCGCACGCGCCGGGCCTCGTCTTCCAGACCAGTCCGTCCAAGACCCTCACCGACTTCGCCCGCTACACGGTCGAGAAGTTCGGCTCGCTGCGCGTGGACGGGGTCTCCTGCTTCAACCGGGTGGGCGGTCTGGAACTCGCGACCACGCCCGAGCGCCTCGCCGAACTGCACCGCAGAGCCGGTTACGCCGCCTCCTGGGGCGTACGCGGCGAGATCGTGGGCGCGGCCCGCTGCAAGGAACTCTGGCCCCTGATCGACGAATCGGTCGTCCTCGGCGGCTTCCACACCCCCGACGACGGTCTGGCCCGCGCACTGCTCGCGGCCCGCGCCCAGCGGGAACGGGCCGCGAGCCGCGGCGCCCGCTTCCTGGACCGGCACACCGTCACCGGGATCGACAAGGAGGCCGGCAGGGTCACCGCCGTCGTCACGGATCGCGGCGTCTTCCCCGCCGACCACGTCGTCTCGGCGGCCGGGTTCTGGGGGCCGGTGATCGGCCGCATGGCCGGGATCGACGTACCCCTGCAGCCGCTCGCCCACCAGTACGCGCGGACGCGGCCCCTGCCCGAACTGGCCGGCGCGGAGACCGAGGCGTCACGGCCGATCCTCCGTTTCCAGGACCGCGACCTCTACTTCCGCGAGCACACCGACCGCATCGGCATCGGCAGTTACGCCCACCGGCCGCTCCCCGTGGACCCGTTCGCGGTCCTCGGCTACGACGAGGCACGCGCGAACGACCTGGAGATGCCGTCCTCGTTCCCCTTCACCGAGGAGGACTGGGCGCCGAGCTGGGACGACTGCCGTCGGCTGCTGCCCGCGCTGCGCGGGAGCGCGATCGAGGAGGGCTTCAACGGCGTCTTCTCCTTCACGCCGGACGGCATGCCGGTCCTGGGCGAATCGCGTGCGTTGCGGGGGTTCTGGCTGGCGGAGGCCGTGTGGGTGACCCATTCGGCCGGTGTCGCCAAGGCCGTGGCCGAGTGGATGGTCGACGGCCGCCCCGGGGTCGACGCCCACGAGTGCGACCTCACGCGCTTCGAGGACGCCCAGCGCTCACCCTCGTACATCAGGGAGCGCGGTTCTCAGCAGTTCGCCGAGGTGTACGACGTCCTGCATCCGCTCCAGCCGATGGACCGGCCGCGGCCTCTGCGGGTCAGCCCCTTCCACGCACGCCAGCGGGAACTGGGCGCGTACTTCCTGGAGGGCGGCGGCTGGGAGCGTCCCCACTGGTACGAGGCGAACGCGCCGCTCGCCGCAGGGCTGAACCTGCCCGCACGGGACGCCTGGTCGGCGCGGTACTGGTCGCCCATCGCGGCGGCCGAGGCGCGGGCGACCCGGGAGAAGGTCGCGCTCTACGACATGACCCCGCTGCGCCGCCTCGAAGTCACCGGCCCCGGAGCCCTCGACTTCCTGCACGGCATGACCACCAACAACCTCCGCAAGAAGCCCGGAGCGGTCACCTACACCCTGCTCCTGGACGGCACGGGCGGTATCCGTTCCGACCTCACCGTCGCGCGCCTCGGCCCCGACCGGTTCCAGGTGGGCGCCAACTCCCCCGCGGACCTCGACCGGCTGACCAGGCACGCCCCCGACGGCGTACACATCCGGGACATCACGTCCGGTACGTGCTGCGTCGGGGTCTGGGGGCCGCTGGCCCGCGCGCTCGTGCAGCCGCTCACCCGCGACGACTTCTCGCACGAGGGCTTCGGCTACTTCCGCGCCAAGGAGACGTACCTCGGGCATGTCCCGGTCACCGCCATGCGGTTGAGCTACGTCGGCGAGCTGGGCTGGGAGCTCTACACCAGCGCCGACCTCGGGCTCCGCCTCTGGGACACGCTCTGGGAGGCGGGCCGGGAGCACGGTGTGATCGCGGCCGGGCGCTCCGCGTTCAACAGCCTGCGCCTGGAGAAGGGGTACCGGGCGTGGGGCGTGGACATGACCGACGAGCACGATCCGTACGAGGCGGGGGTGGGCTTCGCCGTGCGGCTGGACAAGGGGGACTTCACCGGGATGGGGGCTTTGCGGGCGAAGGGTGAGCCGACGCGTCGGCTCACCCCGCTGCTGCTCGACGATCCCTCGTCCGTCGTCCTCGGCAAGGAACCGGTGTACGTCGGGGGCTCGCCCGCGGGATACGTCACCAGTGCGGCGTACGGGTACTCGGTGGGGCGGTGCGTCGCGTACGCGTGGTTGCCGGTGCTGCCCGTGGGTGCGGGGGTCTCCGTCGAGTACTTCGGGGAGAAGGTCGGGGCCACGGTGGTGAGCGAGCCGATCTTCGATCCGGAGATGGCCCGCATCCGGTGTTGATCGCTCCGCGACCGGACGCGACCGGGCGCGGCCAGACGCGATGAGTACGAGATCGCGCCGTTCCCCTCGCCCCCCCCGACAAGCAACCGCGCCCCCGGAAAGAAAGACGGAGGTCCCCGTGTCCCCCACCTACGACGTCGTCGTCATCGGTCTCGGCGGTATGGGCAGTGCCGCCGCTCATCATCTGTCCTCGCGCGGTGCGCGGGTGCTCGGGCTGGAGAAGTTCGGGCCCGTGCACCAGCGCGGTTCCAGTCACGGGGGCTCGCGGATCACCCGGCAGTCCTACTTCGAGGACCCGGCGTACGTACCGCTGCTGCTGCGCGCCTACGAGCTGTACGAGGACGTGGAGCGGGCCACCGGGCGGGACATCGCCACCCTGTGCGGCGGTGTGATGATCGGCCGGCCCGACTCGCTGACCGTCTCCGGTTCGCTGCGCTCGGCCACGCAGTGGGACCTGCCGCACGACATGCTCGACGCGGCCGAGATCCGCCGCCGTTTCCCCACCCTCGCTCCGCAGGACGACGAGGTCGGTCTCTTCGAGAGGAAGGCCGGCCTCGTCCGACCCGAGAACATGGTCGCGGCTCATCTCCAGCTCGCCACCCGGCAGGGCGCGGACCTGCACTTCGACGAGCCGATGACCCACTGGGAGCCGTACCGGGACGGCGTACGCGTGCACACGGCCGAGGACACCTACACGGCGGGCCAGTTGGTGATCTGTCCGGGCGCCTGGGCGCCGCGGCTGCTCACCGACCTCGGGGTGCCGTTCACCATCGAGCGGCAGGTCATGTACTGGTTCCGGCCCAGGGGCGGGGTCCGGCCCTTCCTGCCGGAGAACCACCCGATCTACATCTGGGAGGACGCGGACAACGTCCAGGTGTACGGCTTCCCGGCCATCGACGGGCCGGAGCTGGGCGCCAAGGTCGCCTTCTTCCGCAAGGGGCAGGTGTGCACCCCGGAGACCATCGACCGCACGGTCCACGAGGACGAGATCCGGGCGATGGCGGATCACATGGCCCGTTGTGTCCCCGACCTGCCCGGCGCCTTCCTCAAGGCCGCCACCTGCATGTACTCCAACACCCCCGACGAACACTTCGTCATCGCCCGGCATCCCGCGCATCCCGAGTCCGTGACCGTGGCCTGCGGTTTCTCGGGCCACGGCTTCAAGTTCGTGCCGGTCGTCGGCGAGATCCTCGCCGATCTGGCCCTGACGGGGACCACCCCCCACCCGATCGGCCTGTTCGACCCCCACCGCCTCGCCGCTGCGCCCGCCTGAGGAGGCCCCCTCGTGCCGACGACCCCCGTGCCCCACGCCTCCGCCCAGCCGTCCCCGAGCCTGATCAGCACCCTGCCGGGGCGCTACTACACCGATCCGGAGATCTTCCGGCAGGAACAGGAGCACGTCTTCGAGTCGATGTGGTTCTGCGCGGTCCGCGGCGCCGATCTGGCCCGGCCCGGCGCGTTCCGCACGGTCCAGGTGGGCCGGGAGAACGTCCTGGTCACCCGGACGCGCACCGGTGAGCTGCGGGCCTTCCTCAACATCTGCCGGCACCGCGGGGCCCGGCTCTGCACCGAGGAGGCCGGCGAGGTCCGGCGCACCCTCCAGTGCCCGTACCACGCGTGGACGTACGGACTGGACGGGAAGCTGATCGCGGCACCGAACCTGGTGAGGATGCCGGACGTCGACCGCACGACGTACGGGCTGGTCACCGTCGCGCTGCGGGAGTGGCTCGGGTACGCCTGGGTGTGTCTGGCCGACGAACCGCCGTCCTTCGAGGAGACGGTGATGGGCGCGGCCGTCGAACGGCTCGGGAACGTCGCGGCCATCGAGCACTACGGCACGCAGAACCTCGCTCTCGGCAGGCGCGTCACCTATGACGTGCGGGCGAACTGGAAGCTGATCGTCGAGAACTTCATGGAGTGCTACCACTGCGCGACGATCCACCCCGAACTCACCGAGGTGCTGCCGGAGTTCGCGGACGGTTATGCCGCGCAGTACTACGTGGGCCACGGCGCCGAGTTCGGCGACGAGGTCAAGGGGTTCACCGTCGACGGGAGCGAGGGATTCGGGCGGCTGCCCGAGGTCGCCGAGGAACAGGACCGCCGTTATTATGCGATAACGGTCAAACCCACGGTGTTCATCAATCTCGTTCCCGACCATGTCATCCTGCACCGCATGTTCCCGCTCGCCGAGGACCGCACGATCGTGGAGTGCGACTGGCTCTACGCCCCCGAGGTCGTCGAGTCGGGCGCCGATGTGTCGAGGTCCGTGGAACTCTTCCACCGGGTCAACACCCAGGACTTCGAGGCGTGCGAGCGAACGCAGCCCGCCATGGCGTCCCGCGCCTACCGCGCGGGCGGGGTGCTGGTGCCCACCGAGCACCACATCGGGATGTTCCACGAGTGGCTCATCGGCATGCTGGGAGGCAGGGATGGCGGATCTCTACATCGGCGGCACCTGGACGAGCGCGCGGGAGAAACGCACCCGTGAGATCCGCTGTCCGGCCGACGGATCGCTCGTCGCGGTCGTCGACGAGGCGGGCGGCGAGGACACCGCCGCCGCGATCGCGGCGGCGCGCCGCGCCTTCGACGAAGGACCCTGGCCGCGGACCCCCGTGAACGAACGCGGCGACCTGCTGCTGCGCGTCGCCGACCTGCTCGCCCGCGACAAGGACGCACTCGCCAGGGCGGAGTCCCTCGACACCGGCAAACGCCTGGTGGAGAGCGAGTACGACATCGACGACATCGAGAACTGCTTCCGCTACTTCGGGCGGCTCGTCGCCGCCGAGTCCGGCCGGGTCGTGGAGACGGGCACGGAGGGCGTCGACAGCCGGGTCGTACACGAACCGGTCGGGGTCTGCGCGCTGATCACCCCCTGGAACTATCCGCTGCTCCAGACCGCCTGGAAGGTCGCCCCGGCGCTGGCCGCGGGCAACACCTTCGTCCTCAAGCCGAGCGAGCTGACCCCGCACACGGCGATCCATCTGACGCGCCTCCTGGAGGAGGCGGGGCTGCCCGCCGGGGTGGCGAACCTGATTCTCGGCGCCGGACCGGAGGCGGGCGCTCCGCTGGGCGACCATCCGGACGTGGACCTGGTCTCCTTCACCGGCGGTCTGCGGACCGGCCGCGGGCTCATGGCCGCGGCGGCCGGCACGGTCAAGAAGGTCGCCCTCGAACTGGGCGGCAAGAACCCGAACATCGTCTTCGCCGACGCCGACTTCGAGACGGCCGTCGACATGGCGCTGACCGCCGTCTTCCTGCACTCCGGGCAGGTCTGCTCAGCCGGGGCCCGGCTGCTGGTCGAGGACTCCCTGCACGACCGGTTCGTCGACGAGGTCGTCCGCAGGGCCCGGCTGATCAGGCTGGGCGGCCCGTTCGACGAGCGGGCGCAGACCGGGCCGCTGATCTCGGCGGCCCACCGGGCGAAGGTCGAGGCGTACGTGGCCAAGGGGCTGGAGGAGGGGGCGGTGCTGCGCTGCGGAGGGGCGCGGCCGGCCGAGCCCCCGCACCCGGAGGGCTTCTACTACCCGCCGACCGTGCTCGACGAGTGCTCCGCGGGGATGTCCGTGGTCCAGGAGGAGTCCTTCGGGCCCGTCCTGACCGTGGAGCGGTTCACCGGCGAGGCGGAGGCGGTACGGCTGGCCAACGCGACGATCTACGGCCTGGCCGGCGGTGTCTTCACGTCCGACGAGGCGAGGGCACAGCGCGTCGCGTCGGCGCTGCGCGTCGGAACGGTCTGGATCAACGACTACCACCCGTACGTCCCGCAGGCCGAGTGGGGAGGGTACAAGCAGTCCGGGTTCGGGCGGGAACTGGGACCTGCGGGCCTCGCCGAGTACCGCGAGACCAAGCACATCTGGCGGACCACGAACCCGAGTCCACAGGGCTGGTTCTCCTGACGGGACGTGGCGACCGCGGCTGCGGGTGACTGCCGCAGCGGACTGTCGCGGCCGACTGTCGCGGCCGACTCAGGGGGCTGCCGACAACCACCGCAGAATCCACCGCACTTCACCGTACGGATCCGGCCTCCGGCGCCATAAGATCCAGTCTTCACCGACGACCCCGCACGAGCCGCACTCCCCCTCCCGCCCGGGAGAACTCCCCCTTCCCAGGAGGCCGCTCATGACCACCACCGAGCAACCACCGGAGCAACCGGCCGGTCAGCACGGTCACGACGACAAGCATGGTCACGACGACACCGAACTCAACGAGTTCGGCTACAAGCCCGAGCTGAAGCGCACGCTCGGCAACTTCCACACGTTCGCCGCCGGCATCAGCTACATCTCCATCCTCACCGGCACCTTCCAGCTCTTCTACTTCGGTTACGGCAGCGGCGGGCCCGCCTACTGGTGGTCCTGGCCCATGGTCTTCATCGGCCAGTTCATGGTCGCGCTCTGCTTCGCCGAACTCGCCGCCCGCTACCCGGTGGCCGGTTCGGTCTACAACTGGTCCAAGAAGATCGGCAATCCGCACATAGGCTGGCTGGCCGGCTGGACCATGCTGATCGCCTCGGTGGTGTCGATCGCGGCCGTGGCCCTCGCCTACCAGCTGACCCTTCCGCAGATCTCCTCCGCCTTCCAGTTCGTGGGCGACGGCACGGGCAAGTACGACGTGGCCACCAACGCCGTGCTGCTGGCCTCCGTACTGATCGTCTTCACCACTCTGGTGAACGCCCTCGGTGTGAAGCTGATGGCCCGCATCAACACGGCGGGCGTCTTCATCGAGCTGATCGCCACCGTCGTCCTGATCGTGCTGTTCGCCGTGCACATCACCCGTGGTCCGGGGGTCGTGCTGGAGACGAACGGCACGGGCGCGGGCCAGCCCGGCGGCTACTTCGGCGCGTTCCTGGTGGCGTCACTGGCGTCCGCGTACGTGATGTACGGCTTCGACACGGCCGCCTCGCTCGGCGAGGAGTCCCTGGACCCGTCGCGCAACGCGCCGCGCGCGATCATCCGCGCCATCGTCGCCTCGTTCGTCCTCGGCGGGCTCGTCCTGCTGCTCGCGCTGATGAGCGTGTCCAGCCTGAAGGGCGACCGGCTCTCCACGGACGGGCTGCAGTACGTCGTGCTCAACGTGCTCGGTGAGGACGCGGGCAAGGCCATGCTGTGGTGCGTGTTCATCGCGGTCACCGTGTGCGCCCTGGCCGTGCACACCGCGGCGATCCGGCTGGCCTTCGCGATGGCGCGGGACAACAACCTGCCCGCCTCCGCCAAGCTGGCCAAGGTCCATCCGCGCTTCCAGACCCCGATCCTGCCCGCGGTGATCATCGGCTTCCTGGCGCTGGCGATCCTGGTGGTCAACATCCGCCAGCCGCAGATCTTCACCGTGGTCACCAGTATCGGCATCATCCTGATCTATCTCGCGTATCTGCTGGTCACCGGGCCCATGCTGGTGGCCAGGCTGCGCGGCCGGTGGCAGCCGGCGGGCGAGGGCAGGTTCTCGCTCGGCCGCTGGGGACTGCCCGTCAACATCGTCGCCGTCGTGTGGGGCACGGCCATGATGATCAACCTGATCTGGCCACGCGCCGCGGTCTACAACGCGTCCGCCCCGTACCACTGGTATCTGCGGTGGGGTGCCGTCCTGTTCGTCGGCATCGTGATGGGCGGCGGCTTCGCCTACTACTGGTTCGTGCAGCGCCACCGCACCGGGGTGCTCGCGGAACACCGGTACACGGCCGCCGACACGCCGCTTCCGCCCGCATCGCCCGCGGCCACGCCCACGGGCGACTGAACACCCGCGACCGTCAGGAAAACAACCGGCTCCAGGACGTCAAGGAGGTCAAGTCACCATGGGAGAAGACGAGTTCGACTATGTCGTGGTGGGCGGGGGCACCGCGGGCAATGTGGTGGCGGCCCGGCTCTCCGAGGACCCGGCCGTCACGGTCTGCGTCCTGGAGGCCGGCCCCAGTGATGTCGGCGACGACGCCGTCATGAAGCTGGAGCGCTGGATGGGGCTGCTGGAGTCCGGCTACGACTGGGACTATCCGGTCGAGCCGCAGGTCAGCGGCAACAGCTTCATGCGGCACGCCCGCGCCAGGGTGCTCGGCGGCTGCTCCTCGCACAACTCCTGCATCGCCTTCTGGGCACCGGCCGAGGACCTGGACGACTGGGCCGCCGCGGGCTGTACGGGGTGGAGTGCGGCGGAGCTCTTCCCGCTCTACCGACGGCTGGAGAACAACGACGCACCCGGTGAGCACCACGGCCGCACCGGCCCGGTGAAGCTGCGTACGCTCAAGAGCGACGACCCGTGCGGCACCGCCCTGCTGGAGGCCTGCGCCCAGGAGGGCATCCCGACGACGCCCTTCAACTCGGGCAGGACCGTCGTCCGGGGCGCCAACTGGTTCCAGATCAACTCCGACGAGAACAACATCCGGCAGTCCTCGTCGGTCGCGTATCTGCACCCGGTCCTCGGCAAGCGTCCGAACCTCGATGTACGGACCGGGGTGCGCGCCAAGAAGCTCGTGCTCGACGGGCGGCGCTGCGTGGGCGCCGAGTACCTGGACCCCGACCTGATCCACACCCGGACGGTACGGGCCAGGCGCGAGGTGATCGTGTCCTGCGGCTCGATCGACAGCGCGAAACTGCTGATGCTGTCGGGCATCGGACCCGCCGGGCATCTGCGCGAGGTCGGCGTCGACGTGGTGGTGGACGCGGCCGGCGTGGGCGAGAACCTCCAGGACCATCCCGAGGGCGTCATCATGTGGAATGCCGAGCGGCCCATGACGACCACCTCAAGCCAGTGGTGGGAGGCCGGCATCTTCTACGACACCGAGCCGGGTCTCGACCGGCCCGACCTGATGTTCCACTACGGGTCGGTGCCGTTCGACATGAACACCGCGCGGTGGGGCTATCCGACCTCCGAGAACGCGTTCTGTCTCACGCCGAACGTCACCCGCGCGAAGTCGCGCGGCACGGTGCGGCTGCGCACCCGGGACTACCGGGACAAGCCGAGGGTCGATCCGCGGTACTTCACGCACGAGCACGACGCGCGCGTGATGACGTACGGGCTGAAGCTGGCCCGGCGGATCGCCGCGCAGCCCGCGCTGAGCGGCTGGGCCGGGGCAGAGCTGGCGCCGGGGCCCGACGTCCGGACGGACGACGAGCTGCTCGACTACATCCACAAGACCCACAACACCGTCTACCACCCGTCGTGCACGGTGAAGATGGGTGCGGAGGGGGACGCCTCCGCTCCGCTCGACCCGCGGTTGCGGGTCAAGGGGGTGGAGCGGCTGCGGGTCGCCGACGGGTCGGTGATGCCGGACCTCATCAGCGTGAATCCGTGCATCACGACGATGATGATCGGCGAGAAGTGCGCGGACCTGTTGAGGGAGGACGCGTAGGGGGTGCTCCCTCAGGGTAGGGCGTGCTCCCTCAGGGGCAGTCGGTGCGCGCCCCTCAAGGGGTACTGGGTGCGGGCCTCTTGTACATGCGGGTCGCGGTGATCTCCGTGTGGGCCGCCTCCCCGGCCGGGACCTCTCTCGGGAGGCCCGGCCGGAGGTGTTCCTCCACGCTGATGTACTTCAGGCCCGCCCGCAGGTCCGCGTCGTTGCGCAGGCGGATGACCAGCGGGAACTCGGCGAGCGCGGTCGTGTCGAACAGGCCCGTGGTGTACAGGAGCTGCACACCGAGCGCGTCGGAGACGGCCCGCTGCAACTCCAGCAGATACGTGGCGTTGGCGCGCCCGATGGGGTTGTCCAGGAACAGCGTGCCGGCGTGGCGGTGCTTGTCCCGGCCGCGGTCGTTCGACCGGAGGGCCGCCATCGTGCAGTACAGCGCGATGGCCGCGGTGAGCAGCTGGCCGCCGGAGAACACGTCGCCCATCTGTCCGACGGGGACGCGCTCGGCGCGCAGGACGGCGTCCGGCTTGAGGATCTCGACGGCGACGCCCTTGGGCTGCAGGGCCGCGGCCACCCCCCTGAGCAGCAGGGACATCCCGTCGCGGCGCAGGTCGGAGTTCTTCTTGACGGCCGCCCTGGTCGCCTCGTCGACGACCTCACCGAGGCGTTCGGCGAGGCTGGCCTGGTCGGGTTCCTCGAAGCGGATGCGGAGGAATTCCTGCCCTGACCACTCCCCCAGCCCTTCGGGGAGCCGGGACAGCCGCTGGGCCGAGCGCAGCGTGGCGAGCGAGGACTCGACCAGGCCGCGCAGGCGGTCCACGATCGAGTCGCGGTTGCGCTCCAGCTGTGCCAGCTCGTCGGTGAGGACCCGCAGCCGGGGTGCGAAGGCGTCCGCCCACTTCTGCGCGTGTTCGGGCAGCGCGGAGGCGGGCAGCTCCCGGATCTGCTGACGCGCGGGGGTGCGCACCTGCTCGTAGCGTGTGGAGTTGGCGTGCCGGACGAGGATGTCGCTCGCCTCGCGCACGGCCGCCTCGGCGGCGGAGAGGTCGGCTGCGCAGCCGCGCAGGGAGCGGCGGGTCTCGGCGGCGGACTGCCTGGCCTCTTCGAGCGTGCCGGGGTAGGGCTCGGTCTCCTCCTGCTCGTCGTCCGTGTGTTCCCGCAGGAGGTCCCGGAGCAGGGCGGCCGTCTCGTCGAAGCCGCCGGCCGCGTCCTCGGCGGCGTGGTGGGCGTCGAGCAGTTCGGTGTGCGCGGCGCGCGCCTGGCCCAGCGCGTCGGTGCGGGTGGCGAGTTCCCCGGTGGCGGTGCGCAGCAGGCCCTGGGCGTGCTCGGCGTCGCGCGGTACGAGGTCGTCGGGCAGCTCGGTGTGGGCGTCGGCGTCCTCGGGCGCGTGCCGCTCGGCCTCGCCGCGCAGCCGGCCGAGCTGTTCGCTCGCGGTCGACACCCGGCCTTCGAGGAGCTGGACCAACTCCTCGGCGCGGGCCACGGCCGCCTGCCGGGACGGGCCGTCGGAGCCGTCGGTGGACTCCAAAAGCTGGGCGGCGCGGGTGCGCACCTTGTTGGTCAGCCGGTTCAGCTCCGTGAGCGCGGTGCTCTCGTCGCTCTCGGCGCGGGCCTGTTCGGCGCGCAGGTCGGCGCCGACGCCGACCTTCTCGTAGAGCTGGGAGGCGGCCCGGTAGGCCTCGCGGAGGGCGGGGAGCGACGATTTCGCGGCTCCCGGCTCCTCCTCCGGCAGGTCGTCGGGGGCGCCCGCGATCTCCGCGCGCTCGGCGCGCAGCGCCCGGGCCGTGCGCCGGGCGTCGTCGGCGGCGCGCTGGGTGCCGCGCCGGTCCTCGTCGGCTGCGCGCGCCCGCTCCAGACAGGCCTGGGCGCGGGCCTCCGACTCGGCCGCCTCGTCGGCGAGTTCCCGCACCTTGACCTGCCAGCCGGCGCGCTCGCGCAGCCGGAAGGCGAGTCCGGCGAGTGCGTCGGCGGCGCGTCGGGCCCGCTGGGCGGCCTCCTGCCGCTCGTCGCGTACGAGGGCCGCCTCGGCCGCCGCCTCGTCGGCCTCGGTGCGTACGGCGCGTGCCTCGGCGAGCTCGGCCTCGGCCTCCTCGGCGAACGCGCGCGCGTCGCCGGCCGCCGTGGCCAGTTCGGTGAGGCGTCCCGCCGGGCAGCCCGTGCGCCAGGAGGCGAGCCGGGCGGCGAGTTCCCGGTCCTTGGCGAGCCGGGCCGCCGACTCGCGGATCTCGTCGTCCCGCTCGGCCGCGCGCCTGCGCAGCGCCTGCCGTTCCTCGTCGGCGGCGTGCTCGTCGTGCATGGCCGGGTTCGGCGGTACGAGGAAGACGTCGTCCCCGCCCGCGTCGGGGGCCGGGGTCGGGGCGAGCAGCGCGGCGGCCGTACCGACGGCCACGGTGGAGCGCGGGAGCAGCGCGGCGTCGGTGAGTGCGTCGCGGGCCCGGGCGTGGGTGTCGGGGTCCGTGATGATCACGCCGTCGACCAGTTCGGGCCGGGCGGCCAGTACGCGCGCGTGGTCGACGGGGTCGACGGCCTGTGCGAGGTAGCGCCAGCCGGGCAGCGCGGGGATGCCGTGCTCGCCCAGGTACTCCACGGTGGCGAGCACGTCGGGGCCGGGCGGCAGCAGTCCGCCGTCGCCGAGGGCGCCGAGGATCCGTGAGTCGTCGGCCGCGGCGGTCCGCAACTCGAAGAGCTGCCGTTCGGCGGAGGTGACGGTGTCGTCGAGGAGCTGTCGGAGCTCATCGGCGTAGTGGTCCAGCTGCTGGGGGGTGAGGGGGCCGTCGGCAGCGCTGTCGTCGGAATCCGCCGTGGTGGTGATCCCCCTGCCGTCGGCGCTCGCGTCCGTGGGGGCCGAGTGCCGGGGCCCGGGCAACGTCGGGCGCCCAGCGCGTCCCGGACCGCCAAAGGCTCCTTGAGCGCCGGAGCTCCCGGGCAGGCCGAGCAGTTCGGCGAGCCGCTCCTCCTCCGCCAGGGCCTGGGCGGTCCGCCGCTCCGCGTCGTACGCGTGCTCGGCCGCGGTCGCCGCGTCGGCCGCGCGGGCCGCCGTCAGCTCGGCCCGGGACTCGGCGGACGCGGCGTCCCGGGCGTGGTCCGCGGTGCGGCGGGACGCCTCGCGCGCGGTGTCCCAGGCGGCGACGGCCGTCTTCTCGGCGTCGCTGGCGGCGAGCGCGGCGCGGGCCGGGTCGGCGTCGGGGGCGGTGTCGTCGAGCCAGCCGGCCCGCACCGCCTCGGCGGTCTCCTGCTCGACCTCGCCGAGCCGCTGGCGCAGATGGCCGACCTCGCTGCGGGCGCGCTGCGCCTCCGTGGCGGCGGACGTCGCGTCCCGGTGGGCGGCCTCACCGACCTCCTGGAGCGAACTGGAGCGCTCCTCCTGCTCGTTGGCGAGCGCCTCGGCCCCTTCGGCGGCGGCGTGCAGCGCGCGTACGAGGTCGACGGCGGCCCTGGCCCGGGCGGCGAGCGCGGGTGCGGCGTCCCGCTCGGCCTCCAGGATCGCGGCGGCCACACGGGTGGAGCGGTCGGCCGCCGCGCGGTGGCGCAGCACGGCTTCCGCGGCCTGCCACGCGGAGTGCAGGGTGCGCGCGTCGGCGAGTTCCTTCTTCTGCGCGGCGGCGCCCTTCTCGGCCGCGGCGAGCGCCAGTGAGGCGTGCCGGTAGGCCAGTTCGGCCGCGATCAGCGCACTGCGCTCCCGGGAGCCCTCCGCCTCGGTGGCGCGGTGGGCGGCGGCGGTGACCTGCTGGGCCAGGTCGCCGGTGCGGCCCCGCTCCAGCGCGGCGCGCGCGGAGAGCCGCCTGGCCAGCGTGCGCGTACGCCGCTCGGCGGCCGTGTGGACGTCGCGCGCGTGGGAGCGCGCCCCGGCCGCCTCGACGATCCGTCCGAGCAGGTCCACGGATCCCGCGGTGAACTCCCGCTCGGCGATCAGTTCGGCCCGTCGTCCCAGCTTGTTGCCGAAGCCGCCCACCAGGTCGGCGAGGCCGTCGGTGTCCCTGGTGTCGGTGACCGCGCGCAGCAGCAGATCGGTGAAGTCGGAGTCCTTCTTGACGGCGAAGAGACCGGCGGCCTCGCCCTCGTCGGCGTTCATCTCGCGCTGGTAGCGGAAGAGTTCGGGGTCGAGGCCCAGGTCGCCGAGGTGTTCGATCCACCGGTCGTGGATCTCCTCCCAGTGCACTTCGAGGTGCGGGTACGCCTTGCCCGCGTCGGTGAGCGCGTCCCGGAAGCCCTTCATGGTGCGGCGCCGGCCCTGCGCGCCCGAGGCGCCTTCGACGGGCGGCCGGACGGCGGTGGACTCGGCGACCGGCAGGTTGTCCAGGCTCAGCCCGGGTCCCGGCCGGAAGGAGTACCAGGCCTCGGCGAACTTGCGCGGGTCGTTGGAGACCTGCCGCCCGCGCCACTCGCTGACCTTGCCGACCACGACGCACTCGCCGGTGAGCGTGTGCTGCCACTCCAGCGCCACATGCCCGCAGTCGTCCGCGAGCAGGAACTTGCGCAGCACACCGGAGCTGGCGCCGCCGAGGGTGTTGCGGTGGCCGGGCAGCATCACCGAGAAGATCAGCTTGAGCAGTACGGACTTGCCGCCGCCGTTCTCCAGGAAGAGCACGCCGGCGGGCGCGGGGCGGCGCGGCGGCCCGACGGGCTCCTCCTCGAAGAACTCCGCCTGCGTGGGCGCGGGATCGGGCACGAGCCCGCCGACTCCGCGCAGGTCCAGCACGGTGTCGGCGTAACGCGCACCGGCCGGCCCGATGGAGTAGAGGCGGACCCGGGACAGCTCGTACATGGCGGACTCTCGTAGTCGTGAGCGGTGGGGGGAGGTGACGGGTTGAACGTGAAAGGGGTCGGGCGGTTACGAGTGGAACGGCAGCCCGGCGTCTGCGACCAGCTCCAGATCGTCGGTGTCCTCGGCGGGCATCAGGCTCGCGGTGCCGTCGGTCACCGGCACGACCCCCAGCTCCAGCAGCTCGGCCAGGGCGGCGCTGCCCGCCATGTCCCGCACCTGGAGCTGATAGCGGGCGGTCGTGCGGTACGTGCCCCCGGCGTCGTCCCCGGTGCGCTGCAGGAACCCGGACTCGGTGAGGAACGCGGCGGCCTTGCCGACGATGCCGGTGGTGGAACCGGCCAGTCTGCGCGCGTCCTTGGTGGCCCCGGCGGAGCTGCGCCGCGCCCAGATCCGCCAGGCGGCCTCAAGCCCGGGCGCGTCCGTGGCGGGGTCGGTGTTCTCCCCCTGCTGCTCGGCCCGCTCCTCCAGGCGCCGGCACGCCTGGCGGACGAACGCGTCGACGCCGTTGACCGAGACGCGCCCGACGTAGCCGTCGTCGGCCAGGTCCTCGGGTCTCGGGAAGGCCAGCGCGGCGACGGCGAGGTGGGCGAGGCCGTGCAGGAACCGGTCACCCGAGTCGGCGGACGCCCGGCGCGCGTAGTCGCCCATGCGCACGGCGAACACCGAGTCCTCGGCGGCGGTCACCGCCATGCCGGCCCGTGGGGACACCTCTAGGACGACGAGTCCGAGTCCGGTGGCCACGGCGTCGGCGAGCCGCGCGAAGGGGGGATCCTCGCGGTACCGCCGCAGCAGTTCGGTGTACTCCTGGTCCCGCGCGGGCTGCGTCCTGGGCTGCAGCCCGAAGGCCACGAGCCGGGCCGCGTCCGCGGTGTCGGCGGGGGTGACGGGGGCGCTCACCGCCGCGGCGACCGCCTCCGGCTCACTCCACTCGGCCTGCTCACTCACGACTGCTGCAGCTCCTTCGACTCATTCGACTCATGGGCGGGGCCGAAGGCGGGCGCCCCGCCGACCCGCCCGCGGTACGCCGTCCCGCTCGGGCAGCCGCTCACGCGACCTCCGACCGGCCCGCGGTCATCCCGACCACATCCAGCAGAGCCATTCCCACGATCAGGTCCGCTCCGCCGAACTCCGGATCGTCCAGCTCGACCCCGTCGTCCACGGCGAACAGCAGCCGCTCCTCGCCCTGCCGGTACGCCGTACCGACGGGCGGGCTGGCCGCGTGGACCGCCAGCAGGGCGACCAGATACGGCAGTTCGGGATCCTGCCGCCGCGCGTCGGCGAGCAGCCCGGACAGCCGGCGCGGCGCGTCGGCCGGCAGGTCGAGCAGTTCCATGGCGGCGGCGAGCTGCTCCTCGCTGAACCGGCTGTCGTCCGGGGTGGCGATCAGGTCGGGCTCGGGCATCTCCGCACCGAGGTGCTCGCGCTCGACCGGCGGTGTCAGCAGCAGGTCGACCAGGTCGCCGACCCGGACGGAGGCGGGGGTGCGAAGTCCCGTCCCGCGCGCGAAGAAGGCGTCGGTCACCCGCAGCGCCCCCTCCAGGGGCAGCGGCAGCACGGGGGCCACGAGATGGCCGTAGAGGTCTATCCCGGAGGTCGTCATCGGGGTCGCGAAGGCCTGCCGGTCCTGCTCGGCGCGGAACAGCGGCCCGGCCTCCAGCAGCCTGGACTGCAACTGCGTGTGGCGCCGGATGCAGTCCTTGACGATGTCGACGAGCTCGGCGGCCCGGCGCTTCTGCTCGGGGTCCTCCGACTCGTCCCGCGCCCTGCGGATGTTGGTGAGGATCGCGTTCTCGTGGCGGTAGCGGTCCGCCACGTGGTCCAGGGCCTCGGCGATCATGTCGGGCACGGCCTGCAGCCAGTCCACCGCCCGGACGTTGCGCCGGGTCGCGTCCAGGGCCCTGCGGAGCGTCTCCGAGTACTGCACGGTGCGGTAGCGGGCCTGCTCGGCGGCGAGCTGGGCGTCCGCGAGGCGGCCCCGGCTGATCAGCACCTCGAGCTTGACCTCGGCGGCGATCTGCGCGCTGGTGACGTCGGTGTCCAGGGCGCCCACGAGGACGTTGACCGCCTCGTCCGTCGTACGGAGGTAGACACTCCCGCCGTGGCCCGCGACCTCCTCGATCAGCTTGAAGTCGTAGTCGCGGCGCACGTACGAGCCGTCGGGCGCGAAGGTGCCGTAGACGGCGCGGAAGCCGCGGTCGACGCTGCCGACGTTGATCAGGTTCTCCAGGACCCAGCGGGCCACCCGCTCGTGCTCGGCGACGGGCCGGCGCGGGGCCTGGGCGGCGATGCGCGGGATGAGCCTGGCCACTATCTGGTCGTGGTCGGCGCCCGTGTCGAAGTCCATGTTCAGGGTGATCAGGTCGATGGAGGCGAGGGCCACCTCCGCCATGCCGTACACCGAGTACTCACCCGCGAGGTTCGCCTTGCGCACGTCGAGGTCGTGCAGGGGCGCGGTGCAGGCGAGCGCGCGCAGCCGCCGCGCCAGGCCCTCGTCGGCGGCCGGGCCCGTCGCGGGGCGCGGCCCCGCGCTGAGCTGGGGCGGAGCACTGTCCGTCGATGCAGGCGAAGTCACGGAGCACAGACTAGGCGCTGGGTCTGACAACCACCCAAAACGCTAGGCCTCCTCCGCCACCCGGTTGCCGTAGACCTCCGTGACCCGTCTGCGGGAGTCGTCCAGGTAGACCGCCAGCAGACTCTCCGCCGCCGCGCGGTCGCCGTCCTGGAGCGCCTGGAGTATCTGGCCGTTGCGGGCCAGGTAGGGCTCGTGGAGGCGCTTCGGGTCGTCCACGAGGTGGAAGGCGAGGCGGAGTTCGGCGAAGACGCTGCGCATCAGCTCGTCGGTGCGGGCACTGGCGGCGAGGGCCACCAGCTCCTGGTGGAAGTGGATGTTGGCCGTGCCCACGCCCTTCCAGTCGCCCTCGTGGGCCGAACGCCGTCCGTCCGCGACCGACCCTGCGAGGCCGTCCACCGCGTACGGCGGCCTGCCGAGTCCGCGGACGACCGCGCATTCGACGAGGCTGCGGGTGCGGTAGATGTCCTCGACGTCCTCGACGGTCAGCACCCGCACGAAGACACCGCGGTTGAGCTGGTGGACCAGCAGCCGTTCGTGGGTGAGCAGCCGGAACGCCTCGCGCAGGGTGTTGCGGGAGACGCCGAGCGCGCCACCGATGCTGTCCTCGGACAGGCGCTTGCCGGGCGGGAAGTACCCGTCGGCGATCCGGCTCCGCAGGATGTCCGAGACCCGCTCGGCGGTGCTGGTGCGGCCCAGCAGCGCGCGGTCGTCCGCCAGTCCGTTCAGTTCGGCCACGCCCGAATTCAATCGCAGATACAAGAACGAAACAACATGGGTATTGAAGGATCGTTCAACGATCCTCTACCTTGCTTATCAGGCGCCGGGCTCGTCGGGCACCAACCGCTCGTCCGGGCGCCGACGGCTTCCGCACCGGTTCCGCACTGCCTCCGCACGGCATGGCACGGCTCACTCCCCGAGCACCCTCCCGTCCCTCATCTGCGAGGTGCCCATGAGCACGACCCCTCCACCGCAGGCCCCGCCCGCCGAAACGCGCCCCGGAGCGGGCGGACCCACCGCCGACGAGGGCGCGTTCGCCTGGCTGCGGGCCCTCGGACCGCGTGGCCGCCGCGCCTTCGGCGGCGCGTTCGGCGGCTACGGCCTCGACTCGTACGACTACTTCACCCTGCCGCTGAGCATGGTGGCCCTGGCCGCGTACTTCGGTCTCAGCAGCGGCCAGACCGGGCTGTTCACGACCGTCACGCTCGTCGTGTCCGCCGTCGGCGGCGCCGCGGCGGGTGTCGTCGCGGACCGGATCGGGCGCGTCAAGGCCCTGATGATCACCGTCATCACGTACGCGGTCTTCACCGTGGCCTGCGGTTTCGCGCCCAACTACGAGACCCTGCTGGTCTTCCGCGCCCTTCAGGGCCTCGGCTTCGGCGGTGAGTGGGCGGTCGGCGCGATCCTGGTCGCCGAGTACGCGAGCCCCAAGCACCGCGGCCGTACGCTCGGCGCGGTCCAGAGCGCCTGGGCCGTCGGGTGGGGACTCGCCGTGGTCGTCTACACGCTGGTCTTCCAGTTCCTCGACGACGACATCGCCTGGCGCGTGATGTTCTGGACCGGTGCCCTGCCGGCACTGCTGGTCGTCTGGGTACGCCGTCAGGTCAAGGACGCCCCCGAGGCGGCCGAGCGCCGCAAGGAAAGCCCCGAGAAGGGTTCCTTCGCCGCCATCTTCAAGCCGGGCACGACCGCCGGACCCGGCCTCCTGAAGACGACGGTCTTCGCCGTGCTGCTCTCCACGGGCGTCCAGGGCGGCTACTACACGCTGGCCACCTGGGTGCCGACGTACCTGAAGACCGACCGCGGACTGTCCGTCGTAGGCACCGGCGGCTACCTCGCGTTCCTGATCTCCGGAGCCTTCATCGGCTACCTGACCGGCGGTTATCTCACCGACAAGCTGGGCCGCAAGCGGAACATCCTGCTCTTCGCGATCCTCTCGGCGATCTGCATCCTGGCCTACGCGAACATCCCGAGCGGCGCCAACACCCTCGTCCTCGTACTCGGCTTCCCGCTCGGGTTCTGCATGTCGGCGATCTTCAGCGGCTTCGGCTCGTTCCTCAGCGAGCTGTATCCGACGGCGGTACGCGGTACGGGACAGGGCTTCACGTACAACACGGGCCGTGCCGTGGGCGCGGTCTTCCCGACCCTGGTGGGCTTCCTGGCCGACAGTTGGGGCATCGGGGGCGCGCTGGTCTTCGGCGCGATCGGATACGGCCTCGCGGCACTGGCCCTGATCGGTCTGCCCGAGACCCGTGGGAAGGAACTCCTGTGACCAGGTCCCAGAGCACACGGCACCGCCCGCTCGGCCTCCTCGACGACCACGCGCACGCGTGGAGCCCCGCAGAGGCACGTTCCCGCTTCCGTGCGGGCGTGTCGGGTCCCACCGCGGGCTGCGCGGCGGGCCACACCCAGGCGAACCTGATCTCGGTGCCGGCGGACTGGGCGTACGACATGCTCCTGTTCTGCCAGCGCAACCCGAAGCCCTGCCCGGTGCTCGACGTCACCGACGCCGGTTCCTGGACGACCGTCCTGGCCGACGGCGCCGATCTGCGCACCGACCTGCCGCGCTACCGGGTGTGGGAGCACGGCGAGCTGGTGGAGGAGCCCACGGACGTGGTGGCGCACTGGCGCGACGACCTCGTGTCGTTCCTCATCGGGTGCAGCTTCACCTTCGAGTGGGCGCTGACCGCGGCGGGTGTCCCGATGCGCCACATCGAGCAGGGCCGCAACGTCTCCATGTACGTCACCGGCCGCCAATGCCGGCCCGCCGGACGGCTGCACGGGCCGATGGTGGTGTCCATGCGGCCGGTGCCGCCCGAGCATCTGCCCGTGGCGATCCGGGAGACCAGTCTGCTGCCCGCGGTGCACGGCAGCCCGGTGTACTGCGGCGATCCGGGCGCCCTCGGCATCGAGGACCTGGCCCGCCCCGACTTCGGTGATCCGGTGGACTTCGAGCCGGACGACATCCCGGTGTTCTGGGCCTGCGGTGTGACGCCGCAGGCCGCCGTGATGGCCTCCCGCCCGCCGTTCGCGATCACCCACGCGCCCGGCCAGATGTTCGTCACCGACGCCCGCGACGAGCAGTACCGCGTCGCCTGAGCCACCGTCACCTGCGTCGCCCGACCGGAGAACGGACACTTCATGACCTCCACCGGTAACCCCGGCGGTACCCCCGGCCGTACCCCCGGCGGCACCTCCATCGATCTCAACGCCGATCTCGGCGAAGGGTTCGGCCGCTGGCACCTGACCGACGACGAACAGCTGCTGTCCGTCGTCACCAGCGCCAACGTGGCCTGCGGCTTCCACGCCGGGGACGCCGCCACCATGCGGCGGGTGTGCGACCTCGCCGCCGAACGCGGGGTACGGATCGGCGCCCAGGTCTCCTACCGGGACCTGGCGGGCTTCGGGCGGCGCGCGATGGACGTGCCGTCCGGCGAACTGGCGGCCGAGGTGGCGTACCAGATCGGTGCGCTGGAGGTCTTCGCGCGCGCGGCGGGGGCGCGCGTGGCGTACGTCAAACCGCACGGCGCGCTCTACAACCGCGTCGTGCACGACGAGGAACAGGCGGGCGCGGTCGTGGCCGGGGTACGGCTCGCCGACGCCACGTTGCCGGTGCTCGGGCTGCCCGGCTCCCGGTTTCTCGCCGTGGCCGCGAAGGCCGGGCTGCCGGTCGTCACCGAGGCGTTCGCGGACCGCGCGTACACCGACGAGGGCACGCTCGTGCCGCGTGGCCGGGAGGGGGCGGTGATCACCCGTGCGGACGACGTCGTGGAACGCTCGCTGGGGCTCGCCCGTTCTGGTGTCGTCACGTCCCACTCGGGCCGTGACATCGCCGTACGGGCCCGCTCCCTGTGCCTGCACGGCGACACGCCCGGCGCGGTGGACCTGGCCCGCCGGGTCCGGGCACGGCTGGAGGAGGCGGGCGTCCGCGTGGAGGCGTTCGGATGAGGGCACTGCCGGTCGGCGACCGCGCGCTGCTCGTCGAGGTGTCCACGGACGAGGAGGCACAGGCCCTGCACGCCGATCTGCTCCGCCGTCGCGCGGAGGGCTCACTCTCCGTGCGCGAGATCGTCCCCGCGGCCCGCACGGTGCTCCTGGACGGCCTGGAGGAGCCGTCCCGGCTGGCCGCCCAGCTGTCCGGCATGCGGCTCCCGTCCCTTCCTCCGCCGGTCGCGGAGGTCGTGGAGATCGCCGTGCGCTACGACGGCCCCGACCTGGCGGACGTCGCCGGACTCTGGGGCGTGTCCCCGGACGAGGTGGTGAGGATCCACGCGGCGGCCGAGTTCCGGGTCGCCTTCTGCGGGTTCGCCCCCGGCTTCGGCTATCTGACCGGCCTCCCGGCCCGCTACGGCGTGCCACGGCGCGCGACACCCCGTACGACCGTCCCCGCGGGTTCCGTGGGCCTCGCGGGCCCGTACACGGGCGTGTACCCGCGCTCGTCGCCGGGCGGCTGGCAGTTGATCGGTACGACGGACGCCGTCCTGTGGGACCACGCGCGCGTGCCGGCCGCACTGCTGTCGCCCGGCACACCGGTTCGCTTCGTACCGGTGGACTCCTGATGACGGACCGCGCGCTGGTCGTCGTACGGGCCGGGGCGCTGACCACGGTGCAGGACCGGGGGCGGCCGGGCCACGCGCACCTGGGCGTACCGCGCTCGGGCGCGCTGGACGCGCCCGCCGCCGCCCTGATGAACCGGCTCGTCGGCAATCCGCCCGAAGCCGCCCTCCTGGAGACGACCCTCAACGGCTGCGACCTGCGACCGCGTTCGGCGGTCACGGTGGCCGTGGGGGGCGCCCCGTGCGCCGTCTCCGTGGACGGCCGCCCGGCCGCCTGGGGCGCGCCGGTGCACGTGCCCGCCGGAGCGTTGCTGTCGGTCGCGACAGCGGTCTCCGGAGTACGCGCCTACGTGGGCGTGGCGGGCGGGGTGACCGTCGAGCCGGTGCTGGGCAGCCGGTCGACGGACCTGCTGTCGGGCCTCGGCCCGCCGCCCCTCACCGACGGCACGGTGCTTCCCCTGGGTAAGCCGTACGGCGCCCCCGCGCGCGTGGACGTCGTTCCGCAGCCGTCCCCGCCGGCCGAACTGGTCCTGCGGGTGACGCCGGGCCCACGCGACGACTGGTTCACGGCGGCGGCTCTCCGTACCTTCGCCACGCACACCTACCGGGTGTCCTCGGCGAGCAACCGCATCGGCCTGCGCACGGAGGGGCCCGCCCTGGAGCGGGCGGTCGGCGGCGAACTGCCCAGCGAGGGCATGGTCCTGGGCGCGGTCCAGGTCCCCCCGGACGGCCGCCCGGTGGTCTTCCTGGCGGACCACCCCACCACGGGCGGCTACCCGGTCATCGCAGTGGTCCACCCCGAGGACATCCCCAGTACGGCCCAGGCCACCCCGGGCACCCCCGTACGCTTCGTACCGCCCCACACGCCACCAACCGGTTAGCGGCGCGGAGAACGGCGTGCCGTCCGCCCTTCAGGGGCGCGGGGAACGGCACCCTCAGGAGTTCGATCTCACACCGCACGCTCAGGGCTCACCGCGCGCGGTGTCACACGGCGGACGCGTCCGGTCCGATGCGGCTGCGGACCGCCGTCTGCACGTCGGCCTCCTCGGCCGGGTCGGCGGCCAGCCGGCGGAGCTGCTCGACCACGCGGGCGTCCCCCGTCTCGGCGTGCCGTGCGGCCACTTCGCGGGTGGTCTCCTCGCAGTCCCACAGGCATTCGACGGCGAATCCCGCGGCGAAGGACGGGTCGGTGGCGGCCAGGGCGCGAGCCGCCCGGCCGCGCAGATGGGAGGAGGCGGTCTCGCGGTAGACATGCCGCAGAACGGGTGCCGCCCCCGCGATGCCGAGCCGTCCGGCGCCGTCGACGAGGGTCCACAGGGTCTGCGCGTCGGGCCCCTCGCCCCGTACGGCCTCGCGCAGGGCGGCCAGGACCAGTTCGCTGTCCTGTGCGCCGCCGCGGCAGGCGAGGACGCGTCCGGCGGCCTCTCCGAGGGCGTCGGGCCGGTGGGCCCAGCCGCGCGCCCGTTGCACGGCGGCGACGCTCCGCATCCGTTCGAAGGCGTCCACGGCGGCTTCCACCACGAGGGTCGAGCCGGAGTCCTGCGCGGCTTCGACCAGATCGAGTACGTCGGGATCGTGGCTGTCGGCGAGATAGCGCAGGGCGGTACAGCGTGCGCCGTCGTCCCCGGTGCGGGCGGCCTCGACGATCTCGGGGCGGTCCTCGGGTCCGGCGACGGCGGTGAGGCAGCGCGCGGCGGGCACATGGAGCGCGGCTCCGCGCTCGATGCCCTGCTGGGCCCATTCGAAGACGGCCCGCACGCTCCATCCGGGGCGGGGCCCGGACGGCCGCATCTGTTGCTGCCAGCGGTCGAAGGAACCGCTTTCCCGGGCGGCACGCACCCGCGTGCCGACGGTTTCGCGGGGGTCGTCGGCCCACAGCCGCCAGGGCCGCGGCTCGAAGGAGTCCCGGACGACGGCGGCCAGCTCGGCCTCGCCCTCGGGATCGGTGGCGAACCGGTCGAGCACGGGGGCCGCGAGCGCGCGCAGGCCGGCGTCGTCGTCGCGCAGCGCCAGCTCGTCGAGGGCCCAGGCCCAGTTGGCGCCGTGGGCGGCGTACCGCCGCAGCAGCTCCAGGGCGTCCCGCCGGCCGTACGAGGCGAGGTGGCCGAGGACGGCGAGCGCGAGGCCCGTGCGTGACTCGTCGGTGTCGAGCACGTCCGCCGCGTCGAAGAGGTGGGCCTCGATCTCGTCGAGGCCTCCGCCCAGGTCGAGGTGGAGACGGGCGTAGTAGAGCGAGCGGTTCTCCACCTGCCAGTCGTGGCGGGGGTCGCTCAGCACACAGTGGTTGAGTGCCGCGAGCGCTTCGGCCCGCGGTGCGGTGAGCGCGTGCAGCGTGCCGTCGCCGCGGCCCCTCTGGAGCAGGCCGAGCAGCGTACCGCTGGGCGCTATGACCGGATCGAACATGGGAAACAGCCTCACATCAAGCGTCGACGCAACCGGGGTCCTGCTCTACCTGGCCGCGTGACAACACGTCGGGGCGCCCGCCGTTTCCTGCTTGCTGTAGACCATCTTCCTCTGCCTCTCGTCGGTGGCCCGTGCGGGCCGTGTCACGGTCCGCGCGGTGCGGCAACACCTGCCCAGCCATCGCGTCCGTGAATCACGACGTCATGATGACCCAGCGGTTCTCGCTGCCGCGACCGCATTTCCGGCGGCCCCGTTCCGCCTCCCCCAAAAAAGCTGTTTCGCCTGGTCAGGGCGGATGGTTCAGTGTGCTCCGAACAGGTCGAGCAGTTCGGCCTTGCCGAACATACGGGCCGTGTCGACGGCGGAGGGCGTCCCCGCCGAGGGGTCCGCGCCCGCGCCCAGGAGGACGCGGATGACGGCGTCCTCGCCCTTGAAGACGGCTCCGGCGAGCGGAGTCTGGCCCCGGTCGTTGATACGGTCCGCCTCCGCGCCGCGCGCCAGGAGGGCGCTGACGGCGTCGGCGTGACCGTGGTAGGCGGCGAGCATCACGAGCGAGTCGCCGCGGTCGTTGGTGAGGTTGGCCGGAACACCCGCGTCGACGTACGCCACGAGCGCTTCGGTCTGCCCCTGGCGGGCCAGATCGAAGATCTTGGTCGCCAGCTCCACGACCTCGGGGTCGGGCGCTTCACTCATCGACGGGACCGCCTCTCAGGGGGACTCGCACCGCGGGGACGGTGCGGTGACGAACGGGACTGCGGGAACCTGCGGCGGTCAGCGGTGCGACCGTACGGGTGAATCGCCAGAGTACTGGCTTCGCGGGCACATGACCTGGCTCAGCCGAGGCAAAGATCACCACGAAACCGACAAATCAACGACGGGGCCACCGAGGGGCCCTGCCGAGCGGGCCCATCGGGGTGAAATAAGAAGAATTTCACCCAGTTGCACCTTTTATCGTATGGATACATCCTGTGAGCCTGGAAGTACTCACGGTGACTGTCCCCATCGATCCAGGAGAAACAATCATGATCCTGTCCATGTCAGGCGTGGTCCTGCTCGGCATCATCGTCTTCCTCTTCTTCCGCAAGGACGGCCTCAAGGCCTCGCACGCGATGGTCAGCGCCCTCTTCGGGTTCTACCTCGCGGGCACGGCCATCGCCCCGAGCATCACGGCGGGCGGCGCGAGCCTCGCCGGGCTGCTCGGCGGGATCAAGTTCTGACCCCCACCCCGTTCGCACGCACCTCCAGGAGACAGCAGTGGCCCGGCGCCCCCTCCCCCGCATTCTGAGTACCGGCAGCGCGCAGATCGCCCGTAGCCGGGACCTGGCCCGGACGGCCGCCGACAGCGCCACCGACGTCCTCCACCCGCTGATCACCATCAGCCGTGGACTGCGCCGGCTGGCGGCCGCCGGCCGGCGCAAATGGGCGGACACCCCCAAGGACCGGCGCGGTCCACTGCTGTTCCTGGTGGCCTCGGTCGTCCTGATCGTGGCCCTCGTCCCGTACGGGCCGCTGCTCGCCGTCATCACCCTCATGGCGGCGGCCGCGTGGCAGGGCAGGGACCGCACCCCCGCCGCGCCGACAGGGCCCGACGACGCGCAGAGCAAGCGCCTGGAGTCCCTCTACGAGGCGCTGGTCCCGTACTTCTCCGTCCCCGAGGACCCCGCCCCGCTCTACGCCCACGGCGGCGAGTGGGGCAAGGCCTTCGACGCGTACGAGTTCGACGACACCGGCCGGGTCTCGCAGCTGTCCCTGCGCTACCCCGCCTACTTCCCGGACGGGGAGGCCGGCTCCCGGGCCCGGATCGAGCAGCTGCTGCACGCCAAGTCGGGCCGCGGCCGGGAGTACCGCTTCGCGTGGGACGAGGAGAGCAACCAGCTCTCGGTCGCCGTCCTGCCGCCGCTCCCCACCGACATCGCCGCCCAGCGGTTCGTCACGGCCCCCGGCGAGACCGTCCTCGGCTTCACCGACCCGGCCGGCGTCCAGCGCACGCTCCCCCTCGACTTCGGCCAGGAACAGCGGGACGTCCCCCCGGTGGTCTGGCGCACGGGCGTGCGCTCCACCGAGCCGCATCTGCTCGCGGTCGGCGGCCCCGGCAGCGGCACGACCACACTCCTGCGCTCGATCGCGCTGCAGGCCCTGCGGCACGGCGACGTACTGATCGTGGAGGGCGGCGGTACGGGCGAGTACGCGTGTCTGACGGGGCGCGACGGCGTCCTGGGCATCGAGTGCGGTCTGTCGGGCGCGCTGGCGGCTCTCGAATGGGCGTCGCACGAGACGGAGCGGCGCCTCATCGCGGCGAACCGGTCCCGGCAGGCGGGGCTGACTCCGCCGGAGGACACGAGGCGCCCCCTCTGGATCCTGCTGGACCGGCCGACCGCGCTCGGCCACCTCGCGGCGGCCGACAGCCGCAGTACTCCGCAGGATCTCCTCCAGGTGCCGTTGCGGCACGGCCGTGCGGCGGGGGTGACGGTGGTGGTGGCTGAGCAGTTCGACGCCGTGGAGGCGCTCGGGGAGACGGTACTGGGGCACACACGCGCGCGTGTCGTGCTCGGGGCGGCTTCGGCGGGTCAGCTCGAAGCGGTGCTGGGGGTGCCGCCGCACACGACGCCCACGCCCGAGGTGCCGGCGGGGCGGGGGTATGCGCGGCTGGGCGCGGGTCCCGTGCACCGGCTGCAGGTGCCGGCGACGCCGGATCCGTACGACGAGGCGACGAGCGAGGCGCAGCGGCGGGCGGTGCTGGCGCTGCTTCCCGGCCACACGCCTGCCGCCGCGGAGGCGGCGCCGGCGCCACCGGCGGACCCGGTGCGCGTCACGGCGCCGGGTCCGGTGGGCGCGACCGCGGAAGCCTGAGCGCGCCCTGACACCACGGCGCGGCCCGGCGGTCCCCCACGCCCCAAAAGACTGCGCCGTTCCCCGCGCCCCCAAAGACAAAAGATTGCGCAGTTCCCCGCGCCCCTAAAAGGGGCGCGGGGAACTGCGCGACCGGCTCCGGACGGGGTGGCGTCACGCCACGAACGTGCGGGGCGCCTCCGCTCCCCCGTTGGCGCCGGACGCGACCAACCGCGCAGCCGCCGCCAACCGCGCCGCCGCCTCGTCCGCCACCGCACCGCCGACGGTGAACGGCAGCCGCACATACCCCTCGAACGCCCCGTCCACCCCGAACCGGGGCCCGGACGGCACCCGCACCCCCACCCGCTCGCCCACCTCCGCCAGCCGCGACCCGGACAGACCCCCCGTGCGCACCCACAGCGTGAGCCCACCGCGCGGCACGTCGAACTCCCAGTCGGGGAGCTCCCGGCGCAACGCCCCCACCAGCGCGTCCCGGTTCTCCCGGGCCTGCTCGCGCCGTACATCCACGGCCTGCTCCCAGCCGCCCGTGCTGAGCAGCCAGTTCACGGCCAGCTGTTCCAGGACGGGCGTGCCGAGGTCGGCGTACGCGCGCGCCGCCACAAGGCTGCGGATCACGTCGGGCGCGGCACGGACCCACCCGATCCGCATGCCGGCCCAGAAGGCCTTGCTGGCCGAACCGACCGTGACGACCGTCGACCCGGCCGGGTCGAACCCGCAGACCGGCCGCGGCAGGTCGAGCCCCTCGTCCAGATGCAACTCGCTCATGGTCTCGTCCACGACCAGCACGGTCCCTGCCGACCTCGCGGCGTCGACGAGCTGCCGGCGCTGGTCCTCGTCGGCGAGCGCGCCGGTCGGGTTGTGGAAGTCGGCGACGACATAGGCGAGCCGGGGCGCCGCGTCCCGCAGCACCTGCCGCCAGCGGTCCACGTCCCAGCCCGCCAGCCCCTCGGCCATGGCGACCGGCACCAGCCGGGCCCCGGCCTCCCGCATCAGCTGGAGGATGTTGGCGTACGAGGGCGACTCGACGGCGATGCGTTCCCCGCGGCCGGCGAAGAGGTGGCAGATGGCGTCGATGGCACCCATGGCCCCGGTGGTCACCATGATCTGCTCGGGCATGGTGGGAATGCCGCGCGCGGTGTACCGGTCGGCGAGGGTCTGGCGCAGCGCGGGCAGCCCCGCCGGATAGTCGCCGTGCGTGTGGGCGTACGGCGGCAGCTCCTCCAGGGCGCCCTGGACGGCGCGGGTGAGCCAGGGCTCGGGGGCGGGCAGGGCCGCGCAGCCCAGGTCGATCATGGAGCCGAGGGTTTCGGGCGGCAGGGGTTCGAGGCCGCGCGCGGGCAGCGGGTTCCCGGCCGGGACGGCGGTCCAGCTGCCCGCTCCCCTGCGGGACTCCAGGAAGCCCTCGGCGCGCAGTGCCTCGTAGGCGGCGGCCACGGTGGTGCGGCTGACGGACAGGGAGAGGGCCAGTTCGCGTTCGGCGGGCAGTCGCGCGGCCACCGGGACCCGGCCTTCGAGGACGAGCAGCCGGATACCGTCGGCGAGGGCGCGGTAGGCGGGCGGGCGGCGCGTGCCGGGGCCTGCGGGGCGCTCCTGCTGGGAGTTGAGCAGCCGGGCGAGCTGGGCGGCCCCCACCGCCGAGGTCCACTGCGCCATGATTACCAGTCCACCTTCCCCGAATTGGCCATGGAAGAGGTTTCTCCCCACGCCACAGAGTGTCACGAGTCAGTCCACCGTCACCACCGCACCACCGCGCCGCCAGGGAGCCACCTTGTCCAGCCCGCCGCCGAGGCACCTCACCCGCCGACTCCTCCAGCTCTACGTGGGGCTGGCCCTCTACGGGGCGAGTTCCGCCCTCCTCGTGGCGGCGGGCCTGGGTCTTGAGCCCTGGGGCGTGCTGCATCAGGGCCTCGCCGAGCGGACCGGGCTGACGATCGGTGTCGTGTCGATCATCGTGGGGGCCGTCGTCCTCCTTCTGTGGATCCCGCTGCGCCAGCGGCCGGGCCTCGGCACGGTGTCCAACGTCTTCGTGGTCGGTATCGCCATGGACGGCGTGCTCGCCCTGCTGCCGGCCGCGCACAGCCTCCCGGTCCGTGTCCCGCTGATGGTGGCGGGCATCCTCCTGAACGGTGCGGCGACCGGCCTCTACATAGCGGCCCGCCTCGGTCCGGGCCCGCGCGACGGCCTGATGACGGGATTCCACCGGCGCACCGGCCGCTCGGTGCGCCTGGTGCGCACGACCCTGGAAGTGACCGTGGTGGCGACGGGCTTCGTCCTGGGCGGCACGGTCGGGGCCGGTACGGTCCTGTACGCGCTGTCCATCGGGCCGCTGGCCCAGCTGTTCCTGCGGGTGTTCGCCGTCCCCGGGGGAACACCGGGCGGCAGCACGGTGGTTGCCGCGGGGCCACCGGAGCGGGCGATACTGCGCGAGTGATCCCGCGCATACGCCACCCCTACCTCGACCATCCCGGCCCCATAGCCTTCGCCCACCGGGGCGGGGCCGCCGACGGCCTGGAGAACACGGTGGCCCAGTTCCGCCGGGCGGTCGAGGCCGGCTACCGGTACATCGAGACCGACGTACACGCCACGAAGGACGGACAACTCGCCGCCTTCCACGACGCGACGCTTGACCGGGTGACCGACGGGGCGGGCCGGATAGCGGACCTCCCCTGGGACGACGTACGGCACGCGCGCGTGGCGGGCGCCGAACCGGTCCCCCTGTTCGAAGAGCTGCTGGAGACCTTCCCCGATGTCCGCTGGAACGTCGACGTCAAGGCGGAGCCCGCGCTGGGTCCGCTCCTCGACCTGATCCGCCGCACCGGCTCCTGGGACCGTGTCTGCGTCGGCTCCTTCTCGGAGGCGCGGGTCACCCGGGCCCAGCGTGCGGCCGGCCCGCGCCTGGCCACCTCGTACGGCATCCGGGGTGTCCTCGGGCTGCGCCTGCGGTCCTGGGGTCTGCCCGCCGCCCTGCGTGAGTCGGCGGTCTGCGCGCAGGTTCCCGAGGCCCAGTCGGGGATCCCGGTGGTGGACCGCCGGTTCCTGAGCGCGGCCCACGCGCGCGGGTTGCAGGTCCACGTGTGGACGGTCAACGAACCCGAGCGGATGCACCGGCTTCTGGACCTGGGAGTCGATGGCATCATGACCGATCACATCGAGACGCTGCGCGGGGTCCTGCGGGACCGCGGCACCTGGGCCTGACGGGCCGGCCGCACCGCGTGGCGTCCTCGCGCGGGGACACGACGGGGAAGCGAGGGCACGGGTGGGCACCGACACCGTGCGGGAACGGGCCGCCGACGGGGCCGCCGAACGGCGGCGCGAGCAGCGCGGCTGGTACTTCTACGACTGGGCCTGCTCCGTCTACTCGACGAGCGTGCTCACCGTGTTCCTCGGCCCCTATCTGACGTCGGTCGCCAAGGCGGCGGCGGACGCGGACGGATTCGTGCACCCGCTGGGGATCCCCGTGCGCGCGGGCTCGTTCTTCGCCTACAGCGTGTCCGCGTCCGTGATCCTGTCGATCTTCGTGATGCCCCTGGCGGGCGCGGCGGCCGACCGCGGCGGCCGTAAGAAGCCGCTCCTCGCGCTGTCGGCGTACCTGGGCGCCGCGGCCACGGCGGGAATGTTCTTCCTGGACGGCGACCGCTATCTGCTGGGCGGCCTGCTGCTCCTCGTGGCCAATGCCTCACTGGCCGTCTCGATGGTGCTCTACAACTCGTATCTGCCGCAGATCGCCCCGCCCGAGGAACGCGACGCCGTCTCGTCACGGGGCTGGGCGTTCGGCTACGCGGCGGGCTCGCTGGTCCTCGTGGCGAACCTGGTGCTCTACAGCGCGCACGACAGCTTCGGTGTCTCGGAGGCGACGGCGGTCCGCATCTGCCTGGCCTCGGCGGGCGTCTGGTGGGGCGTCTTCACCCTCGTACCGCTCAAGCGGCTGCGCGACCGCCGTACGGCGGACTCCCCCGCGGGGTCGCCGGGCGGGCCCGGACGCGGCTGGCGGCAGCTGGCGGCGACCGTGCGCGAGATGCGCCGCCAGCCGCTCACCCTCGCCTTCCTCCTCGCGTACCTCGTCTACAACGACGGCATCCAGACGGTCATCTCACAGGCCTCCGTGTACGGGTCCGAGGAACTGGGCCTCGACCAGTCGACGCTGATCGTGGCCGTGCTTCTGGTCCAGCTCCTCGCGGTGGCCGGGGCGCTCGGAATGGGCCGACTGGCCCGGACCTACGGCGCCAAACGGATCATTCTCGGGTCCCTGGTCGCCTGGACCCTCACGCTGGCCGCCGGATATTTCCTGCCCGCGGGAGCGCCCGGCTGGTTCTTCGCCCTCGCCGCGGGCATCGGACTCGTCCTCGGCGGCAGCCAGGCCCTGTCCCGGTCCCTGTTCTCGCATCTGGTGCCGCCCGGCAAGGAGGCCGAGTACTTCTCGGCGTACGAGATGAGCGACCGCGGCATGAGCTGGCTGGGACCGCTCCTGTTCGGTGTGACCTACCAACTGACGGGCAGCTACCGGAACGCCATCATCTCGCTCGTGGCCTTCTTCGTGCTGGGATTCGTGCTGCTCGCGCGGGTCCCGGTGCGCCGGGCGGTGCGCGACGCGGGCAACCCCGTTCCGGCGAGGATTTAGCGCTCAGCGCCAAAGGGCGGTAGTGTACGCGTTTGGCCTGCCAGGCGTACCGTTACTGCGCGTCAAAGATGCCGCAACACCGGGTGACATCTGCTGTCAGATGTGGCATACCGGGCGCAGGTGGGTACAACAACGAGCGGCTACGACGGCGACGCATGTCCCGGAGCGGGAATCTTTACCGCCGACCGGACGTTGACCGGATGACGACGACAGCGACACCTGTCCTGTGGGCGACAAGCCCGGGAGGCACGATTCATGAGTGAGCGAGCTCTTCGCGGCACGCGCCTCGTGGTGACTAGCTACGAGACGGACCGCGGCATCGACCTGGCCCCGCGCCAGGCCGTGGAGTACGCATGCGAGAAGGGCCATCGATTCGAGATGCCCTTCTCGGTGGAGGCGGAGATCCCGCCGGAGTGGGAGTGCAAGGTCTGCGGGGCCCAGGCACTCCTGGTGGACGGCGACGGCCCTGAAGAGAAGAAGGCCAAGCCCGCGCGTACGCATTGGGACATGCTGATGGAACGGCGTACGCGAGAGGAGCTCGAAGAGGTCCTCGAAGAGCGCCTGGCCGTGCTTCGATCCGGGGCCATGAACATCGCGGTCCACCCTCGGGACAGCCGCAAGTCCGCGTAACCCCTCCGGGGGCTGGGCGGCATACAGCGCACGCACGCGACCGCGGGCACCGTGTCTTCGGACACGGTTCCCGCGGTTCTGTGCGTTTACGTGGACTCGGGTTTCTGCGTCGTGCGGGTCCGCTGGGGCTGGGGTTGCGCAGTTCCTCGCGCCCCTGAAAACACAGCCCCTCCGGCGTTTGAGGAGCGGGGGGCCGTGGGCGGAGCCCCCGAGGTGCCTCAGCCGGTCAGCGGCGGGCGCGAACCGTGGCCGTCCTCGCGGTCGCGCGCCGCGTCGTCGCGGACGACCTCACCCTGCACGACCTTCCCGTCGGGCCGCTGCATGCGCGCCTGCTGGAACGCGCTCCCGAAGGACCCCGAAGCCTCCCGGACCTTCCGCTCGAACGTCCGCTCCGCATACCGCCCGACCGCCTTCTGCACCGGCGGTACCAGCAGAAGCAGCCCGAGCACGTCGGAGATGAGCCCGGGCAGCATCAGGAGCAGCCCGCCGAGCATCATCAGGCCGTTGCCCTCGGAGTTGGTCCTGCCCTGCGGCCCCGCCCCGCTCTGCTGCTGTTGCAGCGTCTCGCTCAGCGCACGGAAGGCCCGGCGGCCGGCCCGCTTGATGACCACGGAGCCGAGGACGAACCCACCGATCAGCAGCAGGACGACCGCGAAACCGCTCGCCGCGCCCGCCACCACCGTCAGCAGCCAGATTTCCAGCACGAGCCACGCGGCCACGCCCAGGGGCAGGAACCTCAGCAGCCGTGAGCGCCGGGGCCGGCGGGAGGTGGAACCGGGGGCGGAGGAGGGCGGGATCGGTGCGCCAGTCGTCATGCCTCCAGTGTGCCTGGCCAGGGCTCAGTACGACATAAAGCGTAAAGAGGCGATCAGGAAGCGACGATCGGGGCGCCCTGTGCGACGAGGAAGCGCCTCAGGGCTTCTTGCGCCCCAGCACGCGCCCCGCCCGCTCCCCCACACCCCACGTGGTGACCCGCCACAGCGCCTCCACCAGGATGTCGCGGCTCATCTTGGAGTCGCCCAGTTCACGCTCGACGAAGGTGATCGGCACCTCGACCACGTGGCAGCCGGCCCGCACGGCCCGGCGGGCCAGGTCGACCTGGAAACAGTACCCCTGCGAGGAGACCTCTCCGAGGCCGAGGCGCTCCAGGGTCTCGCGCCGGAAGGCCCGGTAGCCGCCGGTGACGTCGCGGATCGGCACATCGAGCAGGACACGTGAGTACAGGCTTCCGCCGCGCGAGAGGAACTCCCGGGACTTGGGCCAGTTCACCACCCTGCCGCCCGGCACCCAGCGGGATCCGAGCACCAGGTCGGCGCCCTTGAGCGCGGTCAGCAGCCGGGGCAGCTCCTCGGGCTGGTGCGAGCCGTCGGCGTCCATCTCGACCAGGACGCCGTACCCCTGTTCCAGGCCCCAGCCGAAACCGGCGAGGTAGGCGGCGCCGAGGCCTTCCTTGCCCTTGCGGTGCAGTACGTGGACGTGCTCGTCCTCGACGGCCAGCTCGTCTGCGAGCTTGCCGGTGCCGTCGGGGCTGTTGTCGTCGGCGATCAGGACGTGCGCCGCGGGTACGGCCGCCCGCACCCGGCCGACGATCCTCTTGATGTTCTCCGCCTCGTTGAAGGTCGGAATGATCACCAAGGTCGTGCCGAGCGGACCGAACCGTCGCTCAACGCCGTCGTTCACAGCTTCCCCTTAAAACTTCCGTGCGAGAGGGGCTCCACCATAGCGAGCGCCGCTCTTCCCGCAGGTAAGGCGCCGACTTGAAAAGTCGCACAACGGGGTCGTACGAGGGGAAAAGGGGTCGCACGGGGGAAGCGGAACTGCGGATCGGGGCCCGGCGCCCTTCGGGCCGACCTGGGACCCGCTGGCTGCGGGTCGACCGAAAGCCGTTGTCTACTGAGCTGCCGGGCCCCACCCGGGTCGCACCATCCGGCCGGAACGTTCCCTCGCCCCGTGGCGCGGACGCTGGGCCTGGCTCCCAGTGGTGGTGCGCCGGTGCGGCACACCACCCCTGACCCAACTGCGCTGCGGCGACTGCGCGGAAGTTCACCGGCCGGACGTCCGGTGGTGGACCCGGCCGAACCTACCGGCCACCTGCCGCTCACTGTCAACAGTCGTTCCACCTGCGGGTTTTCCAAGAAACGCCTGGTCAGCGCCGAGGATGCGCAGGTCGCGCGACAGCCCGTCGGACCATGATCCTCACCGCGCCACCCCGGGACATCACTCGTCCGGCCGTACGAATACGGTTCGACCGTCCACCACGGTGCGCAGACAGACCGGCAGGTCCGCGCCGGGTGACAGGTCGGGCAGCCCCGGGGTCCCGGAGCGGGGGTCGGTCGACCAGCGGGCCACCCGGTCGTCCGGGGCCTGGACCACGAGTTCCTCGGTGCGCCACACGGCGTAGTCCGCGGGCGCGCCCGGCACCAGGGACCCCGCGTCGTCCCGGCCGACCGCCCGCCACCCGCCCCGCGTGTGCGCCGTGAAGGCGGCGCGGACGGACACCCGGTGTTCGGGCGTCCGGTGGAAGGCGGCGGCACGGACCGTGCCCCAGGGGTCGAGCGGGGTGACGGGGCTGTCGGAACCGAAGGCGAGGGGCACGCCGGCGCGCAGCAGGGCGGCGTAGGGGTTGAGCGTGCGGGCGCGCTCGGCGCCGAGGCGTTCGGCGTACATGCCCTCCTCGCCGCCCCACAGCGCGTCGAAGGCCGGCTGGACGGAGGCGGTGAGCCCGAGGTCGGCGAATCCGGCGATGGTCCCGGGCGTCAGCATCTCGGCATGCTCGACGCGGTGCCGGGCGGCTCGTACGCGGGCCAGGCCGACCTTCTCGGCGGCTGCGCGCACGCCGTCGACCACCGAGGCCACCGCGGCGTCCCCGATGGCGTGGAAGCCCGCCTGGAGCCCCGCCTCGGTGCACGCCACGACGTGGGCGGCGACGGCGGCCGTGTCCAGGTAGGCGGTGCCCGTGTGCCGCGCGTCGGCGTACGGCCGGTGCAGACAGGCCGTGTGCGAACCGAGGGCGCCGTCCACGAAGAGGTCGCCCGCGGCGCCGGCCGCTCCCAGGGCGCGGGCCTTCGCCACGTCCTGCTCGGCCCAGTAGCCGACGACCCGGGGGCCGGCCTCCTCGGCGGCGAGCCGCAGCAGTGCGGTGAAGTCGTCCTCGGAGGAGATCTCGGGGCCCGCGCACTCGTGCACGGATCCGATGCCCAGCGAGGCGGCGTGCCACAGGGCGGCTCGCTGGGCCTCCGTACGCTGCGAGGGGGTCACGGCCGCGAGGGCGGCGGCGCGTACGGCGTGGTGGGCGTCGCGGGTGAGCGGTTCGCCGTCCTGGAAGCCGGCCGCCCCGCGTACGCCCGGCGCCATGTCCAGCAGGGCCGTGGTGGCGACGGCGGAGTGGACGTCGATCCGGCTGAGGTAGAGCGGACGGCCGCCGGTGGCCTCGTCCAGCTCGTCGCGCCGCGGGGGCCGCCGGCCGGGCCAGCGGGAGGCGTCCCAGCCGTGGCCGAGGAGCACCCGGTCACCGGGGCGGGATGCGGCGAAGTCCCGTACACGGGCCAGCGCGTCGTCGAGGGTGCGGGCGGCGGAGAGGTCGAGGCCGGTGAGCGCGAAGCCGGTGGCCGTGGTGTGCACGTGGGCGTCGGTGAACGCCGGGGTGACGAGCGCCCCCCGGAGGTCGACCACCTCGTCCACGCCGTCCGAGAACGCGTCGGCGGCGCCCTCCGAACCGACCCAGGCGACCTGTCCGCGCTCCACGACCATCGCGGTGGCGAACGGGTCGGCGGGGCTGTGCACTTCACCGCCCCGCAGCAGCAAGGTCCGCGCGTCGCGGGACGGGCCGTCCGGACCGGGCGGTGCCGTTCGCGGAGTCCCTGAGTGGATGCGGTTCGGCACGGAATCGGTGGTGCTGTCGCTCATGCCACCAGTCTCGCCCCTGGCCGGTCCCGGCCGCCGCGCGGGCCCGCCGTCAGATCTTCGGCGGCCGGGCCTCGTACGGCGTGGACAGCACCACCGTCGTCCGTGTGGACACCCCCGCCAGCGAGCGCAGCCGCGCGAGGAGCTCCTCCAGCTCGTGCGGCGTCGCGACGCGGACCTTCAGGATGTAGTTCTCGTCGCCGGCGACACTGTGGCAGGCCTCGATCTCCGGCACGCCCGCCAGCCGTTCGGCGATGTCGTCGGGCGCGCTGGGGTCGAACGGTTTCACCGAGATGAACGCCGTCAGCGGCAGCCCCACCGCCTCCGGGTCGACGACCGCGGCATAGCCGCGGATGACGCCGCGCTGTTCCAGCCGGCGCACCCGCTGGTGCACGGCCGACGTGGACAGGCCGTGCGCGCGGGTCGGTCGTAGCTCATCCGCGTCTTCGACGAGCAGCTGCACGATGATGGCGGTCCAGCTCCTCCATGGCGGAGAACCTACAGTGCCCTTGATCCCCCCGGGAACCGGCGGCGCAGGTCATACCCGCCCCGCGCCGCGGCCGGACCCACCGGACGGCGCGGACGGGGGACGAACCGGCCGGGTCGGGCACCTGCGGTCAGCATGTGACGAACGCCACATGACACCGCCCGCTTCCGTGATGCTCTCGTGATTACCGCGGAGACGGGGCGGGAAGTGCTTGCTGTGGCCGAGGTCGCAGCATTTTGTCGGCCCATCCGAGGGGGAGTAACCCATGCAGAGTCTCAAGCGTCTTGGACGTACCGCGCCCAAGCGGCAGCAGTCGGTCTTCGAACCCGAGCCGGAGGGCGTCGAACCGGACGCCCTGGACGGTGAGGAGCTCGACGCGTACGACACCTTCGAGATGTACCGGGTGATCTGCCCGGACTGCGCGCAGCCCATCGCGCTGCTGGCGGACGAGGAGCGTCTGCCGGAGCACGCGCTCTGCGCCTCACCGTGGAACCCCTTCGGGCTCACGGTCTGCGCCGGTACGGGCCGCGCGGCGGCCGACGCCCAGCCCGCCGACGAGACGATGGAGGTCCAGGAGCAGGAAACCGCCCTGCTGCTGACGCTCCCTCAGGGGCTCGACTGGCGGACCCAGCCCTTCTCGCACGTGGGAGGGCCCGGCTCGCGGCCCATGCGGGTGCCTGTGCTGCGGCGACTGGCCGCCTAGGACCCGGCCGGTCGAGCACGGCCCGGACCCCGCCGGGGCGCCGGAACGCCCGAGGGGTCCTCAATCCCCGTAATCGCCCTGCACCATGGCTCGCAGGCTGTCGTGGTGCAGGATCAGCGTGTCCGGATCCGCCGGGACGTCGCTCTCGCCGAAGTGCACCTGCCGGTAGGCGACCCGCAGCATGACGACGGCGTGCCGCAGCGCGGCGTACAGGATGTGGAAGTCCATGGCGCGTGGCGTGTGTCCGGTGAGGTCGGCGTAGCGCGCCTCGACCCGGTCCCTGCGCAGGAGGCCGGGCAGTCCGCGCTGCCCGAAGCGCTCCGTGAGGTCCTGGAAGAAGCGGTGCAGATAGATCATCCAGCCGAGGTCGACCTCGCGCGGGCCCAGTGCCGCCATCTCCCAGTCGAGGACGGCGGCGGGCTCGAAGCCGTCGTAGACGACGTTCCCGATGCGGGCGTCGCCCCAGCTGAGCACCGTCGCGCCCTCGTCGTCCGGCCAGAGCGCGTCGAGCCGGTCGAAGGCGTCCTCGATGAGGGGCGAGCGCGACAGCCCGTCGACCACCCAGGCGTAGTAGGCCCGTTGGGCTTCGACGTGGGCCCGCAAGGGGCTCGGCGAAGAGCTGTGTGACGGGTCCTCCGCGCCGGGCGCCGCGAGGAACGAGGCCTCCTCCACCGGGACCTGGTCGTGCAGCCGGGCGAGGATGGCGACCGACGCCGCCTCCAGCCGTTCGCGTTCGGCCCCGCTCGCGGCGTGCAGCCAGTTGCCCTCGTACGTGTAAGGCATGACGTCGGGCGGTACGCGCCCCTCCACCCGCTCCATGACGAAGAACGGGGCACCGAGCGGCCCCGGGTCCTCCTCCAGCCACAGCACGCGGGGCACCGGGACGTCCGTGCGGTCCGCGACCAGCCGCATGGTGCGGCACTGCCGCGGCAGGTCGTAGACCGGGAAGACGGTGTACGCCGCCGGGTCTGCCGCGAGTCTCAACGCGCAGGCCCGGAGCGGTGGTTCGGGGTGCTCGATGTCGAAGAGCAGGGTCTCGCTCGACATTCCGTTGGACGTGGGGACGCGGACGTCGACCGCCTCGGCGCCGGGCAGCCGTGCGGCGAGCCACGCGGTCAGCCGCCGAGCGATCTCCTCGGGGTCACGGGTCGTCGTACGGGGACGAGGCGCCTCAGCCATGCCACCACTCCCTCGCGGCCCGCCCCTTCGAAGCCCGCTCCTCCGCGGCCGGCACGTGCACGGTCCTCACGGGGCGACCGAGTCGAACCCGGTGAACCCGCTCGGGTCGTGCCGCCCGAACGAGCCGTGCTCGAAGATCCCGTACCCCGTACGCCCGTCGAGGGTGAAGCGGGCCGCGTGGTCGGTCACCCCGTACGCGGCGAGTCCGAGCGCGGCCGGGTCCGAGAGGTCGTACACGCGCCGGTCGGTCCAGCCCCTGCCCTGCCAGGTGCCGTGCTGCCAGTCCTCGGCGGGCGGGTAGCCCGCGCCGACGGCGAGCGGGGAGGAGGCCAGGATCTCGACGCCCAGTTCGAGCGGCTTGCGAGGGTCGCCGACGTGGACGATCGCACGCTCCGGGTGGCGCGTGCCGCTCCGGTAGGCGATCTCCGCCCGCGGCCAGCCGAGTTGACGGTCGCGCTCCCCGGCCCGTACGACTGTCGCGTCGTTCAGGGTCCGGTGGCCGTCGGCGTCCTCCTGGGTGACGACCATCAGGAAACGGTCCTCGAAGCGGACGGGGCACCAGAGCCAGTGGAAGCCCTCGGTCCGGTGTTCCTCGGCCAGCCGGCCGCCCTCCTCGCCGGGCAGCGGACGGGTGCCCCAGCTGCGGTCGCGGGTGCCGGTCCAGCCGTCGCCCGACAGCCGGGTCTCCTCCCCCGCGATCCGGATCCAGCCCTCGCACCGGCCCGCCTGGACGAAGCGCCGGCCCTCCAACGTGAGGCGGGCGCCCCGGCGTTGCAGATGATGCGGTTCCCACAGGGCGGGGAAGGCCGCGGACCAGTTGATCTCGTACGACAGTCCGTCCGGATCGTCGGGGTCGGCCGCGCAGCTCAGGACGAAGTCCTTCAGGGGCCGTTCGACGTGGATGCGCAGCGGCCCGACGGACAGGCGCATCCGCTCGTCGTCGTCGAGGGCGTCCGAGGCGCGCACGGCGTGCAGGGTGTCCCCGACGCGCAGGGTCGCGTACGCGTCGATGACGCCCACGTTCGGATACACCCCGAGCCCCAGGACGAGCAGCGCCCTGCCCCGGTGGTCGAAGACATGGAAGATGCACCGGTCGTAGGCGTTCCGGTCCCCCGTGGCCACGTGCTTCATCGAGAGGGGGACCTGGTGCACGGGGTACTCGTCGAGGGCTACGGGACGGTCGTCGGGCATCGGCTGCCTCCCGGGGCGCGTGGCGCGGCGAGTTGACGGTACGTCAGATGGGCGTGGGGGGCCAGGGCACGGCAGCCCTTCGCCGCTCCGGAACCCCCGCGAACGCACAGGCGATTCCGCCAGTCGGTGACCTGCCCGCCCCGGTGCGCGTTGGCCCGGTATGACCCCTTCGTACGCAGAGACATACGCCGAGACGGGCCGTCGTCGCGGGTTTCTCCCTCCCTCGGCGGAATCGGTTCCCCAGGGGACTCAGGAGACTCAGGGAGCGCAGCAACCCCAGGGCACCCAGCGGGCTCAGGGGATCCAGAGGAGCCAGCAGCCCCAGGAACGCCCGGCACAGCAGGAGACGCGGTGGACGCGCGTGCTGCAGATGCCCGAGGACTCACAGGGGCATCCGGGATCCCAGGGACCACAGGGGCCCCACCAACCCGTGGACCCGCCCATCTACACCGCCATGATGCGCGCCTGGTCCGACCGCGGCCGGACCCTGCCCGGTCACCACGATCCGGAGTGGGCCAGGCTGGTGGCCCCCTCGGCGATGTACGCGTACGGACGGTTCAGCGCGACTCGGGACCCGCGAGGTGACGGGCGATGACCATCCGCTGGATCTGATTGGTGCCCTCGACGATCTGCAGCACCTTGGCCTCGCGCATGTACCGCTCCACGGGGAAGTCCGCGGTGTAGCCGTACCCACCGAGCACCTGCACGGCGTCGACGGTGACCTGCATCGCGGTGTCGGTGCAGAACAGCTTCGCCATGGCCGCCTGCCGGGCGAAGGGCCGTCCCGCGTCCCGCAGCCGGGCCGCGGTGAGATAGAGCGAACGGCCCGCCTCGATCCGCGTCGCCATGTCCGCGAGCATGAAGCGCAGGCCCTGGAAGTCCGCGATCGGCCGGCCGAACTGCTCGCGCCCCGTCGCGTAGGCGACCGCCTCGTCAAGGGCGGCCTGGGCGACCCCGACGGCGCACGCCGCGATGCCGAGCCGCCCGGAGTCCAGCGCCGACAGCGCGATCGCGAAGCCCTGCCCCTCGTCGCCGATACGCCTGCTGTCGGGGATCCGCACCCCGTCGAAGTGCACCTGCGCCGTGGGGGAGCCCTTCATGCCCATCTTCTTCTCGGGCGCCGCCGCGCTCAGGCCCTCGGCGTCACCGGGCACCAGGAACGCGGTGATGCCCCGCGCACCCTCGGCACCGGTCCGCGCCAGCACGGTGCAGAAGTCCGCGACCCCGCCGTGCGTGATCCAGGCCTTGGTCCCGGTGAGCACCCAGTCGTCGCCGTCCCGCACGGCCTTCGTCCGCAGGGACGCCGCGTCCGAGCCGGACGCCGGCTCGGAGAGGCAGTAGGCCCCCAGGAGGCCGCCGCCGAGCATGTCCGGGAGGTGCTCGACCTGCTGCTCCTTGCTGCCGTAGTTGGCGAGGGCATGGCAGGCGAGCGAGTGCACGCTGACCCCGAGCCCCACGGTGAGACGGGCGGCGGCGAGCTCTTCGAGGACCTGGAGGTAGACCTCGTACGGCTGGTCTCCGCCGCCGTACTCGCTGTCGTACGGAAGGCCGAGCAGTCCCGACTCCGAGAGCAGGGTGAAGACCTCCCGGGGGAAGCGTCCGGCGTCCTCCTCCTCGGCCGCCTTCGGGGCGATCTCACGCTGCGCGATGTCGCGGACGAGCGAGATCAGATCCCGGGCCTCGTCCGTGGGCAGTTGACGGTCCACCGGCTGCGGCGCGCGGTCGGGCATGGCGACGATCCTCCCTGTCGGGCACATCGGCGGACGCACGCCTGGGTGGGGCCGCGCCGCCGGGTCTCACTGAGCACCGGTGATGCTCGCGTCTCCGGGTCGCGGAAGCGCCTGATCAGCGGCTGTGCGCTGTGAGTATGCCCGATCGGAGGCATGGAGTCACCAGTTAACGACCGCTTACTCAAGAGTAAAGAACTCCTTATGGAATTCCTGCGGGGAATTGGTCCGAACCATTGACCGACTGGTCTAGTCCTCCTACTGTTTCGCTCCAACGCTTCACCGCGTTCATGCCAATCGGCGCATGTCCCCTCTCCCCCACGAGGAGTCCGATGCTCAGCTCACTCCGCCCCCGGGTCCGTTTCCGGGCGCTCCTGTCCGCCGCGTGCTGCGCCGCCCTCGGCGCGGGGCTGCTCGCCGGCGCGGGCACCGCCACCGCGGCCGGTACGTCGGCCCCGGCGGCCACCACCGCTTCGGCAGGGAAGGCCGCCACCCCCACAGCGGCCACCGCCGCGGCGGCCGGCTCCAAGGTCGTCGGCTACTTCACCGAATGGGGCACCTACGACCGGAAGTACCTGGTCAAGAACGTGGAGACATCCGGCTCCGCGGCCAGGCTGACGCACATCAACTACGCCTTCGGCAACGTCACCGGCGGCAAGTGCGCGATGGGCGACTCCTACGCGGCCACCGAGCGGACCCACACCGCGGCCGAGTCGGTCGACGGCGTCGCGGACACCTGGGACCAGCCCCTGCGCGGCAACTTCAACCAGCTCCGCGAGCTGAAGAAGAAGCACCCGAACCTCAGGATCCTGTGGTCCTTCGGCGGCTGGACCTGGTCCGGCGGCTTCACCGAGGCGGCCAGGAATCCCGCGGCCTTCGCCCAGTCCTGCTACGACCTGGTCGAGAACTCCAAGTGGGCCGACGTCTTCGACGGCATCGACATCGACTGGGAGTACCCCAACAGCTGCGGTCTCAGCTGTGACACCAGCGGGCGGGCCGCGTACAAGAACCTGATGTCGGCCGTCCGCGCCAAGTTCGGCGGCTCCGCGCTGGTCACTTCGGCGATCCCGGCCGACGCCACCGCGGGCGGCAAGCTGGACGCGGCGGACTACGCGGGCGCGGCCCAGTACGTCGACTGGTACAACCCGATGACGTACGACTTCTTCGGTGCCTGGGACGCGACCGGTCCGACGGCTCCGCACTCCGCGCTGAACTCCTACTCGGGAATCCCGAAGGCGGAGTTCCACACCTCGGCCACCATCGCCAAGCTCAAGGGCATGGGCATACCGGCCTCGAAGCTGCTGCTCGGCATCGGCTTCTACGGACGCGGCTGGACGGGGGTCACCCAGGCGGCGCCCGGCGGCTCGGCCACCGGACCGGCGGCGGGTACGTACGAGCAGGGCATCGACGACTACAAGGTGCTCAAGACGAAGTGCCCGGTCACCGGCACGGTGGGCGGTACCGCCTACGCCAAGTGCGGTAGCGACTGGTGGAGTTACGACACCCCGTCGACCATCGCCGGGAAGATGGGCTACAAGAACGCGCAGGGTCTGGGCGGCACGTTCTTCTGGGAGCTGAGCGGTGACACGGCGAACGGCGAACTGATCAAGGCGATCAACTAGCCGCGCCGGTAAGGCAGTCGGGGCGGGCAGCCGGCAACGGTCCCGCCCCGACCGACGTATCAGGTCGTGCGGCGCGCGGCCTGCGGGGCCGGGTAGGAGACGTCCAGCTCCTCGACGGCCCGCATCGTGCCGCCGAGCATCCTCACCAGCAGCTCACGCATCAGATCGCGCGACAGGCCGCGGTGGGCGATCCAGTCGAGGGTGGCCCCCTCCACACTGCACAGCCAGCCCAGCAGTGCCGTGCGCGGCAGCGGGCCCACCTTCCGCCGCCCGTACGCCCCTTCGGCGATCGTCTCGACGATGGCTTCCCGGACGCCGTCGCGGATGGCGTGCACCTCGGCGTCGAAGCCGACACCGCCGCTGATGATGGTCCGGTACGCGGCCTGGTTGTGCTCGGCGTAACGCAGATAGCCGTCGATGGTGCGGTGCACCCGTTCCTCCGGGGGCAGTTCGAGACCGCTGCCCGCCCGGGAGACCAGTTCGGCCACCGAGTCCTCGACGATCGCCAGGTAGTAGCCGCGCTTGGACCGGAAGTAGTAGTAGATCAGCCCCTTGGCGACCCGCGCCTGCTTGGCGATGTCGTCCATCGACAGGGCGTCGTAGGACGTGTCGGCGAACAACTTCCGCCCTATGACGATGAGTTCGGCACGGCGCGCCAGGGAACGGTCGGTGCCGCGCGCTCCGGGGCGGTCGGCACCGCGCTGTGGACTGTCAGTCAATTGCGGACCTGGTCTCCAACCGCGAGCGGGACTTCCGCAGTATGGCAGAGCCGTACGAGCAGTCTGTTCGAGTCTCAGACGAGGCCGAGCTGCGTCACGAACATCGCGAGCACCAGCACGAAGGTCCAGCCCATGACGTGCTCAAGGATCTTCGGACCGTCGTCCTTGGGACCGCCCGTCCGGGCGCGGAGGTGTCCGGCGGTGGCAGTGGTCGTGGTCATGGCGGCTCACTCACGGTCGGTGTGCGGTCGGCTTGCGAGGGACTCCCCCGCCGGTTCGGACGGACTTGTCCCCCCGGTGCGTCCACCTTGCCACCGGATCGGGCTTTTGCGGGGGAGAGCTTGGTCACCCGCGGCCGGCCGGTGTGGCACGCGCCACAGGGGCGGCTCCGCCGCGCGGAGCCGCCCCTGTGCCGTACCGATGTCCGGGTCCTGTGCCGTACCGATGTCCGGGTCCTGTGCCGTACCGGTGTCCGGGTCCTGTGCCTGTGCCGTACCGGCCTCCGGGCTCAGCGCACGCCCACCGCCGCCAGAGCCTTGCGCTGGGTGTCCGTGGGACGGGCCGGGAAGTAGAGGTAGCAGACCCCGCCGGTGCCGGAGACGACCTTCCCGGCGGCGTTGTACCGCTTCGTCCTGAGCCAGATGTTCTCCCACTCACGCCGCTTGTAGACACGTCGTACCGCGTCGTTGTCGGGCGAGTTCGGGTCGTTGGCGATCACGTCGCCGTCGGCGGTGAAGCCGATGACCGTCATCAGATGCCCGGCCGTGCCGTACCCCGCGCCGGTCAGCTCGGACGCGAGGAACGACTGGGACGTGATGGCGGGCACACCGGCGGCGATCAGCGTCTCCAGGTCGGTGAGCGAGTGGAGCCGCGTCACCACACCCTGCAGATCCTTGTACGTGGCGGCGTACGCGGCATTGAAGGGCCAGTTGCCGCAGCCGTCGTACTGGTAGTCGAAGGTGTAGCGCGCCGCGTGGCATACCTGCGGGTCCGCGTATGCGGGATCGACCCAGGCCAGCGCCTCGGCGGTGGGTTTCCGCCCCCAGTACTCGATGATCATCTGGGAGGAGGTGGGGCTGCACCAGGCCTCGCCGCCGTTGTCGTACTCGGGGTACTGGCCGACGTGGATCTCCTGCGAGTAGCGCGGCACCCTCAGTTCCCGCGCGAGGCCGGGCGCCGACGCGGGGACGGTGAAGCGGTCGGGGACGTCCGAGCCCATCGCGCCGAGCCGCCACACGGTCGGCGTGGCCTTGGTGCCGGGCTTGCGGTAGAGGGTCAGCCGCAGCCGGTACGACACCAGGCGCAGCCCGGAGGCCGCGTCGTCGACGGCGAAGGTGTCGGTCCAGACCGAGCTCTTCCCGTCGCTCTGGTCGTCGACCGAGGTCCGCCGGATGTCCTGGTCGCCGGCCGCCCAGCGGCCCATCACGTACCAGGGGGTGTCCGTGCCGTCGGAGTACGTGCCCGTCAGCTCGATCTGCAGCCAGGTGCCCGCCGGGGTCCGCGCGTTCCAGGAGGCGATGACCTCGGTGGAGGGGACGGCGAGGCGGTGCAGCGGGGAGGTCCAGCGGGCGTACTCCCAGGTGGCGGTCGTGTTCGTGTGCGGGTCCGTGTAGTCGGTGCGGCCCTCGGGGGTCCGGATCTCCAGGCCGGGGCGGGACCCCTGCACGGCACGGGTCCCTTCCGCCGTGCCGCCGCGCCAGTCGGCGTACGAGGTCCAGGCATGGTTGTCCACGAGAGCGGAGGGCGCTTTCGGCGTAGGGGCGGCCGGTCCTGCCGGGGTACGGGCCGGCGGGCTCGCGGCGGCGGCCGGGCTCGCCGCTCCGGCGGCGACCGCCGCCACCGCCGCGGCCAGGAGGGTTCTGCGGGACGGCTGTTCGGCTCTGGTCATGGACGGAAGACCCCCAGGTGTCCGCAACGGGCTGGTCCAGTGCGTGGGTGAGGCGTGGGCACGAACGTGCGCATGTGGGCCCACTATGGAACGCGATCACGGCTTCTGCCAGCACTTCGGACGTCGCGGCGCCGACCAATATTGGTCGAGACCACTGATGGGGCGGGCAGCGCGATTCAGTCCATATCGGTCTCGGTAGAGTGTTCCACCGGAATACGCACGCCCCGGCCCACCTCCGCACCAAGGGAACCCCCATCCACCTCCGCACCCTCGCCGACCGGCTGCGCCGACTGCCGCCCTCCTGCGGCCCCGTCCGGCTCGTCGGCGTCGACGGGCACGCGGGCTCCGGCAAGACCACCTTCGCCGAGCGGCTGGCCGGGGCGCTGGACGGCGCCCCCGTCCTGCACCTGGACGACATCGCCACGCACGAGGAACTGTTCGCGTGGACGGATCGGCTGCTGCGCGAGGTCGTCGGGCCGCTGGCCCGCGGGGAGAGCGCGCGCTACCGCCCCTACGACTGGCGGCTGCGCGACTTCGGGCCGGCCCGCACCCTGCCGCCAGCCCCGGTGATCCTCGTCGAGGGCGTCGGCGCCGGCCGTCGGGCGGTCCGGCCGCGACTGGCGGAACTGCTGTGGATGGAGATGCCCCACGAGGACGCGTGGGCCCGCGGACGTCAGCGGGACGGTTCGGCGCAGAGCGATTTCTGGGCAGGGTGGGTCCCCGCGGAGCGCCGGCACTTCGCCGAGGACCCTTCGGAGCCGTTCGCCGGTCTCTTGGTACGACAGTGTTCAGACGGATATGAGGTACTCCCAGGACCTGCCGAGACGTCGGTGGGAACACTTTCGGTCACCGACCGTGACGGCCCTGCTTCTGTGTGCTGAACTCGTGAAGACCGGTGTCCGAGAAGTTGCCTGAGTGTCCCAACTCGGCTTGACCGAGGGGCCGTACAGGTCTTACGTTCTCAAGAAGCGGCCCTCGGGGCCGCCCCACGGACGCGAGGCCCCCGGTTGTTCCCCCGTGATCGGGGGCTTCGTTCTGTCCTCAAGCGGTTTCCGGACGCCCCGAGGCGCGATTTATTCACTCTCCGTGACCGTCCTGAGTGCGTCGCGTCGGCTCCCACCTCGAAGAATGCGTCGTGCGGCACCCTACGGTCCGGCGCTCCCCCGCAGGTACGATGCCTCTTGGTGCGACCTTCGGACGGCTGCTCTCCGCACCGCGCGCAACTCCCGTCCGCGGCACAGCGGTTCGACGAAGACTGCCGACGGGCACCGGCCCGCCCGGTGATCAACGGGGGCACGGTATGTGGGGGACGTGATGGACTTCGGCACGCAGGGCCCCGAGGCCCCGGCCGACCTCGCCTGGCTGCGAGGTGTGGATGCCTACACCATGGGCGCCTATCCGCAGGCGGAGGAGGAGTTCCGCGCCGCGGTCCGGATGGATCCGGGGATGGCCGACGGCTGGCTGGGACTGCACGCGCTGCGCATCGACACGACGACCGCGCTGCTGCGGATGTTCCGGCACCGCGAACGCTTCGGCGAGCAGCGCACCAGACATCGACGCACGCTCAACTCCTGGTACTGGCTGGGCTGGTGGGTGCAGCCGGTGCTGGAGTCACCCCGCGATCTGCTGCTCGCGCACTCCTCGCACTGGCTCGACGGACGTCATGTCCCGGAGCTCGACCGGGCGTTGGCGGGCCTGCCCCCGGTGGACGCGGACGCCCAGGTCCGGTTCCTGCACGCCTGCCGGGCCTATCTCGTCAAGGACTGGGAGCAGTTGGTCCGCCACACGGACCCGCTGACCGACGATCCGATGCTGGGCATCGAGGCGGGCCTGTTCGGCGGGATGGCCCGGGTACGGCTGGAGATGTACGGGCAGGCCGAGCCGCTGCTGTCGTCCGCCCTGATGCGCTGCCGCAGCGAGCAGCCGCAGCGCAAGGAGCTGCGGTACTGGCTGGCTCGGGCGCACGAGGGCACGGGCCGCTCGGCGGCTGCCCTCCCCCTGTACCGGGCGGTGCACCGGGTCGATCCCGCGTTCATGGACACCTCGGCCCGGCTCGCCGCGATCTCCGAGGGCGACGGGTACGACGAGACGGCCGACCTCGCGGCGATCACGCTCACGGGCGTCGGGCAGGACATCCTCGACGGCCCCGACGGCGTGGATCCGCTGTTCGGCACCGAGGGCCGGGACCTGAAGCTGTCCGAGCCCGAGCCGCCGCCCGGCGCGCTGCCGTCCGCGTCGGACCGGGTCCGGGAGAAGGCCATCGTGCCGGTGCTGCCCCCGCAGCTGCCGACCGGGCCCACGGATCCCGCGCTCCTCGAAGAGGCGTTGGCCGAGCTGGAGGGCATGGTCGGCCTCGAACCGGTGAAACGCCAGGTGAAGGCGCTCTCCGCGCAGTTGAACATGGCCCGGCTGCGGGCCGGGCAGGGGCTGCCGGTCCAGCCGCCGAAACGGCACTTCGTCTTCTCCGGGCCCTCCGGCACCGGCAAGACCACCGTGGCACGCATTCTCGGCCGGGTCTTCTACGCGCTCGGGCTGCTCGGCGGCGACCATCTCGTCGAGGCGCAGCGGGCCGATCTGGTGGGCGAGTATCTCGGCCAGACCGCGGTGAAGGCCAACGAACTGATCGACTCCGCGATCGGCGGGGTGCTCTTCGTCGACGAGGCCTATTCGCTGTCCAACTCCGGGTACGGCAAGGGGGACGCGTACGGGGACGAGGCGCTGCAGGTGCTGCTGAAGCGGGCCGAGGACAACCGGGATCACCTGGTGGTGATCCTCGCGGGGTATCCGGAGGGCATGGACCGGCTGCTGGCCGCCAATCCCGGGCTGTCGTCCCGGTTCACGACCCGGGTCGACTTCCCCTCGTACCGGCCCCTCGAACTGACCTCGATCGGTGAGGTGCTGGCGGGGGAGAACGGGGACGTGTGGGACGAGGAGGCGCTCGACGAGCTGCGCTCCATCAGTGGGCACGTCGTGGACCAGGGGTGGATCGACGAGCTGGGGAACGGGCGGTTCCTGCGTACGTTGTACGAGAAGAGCTGCGCCTATCGGGATCTGCGGCTCTCGGGGTATCCGGGAGATCTCACGCGGGATGATCTGGCGACGCTTCGGTTGGCTGATCTGATGCAGGCGTACAGAGGTTCTCGGGGCGCAGGCCGTCCGGGGCGTGGCCAGTCGGCCGCGCCCGGCATCTCCGGGGTTGGGTGCGCCCACTGGCTCGGTGGGTTGCTGACGTGTCACGGGTGCGGCGCCGTCGTGGCTTGTCGCGCAGGTTCCCCGCGCCCCAAAAGCAAAGACTGCGCCGTTCCCCGCGCCCTGAAAGCGAAACAGTCAACCCGCGCCCTGCTTGGGGGCGCGGGGAACTGCCAGTCTTTTGTCCTTCAGCTCGCCAGGGCCTGCTGTGGGGCTCCGCGAGCTCGGGGCGAGGTGAGCGGGGCTCGTTCACCCGGGGGGCCGGACGGTTGCGGTGGGCCGGGTCGCGGACCTCGCCGACCAGGAGTTCCAGGACGTCCTCCAGGGCCACCAGGCCCAGGACCCGGCCGGACGCGTCGGCGACCTGAGCGAGGTGCGTCGCGGCGCGGCGCATCACGGTCAGGGCGTCGTCCAGCGGAAGCTCGGCGCTGAGCGTCGTCATGGGCCGCCAGACCTGCTGCGGCACCGCCCGCTCGGACTCCTCCAGGTCGAGTACGTCCTTCACGTGCAGATAGCCCATGAAGGCGCCGTTCTCCGCGACCACCGGGAACCGGGAGAAGCCGGTGCGGGCGGTGAGGGCTACGACCTGGCCCGGTGTGACCGAGGGGCCCACGGTGATCAGCGACTCGCGCCCCAGGAGGACGTCCGTGACGGGACGGGAGCCCAGTTCCAGCGCGTCCTCCAGGCGCTCCTGCTCACCGGGGTCGAGCAGACCGGCCTGGCCGGCGTCCTCGACGAGCCGGTTGAGCTGCTCGCTGGTGAAGACCGCCTCGACCTCGTCCCTGGGCTCGACCCCGAAGAGCTTCAGGATGACGCGGGCGCAGGCACCGAGGGCCACGGTGACCGGCTTGCAGAGGCGGGCGAAGGCCACCAGCCCGGGGCTGAGCCACAGCGCGGTCTTCTCGGGGGCGGCCATCGCCAGGTTCTTCGGCAGCATCTCGCCGACCACCAGGTGGAGGAAGACGACAGCGGCGAGCGCTATCACGTACCCGAGCGGGTGGATCATGCCCTCGGGCAGGTGCGCGGCGTGGAAGACCGGCTCCAGGAGGTGCGCCACGGTGGGCTCGGCGACCGCGCCCAGGGTCAGCGAGCACATGGTGATGCCGAACTGGGCGGCGGCCATCATGTGCGGCAGGTTCTCCAGGCCGTACATGACCTGCCGGGCCCGTGCCGTGCCGAGCGGCTCGATCTGGCTGCGCCGTACGGAGACCAGGGCGAACTCGGCTCCGACGAAGAAGCCGTTGGCGAGCACGAGCAGGCCGGCGAACAGGAGTTGGAGCACGCTCATCGGACGGCCTCCGCCGCGGAGACGGGGACGGAAGCGGAACCCGGGACAGGGATGGTGCCGGCCTCGGCCGTTCTGACCAGCCTGACCCGCTCCGCGCGGTAGTGGCCGACCTGGCGCACCGAGAGGCGCCAGCCGGGCAGCTCGGCCCGGTCACCGGGGGCCGGGATGCGTCCGAGGAGGTCGGCGACGAGGCCGGCGACCGTCTCGTACGGGCCCTCGGGGACGTCCAGGCCGATGCGCCGCAGGATGTCGACGCGGCAGCTGCCGTCGGCGTCCCACGCGGGCCGGCCGTCCTCGGGCGGCGCGGCGGCGAGCTCCGGCACGTCCTGGCCGTCGTGCTCGTCGCGGACCTCGCCGACGAGTTCCTCGACGATGTCCTCCAGGGTGACGACCCCCGCCGTGCCGCCGTACTCGTCGACGACGACGGCGATGGGCTGTTCGTTGCGCAGCCGCTCCAGGAGGGGCTGCACCGGCAGTGTCTCCGGGACGAGCAGCGGGGCCTGGGCGATCCGGGTGACCGGCGTGCGCAGCCGGTCGTGCGAGGGCACCGCGAGGGCGTCCTTGAGATGCACCATGCCGACGATCTCGTCGATCCGCTCCCGGTAGACGGGGAAGCGGGAGAGGCCGGTGGCACGGGTGAGGTTGACGACGTCCTCGGCGGTCGCGGAGGACTGGAGGGCGCTGACCTTCACCCGGGGGGTCATCACGTGCTGCGCGGTGAGGTCGCCCAGGGAGAGCGTACGGACGAAGAGGTCGGCGGTGTCCTGCTCCAGCGCGCCGGCCTGGGCCGAGTGCCGGGCCAGGGAGACGAGCTCGCCGGGGGTGCGCGCGGAGGCCAGCTCCGCCGTGGGTTCGACGCCCAGAGCGCGTACGAGCCGGTTGGCGACGGAGTTCAGCGCGGCGATCACCGGCCGGAACAGGGTCGAGAAGACGTGCTGCGGGCCCGCGACGAACCGCGCGACCTGCAGTGGCCTGGAGACCGCCCAGTTCTTGGGCACGAGTTCGCCGATCACCATCTGCACGGCCGAGGCCAGCAGCATGCCGACGATCACGGCGACACCGGACACGGCGCCTTCGGGGACGCCGACGGCGGTGAACGGGCCGTGCAGCAGCTCGGCGAGCGCGGGTTCGGCGAGCATGCCGACGACCAGCGAGGTGATGGTGATGCCGAGCTGGGTGCCGGACAGCTGGAAGGAGAGTTCCTTGAGGGAACTGACGACGGTACGGGCCCGCCGGTCGCCTTCGGCCGCCGCCTTCTCGGCCTCGGGGCGCTCCACCGTGACGAGGCCGAACTCGGCCGCCACGAAGAAGCCGTTGGCGAGGATCAACAGGAACGCCGCCCCGAGGAGCAGCAGGGGGATGGTCATGCCGCCGCCTCGATGGGTCGGGAGGGGGCGGCGCAGGTACTACAGGACGATCCGTCCATCGCTGGAGGGAGTCACTCCTCGAATAGCAGGGGGCCGCCGGGTTCCGGGTGGGAAGTCAGCGGCGGAGGCGCAACGAAAACGCCTCCGCCAACAGATTAATCAAGACCTGGGCCCGTACGGCAGGGTGGAAGGCCGGGAGTCAGCCGTGATGTTCGTCGTGCGGGCCGTCGGACGGCCCGTCCGGCCCGCCGGGGGAGCGGGCCTCGACGAGCGCGCGCAGCGCGCGGGCGTCGCTGATGGCGTGCTGCTTGGCGATGCCCGGCTGGATGCCGAGCACGGGCAGGCTGGTGCCGTCGCTCAGGTTCAGAAAGACCCAGGGGTCTCCCGGACGGAGGTTGACCTGCACGATCTCCGCCCAGGCGAGCCGCCGCCTGCTGGCGATGTTGACGACGGTGACCCCGGACTCGTCGGCGACGACCTTCGGGCGGGCCAGCAGTACGAGGACGCCGAAGAGCAGTGCCGCGGTGAGGACGAAGCTGAGGCGCTCCCCCGGTCCGAGGTTCTCCAGCAGCAGCGCGACCGTGGTGATGACCACAAAGATCGTGGCACCGGCGGTCAGCAGGACCGCTCGGGTGCGCCCGGGCCTGAAGGTCACGGGGAGGGCGGGCGGCTCGGTGGTGTCCGGCATGGCGAAGCGGTTCCTCGAAGTTCTCGGTGTCCTCGGTGTCTGAGGTGTGCTCGGTGTCAGAGGCGGCAGGCGTGGATGGCCGTGGTCAGGATGGCCCGCGCGCCGATCTCGTACAGGTCGTCCATGATCCGCTGGGCCTCCTTGGACGGGACCATGGCGCGTACGGCGACCCAGCCCTCGTTGTGGAGCGGCGAGACGGTGGGCGACTCGAGGCCCGGGGTGAGCGCGACGGCCTTCTCCAGCTGCTCGACGCGGCAGTCGTAGTCCATCATCACGTAGGTCCGGGCCACGAGGACGCCCTGGAGACGGCGCAGGAACTGCTGAATCTTGGGCTCGGCGTCCCCGGTGGTCTCCGCGCCGGTACGGCGGATGACGACCGCCTCGGACTTCATGATCGGGTCGCCGAAGACCTCGAGGCCCGCGTTGCGCAGCGAGGTACCGGTCTCGACGACGTCCGCGATGACCTCGGCGACACCGAGTTCGATGGCCGTCTCGACCGCGCCGTCGAGGTGCACGACGGACGCGTCGACGCCCTGGTCGGCGAGGTACTTGGCGACGATGCCCTCGTACGAGGTGGCGACGGTCCTGCCCGCGAGGTCGTCGAGTGCCTTGGCCGTGCCGGGCTTGGAGGCGAAGCGGAAGGTGGAGCGGGCGAAGCCGAGAGGCAGGATCTCCTCCGCCTGGGCCGCGGAGTCGATCAGCAGGTCACGGCCGGTGATACCGATGTCGAGGCGGCCGGAGGAGACGTAGATCGCGATGTCGCGGGGGCGGAGGTAGAAGAACTCGACCTCGTTCTCCGGGTCGACGATCCGCAGCTCCTTGGCCTCCCGGCGCTGCTGGTAGCCGGCCTCATGCAGCATCTCCCCCGCGGGGCCTGACAGGGAACCCTTGTTGGGGACGGCGATGCGCAGCATGAGGTCGGCTTCCTTCGTTCGTGCGGTGCGAGTGCGTGCGGATGCGGTGGCGGATACGGCGGTCGGCGTGAGGGCGCGGAGGCGGCTCAGAGGTGGGCGTACACGTCGTCCAGGCTGATGCCGCGGGCGACCATCATCACCTGGACGTGGTAGAGCAGCTGCGAGATCTCCTCGGCGGCTGCTTCCTTGCCCTCGTGCTCCGCGGCCATCCAGACCTCGGCGGCCTCTTCGACGACCTTCTTGCCGATGGCATGGACCCCCTTGCCGACCAGTTCCGCGGTGCGGGAGGTGGCGGGGTCGCCGGTGGCTGCCTTGTGCTGGAGCTCGGTGAAGAGCTCCTCGAAAGTCTTCTTGGACATGGTGGTCCTCACCCTACGCGGTCGCGGGCCTACGTCAGCGCCAGGGTTCGGATACCGAGCGCAGGGTGGCCGCGGTCGCCACGGCCGCCGTCACCGCCTCGTGCCCCTTGTCCTCGTTCGAGCCCTCGATGCCCGCGCGGTCCAGCGCCTGCTCCTCGGTGTCGACGGTCAGCACGCCGAAGCCGACGGGGACCCCGGTCTCGACGGAGACCTGGGTGAGGCCCTGGGTGACGCCCTGGCACACGTACTCGAAGTGCGGGGTGCCGCCGCGGATGACGACGCCGAGCGCGACGATCGCGTCGTAGCCGCGGCCCGCGAGGACCTTCGCGACGACCGGCAGTTCGAAGCTGCCGGGGACCCGCAGGAGGGTCGGCTCGTCGATGCCCAGCTCGTGCAGGGCGCGCAGCGCGCCGTCGACGAGTCCGTCCATGACCTTCTCGTGCCACTGGGCCGCGATGACGGCGACCCGCAGGTCACCGCAGTTGCGTACGGACAGTTCGGGTGCGCCCTTGCCGCTCATGTACTTGTCTCCTTGACGTGCTGTGCCGTTACTGGTTGCCGCAGGCGGACACGGCGGTCGTGTCCAGCCAGGGCAGGTCGTGCCCCATCCGGTCCCGCTTGGTGCGCAGGTACCGGAGGTTGTGCTCGCCCGCGGTCACGGGCATCGGCTCGCGCTCGGTGACCTTCAGGCCGTGGCGGACGAGCGCGTCGGTCTTGTCGGGGTTGTTGGTCATCAGCCGCAGGCTGCGCACCCCGAGGTCCTCGAGGATCTGCGCCCCGGCCGCGTAGTCGCGGGCGTCGGCGGGCAGGCCGAGTTCGAGGTTGGCGTCCAGGGTGTCCCGGCCGCGCTCCTGGAGCTCGTACGCGCGCAGCTTGGACAGCAGCCCGATGCCGCGCCCCTCGTGGCCGCGGAGGTAGACGACGATGCCGCGGCCCTCGGCCTGGATGCGCCGCAGGGAGGCTTCGAGCTGGGGGCCGCAGTCGCAGCGCAGCGAGTGGAAGACGTCCCCGGTGAGGCATTCGGAGTGGATGCGCACGACGATGTCGTCGCCATCGCCGATCTCGCCGTGGACCAGCGCCACGTGCTCGACGCCGTCGACGGTGGAGCGGTAGCCGTACGCCGTGAACTCGCCGAAGGCGGTGGGCAGTTGCGTCTTCGCCTCGCGGCGGACCGTGGGCTCGGCGGTACGGCGGTGGGCGATCAGGTCCTCGATGGAGATGATCGTCAGCCCGTGCTTGCGGGCGAACGGGATCAGCTCGGGCAGACGCAGCATCCGCCCGTCCTCGCCGGCGATCTCGACGATGGCGCCGGCCGGCCGCAGGCCCGCGAGCCGGGCGAGGTCGACGGCGGCCTCGGTGTGGCCGTTGCGGACGAGCACACCGCCGGGCTTGGCGCGCAGCGGGAAGATGTGGCCGGGGCGTACGAAGTCGGCCGCTCCCGCCTGCCCTCCGGCGAGGAGCCGCAGGGTGGTGGCGCGGTCGGCGGCGGAGATGCCGGTGGTCACGCCGGAGGCGGGGCCCGCGTCGACGGAGACCGTGAAGGCGGTGCGCATCGACTCGGTGTTGTTCTCGACCATCTGCGGGAGCTGGAGGCGGTCGAGCTCGTCGCCCTCCATGGGTGCGCAGATCAGACCGCGGCACTCGCTCATCATGAAGGCGATGATCTCGGGGGTCGCCTTCTCGGCGGCGATGACGAGGTCGCCCTCGTTCTCACGGTCCTCGTCGTCGACGACCACGACCGGGCGGCCCGCGGCGATGTCCGCGATCGCCTTCTCGACCGGGTCGAGGGCGAAGTCCGAGGCGTCCTCGTCGTGACCCGTGCTGTACCAAACCGGTGTTGCCGTCATGCCGGGGCTCCTTCCAGGAAGGGCTGCCCGGCCTTGCGGGAGCGCAGCCACCAGTCGCGCATGCCCCACAGGACGAGCGCGCCGTAGATGATGTAGACGAATCCGGAGAACGCGAAGCCGTTGGCGAAGTTGAGCGGCACGCCCACCAGGTCGACGAGCAGCCAGGCGAACCAGAACTCGACCATGCCGCGCGCCTGGGCGTACATCGCGACGACCGTGCCGACGAAGATGTAGGCGTCGGGCCAGGGGTCCCAGGACAGCGACGGGTACGCGGTGAACAGGCTCGCGACCGCGACGGTGCCGACGGCCGCGGCGCCGAGGAGGTACGCGCGTTCGCGCCAGGTGGCGAACCGGACGGCGATGGAGCCGTCCTGCGCGCCGCCCCGGCCGCGGTTCCACTGCCGGTAGCCCCAGACCGCGACGGCCATGACCACCAGCTGCTTGCCCGCGCTGCCCGAGAGATGGGCGGTGGCGAAGGCGGCGAGGAGGATGGCGCCGGACAGGAACTGGACGGGCCAGGTCCAGATGGAGCGACGCCAGCCGAGAGCCAGGCCGATCAGCCCGATCACGTTGCCGATCATGTCGGCCCACTTGATGTGCTGGCCGAAGAGTGTGAACGCCTCGGAGTTGAGCCAGTTCACCGTGTCGCTCCCTGGCTCCGCGGGCCGAGCAGCCGCTCGACGTACTTGGCGATCACGTCGACCTCTAGGTTGACCGGGTCGCCGGGCTGCTTGCGGCCCAGGGTGGTCAGGTCGAGGGTGGTCGGGATGAGGCTGACGGTGAAGAAGTCGGGTCCGGCGTCGACGACGGTCAGGCTGATGCCGTCGACGGTGATGGAGCCCTTCTCCACGACGTAGCGCGCGAGGTCAGCGGGCAGCGAGATCTTCACGATCTCCCAGTGCTCGGACGGCTTGCGCTCGACGACCTCGCCCGTGCCGTCCACATGGCCCTGCACGATGTGGCCGCCGAGCCGTTCGCCGACGGCCATGGGCCGTTCGAGGTTGACGCGGGAGCCGACGGTGAGGGCGCCGAGGCTGGAGCGGTTCAGGGTCTCCGCCATGACATCGGCGGTGAACTCGCCGTCCGCGTGCTCGACGACCGTCAGACAGACGCCGTTGACGGCGATGGAGTCCCCGTGACGTGCACCTTCGGTGACCACAGGGCCACGGAGTCGGAAACGTGAGGCATCGCCGAGGTTCTCGACGGCGGTGACTTCACCCAGCTCTTCAACGATTCCGGTGAACACTTCCCGGGTCCTCCTGCCTCTTGGGGCACGGACTCCGGGGCCTGTCGATGACGACAGAGGTGAACGAGCGGAACACCGGGGGCGACGCCGCGTGGGACGACGTGTCCGTGGGACACGTCGAAACAGACGGCGGCGCGCACGAATGCTCGCCCGCCGCGCACTGCCTCCCATCCGGACTTTAACCGTCGGTCCAGGAGTTTCACCTGGTCAACCGGCCGCTGGAAGCGACCGGGTCGCGGACTGTAACCGCCGGTTCGGACTTTCACCGACCCCGGAGTGCGCTGCTACTGGTACAGGTTCAGTGTGCCACGCCTGATCGGCGCCCATGCGGGTGAATTCTGTGGGGTGGCTCACAAGGTGTACCGATGGACTTCACGGGACACCCGTAAGGCGCCAGGCTTTGATCAACTTCTTGGGGATCTTCTTGGTGATCAAGCGTCTCGCTGGTGGTCCATACCTATTGACGCTTTGGTCTAGTCCTCTCTAGGGTCTGCGTTCACCGGCGCCTCTCCGGGTCCGCGTTCGCCGACCCGCCCAGATCGACCCGGCGGCGGTGACGGAGGCCCTTGCCCCGCCGCCGGGTCTCCGTTCCCGTCACAGGCCCGGGTTCACCGCTCCGGCGGCGCGAACAGCTCGTCCTGGGCGCCGTCGCGGGCCATCAGCAGGGCGCCGCGCAGAACGGCGCCGCCGCCCAGGGTCCCGGCCCGCACCTCGGTGGGCAGCGGCGTCATCCGCCCGAGCCGCTCCCGCACCCGGGCGGCAAGCGTCTCCCCGCCCGCGCGCCCGACTTCCCCGGACAGCACCACACACCCCGGATCCAACACGGCAATCACGGACGCAACCCCGAGAGCCACCCGATCAGCCAGCACATCAAGAAACCCCGAGGCCCCCTGATCTCCCCCGCCCCCGAAGGGGCGCGGGGAACTGCGCGGGTACCCCTCGCTGCCCGCAGAGGAATCAACGCGACCCCCGACTCCCTGAGCCGACGCGGACACCGAAGCGGCGGCAGGCGCTGGGGCCACCGGGGCCGAGCGGGGCCCGGGAGTCGACCCGGGCGTCAGCGCGGGAGCCGGCGCCGAGGGCGAGACAGGTGTCGCGGTGGCGCCACGCGCCGCCCCCGACACCCGCGCCACCGCCTCCCGCACCAACGCCGCCGCATACGGCTCATGCGCCGACACCGAAGCACTCACCCCGTACTCCCGCGCCAGTTCGACGATCGCCGCCGCCCCCGCGAGCGAGTGGAACCCACCCTCGCATCCCGTCGCGGACGGCATCCCGCCCGTCCCCGGCACCGGCAGGAAGCCGATCTCCCCGGTCCCCCCGGACGCACCCCGCCGCAGGACCCCGTCCAGGACCACCGCCGCCCCGATCCCGTGCCCGAGCCACAGCAGCACGAAGGTGTCGCGATCCCGCGCGGCCCCCTCCCGCTGCTCGGCCAGCGCCGCGAGGTTCGTCTCGTTCTCCACGACGACCCGCGCCGCGAACCGCTCCTGAAGGGCCGCGGCAAGACGCCGGTGCCATTCGGGCAGCCCCGTGGAGTCGCGCAGTTCACCCGTCGCGGGGTCGATCAGCCCGGGAGCCCCCACCCCGACGGTGTGCAGCCGCTCGACCCCCGCCTCCTTCGCCGTGTGCTCCACCAGCGCGACCGCCCGCTCGACCGCGGGCACCGTGTCCGTCTCGTCCGCGATCGGCACCGACGCCTCGGCCAGCACCGCGCCCAGCAGGTCCGCGACGACCACGGCCACCCCCTCGGTGCGCACGTCGAGGGCGGCCAGATGAGCCCGGTCGGCGACGATCCCGTACAGCCGGGCGTTCGGGCCGCGCCGCTGCTCGCCGGACTCCCCGACCACGCCGATCAGCCCGGCCTCGGCGAGGCGTTCCACGAGGTCGGCGACCGAGGGCCGGGACAGTCCGGTGAGTTTCTTCAACTGCCCGGCCGTCAGAGGGCCTTCCCGCTGCAGCAGCCGCAGGGCGAGCCGGTCATTGATGGCCCGGGCGGTACTCGGTGATGCGGGCATGCCGGGATCCTTCCAGATCGGAACAGGCGGCTGCGGCGACTGCGGCGGGCGCGAAAACAATCTATCTATCAGGCAGGGTGCCTGATAGTTTACGCCCGCAGAACGCAGAGACGACGGACGAGCACCGGGTCGACACGACCACCGGGGTCGACGGACAGGAGCCGGGAGAATGAGCGAAGTGGTCTACGACCGGCGCGAGGTGACGCGCTCCCGGTACGCCGTCGCGGCGGTGTTCGCCGTGCACGGCGCCGTCACCGGCTCGTTCGCGACCCGCGTCCCGTGGATCCAGGACCACGCGTCGGTGAGCGCGGGCCAACTCGGCCTGGCACTCGCCTTCCCCGCCATCGGCGCCTCCCTCGCGATGCCGCTCGCGGGCAGCGTCAGCCACCGCTTCGGCGCCCGCACGGCGCTGCGCGGGCTCATGGCGCTGTGGACGCTCTCCCTCGTCCTCCCGGCGCTCGCCCCGAACCTGCCCACCCTGTGCCTGGCCCTCTTCGTCTACGGGGCGACGGCCGGCATGGCCGACGTGGCGATGAACGCCCTCGGCGTCGAGGTCGAGAACCGCCTGGACAAGTCGATCATGTCCGGGCTGCACGGCATGTGGAGCGCGGGCGCCCTGATCGGCTCGGCCGCCGGCACGCTCGCCGCACACCTGGGCACGGACGCCCGGCTGCACCACGCGCTCGCCGCGCTGACGCTCACCGTGCTCGGGACGGCGGCCTGCCAGGGCGTTCTGGACCTGCGCGCCACGGAGGACGAGGAGGCGCCCCCGCGTTTCGCGCTGCCGCCGAGGTCGGCGCTGCTCATCGGCGCGATCGGCTTCTGCGCGGTGTTCGCGGAGGGGGCGAGCCTGGACTGGTCCGCGGTCTATCTGCGGGACGTCATCGGCACCTCGGCGGGGCTCGCCGCCGCGTGCACGACCGCCTTCACCCTCACCATGGCGGTCGCGCGGCTCGCCGGTGACGCGGTGGTCGACCGCTTCGGCCCGGTGCGCACCGTACGGGTCAGCGGCCTCCTCGCCACCGCCGGCGCCCTGCTCGTCGTACTGGCGCAGAACGCCGTCCTGGCCATGACCGGCTTCGCGCTGCTGGGCCTCGGCATCGCCGTCGTGGTACCGCTCTGCTTCGCCGCGGCGGGCCGCAGCGGGCCCAACCCGGCCCAGGCCATCGCGGGCGTCGCCACCATCACGTACACCTCGGGGCTGATCGCGCCGTCCGCCATCGGAACCGTTGCGGACGCGACGAGTCTGGTGACGTCCTTCGTCCTGGTGACCGTGCTGGCCTTCGGGCTTGCCGCGTTCGCGGGCGTCCTGCGGACCAGCGGCCGTACGTCGAGTGCCCAGGTCCCGGGCGCGCGCGGCGAGGTGACGGACGCGAAGGTCCCCGATTCGCGGCCCTGAACCGGCCGCTCCCCCGGCTCCCCCCTACCATGGCGCTGATCTTCACGTAAGGAATCCCGGACACGCGTCCGAGGTGCAGAGAAAGCGGATACCACCATGGACCTCGGCGTGCGCTGGAAACTGCACGGTGACGGGCGCACGCCCGCACCCGGAGCGGTCGTCCGCCCCGACGAACGGCTCTCGTGGCCCCGGACGGCCGGCCTCGGTGCCCAGCACGTGGTGGCGATGTTCGGGGCGTCGTTCGTCGCGCCGGTCCTCATGGGTCTGGACCCGAACCTCGCGATCATGATGTCGGGCGTCTCGACGGTGATCTTCCTGCTGGCGACCCGCGGCCGGGTGCCCAGCTATCTGGGCTGTTCGCTCTCCTTCGTGGGTGTCGCCGCGGTGATCCGGGCGCAGGGCGGCTCCAGCGCGACCGTGACCGGCGCCGTGTTCGTCGTGGGCGTCGCGCTGTTCCTGGTCGGCCTCGCGGTGCGGCGGTTCGGGGCGCGGATCATCCACGCCGCGATGCCGCCGATCGTGACGGGCGCGGTCGTCATGCTGATCGGGTTCAACCTGGCCCCGGTCACCGCCGCCACGTACTGGCCGCAGGACCAGTGGACGGCGCTGCTCGTGATGCTGTTCACCGGTCTGGCGGTGGTGTGCCTGCGCGGCTTCTGGTCACGGATCGCGATCTTCCTGGGCCTGGTCTTCGGGTACGGGATCTCGTGGCTCCTCGACCTCGCCTTCGGCCGGATCCACTCGGCCGACGCGAGCGGCAGGGTCACCGACCACTGGCGGCTCGACCTCTCCGGCGTGGGCTCGGCGGACTGGATCGGGCTGCCGGCGTTCCACGGGCCGTCCTTCGAGTGGTCGGCGATCCTGGTTGCCCTGCCCGTCGTGATCGCCCTGGTCGCCGAGAACGCGGGCCATGTGAAGGCCGTCGGCGAGATGACCGGCGACCCGCTGGACGACAAGCTGGGCACCGCGATCTCGGCGGACGGGGTCGGCTCGATGCTCTCCACCGCCGTGGGCGGCCCGCCCAACACCACGTACTCCGAGAACATCGGCGTCATGGCGGCGACCCGCGTCTACTCCACGGCCGCCTACTGGGCCGCCGCCGGCTTCGCGCTCCTCTTCGGCCTCTGCCCGAAGTTCGGCGCGGTCGTGGCCGCCATCCCGGGCGGGGTGCTCGGCGGGATCACCGTCATCCTGTACGGCATGATCGGCCTGCTCGGCGCGCAGATCTGGCTCAACGCCGGGGTGGACCTGCGCAATCCGCTGAATCTGGTACCGGCCGCGGCGGGCATCATCATCGGCGTCGGCGACGTCACGATGAAGTTCACCGACACGTTCTCGCTGAGCGGTATCGCGCTCGGCACCCTCGTCGTCATCACCGGCTACCACGCGCTGCGGGCGATGGCCCCCGCGCACCTGAAGTCGCAGGAACCGCTGCTGGACGAGGGCACGTCCTCGTACGCCTCCGACGGCGCCCCCGAGCTGGACTCGGCGGGCGACTCCGCGGGCGGCCGGACGGACGGCTCCGCGGGCGGTCAGCGCGCCAAGTCGTAGGCGTAGTCCGGCGTGAACGTCCCCGGCCTGCCCCGGCAGCCGTCGGACTCGCCCGGCAGTTTCACCCACAGGTAGGCGTCGATCCGGGCCTCCCCGGTGCTCAGGGTCGGCGCCTGTCCGAGCTTGCGGCCCGCCGGGTCGCACCACTCGCCGTCGGCCGGGGCGCCCTTGCCGTTGCGGCTGGTGTCGATGACGGCGCCCAGGCTCGCGGGGCCGCCGAGCGCGGCGAGGGTCCGGCGGACGTACGCGACCTCGTCCCCCGTGCGGTTGAAGTTGGAGACGTTGCTGAAGATCCCGTCCGAGGACGCGGCGGACGCGGCACCGGCCCGGCGCAGCAGCCCGGCCTGCTTCCGCGGCGCGTTCCAGTCCGAGTGGCCCGCGTCGAAGTAGACCCGCGCCTGAGGATTCGCCGCCTTCAGGACACGGCCCGCACGGGCCAACGCGTCGAACCGGGCCGTCCGTTCCCCCTCGGAGAGACAGTCCGACTGGGCGATCGCGTCGGGCTCCAGGATCACCACGACCTCGCGGCTGCCGAGGCCCGCGGCGAACTTCCCGATCCAGCCGTCGTACGCGCTGAGGTCGGGCGCGCCGCCCTGCGAGGCCCCGCCGCAGTCACGGTCCGGTACCGCGTACGGGACGACGACGGGCACGCCGCCCTTCGCCGCCCCGGCCGAGGTGACCGCCCGGACCCGGGCCGTGATGGTCGACGGGGTGTAGTCCGCGAACCAGACCGCGGCGGGCCGGTCGGCTATCCGGGACTCGATGAGCGGGCGGCGCGGGTCGTCGGGGTTGGCCCGGACCCAGTCCAGGACCTGGGAGTCGCCGTGGCGGTACAGCCGCACGGACGCCGGCCCGGTCCTCGGCTTCGTTGCCGCGGACTTCGACGGTGTCGGGCTCGGCCTCGTCTTCGGTGCGGACGCGGACGCCGAGGGCGACGGGGAGCCGGAGGTCGCCGAGGGCGAGGACGAGGGGGTGGGGAGGTAGGGCAGCGGCTGCGGGAACGGTGTGCCGGACACGTCCGGTCGGGCCTCGTCGCCGCCCCGGCCGTCGTCCAGCGCGGACAGCACCCCCGTCACGGTGCCGGCCGCGACGACGACGGAGGCGAGCGCCACCATGGCACCGCGCTGGGCTGCGCGTCGGCGCTCCGCACGGCGGGCGGCCAGGCGCTCGGCACGTCGGACTGACACGTGGTGCTCCCCCTCCTCCGGGCCCCGCGTAGTCCCCCGTTCTGGGGAAGCGACCGGCCCGGCGGCCCTCGGCACAGCCTAGGCCTGGGAACCTGCCCCCATGGTGCGGTTGGAGCGCTTCGCGCAAGACACGGTCCTCGTCCACGGCGTCGACGCGGTGGTACGCCGTATGCGCGCGCTGGACGCGCTCTGGCCGGAGCGGGACGGGGTCGCGGTCTTCAACCGGGTGTACCTCGCCGTCACCGAGGAGGTCGGCAGAGGCCTGGACGCGGGGCACTTCAGCGACGTACGCGCCGCGGCGACCCTGGACGTGCGGTTCGCGGAGCGCTATCTCGGGGCCGTCGACGCGGTCGCCCGGGACCGCCGGCCACCCGCGTGCTGGCGACCGCTGTTCCAGCTGCGGGGACATCCGGGGGTACGTCCGCTGCAGTTCGCCCTCGCCGGTATCAACGCGCACATCGGGCACGATCTGGCGCTCGCGGTGGTGGACGCGTGTCGTACGCTCGGCTGCGAACCGGCGGACCTGGAGGGCGAGTTCGACCGGGTGGGCGAGGTGCTGATCACGCTGGAGGAGCGGATCCGCGAGGATCTGACGCCGGGGCCCGACCTCCTCCGGATCGCCGATCCGCTGACGCATCTGCTGGGGGCGTGGAGTCTGGAACGGGCCCGGGACGCGGCGTGGTCCGCCGCCCGGGGACTCTGGGCCTTCCGCGGACTCCCGGACCTGGCAGGGGAGTTCGTCGAGCGGCTGGACTCGGGGGTCGGTCTGGTGGGCCGCTGCCTCCTCACCCCTCTGGGACCTCCATGGCACACCGCGCCGCCCGGCCGGTGAGCCGCCCACGGGCCGGGCGGCCTCAGTCCTCCGGGAGTTCCAGCGGAGCGAGCTCGTCGTAGACGTCACCGGGGCCGGGGTTCGCGGGATCGGTCCCGCCGCCGAAGTGGTGCATGACGCCCCACACGGCGTTGAGCGCGGTCTGCACGGCCCCCTCGGCCCACCCGGCCGTCCATGAGATGTCGTCACCCGCGAGGAAGATGCCCCGCTTGTCCGCGGGCAGCCGGTCCTGCATGAAGTGCGTGAACAGACGCCGCTGATAGCGGTAGTGACCGGGCAGGTTGGCCTTGAACGCCCCCATGAAGTAGGGCTCGTTCTCCCAGGACACGGTGACCGGACTGCCGATGAGGTGCTTCCTGATGTCGACCTTCGGGTAGATCTCGCCGAGCGACTTCAGCATCACCTCCATCCGTTCGTTGGCGGACAGCGGCAGCCATTTCAGGCTGTCGTCGCACCAGGTGTAGGAGAGGCAGATGACGGCGGGCCGGTCCGGGCCGTTGTCGAGGAGATACGTACCCCGCGTCATACGGTCCGTCAGCGTCATCGACATGACGTCCCGCCCCGTGGGAACGCCTCGGTCGTCGGTGGCTTCGTCGAGCCAGAACGGCCGGTCGACCGGCACGAACAGCTTCGAGCTCTCCATGTAGTGGGTGCGCTCGATCGCCGTCCAGTGGTCGATCGGGAACAGCGCGTCGTCGCAGGCCACCTTGGACAGCAGCATCCAGGACTGCGCGGTGAAGACCGCCGCCCGGTACGTACGGATGTCGCCGGAGGCGTCGGTCACGGTGATCCGGTTGCCCGCGGTGCGGTGGAGGCGGGTCACGGCCGGCCGGGGCTCACCGCTGTGCAGCGTGGCCAGCGAGGTCCCGTACGCCCAGTGCGTGATCTTCTCGGGCTCGCGTTCCCACAGGCGCAGCGGGAGTTGCTGGCTGCCGCCGACGATGCCGCGGTGGTGGTCGTCGGCCTCGGTGTAGACGACGCGCAGGATCTCCAGGATGGAGTTCGGGAAGTCGGTGTCCCAGCCGCCCGTGCCGAAGCCGACCTGCCCGAAGATCTCGCGGTGCCGGAAGGACTTGAACGCCGGGGAGTCGCAGAGGAACCCGTAGAAGGTCTGGTCGTCGAGCTTCTCGACGAGCTTCGCCCAGATCTCCCGGATGCGCGGGACGTCGCGCTCGCGCATCGCCCTGTTCATGGCGGAGAAGTCGGCGCCCTCCTCCAGGCAGGCGTTCCAGGCGGCGGCCACGTCCCGGTAGACCTGCGGCAGGTCGGCGAGGGTCTTCGCGTAGTGCGACTCGCCCTTGAGGTCGACGACGGTCGAGGGCGTCGACTCGGAGAGCGGGTTGGGGAACGGCTCGGTCCGCAGCCCGACCAGGTCGATGTAGTGCTGGAGCGCCGTGGAGGACGGCGGAAAGCGCATCGCGCCCATCTCGGCGGTGAGCGAGGGGTCGCAGCCCTCGAACCCGACCGTCCGCAACCGCCCGCCGATCCTGTCCGCCTCGTACACGACGGGCTTGAGGCCCATCTTCATCAGCTCGTACGCGGCCACGATGCCGGAGAGGCCACCGCCGATGACGGCCACCTCGGCGCCCAGCTCGGTCGCGGGTATCTGGCCGAGGCCCGCGGGGTGCGCGAGGAAGTCGTCGTACGCGTACGGGAAGTCCGGGCCGAACATGGTGATCGGCGGCTGCGCGTCGGTGTGCGGGACGGCGGGGGGCACCGTGGACGTCATGGGGTACGGACTCCTTGCGCGAAAACTCGGGGCGGGGCTTGTACTTCTTCGTGGGGCGGGGGTGTCAGGCCGGAGACCCGTAGAGGCCGGGGCGGCGGTCCCTCAGGTACGGGTTGGCCTCGCGCGAGGCGGCGAGGAACGCGGGGTCCACGTCACCGAGGACGAGTTCCTCGGTGCGGCCCGCGCGGGCCCGGGCGCCGCCGTCGGGTCCTGCCAGGGCGGAGAGCCCGACGAACTCGAACTCCCCTTCCGTGCCGACCCGGTTCACGTACGCGACGTACAGCTGGTTCTCGAAGGCCCGCACGGGTACGACGGACTCGGCGACGAACTGGAACGGGTGCATCTGGGCCGTGGGCACCACGAGCAGGTCGGTGCCGGCGAGGGCGTGCGCGCGGACGTTCTCCGGGAACTCCACGTCGTAGCAGATCATCAGCCCGACACGGAGACCGTCCAGCTCGGCCTGGACGACCGGCTCGTCCCCGGGGGTGAACCACTCCCGCTCGAAGCGGCCGAAGAGGTGGGTCTTGCGGTAGTTCGCGAGGCGCGTGCCGTCGGCGGAGATGAGCTGCGCGGAGTTGAAGACCAGGTCCGACGCGCGTTCCGGGTAGCCGTAGACGACGGCGAGACCGTGCCGGCCGGCGATCTCGGCGATCTCGTCCGCGGAGTCCCCGTCGGCGGGTTCGGCGAGTCGGCGCACGTCCGCGCCGATCGCGTAGCCGGTGAGGAACAGCTCCGGGGCGATCAGCAGCCCGGCGCCCGCGGCGGCGGCGCGGCCCGCGGCCTCGTCGAGGACCTTGAGGTTCCCGACGACGGATCCGGGGCGGCCGGAGCTCTGGAGCAGGGCGGTGCGCATGCGGATTCCTCATCGGGCGGAAGGACTGTGGGGGCCGGACCGGCGGCCAGATCGACGGTACGGGCAGGGGTATCGGGGGACAAGGAGGAGCCGTTGCGCGCTGCTGTGCGAATCATTGCGTCCACCGGCGCTTCGGCGGCGATTCGTTGCGCGCTCCGGGCCGGAAAGGCCCTCCCGCCCCTGGCGAGGAGCAGCGCCGTGACCAGGTAGGGCGCCGCCGACAGCGCGAAGGCGGTGGCGTGCGAGGCCGCCGACCCGACCACCGCGTAGGCACCGAACACGGCGACGGTGGCCAGGTCGGTGCCGACCCCGGCGACGGAGGTCAGGGTGGCCCGGCCGGTCGACTCGATGCTCTCCTGCAGCCGGGCGTCGGCCAGGACGCTCGCCAGCTGGAACCCGCAGAAGGCGAGGGCGACCAGGCCGATCCCGGCCGGGGTCCGCGTCACCGCGCCCACGGCGAGCGCCAGCGCGGAGCCCGCCAGGATCCCGGCGAACCCGCCCCTGCCCAGCCGCTGAGCCGGGCCGGCCAGCAGCCCGCCGGCCGTCGCCCCCGCCCAGATCAGCAGCAGCCAGTGCGACACGGCGTTCTCGCCGACCCCCGTGTCCCGGACGAGCAGCGGCGTGTACTCGTCGAGCGCGCCCCACACCGCCGTGACGGCCGGTACGAGCAGCAGGGCGGCGCGTACGGACCGGTCCGCGCGGGCCTCGGCGAGGCCGGCCCGCAACGGACCGGCCCACCCCTCACCGGGCTCGGCCCCCGCGTCCGCCGTCCGGTGCTCGGGGAACCGGGTCGCGGCGGCGGCCGTCAGCAGACAGGCCAGCACACTGGCGGCCCCGACGAGCGGGTAGCCGCCGTACGCGAAGACCGGTCCTGCCAGGCCCATGGCCGCCATCACCCCCACGAGGCCCGCCGCCCGGGCCCGGCCCATGGCACGTCCGTAGCGGTCGGCCGCGCCGAGCCGGTCGAGCTCCTCGTACACCAGCGCCTCCAGCGCGCCGGACCCGAGCGCTCCCTTGATGCCCCAGAGCACGAACCCGAGAGCGAACGCCCAGTACGAGGGCACGAGCACCCAGAGCGTGAATCCGGCGGCGGTGAGCAGCGGGCCGACCCACAGGAGCAGCCGCCGTGAGACGGCGTCGGCCCAGGCGCCGGACGGTATCTCCAGCACGACGCCGGTGACGGACCAGAGGGCGAAGAGTGAGGAGATCTGCCAGACCGTGAGCCCGCTGTCGGCGAACAGCAGCGCGTACACGGGATAGAGCAGCACGAAGTCGTCGAGGAACGCGTAGCCGTACAGCACGGCGGTCAGCCGCCGCGCGGAGGAGAGTGTCATGGGGCCTTCCCGAAAGAACCACAAGAGCTCGGACACCGAAACCACGGCATCCGAGGCGGCCCTCGGGAGGCACAACGTCTAACTCAATGTCGCCACTTCACCCCCAAATGCTAACCCCACGACTCCCACCGGGGACCAGCCTTTCCCGGGGCGCCGCCCTTCCAGGGGCGCGGGGAACGGCGCAGTCTCTGCGCTTGCCGGGCGCGCGGCGAACGACGCAACCCTCCGCCCACCCAGGGGCGCGGGGAACGGCGCAATCTTTTGGCTTTTCAGGGGCGCGGGGAACGGCGCAGTCTTTGCGCCTGCCGGGCGCGCGGCGAACGACGCAACCCTTCACCCACCCAGGGGCGCGGGGAACGGCGCAATGTTTTGGCTTTTCAGGGGCGCGGGGAACGGCGCAGTCCTTTCACTCTCAAGGGCGCCCCGCCGAAAACCTCCGCAGCAACGGCGAAAGCACCAACACGGACTTCGTCCGCTCGACGAACGCCTCCCCCGCGATCCGCTCAAGCACCCGCTCGAAGTGCCGCATGTCGGAGGCGAACACCTGCACCACCGCATCCGCCTCCCCCGTGACGGTGGAAGCGGCCACCACCTCCTGATACCGCTCCAGCCCTCGCTGGATCGTCTCCGGCGAGGTGTTCCGGCGGCAGTAGATCTCGACGAACCCCTCGGTCTCCCACCCGAGCGCCACCGGATCCACCCGCACGGTGAACCCGGTGATGGCCCCACTGGACCGCAACCGGTCCACCCGCCGCTTCACGGCGGGCGCGGACAGCCCGACCTCGTGCCCGATGTCGGCGTAGGAGCGCCGGGCGTCCGCGGCGAGGGCGCGCACGATACGTGCGTCGAGATCGTTCAGCACTGCGGGTGGATCACTCTCTTCGCTGTTCGCACCGGTCAGCTCCAGCTGGCGTGCAGAGGCTGGCCCTCCGCATAGCCCGCGGCACTCTGCACCCCGACGACCGCCCGCTCCGCGAACTCCGCGAGAGAGTTGGCACCGGCGTACGTGCACGAGGACCGCACGCCCGCGATGATCGAGTCGACCAGGTCCTCGACCCCCGGCCGGGACGGGTCGAGGAACATCCGGGACGTCGAGATGCCCTCCTCGAACAGCGCCTTGCGGGCCCGGTCGTACGCCGACTCCTCCGACGTACGGTTGCGCACCGCGCGCGCGGACGCCATGCCGAACGACTCCTTGTACAGCCGCCCGTTCGCGTCCTGCTGGAGGTCGCCCGGCGACTCGTACGTACCGGCGAACCACGAGCCGACCATCACGTTCGATGCGCCCGCGGCCAGGGCCATGGCCACATCGCGCGGGTGCCGCACCCCGCCGTCGGCCCACACGTGCTTGCCGTGCTTTTTCGCCTCGGCCGCGCACTCCAGCACGGCCGAGAACTGCGGGCGGCCCACTCCGGTCATCATGCGCGTGGTGCACATGGCGCCCGGTCCGACACCGACCTTGATGATGTCCGCGCCGGCCTCGATCAGATCGCGTACGCCCTCGGCGGCGACGATGTTGCCCGCGACGATCGGCACCTGGGGGTCGAGCCCGCGGACGGCCCGCACCGCGGAGAGCATCGACTCCTGGTGGCCGTGCGCGGTGTCCACGACGAGCGTGTCGACGCCCGCGGCGAGCAGCTGCTTGGCCTTGCCCGCGACATCGCCGTTGATACCGACCGCGGCGGCGATGCGCAGCCTGCCGTCCGCGTCGGTGGCGGGCGTGTAGAGCGTGGCCCGCAGGGCGCCCTTGCGGGTGAGGATGCCGGCCAGCCGGCCCTCCTCGTCCACGGCGGGGGCGTACCGGCGGTTGGCGTGGTCGAGCCGGTCGAACGCCTCCCCCGGCTCGATGTCCGCGTCGAGCAGCAGCAGGTCCCGGGCCATGACCTCGGACAGCTGGGTGAAGCGGTCGACGCCGTTCAGGTCGGCGTCGGTGACCACGCCGACGGGCCGGCCCTCGCCGTCCACCACGACACCGGCGTTGTGCGCGCGCTTGGGCAGCAGGGACAGCGCGTCGGCGACGGTCTGGTGCGGGGCGAGGACGATCGGGGTGTCCAGCACGAGGTGCCGGCTCTTGACCCAGGAGACGACCTCGGTGACGACCTCGATCGGGATGTCCTGCGGGATGACGACGAGCCCGCCGCGGCGGGCCACGGTCTCGGCCATCCGGCGGCCCGCGATCGCGGTCATGTTGGCGACCACCAGGGGAATCGTGGTGCCGGTGCCGTCCGGCGAAGCCAGGTCGACGCCCTGCCGCGAGCCGACCGCGGAACGGCTCGGCACCATGAAGACGTCGTCGTACGTCAGGTCGTACGCGGGCTGGATGTCGTTGAGGAAACGCACGTGCTGCACATCCCAGTCGATCAGAGGCGGCCCCCGGACAGGACAGCCCGAGGGAGAGCACGTACTTCATTGTCCCATGTGCGGGGCCGTTCACGCCCTGGGCCGATCATCCAGGCTGGTCAGGGGCCCGTTGGTGGGATCCTCCCAGAGCCGTGGGCCCCCTCGGTTCCCAGCGCCAGTGCCACGGTGAGCGCGGGGGTGCGGTCGGCCGCCTGGGCGAAGACGTCCTCGGCGGTCTCCCACTCGTCGGGCCGCGTGCGCGCGTACGCCCGCCAGCCGGTGACGACGACCAGCAGCGGTCCCCGTTCGCCGACGGCCGCGGGCCACACGGAGGGGTCGCTGAGGCTGTCGGCGAGCGCGTCCCAGTTCCGGCCGAACCACTCCGGCAGGTCCAGGGCGCGTACGCAGCGCTCCATGAAGTCCGCCTTGCCGGTGACCCCGTCGAGGTCCAGCGTGACCACGTGGCGGTTCCGTGCGGGCATGTCGTGCGTCATCTCAGCACCGCCCTGAACGAGTTGTAGTGATCATCGGTGTAGTACACCTCGCCGTCCCGCCCGGTGACAATGCGCCGGGCCCCGCGATCCCGCTCGCCGGGCGTCCGTACGGTGTACTCGTGGTAGTGCCCGCGTTCCCGCCGCGGCAGCTCGCGCTCGAAGTTCCCGAAGACGCTGCCGTCCTTGGCGTACGGGAAGGGGCCGCCCGCGTCGATGAGGGCGAGCGTGCGGCGGGCCTCGGCGGGCAGTTCGGCCTGACGGACCGTGCCCATTCCGTCGGCCCAGCCGGGTGCGGAGGCCGCCGCGGTGGCCGTGCCTCTCCCGGTCTCCCCGGCCGTTCCGCCGGCCGTCTCCGCCGACGAGCAGCCGGCCGCCAGCAGGGCCACCAGGCACACCAGCAGCCCGCGAAACAGGTGGAACAGGTGGAACGGACGGGGGACGGACCGGAGCGGCATGTCGTAGATGCTGCCACGGCCGTCCCCTCACGGCACGCTGCCGAACGCCGGGCGGATCACCCCGGACGACACCTGGGCCGGGGTGGCTCAGAGCCCGTCGGGGTCCGCCCGGTCCAGGGCGGGGCGCGGCGCGGGACCCGTCGACATCAGGGCGTCCGCCGCGGCCGTGTCCGTCACCAAACTGGTCACGAGCCCCGACCGCAGCACCGCGTCGATGGCGCCCGACTTGCGCTGCCCGCCGGCGATCGCGACGACCTCGGGGATGCGCCGCAGCCGGTCGGCCTCGACGGTGATGCACCGCTCCCCCAGGTCACGCCCGACCCTGCGGCCCTCGACGTCGAAGAGGTGCGCGGACATCTCGGCCTCGACCCCGAGGGAGGCGTAGTGGGCGCGCTCCTCCTCGGTGAGCATGTCGTGCACCGTGGAGATCCCGGCCTCCCAGGACCCGATGGACACACAGGCCACCGTGACCTTGTCGAAGTACTCGAAGGCCCGCGCGATCCCCGTCTGGCTCCGCAGGGCGGCGGCGGTGGCCACGTCCGGCAGGAGCATCGGCGCGTAGATGGGGTGGGCGTCGCCGCCGGAGACCTGGGCGGCCCGGCGGACGGCCTCGACCGAACCGCGCTCGGCCGTCCCCGCGTCGTAGACACCCGTCAGCTGCACCACCGTGCACGGCGGCAGCCGGTCGAGCGCCGCGGCCATGTGGATGGTGGAGCGGCCCCAGGCGAGACCCAGCACATCGCCCTCGGCGACCAGCTCACCGAGCAGGTCCGCGGCCACCTCGCCGAGGTTCTCCGGGTCGGGCGACTCCTCGGCCTCGGCCGGGGACTCGACGACCACGGCGTGCCGCAGCCCGTAGCGTGCGCGCAGCGCGTCGGAGCGCTCCGCGTCCAGCTCCGCGGGGACACGGATCTCGATCCTCACGAGATCCCGTTCGAGGGCGGTCTCCAGGACCCGGGCCACCTTGAAGCGGCTGACGCCGAACTCCTCGGCAATCTGGATCTTGGACTTGCCCTCAAGGTAGAAGCGGCGGGCCATGGCCGCCGCCTGCACCAGCTCAGCGGGTCCCATCCGCATGGCTGACCGGCCCGCCGACATACCCGACACGGGGATCTCCTCACTGCTGTTCACACTCTGGATTCGCCGTTCATCCTTGCAGATCCGGCGTACTTGATCAGCCCTGAGGGGCGGCGTTCACGTTCCCTTGGCTCAGTGGCCGCATGCCCATGCTGCCTGGGCCGTCGCCTCCTCGGCCTGCGTGCGCAATGCACGTACCGCCTGGGCGGGGTCGGCGGCGCCGTAGACGGCCGAGCCGGCGACGAAGACGTCGGCTCCCGCCTCGGCGCAGCGCTCGATGGTGGAGGCGGAGACCCCGCCGTCGACCTGCAGCCACAGTTCGAGACCGTGCTTGTTGATCAGCTCACGGGTACGGCGGATCTTCGGAAGCATGATGTCGAGGAACGCCTGGCCCCCGAAGCCCGGCTCGACGGTCATGATCAGCAACATGTCGAGCTCGGGCAGCAGATCCTCGTACGGCTCGATGGGGGTCGCGGGCTTCAGCGCCATCGAGGCACGGGCGCCCTTGGCCCGGATCTCGCGGGCCAGCCGCACGGGTGCCGCGGCGGCCTCGACGTGGAAGGTGACGGAACCGGCACCCGCTTCTACGTACTGGGGCGCCCACCGGTCGGCGTCCTCGATCATCAGATGGCAGTCCAGCGGGGTGTCCGTCGCCCGTGCCAGGGACTCTACGACCGGCACGCCGAGCGTGAGGTTGGGGACGAAGTGGTTGTCCATCACGTCGACATGCAGCCAGTCGGCCCCTTCCACCGCCTTTGCCTCCTCGGCAAGGCGGGCGAAGTCGGCGGAGAGGATGCTGGGGTTGATCTGCGCGGCCATGCCACAAGCCTGCCATGCCCGGAGCCGGTTGCCTCCCCGGTCCCGGGCCGGACCGGTCGGTATGTACCAACTCGTTCGGGTCGGGGGGCTGCACCGGCCGGACGGCCATGCCATCCTTGTCGGCCCACCGGCTCCATAAACGGCTACGGGGATGGCCATGACGGACGCACAGGGAACGCGGGGAACACAGGAACCTCAAGGCTCTCGGGACTCTCGGGAATCTCAGGGATCCCGGGACGCTCACGGATCGCAAGAACCTCAAAGCTCTCCGACCTCTCCGATCTCTCCGACCTCTCCGACCTCTCAGTCGTCCCAGGGATCGCAGGACTCTCAGAGGCCTCAGGGATCGCAGGGGTCTCAGGGGTCGGGGTCCGGGGGGCCGCGGCGGCGGGGGCTCGGGCGGCTGGTCTGCGGCCGGCGGTCCAAGTGGCTCGTGGTGGGACTGTGGCTGGTGCTGCTCGTGGCCATGGCTCCCTTCGCCCAGAAGCTCACCGACGCCCAGGACAACGACGCGGCCTCCTGGCTGCCCGGTTCCGCCGAGTCCACCCAAGTCCTGCAGAGTTCCGCGGACTTCAGGCCGGAACAGATCCCGGCGATCGTCGTGTACGCCCGCGCCGACGGCCTCACGGCACAGGACCGGACACGGATCGCCCGGGACGTACGGGAGCTCAGGGCACTGAGCGAGCACGGCATCCGCGGTGCGGAGACCCGCGGCCCCGTGTTCGACCGGCGGCCGGCCCCGCGGGCGGCCCAGGTCTCCGTGCCGATCACGATGGACGAGAAGGGCTGGGAGCGCATCGCGCCCGCGGTCGACGCGATCCGTGACGACGTCGGCAAGGGCGGGGACGGCCTCGCCGTGCACATCACGGGGCCGGGCGGTACGTCGGCCGACTTCTCCGAGGCCTTCGAGGGCATCGACTCCACCCTGCTGCTCTCGGCGATGGCCGTCGTCGTCGTGATGCTGCTGCTCACCTACCGCAGCCCGACCCTGCTGCTGGTCCCGCTGATCGGTGTGGTCGCCGCGCTGTTCACCGCGCAGGCGCTGGTCTATCTCCTCGCGGAGCACGCGGGGCTGACCGTGAACGGGCAGAGCGCGGGCATCCTGACGGTCCTCGTCTTCGGCGCCGGAACGGACTACGCCCTGCTCCTGGTGGCCCGTTACCGGGAGGAGCTGCGCCGCCACGAGGACCGCCACGAGGCCATGGCACTGGCCCTGCACCGGGCGGGCCCGGCCGTCGTCGCGTCCGGCGCCACCGTCGTCCTGAGCATGCTGGTGCTGCTGGCCGCCGAGATGAACTCGACGCGCGGCCTCGGCCCGGTCGCCGCCCTCGGCGTCGCCGTGGCGCTGGTCGCGATGCTGACGCTCTTCCCTGCCCTGCTGGTGATCTGCGGTCGCTGGATCTTCTGGCCGCTGATTCCGCACTTCGGCTCCGAGGACCCGACCGAGCACGGTGTCTGGGCCCGAATGGGCAACCGTTTCTCGCACCGCCCCCGACTGGTCTGGGTCATCACGGCGGCGACGCTCGCGCTGCTGTCGCTGGGCCTCGTCCAACTGCGCGCGGAGGGCATCAGCAACGCCGACTCCTTCACCGACAAGCCCGACTCGATCATCGGCCAGGAGGTGTCCGCACGGTACTTCCCTGCGGGCAGCGGCGACCCACTGGTCGTCGTCAGCGACCGCGGACAGGCAACGGAGGTCGGGCGGGCGGTCGCGGACACCCGGGGCGTCGTACCGGACTCCCTCGGCCTGCCGCCCGGCACGAAACCGGAGTTCGAGGGCAGGGTCCTCTTCGAGGCGACCATGACCGCCCCGGCGGACAGCGAGGCCGCCAAACGCACGGTGGAGCGGGTACGGGACGCCGTGCACGCGGTCCCGGACGCGAACGCCGAGGTCGGCGGCGGTACGGCGGCTCTGCTGGACATGGACAGGGCGACGACCCACGACAACATCCTGATCATCCCGCTGGTGCTGCTCGTGGTGCTGCTGATCCTGTGCGCCCTGCTCCGCGCCCTGATCGCCCCGCTGCTCCTGATCGGCACGGTGGTGCTGTCCTTCGCCGCCGCGCTGGGGATCAGCGCGCTCGTGTTCCGGCACCTCTTCGACTACGCGGGTGAGACGACGGACTTCCCGCTGTTCGTCTTCGTCTTCCTGGTGGCGCTGGGCATCGACTACAACATCTTCCTGACCACCCGGATCCGCGAGGAGGCCGGCCGACAGGGCACGCGCCCGGGGGTGGTCACGGGCCTCGCCGCCACCGGCGCGGTCATCACGTCGGCGGGGCTGGTCCTGGCGGGCACGTTCGCCGTCCTCGGGACGCTGCCGATGGTGGCCTTCGCCGAGATCGGGTTCACGGTCGCCCTCGGCGTCCTGCTCGACACGTTCATCGTGCGCTCGGTCCTCGTGACGTCCCTGTTCCTGGACGTGGGCCCGAGGATCTGGTGGCCGAACCGACTGTCCCAGGAGACGGGCCACACCCCCGCGGCCGGCCCTTCCGACTGACCGGACCGACCGCCCCCTGCGGGCCGCGCGATAAAAGCCGCGGGCCGATCAGCCGGTCCGGCGGATCAACGCCAGATACATGGCGTCCGTCCCGTGCACATGCGGCCAGAGCTGAACGTCCGGGCCCTCGCCCAGGGACGGGACGTCCACGAAGAGCGGGCGGGCGTCGATGAGTTCGGCGTCCTTCTCCTTGAGTACGTCGTTGACCACGGCCCGGGTCTCGGCGAGGTGCGGCGAGCAGGTGGCGTACCCGACGACACCGCCGACCCGCACCGAGTCGAGCGCGGTGCGCAGCAGTCCGCGCTGCAACGGGGCGAACCCGTCCAGGTCGGCGGGCCGCCGCCGCCAGCGCGCCTCGGGCCGCCGCCGCAGGGCACCGAGCCCGGTGCACGGCACGTCCATCAGCACGCGGTCGAAGGTCCCCGGGCGCCACGGCGGCCGGGTCCCGTCGGCGGCGATCACCTGGTACGGCCCGGGGTTTCCGGCGAGCGCGTTCGCGACCAGTTTGGCCCGGTGCGGTTGCTTCTCGGAGGCGAGCAGCACGGCCCCACGCTCGGCGGCGAGCCCGGCGAGCATGGCCGCCTTGCCGCCCGGTCCTGCGCATCCGTCGAGCCATGCCCGGTCGGGTCCGTCGAGGGGCGCGTTCGCGAGAGCGATCGCCACGAGCTGGCTGCCCTCGTCCTGGACGCCGGCCCGTCCTTCGCGTACGGCGTCGATGGCGCCCGGTTCGCCGCCCTCGGACAGCCGCACCGCGTACGGCGACCAGCGGCCCGGCAGCGCGGCCTCCGCGCCGACCTCGCCGAGGATCCCGTCGGCGGTGGCGCGACCGGGCCTGGCGACCAGGGTCACCTCTGGCCGTTCGTTGTCGGCCTCCAGCAGATCCTCGATGCCGGCGCGTCCGCCGCCGAGCGAGTCCCACAGCGCCGAGACGATCCACCGCGGATGCGAGTGCACGACCGCGAGGTGGTCCTCGGCGTCCTCGTCGTAGGGCGGGGCGACCTGCTCGATCCAGGCGTCCAGCTCCTGCCGGGAGATCTTGCGGAGCACGGCGTTGACGAACTTCGCCCGCCCGTCGCCGAGCACGATCCGCGCGAGGTCGACGGTCGCGGACACGGCGGCGTGCGTCGGGATCCGTGTCCCGAGCAATTGATGCGCGCCCAGGCTCAGGACGTCCAGGACCGGCGGGTCGACCTCGCGCAGCGGCCGGTCCACGCAGGCGGCGATGACGGCGTCGTACGTCCCCTGTCTGCGCAGTGTTCCGTAGACCAGCTCCGTGGCCAGCGCGGCGTCGCGGCCGTCGAAGTCGCCCTGCTCCCGCGCCTTGCGCAGGAGGGGCGGCAGTACGAGATTCGCATACGCGTCCCTCTCGTCCACCGCCCGCAAAGCATCGAAGGCAAGCATGCGGACCGGGTCCTGCTTCGGACGACGGTAGGGCTTGCCCTGCTGACGGGGCCGACGAGTCTGCTCACTCACGAAAAAGGTGCTCCGGCTCAAGGTAGATACCCCTCCAGGTTACGCGCCTTTAACGCCCCCCAGCCCCCGGGCCCACTCCCACTTTCCAGGGGCGCGGGAACTGCGCACGCCCACCACGGCAGGCCCCCACACCCTCAGACCCGCTCCCACCCCCACCACCTCCAGGGGCGCGGGGAACTGCGCGACTCCCACACCGAGCGACCCGCACACCTCAGACCCCGCCTCAGCCCCATCACTCCAGGGCAACGGCACGTCCGCTACGGCAGGCCCCCACACTCCTGGCCCCGGGGCCCTGGCCTCGGCCCCACATCCCCGACGGCCTTCGCCGGAGGCGCACGCCCCTCAGCCCCCCCCCACCACCTTCGCCACCGAGGCAACGAACCCCTGCGCCCAGTCGGCCTGCCTGCATCGGCTTCTTCCCCTGCGCCTGCACCCACACCAACTCGACGGCGTACGACCCCGTACCCACGTACACGTTGTTCTTCCCGACCTCCAGCGCCCCCGGCGCAAGCTCCGTCCGCCCGGGAACCGGCACGACCTGGATCAGCTTCAGCCGCTCCCCGCGGAAGACGGTCCACGCCCCGGGCGAGGGCGTGCACCCCCGTACGACCCGGTCGACCCGCAGCGCCGGCGCGGCCCAGTCCACCCGCGCGTCCTCGACGCTGATCTTCGGGGCCAGGGTGACACCGTCGGCAGGCTGCGGCACGGCCTTCAGGGTGCCGTCCTCGATCCCGTCCATGGTCGCCGCGAGCAGCCCGGACCCGGCGAAGGCGAGCCGCGTCAGCAGATCCCCGCTGGTGTCGGTGGGCCGCACCTCCTCGGTGACGGTCCCGTACACCGGCCCGGAGTCGAGCCCCTCCTCGATGAGGAACGTGGACGCGCCGGTGATCTCGTCCCCCGCCATGACCGCGTGCTGCACGGGCGCCGCCCCGCGCCAGGCGGGCAGCAGCGAGAAGTGCAGGTTGACCCAGCCGTGGGCGGGGATGTCCAGCGCGACCCGGGGCAGCAGCGCGCCGTAGGCGACGACGGGGCAGCAGTCCGGGGCGATCTCCCTCAGCCGAGCCAGGAAGTCCTCGTCGCGCGGCCGGGCCGGCCTGAGCACCTCGATCCCGGCCTCCTCGGCACGCTGGGCGACGGGGCTGGCGACGAGCCTGCGCCCCCGTCCGGCCGGCGCGTCGGGCCGCGTGACGACGGCGGCCACCTCGTGCCGCCCGGAGGCGATCAGGGCGTCCAGAGCGGGAACGGCGACCTCGGGGGTACCGGCGAAGACGAGCTTCATGGGTGGCAGTCGGCCTCTCGGGCGAGTTCACAACGGGCAGCGCACCAGTCTATGGGGCGCGGTCCCGGAGGCTCCCCGGCCGGCCACGGAGTGGCGCCCTCCCGACCGCCGGGGGCGTACGGATCCACCTCCACGCCCCTGATGCGTGACCACTCACCGCGAAACGCGTTGGTCAAGAAAGAGTTGACCTAAACGGGCCGCACTCGCGGCCCGGTCCTTTTCACCGCCGGTTCGAGAGGCTTGTTCATGGCCGACCACGCAACTCACGACGCCCAGGCGCGGGCCAGCCTGCACTTGCTGGTGCGGGACATCGAGCGGGTCCGCCGGCAGGTGGACGCACTGCGCACGCTGACAGCCCAGCTGGGCAACGTCTACCGCCCGCGCCGCTCGGGCCCCTCCACGGGCTTCGTCGTCTACGGACGCGCTCCCGCTCCGACCGTCCGCCTCGCCCAGGAGCTGCGGGACAGCGTCGAGACCCTGGTCACGGCCGCCGTGGACTTCGACCGCTCGTTGGGTTTCTCGTGGGACGCGGTGGGCTCGGCTCTCGGTGTCACCAAGCAGGCGGTGCACCGCCGTTACGGCGCGCGCCGGGCGACCGCCCAGGCCGCGGCGGAGGCCGAGCGCGCGACCGAGCCGTCGGGAGCCCGGCCGGTCGGCGTCAACACCGGCATCCCCACGGTCCCGGCGGCCCGTTCCATGCCGATGCCGATGCCCATGCCGCTGCCGACCCAGCCGACGGCGGGCAGCCCCACCCTCCGCGAGGAGACCAGGCCGAACGCGTTCCCCGGCCCACGCAACGGCTGACGCCCACACCGAGCGGCCCCGAAGCGGTTCCTTGTCTGCCCCCGAGAAACGTCGGGGGCAGACGCACGTCTCCGGTCGCCACTCTCCCCCGCCCTTCCGGAGGTGGCTCGGAGAGCCGATGGGCCGACACATCGCCGGACCGGCGGGTCGGCAGACCAGATCGGCCGGCCGGCCGGCAGGTCAGCGGGCAGGCAGGTCAGCGGGCAGGGAAGCCGCTGAGCCGACAGATCGCCGGGTCGTCAGGTCGGCAGGTCGGCAGGTCGGCAGGTCAACGGGCCAGCGGGTCGGCGGGTCGGCGGGTCGGCGAATCGGCAGGTCAGCGGACCGGCAGGTCACCCGATATCCGGCGGATCAATCCGAATCCACACCGCATCGCCCCCGCCGCCGCCCAGGCCACCCCGGCCGCCCGGCCCTCCCGGGCCTCCCCGGCCGCCCCCACCAGCTCCGCCACCCCCACTCCCGCCGCGCGCGCTCCCCCCGCGAGCCATCCGCGCAGCCTGCGCATGCTTGAGCGCGGAGGCCAGTGCCGCTCCCTTTCCCGGGGGCACCCGGATGAGCGCCCGCTCCCACGGCTCGCCCGCAGGCGGTGCCCCGGCCCGCCGCGGCCTGCCGGGGTCCGCCGGAGGCACCGGCACCGGTCCCAGCAGCTCGGCCTCGCCGGGCAGTTCCACCGTGGCGAGGAACGCGGCGAGCGCCTCCGCCGTCCCGGACACGGACGCCATCCGCGACACCGGCGGGAACCCCAGCTCGGCCCGCTCGGCCAGCTCGCGCACCGCGTGCCCGACCGGGTCCCAGCGCACCAGCGCCTGCACGGGCCGCAGCGTCGGCTCGGCCACGACCACCACGGTCCCGCCGTCCCCCTGCCCCCGCACCAGCGCCGCCGCGTCGATCCACCGCCGCAGCGACTCCTCGCCGGCCCGCAGGTCCGGCCGACCGAGCATCGCCCAGCCGTCCAGTAGCAGCGCCGCCGCGTAGCCGCCCTCGGCCACCGGCTCCGCGCCCGGCGTGCTCACGACGAGCGCGGGCGACCCCGGCACCGTGTCCAGCACCTGTTCGCGGCCCGAGGTCCGCACGGGGACGGCCGGGAACGCGCGCCCCAGCTCCTCGGCGGTCCTTCGCGCCCCCACGACCTGGGCCCGCAGCCGGAACCCGCCGCACTCGGGGCAGTGCCACCTTTCCTCCTCCCGGCCGCACCACCCGCACCGCAGGACCCCGGCGTCCTGCCCCTCCAGCGGCCCGGCGCAGTGCAGGCACCGCGCGGGCGCCCGGCACCGCGCACAGGCCATACGGGGCACGTAACCCCGCCGCGGAACCTGTACGAGTACGGGCCCGTGCTTCAGCCCTTCGCGCACGGCCTGCCAGGCGAGGGTGGGCAGCCGCGCGGCCCGTGCCGCCTCGTCACGCGCGAGATCCTGGTCGCCGACGGTCCGTACGAGCGGAGCCGCCGCGCGCACCTGTGCCCGCTCGGCGACGAGCGGCGCCGCCCAGCCGGTCTCGACGAGCTGGGCGGCCTCGACGGTGCAGCTCCAACTCCCCAGCAGGAAGGCGCACTTGTCATGGGCGGCCCGCAGCAGCAGCACCTCGCGGGCATGCGGCTGCGGGGCGTGCGGTTCGCTGTGGCTGCCGTCCCCGTCGTCCCAGACGGCCACCAGCCCCAGATCCCGCACGGGTGCGAACATGGCGGCCCTGGTCCCCACCACGGCCCGTACGGACCCGCGCCGCACGGCCAGCCACTGCCGGTACCGCTTCTCGGGCCCGGCCTCCGCGGTGAGCACGGCGTGCCGCCCCTCCCCCAGCACCGAGGTGAGCGCCGCGTCCACCCGGCTGACCGCCCGCCCGTCGGGCACGACGACGAGCGCGCCGCGCCCCGAGGCGAGCGTCGCTGCGACGGCCCGCGCCAGTTCCTCGGCCCAGCCGGGCCCCGGCAGCGCGTTCCACACGGCCCGGGGTGCCCCGCCGCCCGCGAGCGACTCGATGAAGGCGGGCCCGCGCGGATACCTGCCCCAGGACCCCACGGCCGGCACGCCAGGCACGGGCAGCGGCTCGGGGGACGGCTTTCCTTCGGCGCGGGCGTTGCGCGGCGGGACGGCCAGTTGCAGGACGTCGGCCAGACTTCCCGCGTACCGGTCGGCGACGGCGCGGGCGAGGCCCAGCAGCTCCTCGCTCAACACGATCTCGGGTGACACGACCTGGGCGAGTGCCGCCAGGGGGCCCGAATAGTCGGACTCGGCCAGCCGCTCGACGAGGAAGCCGTCGATCAGCCCGCCGCCCTCGCGCCGCCCCTCCCGCACCCGGTGCCGTCCGGCCCCGAACCGTACGCGCACCCGCACCCCGGGCTGGGCGTCGGCGTCCAGCTCGGCGGGCACGGCGTAGTCGAAGTAGCGGTCGAGGTGCAGCACGCCCTTGTCCACGAGCACCCGCGCGACGGGCAGATGCTCGGCGACCGCGGCCCCGCGCCAGGTCCGCGGCTTGGCCCGCGGCGCCTTGCGCACGGCGTCCCGGATCAGGGCGAGCTGCTCGGGCGGCGCCCCGTCGGCCCCGCCACCCCTCTGCCCGTCGTCGCTGCTCACAGCAGCATTCCTACCAGACCGCACTGACACCGCCGCCCGCCCGGACCTGCCCGCCTGGTTCGGCCCGGCCCCTCCGGCCGCACGCTGTCGCGCGGCGCTCATCGGCCCGCCGACGACGCCCCGGACCCCCGGCCCTCTGGGGAACCCACCCCGGCGCCGCACCGTGAAAGGCCGAGGCCCGGCGCCCCATGAACGGGGGGCCGGGCCTCGGTAGGTGCGCTGGAGCGGGGGCGCTGGACCTCCGCCGTGATGCGCGAACGCGCGAGAACGGGAGGCTAGAGGCCCGCCGCCTTGCGCAGCGCGTCCACCCGGTCCGTCTTCTCCCAGGTGAACTCGGGGAGCGCGCGCCCGAAGTGGCCGTACGCGGCCGTCTTGGAGTAGATGGGCCGCAGCAGGTCGAGGTCGCGGATGATCGCGGCCGGGCGGAGGTCGAAGACCTCGGAGATGGCCGTCTCGATCTTCTCGGCGTCGACCTTGGCGGTGCCGAAGGTCTCGACGAAGAGTCCGACGGGCTCGGCCTTGCCGATCGCGTAGGCGACCTGGACCTCGCAGCGGGAGGCGAGGCCCGCCGCGACGACGTTCTTGGCGACCCACCGCATGGCGTACGCGGCGGAACGGTCGACCTTGGACGGGTCCTTGCCGGAGAACGCGCCGCCACCGTGGCGGGCCATACCGCCGTAGGTGTCGATGATGATCTTGCGGCCGGTCAGACCGGCGTCACCCATCGGGCCGCCGATCTCGAAGCGGCCGGTCGGGTTGACCAGCAGGCGGTAGCCCTCGGTCTCCAGCTTGATGCCGTCGTCCAGGAGCGCCTTCAGCTCGGGCTCCACCACGAACTCGCGGATGTCGGGCGCGAGCAGCGAGTCCAGGTCGATGTCGGAGGCGTGCTGCGAGGAGACGACGACGGTGTCCAGGCGGACCGCCTTGTCGCCGTCGTACTCGATGGTGACCTGGGTCTTGCCGTCGGGGCGCAGGTACGGGATGGTGCCGTTCTTGCGGACCTCGGAGAGGCGGCGCGCGAGCCGGTGCGCGAGGTGGATCGGGAGCGGCATGAGCTCCGGGGTCTCGTCCGTCGCGTAGCCGAACATCAGGCCCTGGTCGCCGGCGCCCTGCTTGTCGAGCTCGTCCTCTTCCGCACCCGCGCCGGAACCCGCGACCCGCTTCTCGTACGCGGTGTCCACGCCCTGCGCGATGTCCGGGGACTGGGAGCCGATCGACACGGACACGCCACAGGAGGCGCCGTCGAAGCCCTTCTTGGAGGAGTCGTAGCCGATTTCGAGGATCTTGTCGCGCACGAGCTGCGCGATCGGCGCGTAGGCCTTGGTCGTGACCTCGCCGGCCACGTGCACGAGGCCGGTCGTGATCAGCGTCTCGACGGCGACCCGGGACGACGGGTCCTCACGCAGAAGCGCATCGAGGATGGTGTCGCTGATCTGGTCAGCGATCTTGTCGGGGTGACCCTCGGTCACGGACTCCGAGGTGAACAGGCGACGGGACACAACGCTCCCTGTGGTTGCAGCGGCTGCTGGCTGATCATTGGCGGACGGCCGGGAGCTGCGCCCGGCGTCGTCCGAGAACAGTTTATCGGTCGCACTCCGTCGCGGGGTCACTGTCTCGCCTCTCGGAAGCGCTGTGACCTGCGGCACGGGCATTCTGCGACACGATTCACCGTCTCCGCCAGGTTCCCACACCCGGGTGCGCCGGTGAAAAGGGGTGGGCGGAAGTGATAAAGGGGTCTCCGGAAGTCGCCAGGCCGTTCAGCCCAGTCGGCGCGCCACGAGATCCCACACGATCTCGGCCAGTGCCTCCTTGGGCCCGTACGGCACCGGGGTCTCGCTTCCGTCTGCGCCCAGCACGACCGCCTCGTTCTCCTCGGAGCCGAAGGTCTTGCGCTCGCCGACCTCGTTGACGACGAGGAGGTCGCAGCCCTTGCGCAGGAGTTTCGCCCGGCCGTTGGCCAGTACGTCGTCGGTCTCCGCGGCGAAGCCCACGACGACCTGATCTGCGCGGGCGCGGTCCGCCGAGATCTCCGCGAGGATGTCCGGATTACGAACGAGAACGATCGGCTCCGGTTCCTGCCCGTCCTTCTTCTTGATTTTTCCCGACGCGTATGCGGCGGGCCGGAAGTCCGCCACCGCCGCCGCCATCACCACGGCGTCGGCGTCCGGGGCGGCCTTGAGCACGGCCTCGCGCAGCTGCACGGCCGTCCCGACCTGGACGACGTCCACGCCCGCCGGGTCCGGCATCGCGGTGTTGGCGGCGATCAGCGTGACCCGGGCGCCCCGGGCGGCGGCGGTGCGCGCGAGGGCGTACCCCTGCTTCCCGGAGGAGCGGTTGCCCAGGAAGCGGACGGGGTCGAGCGGCTCGCGCGTGCCGCCCGCGCTGACGAGGACGTGGCGGCCGACGAGGTCCGGTTCGGCCGCTCCCCTGGCGAGCACGCGGCGGCAGGTCTCGAAGATCTCGGTGGGGTCGGGCAGCCGGCCCTTGCCGGTGTCGACGCCGGTCAGCCGGCCCACGGCGGGTTCGATGACGACGGCGCCCCGGCGGCGCAGGGTCGCCACGTTCTCCTGGGTGGCCGGGTGTTCCCACATCTCGGTGTGCATGGCGGGCGCGAAGACGACCGGGCAGCGGGCGGTGAGCAGGGTGTTCGTCAGGAGGTCGTCGGCCAGGCCGTGCGCGGCCTTCGCCAGCAGATCGGCGGTGGCGGGAGCGACGACCACCAGGTCGGCCCCCTGGCCGATCCGCACGTGCGGGACCTCGTGCACGTCCGACCAGACCTCGGTCGACACGGGGTGTCCGGACAGCGCGGACCAGGTCGCGGCGCCGACGAAGTGCAGCGCGGACCCGGTCGGCACGACCCGCACGTCGTGTCCCGACTCGGTCAGTCGGCGCAGCAGCTCGCACGCCTTGTAGGCGGCGATGCCACCGCTGACCCCCAGCACGACCTTCGGCTTGTCCACGTCGCTCCTCGTCTCGCCCGGCACCTCGGAAAACCGACGACGCCTGACGGCTCCGTCCCGTACGCCCCATCACACACCACAGGCCCGGCAGGGGCGCTGCCGGGCCTGTGGATAAACGAGCTGAAAGCAGAAAATACTACTGAGCCGGGCCCTCGATGGCTTCCGACGTCAGCAGACCCGCGTTGATCTCCCGGAGGGCGATCGACAGCGGCTTCTCGTGGACGTGGGTGTCCACGAGGGGACCGACGTACTCGAGGAGGCCCTCGCCGAGCTGCGAGTAGTACGCGTTGATCTGGCGGGCACGCTTGGCCGCGTAGATCACCAGGCTGTACTTCGAGTCGGTAGCCTCAAGGAGCTCGTCGATCGGAGGGTTGATGATGCCCTCGGGCGCGGTGATGGAAGAGGACACGCTCTGCCTTCCGAAAGGTGGAAATCGACCTTAAAGGTGATCCTGAAAGATCAAACAACTTCCATCAAGGCTAGCAGCTCGCGCGCCACGTCCTCGACGGAGGTGTTGACCAGGGTGGTGTCGAACTCCGGCTCGGCCGCCAGCTCGGTCTTGGCGGCGTCCAGCCGGCGCTCGATCACTTCGGGCGGCTCGGTTCCCCGCCCGGTGAGCCGACGCACCAGCTCCTCCCAGGAAGGGGGAGCCAGGAACACCAGCAGGGCGGAGGCCATGGACTCGCGGACCTGCCGGGCACCCTGGAGATCGATCTCCAGGAGGACCGACTCGCCCGACTCCAGCCGTTCGAGCACGGCATCGCGGGGTGTCCCGTAGCGGTTGCCCGCGAACTCCGCCCATTCGAGAAGCTCGCCGTTGGCGATGAGCTTGTCCATCTCCTCGTCACTGACGAAGAAGTAGTGGACACCGTGCTTCTCCCCGGGGCGCGGCCTGCGGGTCGTCGCCGACACCGAGAGCCAGACCTCGGGGTGTTCCTTGCGCATATGAGCGACGACCGTGCTCTTGCCGACCCCGGAAGGGCCGGAGAGCACGGTCAGCCGCGGACCTACGTCCGGGGATACGGGGGTCGTCCCCCGGGGTGTTGCAGCCATGCGGTGATTATCCAGGTTCTCAGGGGTGCCTGAGAACGTCAGGCCGCACCGCCGCCGAACTCGCGCTCCAAGGAGGCGATCTGATTGGAGCCAAGACCTCGCACACGGCGGCTCTCGGAGATCCCGAGACGCTCCATGATCTGCTTGGCGCGGACCTTGCCCACGCCCGGCAGGGACTCCAGGAGAGCGGAGACCTTCATCTTTCCGATGACGTCGTTCTCCTGACCCTGCTTGATGACCTCGTGGAGCGAGGCGCCGGAGTGCTTGAGTCGATTCTTGACCTCGGCCCGCTCCCGGCGAGCCGCGGCGGCCTTTTCGAGCGCGGCTGCGCGCTGTTCAGGGGTAAGGGGCGGAAGAGCCACGCCTACGTCACCTCGGATGTCGAACTGTCGGATACGGACCGGTGAGGAACCTAATCGCCCCACACCTGGCGAGCAACGAACAACACTTCTGCCCGTTGACTCTGGTCGGAGACTAGCGGGCAAGTCCGCCGGAGTCAGCGAGAACAGAGGAAAAGTCCTGGTCAGCCTCTGTCGAGTCCGACATTTACGACAAAACTCCCCGGATTTGAGCATGTATTCAGACGCTGGGCGTCCGGAAGACGCGCGCCGAAGCCGCTACGCCCCCTCGACCGCCGCCCTGACCTCGTCCGCGAAGCGGTCCGACGACGCGCGTAGCGCGCCGAGGTCCGGTCCGTGCCGCAGGACACCCCGGCTGACGTTCGGCACCACCTGGCGCACCGCGGCCCCGAAGACCCGGGGAAGATCGGCCGGGGTCGCACCCTGGGCACCGATGCCGGGGGCGAGGAGCGGACCGTTGATGGCGAGGTCGTACGAGGAGAGATCGCCGAGCGTGGCCCCGACGACCGCCCCGAAGGAGCCCATCGGGGTCTGTCCCGCGTTCTCCTCGGCGAGGTGCGCCAGCATGGTCGCGCCCACGTTCCGCAGGGCCGTGTCCTCCGGGCGCACCGCGTGCTGCACCTCGGCGCCCTCCGGGTTGGAGGTCAGGGCGAGCACGAAGAGCCCCGAGCCGCTCTCCCGGGCGAGCTCGACCGCCGGCTTCAGCGACCCGTAGCCGAGGTACGGCGAGACCGTCAGCGCGTCGGAGAACAGCGGTGAGCCCTTGTCCAGGAAGGCGGAGGCGTACGCCGCCATGGTGGAGCCGATGTCGCCGCGCTTGGCGTCCATGACGACCAGCGCCCCGGCCGCACGCGCCTCAGCCACCGACTTCTCCAGGACGGCGACCCCGCGCGACCCGAAGCGCTCGAAGAACGCGCTCTGCGGCTTCAGTACGGCGACCCGGTCGGCCAGTGCCTCGACGACGGTGCGGCTGAAGCGCTCCATGCCCCCGATGTCGTCGTTCAGACCCCAGTCGGCGAGCAGGGAGGCGTGCGGGTCGATCCCCACGCACAGGGGGCCCCGCTCGTCCATGGCGCGGCGCAGACGGGCACCGAAGGACTCCGGGCCCTCACCGTTCAGCAGGCTCATACCGTGCTCCTCGTGTTCCTCACGTCGGCGCCGACCGCGTCGGCGAGGGTGGCGTACGGGCTCGTACGGAGGCGGGCGGCGAGGCCCTTGTGGATGCCGCGTCCCCACAGGGGTCCTTCGTAGACGAAGGCGCTGTAGCCCTGGACCAGCGTGGCGCCGGCCAGGATGCGCTGCCAGGCGTCCTCGGCGTTCTCGACGCCGCCGACGCCCACGAGGGTGATCCGGTCCCCCACGCGCGCGTAGAGGCGGCGCAGCACCTCCAGGGAGCGTGCCTTGAGCGGCGCCCCGGACAGGCCGCCGGTCTCCGCGACGACAGCGGCGTCGGACCGCAGGCCCAGCTCATCGCGCGCGATGGTGGTGTTCGTGGCGATGATCCCGTCCAGGCCCAGCTCGACCGCGAGGTCGGCGACGGCGTCCACGTCCTCGTCCGCGAGGTCCGGCGCGATCTTCACGAGCAGCGGCACGCGGCGCGCGGTGACGCTCCGGTCGGCGGCCTCGCGCACGGCGGTGAGCAGGGGCCGCAGCGACTCGGTCGCCTGGAGGTTGCGCAGTCCGGGCGTGTTCGGGGAGCTGACGTTGACGACGAGGTAGTCGGCGTACGGGGCCAGCCGCTCGGCGGACTTCACGTAGTCGGCGGCGGCCTCCTCCTCGGGGACGACCTTGGTCTTGCCGATGTTGACGCCCACGACGGTCCTGAAGACGGGCGTACGGCCCCTCAGGCGCTCCGCCACGGCCGCGGAGCCCTCGTTGTTAAATCCCATGCGGTTGATCAGCCCCCGGTCCCGCACGAGGCGGAACAGCCGCTTCCCGGGGTTGCCGGGCTGCGCCTCCCCGGTCACCGTGCCGATCTCGACGTGGTCGAAGCCGAGCATCGACAGGCCGTCGATCGCGACCGCGTTCTTGTCGAAGCCCGCGGCGAGCCCGAACGGGCCGTGCATCCGCAGCCCGAAGGCCTCGGTCCGCAGCTCCTCGTGGCGGGGAGCGAGCACGGCGGCGGCGAAGGTCCGCAGGACGGGGATCCGGGCGGCCAGCCGGATCCAGCGGAAGGCGAGGTGATGGACCCGCTCGGGGTCCATGCGCGTGAACACGAGCCGGAAGAAGAGCTTGTACATGGTGGGTTTCCTCGTCGAGAACCTCATGAGGACAAGAACCTCATGAAGAGGGGGACACCGTTTCCGGTGTCCCCCTGTGGGCTGCTAGTCGCGGGCCGCGGTCAGATGCTCCGCGTGTTCCTGCAGGGACCGCACGCCCACGTCCCCGTGGGTGAGCGCGTCGATGCCCTGGACGGCCGCGGCGAGCGCCTGGACGGTCGTCAGACAGGGCACGGAACGGGCCACGGCGGCCGTCCGGATGTCGTACCCGTCGAGGCGGCCCCCGGTGCCGTACGGCGTGTTGACGATGAGGTCGACGCCGCCCTCGTGGATCAGCTGGACGATCGTCTTCTCGCCGTTCGGGCCCTCGCCCTCGGACTGCTTGCGCACGACGGTGGCGTTGATGCCGTTGCGCCGCAGGACCTCGGCCGTACCGGAGGTGGCGAACAGCTCGAAGCCGTGGGCGACGAGTTCACGCGCCGGGAAGATCATCGAGCGCTTGTCGCGGTTGGCGACGGAGATGAAGGCGCGTCCCTTGGTCGGCAGCGGACCGTAGGCGCCCGCCTGGGACTTCGCGTACGCCGTGCCGAACACCGAGTCGATGCCCATGACCTCGCCGGTGGAGCGCATCTCCGGGCCGAGGATGGTGTCAACGCCGCGGCCGTGGATGTCGCGGAAGCGCGACCACGGCATGACGGCCTCCTTGACGGAGATCGGCGCGTCCAGCGGCAGCTCGCCGCCGTCGCCGACGGCCGGCAGCAGCCCCTCGGCGCGCAGTTCGGCGACGGTCGCGCCCAGTGAGATCCGGGCGGCGGCCTTGGCCAGCGGCACCGCGGTCGCCTTCGAGGTGAAGGGGACCGTGCGCGAGGCACGCGGGTTGGCTTCGAGGACGTACAGGATGTCCCCGGCCAGCGCGAACTGGATGTTGATCAGTCCGCGGACGCCGACGCCCCTGGCGATGGCCTCGGTCGAGGCGCGCAGCCGCTTGATATCGAAGCCGCCGAGCGTGATCGGAGGCAGGGCGCACGCCGAGTCGCCGGAGTGGATGCCGGCCTCCTCGATGTGCTCCATGACGCCGCCGAGGTACAGCTCGTGGCCGTCGTACAGCGCGTCCACGTCGATCTCGATCGCGTCGTCCAGGAAGCGGTCGACCAGGACCGGCCGGGAGGGGCTGATCTCGGTGGACTCCTCGATGTACGAGGCCAGCCGCGTCTCGTCGTACACGATCTCCATGCCGCGTCCGCCGAGGACGTACGACGGCCGGACGAGGACGGGGTAGCCGATCTCGTCCGCGATGGCCTTGGCGCCGGCGAAGGTGGTGGCGGTGCCATGCTTGGGTGCGGGCAGTCCGGCCTCCGCGAGCACCCGGCCGAAGGCGCCGCGGTCCTCGGCGGCGTGGATGGCCTCGGGCGGGGTGCCGACGACCGGGACGCCGTTGTCCTTGAGCGCCTGCGACAGACCGAGCGGGGTCTGGCCGCCGAGCTGGACGATCACACCCGCGACCGGTCCGGCCAGCGTCTCGGCGTGGACGATCTCCAGTACGTCCTCCAGGGTGAGCGGCTCGAAGTACAGCCGGTCGGAGGTGTCGTAGTCCGTGGAGACGGTCTCGGGGTTGCAGTTGACCATCACGGTCTCGTAGCCGGCGTCGCTCAGCGCGAAGGAGGCGTGGACGCAGGAGTAGTCGAACTCGATGCCCTGCCCGATGCGGTTCGGACCGGAGCCGAGGATGATCACCGCGGGCTTCTCGCGCGGGGCGACCTCGCTCTCCTCGTCGTACGAGGAGTAGAAGTACGGCGTCTTCGCGGCGAACTCGGCGGCGCAGGTGTCGACCGTCTTGTAGACAGGGCGCACGCCGAGCGCGTGCCGCACCTCGCGCACCACGTCCTCGCGCAGCCCGCGGATCTCGCCGATCTGGACGTCGGAGAAGCCGTGCCGCTTGGCCTCGGCGAGCAGCGAGGGCTCCAACTTGTCGGCCGCGGCCAGCTCGTCCGCGATCTCCTTGATGAGGAACAGCTGGTCCACGAACCAGGGGTCGATCCTGGTCGCCTCGAAGACCTCCTCGGGCGTGGCGCCCGCCCGGATGGCCTGCATGACGGAGTTGATGCGCCCGTCGGTGGGCCGCACGGCCTCGGCCAGCAGTTCGGCCTTGTCGCCGGGTTCGCCGACGAAGGTGAACTGGCTGCCCTTCTTCTCCAGCGACCGCAGGGCCTTCTGCAGCGCCTCGGTGAAGTTGCGGCCGATCGCCATGGCCTCGCCGACCGACTTCATGGTCGTGGTCAGCGTGGAGTCGGCGGACGGGAACTTCTCGAAGGCGAACCGCGGGGCCTTGACGACCACGTAGTCGAGGGTCGGCTCGAAGGACGCCGGGGTCTTCTCGGTGATGTCGTTCGGGATCTCGTCGAGCGTGTAGCCGACGGCCAGCTTGGCGGCGATCTTGGCGATCGGGAAGCCGGTGGCCTTCGACGCCAGGGCCGAGGAGCGCGAGACGCGCGGGTTCATCTCGATGACGATGATGCGGCCGTCTTCGGGGTTGACCGCGAACTGGATGTTGCAGCCGCCGGTGTCGACGCCGACCTCGCGGATGATCGCGATGCCGATGTCGCGCAGGCGCTGGTACTCGCGGTCGGTCAGCGTCATCGAGGGCGCGACGGTGATCGAGTCACCGGTGTGGACGCCCATCGGGTCGAAGTTCTCGATGGAGCAGACGACCACGACGTTGTCGTTCTTGTCGCGCATCAGCTCCAGCTCGTACTCCTTCCAGCCGAGGATGGACTCCTCCAGGAGCACCTCGGTGGTCGGGGAGAGCATGAGGCCCTGTCCGGCGATGCGGCGCAGCTCCTCCTCGTCGTGGGCGAAGCCGGAGCCGGCGCCGCCCATGGTGAAGGAGGGGCGCACGACGACGGGGTAGCCGCCGAGGGTGTCGACACCGCCCAGGACGTCGTCCATGGAGTGGCAGATGACCGAGCGGGCGGACTCGCCGTGGCCGATCTTCGCGCGGACGGCCTCGACGACGCCCTTGAAGAGGTCGCGGTCCTCGCCCTTGTTGATGGCCTCGACGTTGGCGCCGATCAGTTCGACGCCGTACTTCTCCAGCACACCCTGCTCGTGCATGGAGATCGCGGTGTTGAGGGCGGTCTGGCCGCCGAGTGTCGGCAGGAGCGTGTCGGGCCGCTCCTTGGCGATGATCTTCTCGACGAACTCCGGGGTGATCGGCTCGACGTACGTGGCGTCGGCGATCTCCGGGTCGGTCATGATCGTCGCGGGGTTGGAGTTGACCAGGATCACCCGCAGGCCCTCGGCCTTGAGGACGCGGCAGGCCTGGGTGCCGGAGTAGTCGAACTCGGCGGCCTGGCCGATGACGATCGGGCCGGAGCCGATGACCAGGACGGACTGGATATCGGAGCGCTTAGGCACGCTGGCCCTCCATCTGGGCTGTGTTCGTCGAAGCTGTGTTCATCAAAGACGTGAAGCGGTCGAACAGGTAGGCGGCGTCGTGCGGACCCGCGGCGGCCTCGGGGTGGTACTGCACGCTGAACGCGGGCTGGTCGAGCAGCTGGAGCCCCTCGACGACCTGGTCGTTCAGGCAGACGTGGCTGACCTCGGCCCGCCCGTAGGGGGTCTCGGAGACCTGGTCGAGCGGCGCGTCGACGGCGAAGCCGTGGTTGTGCGCGGTGACCTCGACCTTGCCGGTCGTCCGGTCCTGCACGGGCTGGTTGATGCCCCGGTGCCCGTACTTCAGCTTGTACGTGCCGAAGCCGAGGGCGCGGCCGAGGATCTGGTTGCCGAAGCAGATGCCGAACAACGGCGTTCTGCGCTCCAGTACCGCCCGCATCAGGGCGACCGGGTGCTCGGCCTGCTCCGGGTCGCCGGGGCCGTTCGAGAAGAACACGCCGTCGGGGGCGACCGCGTAGATCTCCTCGACGGTCGCGGTGGCGGGCAGCACGTGCACCTCGATGCCGCGCTCGGCCATCCGGTGCGGGGTCATGCCCTTGATGCCGAGGTCCACGGCGGCGACGGTGAACTTCTTCTCCCCGACGGCCGGGACGACGTACGCCTCCTGGGTGGCCACCTCCTCGTAGAGGCTGGCGCCCTTCATCTCGGGGGCCTGGCGCACCTCGGTCAGCATGGTGTCCTCGTCCGGCAGGGCGCTGCCGGAGAAGATGCCGACGCGCATGGCGCCGCGCTCGCGCAGATGGCGGGTGAGTGCGCGGGTGTCGACACCGCTGATGCCCACGACGCCCTGTGCGGCGAGCTCCACGTCCAGCGAGCGCGTGGAGCGCCAGTTGGAGGGCACGCGCGCGGGGTCGCGTACGACGTAGCCGGAGACCCAGATCTTCCGGGACTCCATGTCCTCGTCGTTGATGCCGGTGTTGCCGATGTGCGGGGAGGTCATCACGACGACCTGGCGGTGGTACGACGGGTCGGTGAGGGTCTCCTGGTAGCCGGTCATGCCGGTGGAGAACACCGCTTCGCCGAAGGTCACCCCCACGGCCCCGTAGGCACGGCCGCGGAAGATCCGGCCGTCCTCCAGAACGAGTACGGCGGGAGCCGCCTGCTGCCGCTGCGAGGCGGTTCCCTGGTCGGAGGTGGTCATCGTGCGCCTTCCGTGTCGTTGCTCTGGTCGATCATGTGGTTCAGGGTGTCGACCCATTCGTTGTGCTCCGCCGCGTGGTCGGAGCGGAACCCGGAGTCGATCAGCTTGTCGCCGTGTTCCCAGGTGACGACGAGCAGGCCGCCCTCGGAGAGGACCTTGCCCGCGATGCCCTTGTCGAGCCGGGCCTCGCGCAGTCGCCCGCGGGGGACGAAGAAGTCGGCCGCCCCGGGGCGTACGACGTCCAGGCCCGCGTCCGTCAGGGTCAGCTCGGCCCTGCTGCGGGTTCCCAGGCCGTGCGCCACGATGCGGTCGAGCCACTGCCCGGCCGTCGTCGAGCCGTGGTAGCGGCCGGTCATGGTCAGTCTGGCCGCACCGGGCTCACCCGGCGCGTCGGGCAGCTCGGGCAGGTCGCCCTGGAGGGTGCCGCGCCATTTCCAGCCCTCGCGCATCAGCCAGTAGACGAGCGCGATGAACAGGGCGAGGCCCACGAGCCAGCCGATGCGGGCGGCCCAGTCGGTGACCTCGGCGGACTTCTGTTCCGCCGCGAGGCCCGTACCGAGGCGCGTGCCGAGGCCTGTCCCCAGGTCCGTGGCGATCTGTGCTGCAAGGGGGGTGAGTGATGTCACGCGAGCTTCCCGTCGACGAGCGTGGCCCTGCCCCGCAGCCAGGTGTGCGTGACACGGCCCGGCAGCTCACGACCCTCGTAGGGAGTGTTGCGGCTGCGCGATGCGAAGCCCGCGGGGTCCACCTCACCACGGTATGCGGTGTCGACGAGCGTGAGGTTGGCGGGCTCACCTGCCGAGACGGGACGGCCGTGGCCCTGTGCCCCACCGATCGCGGCGGGCTTGAGGGACATGCGGTCGGCGACGCCGGCCCAGTCGAGCAGCCCCGTCTCCACCATCGTCCGCTGGACGACGGACAGGGCGGTTTCGAGGCCCACCATGCCCATGGCGGCGGCGGCCCACTCGCAGTCCTTGTCCTCGTGCGGGTGCGGGGCGTGGTCGGTGGCGACGATGTCGATCGTGCCGTCGGCGAGCGCCTCGCGCAGGGCCAGTACGTCGCGCTCGGTGCGCAGCGGCGGGTTGACCTTGTAGACCGGGTTGTACGAGCGGACCAGCTCGTCGGTGAGGAGCAGGTGGTGCGGGGTGACCTCGGCGGTCACGTCGATGCCGCGGGACTTGGCCCAGCGGACGATCTCGACGGAGCCTGCGGTCGACAGGTGGCAGATGTGGACGCGGGAGCCGACGTGCTCGGCGAGCAGCACGTCCCGGGCGATGATCGACTCCTCGGCGACCGCGGGCCAGCCGCCGAGTCCCAGCTCCGCGGAGACGACGCCCTCGTTCATCTGGGCGCCCTCGGTGAGGCGGGGCTCCTGGGCGTGCTGGGCGACCACGCCGCCGAAGGCCTTCACGTACTCCAGGGCCCGGCGCATGATCACGGCGTCGTCGACGCACTTGCCGTCGTCCGAGAAGACCGTGACGCCGGCGGCGGACTCGTGCATGGCGCCCAGCTCGGCGAGCTTCTTGCCCTCCAGGCCGACGGTGACGGCCCCGATGGGCTGGACGTCGCAGTAGCCGTGCTCCCGGCCGAGCCGATAGACCTGCTCGACGACGCCCGCGGTGTCGGCCACGGGAAAGGTGTTGGCCATGGCGAACACGGCGGTGTAGCCGCCGCTCGCCGCGGCGCGCGTACCGGTCAGGACCGTCTCGGAGTCCTCACGGCCGGGCTCGCGCAGATGGGTGTGCAGATCGACGAGGCCCGGCAGGAGCACCCGGCCGTCGGCCTCGACGACCTCGGCGCCCTCTGCCGAGAGCCCCGTACCGACCTCGGCGATGGTCTCGCCGTCGATGAGGACGTCCTGCGGCTCGCCGCCGAGCACCTTCGCACCACGGATCAGGATCTTGGTCATGTGACTTACTTCTCCTCGGTACGGGTGTGGGTGGCGGCGGGTTCGTTGCCACCGAGCAGCAGGTACAGGACGGCCATCCGGATCGAGACCCCGTTGGCGACCTGCTCGACGGCGGTGCAGCGGTCCGAGTCGGCGACCTCGGCGGTGATCTCCATGCCGCGGACCATCGGCCCGGGGTGCATCACGATGGCGTGCTCGGGCATCTTCGCCATGCGGTCGCCGTCGAGGCCGTAGCGCCGCGAGTACTCGCGCTCGGTCGGGAAGAACGCCGCGTTCATCCGCTCGCGCTGCACCCGCAGCAGCATCACGGCGTCGGACTTGGCCAGCGTCCGGTCGAGGTCGTACGAGACCTCGCAGGGCCAGGTCTCGACGCCGACCGGCACCAGGGTGGGCGGGGAGACGAGGGTGACCTCGGCGCCGAGGGTGTGCAGCAGGTCGACGTTCGAGCGGGCGACCCGGCTGTGCAGGATGTCGCCGACGAGCGTGATGCGCTTCCCGGAGAGGTCCTGGCCGAGGCCCTCGTCCCGGCCGACGAGCCGGCGCCGCATGGTGAAGGCGTCGAGGAGGGCCTGGGTGGGGTGCTGGTGGGTGCCGTCGCCCGCGTTGATGACGGCGGCGTCGATCCAGCCGGAGGTCGCGAGGCGGTACGGGGCTCCGGAGGCGCCGTGCCGGATGACGACGGCGTCGACGCCCATCGCCTCCAGGGTCTGGGCGGTGTCCTTCAGGGACTCGCCCTTGGAGACGCTCGATCCCTTGGCGGTGAAGTTGATGACGTCCGCGGAGAGGCGCTTCTCGGCGGCCTCGAAGGAGATCCGGGTCCGGGTGGAGTCCTCGAAGAAGAGGTTGACGACGGTGCGGCCGCGCAGGGTCGGCAGCTTCTTGATCGGCCGGTCGGCGACCCGGGCCATCTCCTCGGCGGTGTCGAGGATCAGGACGGCGTCGTCGCGGGTGAGGTCGGCGGCCGAGATGAGATGACGCTGCATCTTTCAGGCTCCGTAAGGCAGAAGGCAGAAGACATGAAGGCAGGAGGCGGTTCAGGTCGGGAGGCGGGCGTCCGGGAGTGCCGGTGGGCACGGCCGGGGCGGGCAGGGGCGCGCGCGTGCCCGGTGCACGGCGACGGCCGTACGCCGGGAAGCTACGGCTGTCCGCCCTGAGGGGTCTGCTTCACACCGAGCAGCACGGTGTCCCGGCCGTCCTCTTCGGCGAGCTGGACCTTGACCGCCTCCCGCAGCGACGTGGGGAGGTTCTTGCCGACGTAGTCGGCGCGGATCGGGAGTTCGCGGTGGCCGCGGTCGACGAGGACCGCGAGCTGCACGGCGCGCGGACGGCCGATGTCGTTCAGCGCGTCGAGGGCGGCGCGGATGGTGCGGCCGGAGAAGAGCACGTCGTCGACGAGGACGACCAGTCTGCCGTCGATGCCGTCACTGGGGATGTCGGTGCGGGCCAGCGCTCGCGGCGGGTGCATGCGCAGGTCGTCGCGGTACATGGTGATGTCGAGGGAGCCGACCGGGATCCGGCGGTCGGTGATCTCCTGGAGCTTGACGGCGAGCCGCCGGGCCAGGTGGACGCCCCGGGTCGGAATGCCCAGGAGCACCACGTCCTCGGCACCCTTGGCGCGCTCGACGATCTCGTGGGCGATGCGGGTCAGGACCCGCGCGATGTCGGGCGCCTCGAGAACGGGCCGCGCATCGGTCGCGTACTGCTGCTTCTGCTGTTCGGTGTCCATACGAAACGGACCTCCTTCTCCGCCTCTCTGGACGGATCATTAAAGGACGTCGGAATTGCGCCATCAACGGTACCAGCCCGGCAATGCCCCTGATCACCCCCCTCGTCCCGGCCGTGCTCCGCTTCCTCCGGGAGACCGGTCCGGACCATTCGGCTTGACGAGCCAGAGTCACGCTGCGTAACCTCACAGTGAGTCACCAGCCGCGCGGCCGAGCCGCACGTCGACACAGTGTCCGGGGAGCTATATGTCCAGCGAATACGCCAAACAGCTCGGGGCCAAGCTCCGCGCCATCCGTACCCAGCAGGGCCTTTCCCTCCACGGCGTCGAGGAGAAGTCCCAGGGCCGCTGGAAGGCGGTCGTGGTCGGTTCGTACGAGCGCGGCGACCGCGCCGTGACCGTGCAGCGTCTTGCCGAGCTGGCGGACTTCTACGGCGTTCCCGTGCAGGAGCTGCTGCCGGGCACCACGCCGGGCGGGGCCGCCGAGCCGCCGCCGAAGCTGGTCCTCGACCTGGAGCGGCTGGCCCACGTACCGGCCGAGAAGGCGGGCCCCCTGCAGCGTTACGCGGCGACGATCCAGTCCCAGCGCGGCGACTACAACGGCAAGGTGCTGTCGATCCGCCAGGACGACCTGCGCACGCTCGCCGTCATCTACGACCAGTCGCCCTCGGTCCTCACCGAGCAGCTGATCGGCTGGGGCGTCCTGGACGCGGACGCGCGCCGCGCGGTCTCCCACGACGAGGGCTGACCGCCACCAGCGCTGAGAAGAACAGCCACGGGGTGGCCGGAACCAATGGGTTCCGGCTACCCCGGCGGTACACCGGGCCGCTCGCCGGTACAGGTACGCCGGAGGGCCCCCAGCAAGGCGCTGGGGGCCCTCCGGCGTACCTCATGGGCGCGGGGCCGTGACGCAGTGCGGCGGCTCCGCCGCGTGGAAGCGGCCGGCCCCACCGGCCCGCACACGACGTCGCCCCGTGCGGAGCGGATCGTTCAGGACTCGTCCCGGCGCAAGGAGGACTTGAGCTCCTTGAACCGGCCGAGCAGCCCGTTCACGAAGGCGGGCGAGTCGTCCGTGGAGAACTCCTTGGCCAACTGCACCGCCTCGTCGAGCACGACCGCGTCCGGGGTCCCGTCCACCCAGATCAGTTCGTACGCCCCCAGCCGCAGGATGTTGCGGTCGACGACCGGCATCCTGTCGAGGGTCCAGTCGACGGCGTACTGCGAGATCAGCTCGTCGATGCGCCGCGCGTGCTTCGCGTAGCCCTCGACCAGCTCCATCGTGAACTCGCTCACGGGCGGCTGCCGGGTGTCGGTCCTGGAGTGCCGGATCCAGTCGGCGAGGACCGTCTGGACGTCGACGTCCCGCTGGTCCCCCTCGAAGAGGATCTGGAAGGCGCGCTTGCGGGCCGTATTGCGGGCAGCCACGGTTAGCTGTTCACCCGGCCGAGGTAGTCGCTCGTGCGGGTGTCGACCTTGATCTTCTCACCGGTGGTGATGAAGAGCGGGACGTTGATCTGGTGACCGGTCTCCAGGGTGGCGGGCTTGGTGCCACCCGTGGAACGGTCGCCCTGGACGCCCGGCTCGGTCTCCTGGACGACGAGCTCGACGGCGGCGGGCAGCTCGACGAAGAGCACCTCGCCCTCGTGCTGCGCCACGGTGGCGGTGAAGCCCTCGATCAGGAAGTTCGCGGCGTCGCCGACGGCCTTGCGGTCGACCATGAGCTGGTCGTAGGTCTGCATGTCCATGAAGACGAAGTACTCGCCGTCCATGTACGAGAACTGCATGTCGCGCTTGTCGACAGTGGCCGTCTCGACCTTGACGCCGGCGTTGAACGTCTTGTCGACGACCTTGCCGGAAAGCACGTTCTTCAGCTTGGTGCGCACGAAGGCGGGGCCCTTGCCGGGCTTGACGTGCTGGAACTCGACGACGGACCAGAGCTGGCCCCCGTCGAGCTTGAGCACCAGGCCGTTCTTGAGGTCGTTCGTGGAAGCCACGGTTGCGGAATCTCCTGGACTGACGTGGACGACCCCGGTAACACGCGCACTGCTCGAAGCTTTCGAAGCACTCGATACGGTCGAGGCTTGTGCGGCTTGCGAGACTAGAGCGCGAGCAGTTCCTTGGTCGTGATGGTGAGTAGCTCGGGTCCGCCGTCCGCCTCAGGGCGCACGACGAGCGTGTCATCGATCCTGACACCGCCCCGGCCCGGGAGGTGGACCCCCGGTTCGACGGTGACCGGCACGCAAGCGTCCAGTTTACCCATGGCCGCGGGGGCCAACTGCGGCTCCTCGTCGATTTCGAGCCCCACACCGTGTCCGGTCGACTCGGGAAGGCCCTCCGTGTACCCGGCGGAGTCCAGGACCTGACGGGCCGCGCGGTCCACGTCACGGTAGGCGGCGCCGGGCACGAGGGCCTGGCGGCCGGCCCGCTGGGATGCGAAGACGAGGTCGTAGAGCTCGATCTGCCAGTCCGCGGGAGAGGTGCCGATGACGAACGTGCGGCCGATCTCGCAGCGGTATCCGTGGTACGTCGCCCCGAGGCAGACGGAGAGGAAATCTCCCTCCTCGACCCGGCGGTCGGTCGGCCGGTGGTCCCGCCGGCCGGAGTGCGGGCCCGTGCCGACCGACGTCCTGAAGGCCGGTCCGTCGGCGCCGTGGTCGACGAGGCGGCGTTCCAGTTCCAGCGCGAGATGCCGTTCGGTGCGGCCGACCAGGATCGATTCCAGTAGTTCGCCCAGGGCCTGGTCGGCGATCTCCGCACCGATGCGCAGACAGGAGATCTCCTCCTCGTCCTTGATGACCCGCAGCTGTTCGACGGCTCCGCCGACGTCCGAGAGCCGCAGGGCGGGGGCCACGGAACCGATCGCCCGGTGGCGGGCCACGGTGAGGTGGTGCTCCTCCACGGCGAGGGAGTCGGCGCCCTGGGCCGCGGCGAGGTCCGCGGCGGCGACGGCGGGGTCGCCGCCGGGGGTCGGCAGCGGGTGGATCCGCAGGGCCTCGTCCGGGCGGCCGTCCGCGGCGGTGGTGGCGGTGGCCGGTGTCGTGCCGGGCACGGTGCCGTGTACGAGCAGGTCCTCGGTTCTGCCCAGGAGGAGGACCGCGCCGGGTGGGGCCACGCCTGTGAGGTAGCGGACGTTGGCCGGGCGGGTGACCAGCGCGGAGGCGCTGCCGCTGGCGTTGACGCGGTCTCTTAGCCGGGCTCGGCGGGTTTCGTGCACCTCTGGCATGGTTCGAGCGTAGGAGCTTCGCTCGGATTGTGCCGGTTTGAGGGGGCCGAGTGGGCGCGGGCTGGGGGCTGGTTGCGCAGTTCCCCGCGCCCCTGAAGAGCAAAGATTGCGCCGTTCCCCGCGCCCCTAAAAGCGAAAGACTGCGCCGTTCCCCGCGCCCCCAAAGACCAAAGACTGCGCCGTTCCCCGCGCCCCTAAAAGGGGTGGGCTACCACTGGGGTGGGCTTGCGATGGAGCGGGACAGGACCTCGTCCAGGACCTGGGCCGTCTGGGGGACGTCCAGTTGGGAGTTGTCGATGATGGGGAGGCCCGAGCCGTACCAGCCGGCCATCCGGCCGTGGATGCGGGCCACTTCCTCGTCGGTGAGGCGGCGGTTTCCGGAGCGCTCCGCGTTGCGCTCCAGGACTATCTCCAGGCCCGGCAGCAGGACGACCGGGAGCAGCCCGGGCCCGACATGCCGCTTCCAGCCGCCGAGGCCCACCACGGGCCGGTCGGGGAAGACCGCGTCGTCGAGGATGCAGGAGATGTTGTTGGCCAGGAAGTTGCGGGCCGCGAAGCCGCACGTGCGGCGGGCGAGCCGGTACTGGGCCTCCGACATGTCGTTCCACCCCGACTGCGGGTCGGCGAAGCCCGAGCGCACCCATTCGCGGACGTCGTCCAGGCTGATGTGCGCCGTGGGCACCCTGCGGTGGTCGGCCCAGTACTTGGCGACGCTGGTCTTGCCCGCGCCCGCGGGTCCGATGAGCAGCACCGCGAGCGTCGTGGACGTCGGATCGGGGACGCCGGTCGCGGGCGGCGCGCTCGGCATCGGGACGGGGCCGCCCGGCGGCAGCTGGACGTGCCCCGTGGTGTCCGGCGTCGGCGGTACGGGAGCGTGGTGCGGGACGGCGTGGTGCGGCGCGGGCGGGTGCCCCGGCTGATGCGGCGGAGCCGGCGGATGCGCGGGTCCCGGCGGGTGCGGGGCCGCGGGTCCCGGCTGCGCTCCGGCGAAGCCCGGCGGCGGGCCCGCGGGGGCACCGGCTTGCGCACCGGGGTGGTGCTGTCCCGGGTGTGGTGCGGCCCCCGACCAGCCGGCGGCCGGTCCGTGCCCCGGCTGATGGGGCGGCGGCAGCGGAGACCCCACTGCGTGCTGCATCCGGTGCCACTCCGTCTCGTACAGGCAATGGGCGCTGGCAGCGGGGCATCTGCCCCGCTCGCCTACCGAACGGTACCGTCCCCGGCCGCTGTTTGGTGAACGGCCGGGGACGGTCCGAAGTGCCCGTCCGCGCAGGCGGATCGGCGCAAGTGCCGCCCCGGGGGAGCTATACGCCCACTTCGCCGTAGGCGGCGAGCAGCACCGCCGGGTCGGGGCCCTCCAGGACGGTCGGCTTGGCCAGTCCGTCCAGGACGATGAAGCGCAGGAGGTCGCCGCGGGACTTCTTGTCGACCTTCATGTTCTCCAGGAGCTTGGGCCACTGGTCGTAGCGGTAGGTCAGCGGCAGCCCGACGGACTCCAGGATCGTGCGGTGCCGGTCCGCGGTCGCGTCGTCGAGCCGGCCCGCGAGACGGCCCAGTTCGGCGGCGAAGTGCATACCGACCGAGACGGCCGCGCCGTGCCGCCACTCGTAGCGCTCGTTCTTCTCGATGGCGTGCGCGAGGGTGTGCCCGTAGTTGAGGATCTCGCGCAGCCCGGACTCCCTGAGGTCGGACGAGACGACCTCGGCCTTGACCCGGATGGAGCGCTCGATGAGCTCGGCGGTGTGCGGCCCGGCGGGCGTACGGGCGCCCTGCGGATCGGCCTCGATGAGGGCGAGGATCTCCGGGTCGGCGATGAAGCCGGCCTTGATGATCTCGGCGAGCCCGGACACGAAGTCGTGGACCGGCAGCGAGTCGAGCGCGGCGAGGTCGCACAGTACGCCGACGGGCGGGTAGAAGGCGCCGACGAGGTTCTTGCCCTCGGCGGTGTTGATGCCGGTCTTGCCGCCGACCGCCGCGTCCACCATGGCCAGCACGGTGGTGGGGATGGCGATCCAGCGCACGCCGCGCAGCCAGGTCGCCGCGACGAAGCCCGCCAGGTCGGTGGTGGCCCCGCCGCCGACGCCGATGATCACGTCGGTGCGGGTGAAGCCGGACTGTCCGAGAGCCTTCCAGCAGTAGGCGGCGACCTCCGCGGTCTTGGCCTCCTCCGCGTTGGGCACCTGGATGGCGACGGCCTCGAAGCCCTGCTCGGCGAGGTCGGCGCGCAGCGCGTCACCGGTCTCGGCGAGCGCCTCGGGGTGGATGACCGCGACCCGCTTGGCCCTCTCCCCCACCAACTGACCCAGTTCACCGAGGAGTTGGCGGCCGACCAGGACCTCGTACGGCTCGCTGCCCGCCGTGCCGCCGACATGGATCCGCGTCACTGCCTCGTTCATGCTTCCTTCAACTCCAGTGCGTCGAGGACCGCTCGGGTGACCTCTTCGGGGGTGCGGCCGTCGGTGGCCACCACGGCGCTCGCGACCCCCGCGTACAACGGGCGGCGGGCGTCCATGAGTTCGCGCCACTGCCGGCGCGGGTTGACCGCGAGCAGCGGCCTGGCCGCGTTCAGACCGGTGCGCTGCACGGCCTCCTCGACGTCCATGGAGAGGTACACGACGGGCTGTCCGGCGAGCAGCGCCCGGGTGTCCTCGTCGAGGATGGAGCCGCCGCCGAGGGCCAGTACGCCCTCGTGTCCGGCGAGCGCCCGCCTCACGGCCTGCTTCTCCAGGGCGCGGAAGGCCGATTCGCCCTCCTCCACGAAGATGTCCGCGATGGTGCGGCCCTGCTCGGCCACGATGTCCTCGTCGGTGTCCCGGAAGCGGCAGCCGAGCCGCTGCGCGAGCAGCGCGCCGACCGTGGACTTGCCGACGCCCATGGGGCCGACGAGCACGACCCTGGGAGCGGTCACCGCACGACCAGGTTCTTCAGGTACGACTGGACGTTGCGCCGGGTCTCCGGCACGCTGTCGCCGCCGAACTTCTCCGCCACCGCGTCCGCCAGGACCAGCGCGACCATCGCCTCGGCGACGATTCCCGCCGCCGGCACCGCGCACACGTCGGAACGCTGGTGGTGCGCCTTGGTCGCCTCGCCGGTCACCACGTCGATGGTCGCCAGGGCCCGCGGCACTGTGGCGATGGGCTTCATCGCCGCCCGTACGCGCAGCAGTTCGCCCGTGGTCAGCCCGCCCTCGGTGCCGCCGGAGCGGCCAGAGGAGCGCCGGATGCCCTCGTCGGTCTGGACGATCTCGTCGTGCGCCTTGGAACCAGGCACGCGCGCGAGGTCGAAGCCGTCCCCGACCTCCACGCCCTTGATCGCCTGGATGCCCATCAGCGCCGCCGCCAGCCGGGCGTCGAGGCGCCTGTCCCAGTGCACGTGCGAACCGAGACCCACCGGCACCCCGTACGCCAGCACCTCGACCACGCCACCGAGGGTGTCGCCGTCCTTGTGGGCCTGGTCGATCTCCGCGACCATCGCCTTCGAGGCGTCCGCGTCCAGGCAGCGCACCGGGTCCGCGTCCAGCCTCTCGACGTCGTTCGGGGTGGGCAGGACTCCGTAGGGGGCCTTCGCCGCCGCCAGCTCCACCACGTGCGAGACGACCTCGATGCCGGCGGTCTCCTTCAGGTACGAACGCGCCACCGCGCCCAGCGCCACCCGGGCCGCGGTCTCCCGTGCGGAGGCCCGCTCCAGGATCGGCCGTGCCTCGTCGAAGCCGTACTTCTGCATACCGGCGAGGTCGGCGTGGCCGGGCCGCGGCCGGGTCAGCGGGGCGTTGCGGGCCAGCTCGGCGAGGATCTGCGGGTCGACCGGGTCGGCCGCCATGACCTGTTCCCACTTGGGCCACTCGGTGTTGCCGACCATCACCGCGACCGGCGAGCCGAGGGTGAGTCCGTGCCGGACGCCGCCCAGGAAGGTGACCTCGTCACGCTCGAACTTCATGCGCGCGCCGCGCCCGTAGCCCAGGCGCCGCCGGGCCAGGTGGTCCGCCACCATCTCCGTGGTGATCGGCACGCCGGCGGGAAGACCCTCCAGCGTCGCCACAAGTGCCGGACCGTGGGACTCCCCGGCGGTCAGCCAGCGCAACCTGCTCAACGGTGCTCCTCATGCTCGCGCCCTGGTGCGGTGTCCTGTTCCTGCGAACACGCTGCTGCGTACGCGCGTCCTCGCGTACGGCGACGGCGCGACCGGGTGCGCGGCCCTGGCCCGCCGCCTCCGATCCTCCCACGTCCGCGCTCTGCGCCCGGCCCCAGGTCCATCTGGCGGACGCGCCCCGCCCACGCCGTGGTACCCGGTCCGCGTCAGGCCGTGGTGTCGTCCCGCCGGGGCGGTGGGGCGTACGAGCCCAGGTGGTCGGCGCCGCGGCCCTGCGCGTACCGCGCCGACTCGGGGATGGGCCGCCCGGTGCGCACCGCCCGGTGGTAGGCGAGCCTGCGCTTCATCTTGAGGGCCCAGAGCGTCACGACGGCGAACACGAAGGCCCCCAGCGCGGTGCCCTGCGCCCAGTCCGGCAGGAAGCCCACCACCGACTGGAATATCTCCGACTTCCAGGATGCCTGTGTGACGTACATGGATGTGTCCCCCGATTTTTCCGGTACCCCCGACTCCGCCCCCGCGGAATCGAAAGCCGGATCCTAGCGGCCGTCCTGGCGGGCCGCGAGGGACTTCTCCCCGGCCGTCCGCATGGCGTCGACCGGCCCCGGAGCGAGGCCCGTCATCTGCTCGACCTGGAGGACCGCCTGGTGTACAAGCAGGTCGAGCCCGCTGACCACGGCGCCTCCGTAGGCGGACCAGCGGGCCGCAAGTTCGGTCGGCCAGGGGTCGTACAGGACGTCGAAGAGGGTGGCGGGCCGCTCGGGGACGGACGGGGCGAGGGCGTCGGTGGCGCCCGCCGGGGTGGTCGCGATCACCAGGGGCGCGCGCAGCGCCTGTCCGGCGTCCGCCCAGTCGGCCGTACGCACCTCGATGCCGAGCCGCTCGCCCCACTGCCGCATCTCGGCGGCGCGCGCCTCGCTGCGGACGTACGCGACGACCTCGCCCGTGCAGACGCGGGCGAGAGCGGCCAGCGCGGAGGAGGCGGTGGCGCCCGCGCCGAGGATCGCCGCGGATTCCACTTGTTCGATGCCGCGCTCGCGCAGTGCGGCGACGATGCCGGGGATGTCGGTGTTGTCGCCGACGCGGCGGCCGTCCTCGGCGCACACCACCGTGTTCACGGCCTCGACGGCGGCGGCCGTCTCACTGATGTCGTCGAGCAGCGGAATGACCGCCCGTTTGAGCGGCATCGTCAGCGAGAGGCCGGCCCAGTCGGGGCCGAGTTTCCCGATGAATTCGGGCAGTCCCGCTTCGTCGATCTCGAAACGGTCGTACGACCAGTCGTGCAGACCCAGTTCCTCGTAAGCGGCGCGGTGCAGCACCGGGGAGAGGGAATGGCCGATCGGGGAACCGAGAACGGCGGCCCGGCGCCGCCGGCCTCCGTCAGTCCTTGTTGCGCCGCTCATTGAATTTCTGAACCAACTTCTCGTGCTCGGCCAGGGTCTTGGTGAAGTCCGTCTTCTTGCCGTCGATGGAGATGAAGAACATCCACGCGCCGCCGTCGGGCTTCAGCGCCGCCCGCAGCGCCTCGTCACCGGGATTCCCGATCGGCCCGGGCGGAAGACCCTTGTAGAAGTACGTGTTGTACGGGTCGTCGTAGTTGCGGATCTCGGCGACCGAGATATCGATCTTGCTCTGACCCTTGAGGTAGTTGTACGTCGAGTCGAATTCGAGCTTCTGGTTGGTGACGTCGTTCGACGGCTTCAGCCGGTTGTAGACGACGGACGCCATCTTCTTGAAGTCGTCGTGCGTGATGCCCTCGGCCTGGACGAGGCTCGCGACCGTGACGACCTGCAGCGGGTTCTCCAGACCGAGGTCCTTGGCCTTCGCCTCCAGGTCGTACTTCGCGTACTCCTTGTTGGCCTGCGAGACCATGTCCTTCAGGACGGTCTCGGGCTTCATGTTCTTGTCTGCGGGATAGGTCGCCGGATAGAGGAATCCTTCCAGCGGGTCCTTGATGTCGCTGTCGTCGTTCGCCCAGTCCGGGAGCCCGAGGCTCCTGTACTTCTCCTTGGCGATCTTCGCGGTGGTTCCCTTGGAGAGATCGAGCTGCTTGTCGATCGCCTCGTACACCGTGACATTGCGCTGCCCCTCCCTGACGACCAGATTGTTCTGGCTCTTGGGATCGAGCATCAGCGCGACAGCGCTTTCCGCGGACATCTGCTTCTTCAGCAGATAGGAACCCGCCTGGATCTTGTCGCCGTTCTCGTTCTGCGCCTGGGCCGCGACGAAGGCGTCCACGCTCTTGACGACGCCGGCCGCCTTCAGTTTCTGGCCGATCACCGATCCGAAGGCGCCCTTGGGAATCACGACGGTCACCTGACCGCCGGTTCCTTCGCCCGCGTAGTCGGGGGCCGAGCCGAAACGGCTTTGATAGAACTGATAGCCGAAATAGGTGACGCCCCCGCCCACCGAGAGGAGGACGAGGGAGACCACGAGGCAGGCGCAGCCGTTCTTGCTCTTCTTCTCGCCTTTGCCCTTGCTTCCCTTACCGCCTTTGCCGCTCTTTCCACGCCGGCGGCTCTGCGGGTCGTCGTCGGTGTCGTCCTCGTCGTCGTCATCGCCCGCGAAGAACGCGTGCTCGCCCTGGTCGGGGCCCGGGTCCCAGTCGGTGCGCTGCGATTCCGGTTCCGCTTCGGGTTCCGGTTCGGCGCGTCGGCGGCTGGGCGGCTCCGGCGGCGGATAGGCGTCGGGCGTCCCGTAGTAGTCGGGCTGCTGTCCGTTGTACGCCACGGCCTGGTTGCCGTAGGGATCGTTCGGGTCACCGCCGTACGGGACCTGCTGCTGCGGCTGCTGGTACTGCTGGCCCGTGTTGTCCCAGCCGCCGTTGTACGGCCGGCCGTTCTGGTCGTACTGCTGCGCGTTCTGGTCGTACTGCTGACCGCCCTGGTCGGGGTAGCCCTGCCCACCCTGTCCGCTGTACTGCTGCGGAGCATGACCGCCGTACTGCTGCTGCCCCTGGACGTAGTGCTGCTGCTGTCCCTGGGCGTACGGCTGCTGCCCCTGGTCGTAGTCGGCCTGCTGGCCCGTGCCCCAGTCGCCGTACTGCGGCTGCTGCGGCTGCTCCGGATAGTGCTGCGGCTGGCCGCCGTAGGGGGACTGGGCCGCCTGGGCCTCCTGTCCTCCCCATCCGCCGTCCCCGTACAACGGGTCCTCGGGATGCCACGGTTCGGAGCCTGGGCCCCGGCCATACTCGGTCATCGATCCCCTAGAGCCGCGAGGCGGTGGTCGCGCGGTGGCTGGGCTCCCGTCCGCCTCTCTCTGTGCGGTGGCTATTCGAACACCACCGCATCGCGCGGAACGTTACCGTACCGCGATCAGATGACCACTTCGACGCCCTCGCCGGGGGATGTACCTGACGCCCGTTCGGACTCCAGTGCCTGCTGGAGGATGATCACGGCTGCCACCTGGTCGATGACCGATCTGCCCTTCTTGGACTTCACGCCCGAGGCGCGCAGTCCCTGACTGGCCGTCACTGTGGTCATCCTCTCGTCCACAAGACGTACCGGCACGGGTGCGATCCCCTGGGCGAGCGCTTGTGCGAACGCGCGGACCTTGACGGCGGCCGGGCCCTCGCCCCCCTTGAGGGAGCGGGGCAGACCGACGACGACCTCGATGGGCTCGTACTCCTCGACGAGTTGCCGCAGCCGCCGGTGGGCGGCCGGGACGTCACGTCCCGGCACGGTCTCCACCGGCGTGGCGAGGATCCCGTCGGGGTCGCAGGAGGCGACCCCGATCCGGGCGTCCCCGACATCGATGGCGAGCCGCCGGCCGCGGCGCATGACCCGCTCGCCGTCGCTCACTTGGCGGTCTCGGCCACGAGCCGCTCGACGGCGTCGACGGCCTCGCCGATGGCGGCCGGGTGCTGGCCGCCGCCCTGGGCCACGTCGGGCTTGCCGCCACCGCCGCCACCGAGGGTCTTGGCGGCCGTGCGCACCAGGTCACCGGCCTTGAGACCGCGCTCGCGGGCGGCCTCGTTGGTGGCGATGACCGTCAGCGGTTTGCCGTTGACGGTGGTGAACAGGGCGACCACGACGGGGCGTCCGCCCTGGATACGGCCGCGCACGTCGAGGACCAGCTTGCGCAGGTCGTCGGCGCCCGTACCGTCCGGGACCTGACCGGTGACAAGTGCGACGCCCTGAACGTCCTTGGCCGACCCGGCGAGACCGGCGGCGGCCTGGAGGACCTTCTCCGCGCGGAACTTCTCGATCTCCTTCTCGGCGTCCTTCAGCTTGCCGAGCATGGCCGAGACCTTCTCCGGCAGCTCCTCCGGACGGCCCTTGATCAGCTCCTGGAGCTGGGCGACCACCGTGTGCTCGCGGGCCAGGAAGTTGTAGGCGTCGACGCCCACCAGGGCCTCGATCCGGCGTACGCCCGAGCCGATCGACGACTCGCCGAGCAGCTTGACCAGGCCGAGCTGTGAGGTGTTGTGCACGTGGGTGCCGCCGCACAGCTCCTTGGAGAAGTCGCCGATGGTCACGACGCGCACGCGCTCGCCGTACTTCTCGCCGAACTCGGCGATGGCGCCCTGCTTCTTGGCCTCGTCGATGCTGAGGATCTCGGCGTGCACGTCGAGGTCGCGGGTGAGCACCTCGTTGATCTTCTGCTCGACGTCCGTCATCACGGCCGTGGGCACGGCGGACGGGGAGCCGAAGTCGAAGCGGAAGCGGCCGGGCTGGTTCTCGGAACCGGCCTGGGCGGCCGTCGGGCCGAGGGCGTCGCGCAGGGCCTGATGGGTGAGGTGGGTGGCCGAGTGGGCACGGGCGATGGCCGTGCGGCGGCGCACGTCGATGACGGCCTGGGCCTTGGCGCCGACGGTCACCTCGCCCACCTGGACGACGCCCTTGTGGACGTACACCCCGGGGACGGGCTTCTGGCAGTCGCGGACCTCGATCACGGCGCCGGTGTCGATCCGGATGCGGCCGGTGTCGCCGATCTGGCCGCCGCCCTCGGCGTAGAACGGGGTGCGGTCGAGGACGATCTCGACCTCGTCGCCCTCGGTGGCGGCAGGCGAGGAGACGCCGTCGACGAGGATGCCGACGACCGTGGACTCGCCCTCGGTGCTGGTGTAGCCGATGAAGTCGGTCTCGCCGGCGGCGTCGGCGATCTCGCGGTAGGCGCCCATGTCGGCGTGCCCGGTCTTCTTGGCCTTGGCGTCGGCCTTGGCGCGCTCCCGCTGCTCCTTCATCAGGCGCCGGAAGCCGTCCTCGTCCACGGACAGGCCCTGTTCGGAGGCCATCTCCAGGGTGAGGTCGATCGGGAAGCCCCAGGTGTCGTGGAGCAGGAAGGCCTTGTCGCCGGAGAGAACCGTGCCGCCGGAGGCCTTGGTCTCCGTGACGGCCGTGTCGAGGATGTTGGTGCCGCCCTTCAGCGCCTTGAGGAAGGCGGCCTCCTCGGCGAGGGCGACGGTCTCGATGCGCTTGCGGTCGGAGACCAGCTCCGGGTACTGCCGGCCCATCATCTCGATGACGACGTCGACGAGGTCCTGGACGACCGGGCCGGTGGCGCCGAGCAGCCGCATGTTGCGGATCGCGCGGCGCATGATGCGGCGCAGCACATAGCCGCGGCCCTCGTTGCCCGGGGAGACGCCGTCGCCGATGAGCATCACGGACGTCCGCATGTGGTCGGTGACGACGCGCAGCGAGACGTCGGAGTGCTGGGCGGCGCCGTACTCGACGCCGGTCAGCTCGGTGGCCTTCCTGATGACGGCCATCGAGGTGTCGATCTCGTACAGGTTCTGCACGCCCTGCAGGATCATGGCGAGGCGTTCGAGGCCGAGGCCGGTGTCGATGTTCTTGCTCGGCAGCTCGCCGAGGATCTCGAAGTCCTCCTTCGAGGTGCCCTCGCCGCGCTCGTACTGCATGAAGACGAGGTTCCAGATCTCCACGTACCGCTCGTCGTTGACGGCGGGGCCGCCTTCGACGCCGAACTCGGGGCCGCGGTCGTAGTTGATCTCGGAACACGGGCCGCAGGGGCCCGGGACGCCCATGGACCAGTAGTTGTCCTTCTTGCCGAGGCGCTGGATGCGCTCCTTGGGGACGCCGACGACCTCGTGCCAGATGCGCTCGGCCTCGTCGTCCTCCAGGTACACGGTGATCCAGAGCTTCTCCGGCTCCAGGCCGTAACCACCCTTGTCCTGAGGGCTGGTCAGCAGCTCCCAGGCGTACTTGATGGCGCCTTCCTTGAAGTAGTCGCCGAAGGAGAAGTTGCCGCACATCTGGAAGAACGTGCCGTGCCTGGTGGTCTTGCCGACCTCTTCGATGTCCGGCGTACGGACGCACTTCTGGACGCTGGTGGCGCGGGAGAAGGGCGGCTTGACCTCACCGAGGAAGTACGGCTTGAAGGGGACCATGCCGGCCGGGACCAGGAGGAGAGTCGGGTCGTCCGCGATGAGCGACGCCGAAGGCACGACGGTGTGCCCGCGCTCCTCGAAGAAGCTCAACCAGCGGCGACGAATCTCGGCCGACTCCATCAGTGGTCCTCATTCCGGTTGTACGAGTACGTCGGCCTCTCGACGTACGTCGGGTTCTTGCTGTCCTTCGGGTTCTTGCCGTACCGCGGGCCGTCGCCGCTCTCCAGGGCGGTGAGGCGGCGCGAGGAGGCCGGGTCGGGGTCGGCGTTCAGGCCGAGCGCCTCGCCGAGTTCCGCCTCGCGCTGGACCATTCCGTCCCGGACGTCGAGTGCGAAGTCCTTCATACGGTGGCCCGCCTCGATCGCCTTGTTCGCGGCCTGCGCCGCGAGGCTCTCGGGCGTCAGCTGCTTGATCTTGCGGTTGACCTTGGTGGTGGCCCACACACCGGCGGCTGCGCCCGCGGTGAACCAGAACGTACGGCGGAACATCGCTGCGTCAGTCCTTCTTCCGCTTTCCCCGTCGCGCCGACGGGACGGTACGGCCCACGATCACGGTGCGCCGTGTGGGCTTGGCGGGCTCGTCCTCGCGGCGCCCGCCCATGGCCCGGCGTACGCCGTAGCCGAACGCCGCCACCTTCACCAGCGGGCCGCCGAAGGTCGAGGCGACCGTCGAGGAGAGCGCCGACGCGTTCGACGTGACCTCCTGGACGTCCGCGGCGATGGCGTCCACCCGCTCGATCTGGGTCTGTGCGGAGCGCACGGCCGCCGAGGCGTCCGCGAGGAGCGGGACCGTCTGTTCGGTCACGTCCGCGACGAGTTTGGTGGTCGCCCTGAGCGTCTGGGCCAGCCTCGCGAGTGCCACCGCGAGGAAGGAGACCAGGATCGCCCAGAAGACGGCCACCAGGATCCCGGCCACCTCACCACCGGACACTGCGCACCCGCTCCCTGAATTCGTGCCTCACCATCGAAAAGTCGTCCTGTGACCCTATCGCGCCGGGGCCGCGGCTCCGTACCGGATTACCACCCGCCCGCGCAACGGCCGCGCGAAGTGATTGTACGGAGTGCTCATGGATCGGTACGCTCCGTTGCCCATGCGGTCTTCACAGGGTTCTGGGCCCTCCGGCGCGGGGGCGGGCGGTCGGCGGGCCGGCAATCTGCCCCTGGAGCTCAACGCGTTCGTGGGCCGCGCGGCCGAACTGACGCGACTGGACGCGGCCCTGGGAGCCGCCCGGCTGGTGACGGTGACGGGGCCCGGCGGCGTCGGCAAGTCGCGGCTGGCGGCGCACGCGGCGGCCCGGCTCCGGCCGGACGACGGGGTGTGGCGGGTGGAGCTGGTCGAGCTGCGCGAGCCGGAACTCGTCGCGTACGCGGTCGTGGAGGCGCTGGGACTGACGGATCACACCTCGCGTCCGCCGCGGCAGGTCCTGCTCGACCATCTCGCGGACCGGCACCTCCTGCTGGTGCTCGACGGGTTCGAGCAGCTGGTCGACGCGTGCGCGTCGCTGGTGGGCGAGCTGCTGCGGCGCTCGGCGGGCCTGCGGGTGCTCGCCGTGGGGCGCAGGCCGCTCTCGGTGGAGGGCGAGCGGGTGTTCCCGCTGGCGCCGCTGACCGAACCGGAGGCGGCCGAGCTGTTCGCGGACCGGGCCGCCGCCGGCGCACCGGGTTTCACGCTGCACGACGGCAACCGCGCGGACGTCCTGGAGATCTGCCGGCGGCTCGACGGGGTCCCGCTCGCCGTGGAGCTGGCCGCGGGACGGCTGCGGGCCCTGTCCCCCGCCCAGCTGCTGGCCCGGCTCGACGACCGTTTCCGGCTGCTCACCGGTGGGGGGCGCGACGTGCTGCCGCGCCATCGGACCCTGCGTACGGCGATCGGCTGGAGCCATGAGCTGTGCACCCCGCCGGAGCGGCTGATGTGGGCGCGGCTGTCGGTGTTCGCCGGTCAGTTCGACCTGGAGTCCGTGGAGTACGTGTGCGGGGGCGGCGGGCTGCACCCCGACAACATCCTCGACGTCCTCCACGAGCTGCTGGCCCAGTCGGTGATCACCCGCGAGGAGACTCCGGCGGGGGTGCGCTACCGGATGCTGGACACGGTCCGGGCGTACGGCGCGGACTGGCTGGAGGCCACCGGCGACGGGACGCGGCTGCGGCGGCGCCACCGCGACTGGTTCATGGGGCTGGCGACCTGGGGCGAGCTGGACTGGTTCTCGCCCCGGCAGCACGAGGTGGCCGCGCGGGTGGAGGCGGAACTGCCGAATCTGCGCCGCGCCCTGGAGCACTGTCTGAGCGAGCCGGACGACGGTCATCTGGGCCAGTACCTGGCGGGGACCCTCTGGTTCTACTGGGTGGGCTGCGGGCGGCTGTCGGAGGGGCGGCACTGGCTGGAGCGCAGCCTGGACCTGGACACCGAGCACGAGAGTTCTCGGCTGAAGGCGCTGTGGGTGCTCGGCTATGTGGCGGTCCTCCAGGGCGACACCGTGCCCGCGTTCGCCGCGCTCGGCGAATGCCGCCGGACGGCGGAACTCGCCGGGAACCGGACCGCGCTGGCCTACGCCGAGCACCGCACCGGCTGTCTGGCCCTGGTCACCGACGACATGCCCCGCGCGCAGACCCTGTTGCGCTCGGCGCTCGACCGCTATCACGAGATCGGCGAGCTCAACAGCAACGTCCTGATGGCGCAGGTGGAGCTGGCGATGGCGCTGGCCTTCCAGGGCGATCTGCCGGGTGCGGTGCGCCTGTGCGAGGAGGTGCGCCGGGTCTGCGTCGACCACGGGGAGCGCTGGTCGCTGGCGTACGCGCTGTTCGTGCTGGCGTACGCGGCCTGGACGGAGGGCGATCCGGTGGCGGCCCGGCGGCTGCTGACGGAGTGCCTGGACATCACCCACACCTTTCGCGACCTGCTCGGCACGGTCCTGGCGGTGGAACTGCTCGCGCTGGTCACCGTGGCGGAGGGCGACGCGGCCGAGGCGGCGGTGCTCCAGGGCTGCGCCTCCCGGATGTGGCCGTCGGTGGGTCTGCCGCTGTTCGGCTCGGCCCACTACAACGCCCCGCACGAGCGGTGCGAGGCGATGGCCCGGGAACGGCTGGGCGACGAACGGTACGAGGAGTGCGTACGGGCCGGGGCGCGGCTGGGCCGGCAGGCGGCGGTGGGCCGGGCGCTGGGGCGCTCCCGCCCGGAGGCGCTGGGTCCGTCGGCCGCGCCGCGGGGCATCCCGGCACCCCCTGACATGCGAGAACCCGCCGCCTCGCCCACCCGCAAGGGTGGGGAGACGACGGGCTGACGCTCTGAGAGCGGGCGCGAGGCCGGTGCTACGTACGCCTGATCAGCGGGCGTAGTACTCGACGACGAGCTGCTCGTCGCAGATCACCGGGATCTCCTTGCGGTTCGGCTCGCGGTCCAGGCGGAACGCCAGGGCGCCGAGGTTCACCTGGAGGTAGCGCGGAGTCTCACCGTCGGGGGCGAACCCACCGGCACGGGCGACCTCGAACAGCGTCTTGCTGCGGCTGCGCTCGCGGACCATCACGACGTCGTCCGGCTTGACGCGGAACGACGGCTTGTCGACCTTGCCGCCGTTGACCTCGATGTGGCCGTGCACGACCATCTGGCGGGCCTGGTAGATCGTGCGGGCGATGCCCGAACGCAGCACCAGGGCGTCGAGACGACGCTCCAGCTCGATGACCAGGGCCTCACCGGTCTTGCCCTGCGTCTTGGCGGCACGCTCGTAGGCGCGGACGAGCTGGCGCTCGGACACGTCGTACTGCGCGCGCAGACGCTGCTTCTCCAGCAGACGGACCTTGTAGTCCGAGTTCTGCTTGCGGCCGCGGCCGTGCTCACCCGGCGGGTAGGGGCGGGCCTCGAAGTACTTGACGGCCTTCGGGGTCAGCGCGATGCCGAGGGCACGCGACTTCTTGACCTTGGGGCGGGACTGGTTCGTCATGAACCAAACACCTCGTGATTTCTGATGTGAATACGGCTTCACCAGGGTTAGGGGAGGTCGCATCCGCAGCCAGGGAAACCCTTCGGATCCTGATACGGACCCGCTGGGCAGCCGCTCCCTGAGCTGGGCAACATGTGCAGCACGCGAGTGGCCCACCGACCGGTTCCCGGATACTTCCGGGAGGGTGATGGGCTGCCCGCGACACCTTCGACGGTGCGCGACGCTCCTGGATTCCTCACCCGGGGGTGAGGGCTCCGGCTGCATGTCCCGTTCTGGTGGTGCCGACTTCCTCGTTGAAGGAGGCCGGACACGGGACGCAGCGCTGCGGAGAGTCTACAGGGCGATCAGGACCGCCCTCGACCGAGGTGTTTCCTGGTCCACTCCACCGCGTCCGCGTAGCGCGCCTCGGCGCCGTGCCGGGTCGGGGTGTAGTACTCCCGGTCCTTGAGCTCATCGGGCGCGTACTGCTGGGCGGCGATGCCCTCGGGCAGGTCGTGCGGATACACGTACCCCTGCGCGTGGCCGAGCTTGGCCGCGCCCTTGTAGTGCCCGTCCCGCAGGTGCGTCGGCACGGGACCCGCGTGCCCCTTGCGGACGTCCTCCATGGCGGCGCCGATCGCCGTCGTCGCCGCGTTCGACTTCGGGGCCAGGGCGAGGGCGATCGTGGCGTGGCTGAGGGTCAGGGCGGCCTCGGGGAAGCCGATCATGGCTACGGCCTGGGCGGCGGCGACCGCCACCGGCAGGGCGTTCGGATCGGCCAGGCCGATGTCCTCGCTGGCGGAGATCATCAGGCGGCGGGCGATGAACCGGGGGTCCTCGCCGGCCTCGATCATCCGGGCCAGGTAGTGCAGCGCCGCGTCCACGTCCGAGCCCCTGATCGACTTGATCAGGGCGCTGGCCACGTCGTAGTGCTGGTCGCCGTCGCGGTCGTACTTCACCGCGGCCCGGTCGACGGTCTCCTCCAGGGTCTGGAGGGAGATCTCGGTGTCCTTCTTGTCGAGCGCCGCTCCGGCGGCGGCCTCCAGGGCCGTGAGGGCACGCCGGGCGTCGCCGCCGGCGATCCGCAGCAGGTGTTCCTCGCTCTCCTCGGGGAGGGTGAGGGCCCCCTTGAGGCCGCGCTCGTCGGCGAGCGCCCGGCGCAGCAGTCCGCGCAGGTCGTCGTCCGTGAGCGGTTCGAGGGTGAGGAGGAGCGAGCGGGACAGCAGCGGGGAGATGATCGAGAAGTACGGGTTCTCCGTGGTCGCGGCGATCAGCGTCACCCAGCGGTTCTCCACGGCCGGGAGCAGGGAGTCCTGCTGGGCCTTGCTGAAGCGGTGGATCTCGTCGAGGAAGAGGACGGTCTCCTTGCCGTACCCCCCGGTGGCCCGGCGGGCGCCCTCGATGACCGCACGGACCTCCTTGACGCCCGCGGTGATCGCGGAGAGCTCCACGAAGCGCTTGTTCGTCGCCTTGGAGACCACGTACGCGAGGGTCGTCTTGCCGGTGCCCGGCGGGCCCCAGAGGATCACCGAGGAGGGTCCGGCGGGGCCGCCGCCGCCCTCGCCGACGAGTCTGCGCAGGGGTGAGCCGGGCTTCAGCAGATGCTGCTGGCCCTCGACCTCGTCGAGGGTGCGCGGACGCATCCGGACGGCGAGGGGACTGCCGGAGGGGTCCTTCTCCTGGCGTTCTTCGGCTGCGGCGGTAAAGAGGTCGGGCTCCACGTTCGAAACCCTATGTCACGCCACTGACAACGCGGCCCGGCCCTTGTCCCGCAAGGGTTCCGCCGGTCGCGTCAGCTGGTCCAGAAGTCCCACCAGCGCGTCAGGATCAGCATGCCGATGATCCCGATGTGCAGGACCGGCAGCACCCAGGCGAACTCGCCGAAGAAAGCCCTGAGCCAGCCGGGCGCGGGCAGGAAGCCGTGGCGGATGTTGTGCGCGGCCACCGACCAGAACATGACGATGGTCGCGACCCAGGCGAGGCAGCACCACAGGCACAGCGAGTTGATGTTGTACAGGGACTGGTACTGCAGCCAGGTCACGAAGCCGACGCCGAACAACATGCCGACGTTCAGGGTCAGCCAGTACCAGCGCGGGAAGGTGGCCCGGGCGAGCAGGCTCACGCCGACGCAGATCACGACGCCGTACGCCACGAGGCCCAGCATCGGGTTGGGGAACCCGAAGACGGAGGCCTGGTCGCTCTTCATGATGTTGCCGCAGGAGACGACCGGGTTCAGGCTGCAGCCCGGCGTGAAGCCCGGGTCCTCGAGCAGCTTGAACTTGTCGATGGTGATGACCCAGGAGGCCAGCAGCCCGGCCGCGCCCGTGATCACCAGCAGAAGGGCGAGGAACGGGCCGCCGCCCACGGCCCGTGGGACTGCCGCGGCTCCCTGATCGGTGGAGACGCCTTCCCTGACTGTCGTCTTGCTCATCACGCCGTTTCCGTAGCTTGAGAGGACCTTCCGGGCACTCGTCATTCTGCCGCACACGCACGTGCGTCCACCGTTCGTTGGACATAAGGAAGTGCGTGCGGTCGTGCTCGTTCGCGTGACAGCACACGCGAACGAACACACGGATCCGGTGAGTTGACGGCCCCTCGGCAGGGGCGGTCGGCTCAGCTCAGGCGGGACTCCAGTTCCGCCACGATCTCGTTCACCCCTACCGCCACCTGCTCGCCCGACTCCATGTCCTTCAGCTGCACGACGCCCTCGGAGAGGTCCCGCTCGCCGGCGACCACGGTGTACCGCGCGCCACTGCGGTTGGCGTTCTTCATGGCGCCCTTCAGGCCCTTCGCCCCGTACGAGAAGTCCGCGGCGACGCCGTTGCGGCGCAGCTCGGTGACCACCCCGAAGAGCACCCGGCGGGCCTCCTCCCCGAGCGGCACCGCGAACACGCTGGTGGCGGAGGGGAGCTGGAGCGAGACACCCTCGGCCTCAAGCGCGAGGACGGTGCGGTCGACGCCGAGCGCCCACCCCACGGACGGCAGGGCGGGCCCGCCGATCATCTCGGAGAGGCCGTCGTAGCGCCCGCCCCCGCCCACCGCGGACTGCGAACCCAGACCGTCGTGCACGAACTCGAAGGTCGTCCGGGTGTAGTAGTCGAGCCCCCGGACCAGCTTCGGGTCGTCCTCGTAGGAGACGCCCGCGGCCGTGATCAGCCCGCGCACCTCCTCGTGGTACGCCTTGCACGCGTCGCAGAGGTAGTCCCGCAGGAGCGGCGCCCCGGCCAGCTGCTTCTGGACGTCGTCCCGCTTGTCGTCGAGGACCCGCAGCGGGTTGATCTCGGCCCGGCGCAGGGTCTCCTCGTCCAGGTCGAGCCCCCGCAGGAAGTCCTGGAGCGCGGCCCGGTAGACGGGACGGCACTCCTTGTCGCCCAGCGAGTTGAGCAGGATCCGGAACTCGCGCAGCCCGAGCGAGCGGTACGCCTGGTCGGCCAGGATGATCAGCTCGGCGTCCAGCGCCGGGTCCTCGGCCCCGATGGCTTCCGCGCCGACCTGGGAGAAGTGCCTGTACCGGCCCTTCTGCGGACGCTCGTACCGGTAGTAGGAGCCCGAGTACCAGAGCTTGACGGGGAGGTTGCCGAGCTTGTGGAGGTTGGCCTCCAGGGCGGCCCGCAGCACGGAGGCCGTGCCCTCGGGGCGCAGCGCCAGCCGGTCGCCGCCCTTGGTCTCGAAGGCGTACATCTCCTTGGTCACGATGTCGGTGGACTCACCGACCCCGCGCGCGAACAGCTCGACGCTCTCGAAGCCGGGCGTCTCGATGTAGCCGTACCCACTGTTGCGCAGCGGAGCGGCGATCGCCTCGCGCACCGCGAGGTACTTCGCGCTGTCCGGCGGAATCAGGTCGTACGTGCCCTTGGGGGCCTTGAAGGTGCTCACGGGAATTCTCTCGTCACATTCCTCGTCGCGGGGCGGATGTCGGGTCCGCTCCCTGGCCGGCCGCCGCCACCTGCCGCAGATACGGGTTGGTGGCGCGCTCCTGGCCGATGGTCGTCTGGGCGCCGTGGCCGGACAGCACCACGGTCGAGTCGTCGAGCGGCAGGCACACACGTGCCAGCGAGCCGAGCATCTCGTCCATGTCGCCGCCGGGGAGGTCGGTACGTCCGATGGAGCCGGCGAAGAGCAGATCCCCGGCGAAGAACACGGACGGGATCTCCGTGTTCTCGGGCATCCGGAACGTCACCGACCCCTTCGTATGGCCCGGCGCGTGCGCGACGGAGAAGTCCAGGCCGGCGAGTTCCAGCGCGGCACCGTCCGTCAGTTCCCGTACGTCGTCCGGCTCGCCGATGGTGAGCTCGCCCATCAGCGGCATGCCGATCGAGCGGCCGAGTGCCCGCTCCGGGTCGCTCATCATGTACCGGTCCGCGGGGTGGATCCACGCGGGTACGTCGTGCGCTCCGCACACCGGGACCACCGAGGCCACATGGTCGATGTGGCCGTGCGTGAGAACGACGGCGACGGGCTTGAGCCGATGCTTGGCGAGCGTTTCCTCGACTCCCTGGACCGCCTGGTGGCCCGGGTCGATGATCACGCACTCCTCACCGGCGGCGGGGGCGACCAGATAACAGTTGGTGCCCCAGGCCCCGGCGGGGAACCCGGCAATGAGCACGTTCGTCCTTCGTATGTCGTGGGGATGTCGCGTCGGTAGGCGCACGGGGAATGGCTTCACCGCGGTTCAGAGCCTACCGGCGCTGCCGGAACCACAGCGAACCCATATACGGTACGGGGCACACGCGGGCGGTCGGCTCACCAGACCCACGCGTCCCACCTGACGTACGAGACGCATGAGGAGATAACCCGGTGGTCACCCAGGAACAGCGGCGGCGTCAGCTCGCCCGGGAGAAGTTCTTGCGGCAACAGCAGCGGCGTACGTCCGCTCGGCGCAAGGCCCACGCTCGTAACGCGGTGATCGCGTCGGTCCTCGGCGTGATCGTCGTCGGCAGCGTGGTGTCGTACGCGACCGGGGTCTTCAAGAAGGACGACGACAAGTCGAACGCCGCCGCGGAGGTCACCCCGAGCGCCTCCCCCAGCAAGGCTCCGGATCCCTGTGACAAGGCCGCCGCGGGCAAGGTGAAGTCGCTGACGTACAAGAAGGAGCCGGCGATCACCATCGACAAGTCGGCGGACTACACGATGAAGCTGCAGACGACGTGCGGCGCGATAGACATCGACATGCCGGCCTCGAAGGCCCCGCACACCGTGAACTCGTTCAATTACCTGGTGGGCAAGGGCTACCTGGACCACACCAAGTGCCACCGTCTGACGACGAACGGCATCTATGTGCTCCAGTGCGGCGACCCGAAGGGCACCGGCATGGGTGGTCCCGGCTACACCATTCCCGACGAGAACCTCAAGGACAAACGCCTCAAGGGCAATGTGTATCCGGCGGGCACGGTCGCGATGGCCAACCAGTACAACGCGCAGACCAAGGAAGGCCGCGACAGCGGCGGCAGCCAGTTCTTCCTCGTCTACCAGGACAGCCAGTTGCCGGCCAACTACACACCGTTCGGCACGATTTCCGCATCGGGCATGAAGGTGCTGAAGAAAATCGCGGCCGCCGGCGAGAGCACCGGCCAGGGCGACGGCACACCCAACGCGACCGTCGTGATCGACAAGGCGACCGTGACGAAATCCTGACCGCAGGCAGCGAAAACTTCGGTCGCGCGGGATGCGGACAGCCGCCCCGCCGGTCGCCTATGTTGGCCGTGACGAAATGTGGACGATGCCCGGGGGCCAAAGACGCCCCACGCAGGCATCATGTGGAGGAGGCGCTGTGAGCAGCGACCCGTGGGGCCGTGTCGACGAGACGGGCACCGTGTACGTGCGTACCACCGACGGTGAGCAGGTCGTCGGTTCCTGGCAGGCCGGCACTCCCGATGAGGCACTGGCCTACTTCGAGCGCAAGTACGAGGGACTGGTCGTGGAGATCGGCCTCCTCGAACGACGGGTGAAGACCACCGACCTGTCCTCGAAGGACGCCCAGGTCGCCATCGCCCATATCCGCGAACAGGTGGACGCCCACCACGCGGTCGGGGATCTGGACGCGCTGAAGGTCCGGCTGGACAAGCTCGTCGAGACGGTCGACGCCCGTCGTGAGGAGCGCAAGGCGCAGCGGGCGAAGCAGTCCGACGAGGCCCGGCACTCCAAGGAGGCGCTGGTCGTCGAGGCGGAGGAGCTGGCCCAGTCCGACCAGTGGCGGGCCGCCGGTGAGCGGCTGCGCGCGCTCGTGGACACCTGGAAGGGCCTGCCGAGGCTCGACCGGAAGTCCGACGACGAGCTGTGGCACCGCTTCTCGCACGCGCGCTCGGCGTTCTCCAAGCGGCGCAAGGCGCACTTCGCGTCGCTGGACGCGCAGCGCGAGGAGGCCCGCAAGACCAAGGAGAAGCTGGTCGCGGAGGCCGAGTCGCTCTCGGCCTCGGCCGACTGGGGTCCGACGGCGGCCCGGTACCGCGAGCTGATGGCGGACTGGAAGGCCGCGGGCCGTGCCCAGCGCGAGCACGAGGACGACCTGTGGAACCGCTTCCGCGGCGCCCAGGACGTGTTCTTCGCGGCGCGCAGCTCGGTCTTCGCCGAGCGGGACGCGGAGCAGACGGAGAACCTGAAGCTCAAGGAGGAGCTGGCCGAGGAGGCCGAGAAGCTCGTCCCGGTGCAGGACCTGAAGGCGGCCAGGGCCGCCTTCCGCTCGATCAACGAGCGCTGGGAGGCCATCGGCCATGTGCCGCGGGACGCCCGGCCGAAGGTCGAGGGGCGGATGCACGCGGTGGAGCGGGCGCTCCAGGAGTCCGAGGAGACCGAGTGGCGCCGGACGAACCCTGAGGCACGCGCGCGTGCGGAGGGTCTGACCGGTCAGCTGCAGGCGGCCGTGGACAAGCTCCAGGGGCAGATCGAGACGGCGCGCGCCCAGGGCAACAACGCGAAGGCCGACAAGCTCCAGCGCGAACTGGACGGGCGTCAGGCCCTTCTGGAGCAGGCACTCAAGGGGCTGCACGAGTTCGGCGGGTAGCTCCACCGGGACGCTCCGCGGGACGGCCGGCTTGCCGTCTGCGGGTGCGTCGTGGCTGGGTGCGCAGTTCCCCGCGCCCCTCAGGGAGGGCTGCGCCCTCTTCGGGGCGGTGCAGGACACGAAGGAGGGCCCCGTACGAACCGTACGGGGCCCTCCTTCGTGTCCTGCTGCTAGGCCTCCGAGGGCCTGCGGGCCGAGGTCACCCGGTAGACGTCGTACACGCCCTCCACTCCCCTGACCGCCTTCAGGACGTGGCCCAGGTGTTTCGGGTCGCCCATCTCGAAGGTGAAGCGGGAGGTGGCCACCCGGTCGCGGGACGTCTGGACGGCCGCGGACAGGATGTTGACGTGCTGGTCGGACAGGACCCGTGTGACGTCCGACAGGAGCCGTGAGCGGTCCAGCGCCTCGACCTGGATGGCGACCAGGAACACCGAGGACTGGGTGGGCGCCCACTCGACGTCGAGGATGCGCTCGGGCTCGCGGGACAGGGAGTCGACGTTGACGCAGTCCGTGCGGTGGACCGAGACCCCGCTGCCGCGCGTCACGAAGCCCATGATCGGGTCGCCGGGAACGGGCGTGCAGCAGCGGGCCAGCTTGACCCATACGTCGTCGACGCCCTTGACGACGACGCCCGGGTCGGCGTTCGAGCGGCGCTTGCGGCCACGGCCGCGCGCCGGCGGGACGCTTTCGTCGATCTCCTCGGTGGCGGCCTCCTCGCCGCCGAGCGCCTGCACGAGCTTCTGCACGACACCCTGCGCGGCCACATGGCCCTCGCCGATGGCCGCGTACAGGGACGAGATGTCGGGGTAACGCATCTCGTGCGCGAGCGTGACCAGCGAGTCGCCGGTGAGGATGCGCTGGATCGGCAGGTTCTGCTTGCGCATCGCTTTCGCGATGGCGTCCTTGCCCTGCTCGATCGCCTCGTCGCGGCGCTCCTTGGAGAACCAGGCGCGGATCTTGTTTCGGGCGCGGGGCGACTTGACGAAGCCCAGCCAGTCCCGGGAAGGGCCGGCGCCGGCCGCCTTGGAGGTGAAGACCTCCACCAGGTCGCCGTTGTCGAGGGTCGACTCCAGCGGTACGAGGCGTCCGTTGACGCGTGCTCCTATGGTGCGGTGGCCCACCTCCGTGTGCACCGCGTAGGAGAAGTCCACGGGGGTCGCGCCGGCCGGCAGCGCTATCACGTCGCCCTTCGGTGTGAAGACGAAGACCTCGTTGCGCGAGAGGTCGAAGCGCAGGGACTCCAGGAACTCGCCCGGGTCCTCGGTCTCCTTCTGCCAGTCGAGGAGCTGGCGCAGCCACGCCATGTCGTTGAGGTGGTCGTCCTTGCCGGTGGTCCGCGGCTGGTCGGAGCGCACCTTGGAGGCGCCGGCGACGGCCTCCTGCTTGTACTTCCAGTGCGCGGCGATGCCGTACTCGGCGCGGCGGTGCATGTCGAACGTACGGATCTGCAGCTCGACGGGCTTGCCGTTGGGGCCGATCACCGTCGTGTGCAGCGACTGGTACATGTTGAACTTGGGCATCGCGATGTAGTCCTTGAACCGCCCCGGAACCGGGTTCCAGCGGGCGTGGACGGTGCCCAGTGCCGCGTAGCAGTCGCGGACCGTGTCGACGAGGACGCGGATGCCGACCAGGTCGTAGATCTCCGCGAAGTCACGGCCGCGGACGATCATCTTCTGGTAGACGCTGTAGTAGTGCTTCGGGCGGCCTGTGACGGTCGCCTTGATACGGGCCGCGCGCAGGTCGGACTGGACCTCGTCGGTCACTATGGCGAGGTATTCGTCGCGCTTGGGGGCGCGCTCGGCGACCAGGCGCACGATCTCGTCGTACATCTTGGGGTAGAGGATCGCGAAGGCGAGGTCCTCCAGCTCCCACTTGATGGTGTTCATGCCCAGGCGGTGGGCGAGCGGCGCGTAGATCTCCAGGGTCTCGCGCGCCTTCTTCTCCTGCTTCTCGCGCTTGAGGTAGCGCATGGTGCGCATGTTGTGCAGGCGGTCGGCGAGCTTGATGACCAGGACGCGCGGGTCCTTGGCCATGGCGACGACCATCTTGCGGACGGTCTCGGCCTGCGCCGCCTCGCCGAACTTGACCTTGTCGAGCTTGGTGACGCCGTCGACGAGGAGGGCGACCTGGTCGCCGAAGTCCTTGCGGAGCGTGTCGAGGCCGTACTCGGTGTCCTCGACGGTGTCGTGCAGGAGACCCGCCATCAGCGTGGCCGGGTCCATGCCCAGCTCGGCGAGGATCGTCGTCACCGCGAGCGGGTGCGTGATGTACGGATCGCCGCTCTTGCGCTTCTGGCCGCGATGCCAGCGCTCGGCGACCTGGTAGGCGCGCTCGACCTGGCGCAGCGTGGCCGTCTCGATCTTCGGGTCGTTGCTGCGCACGATCCGCAGCAGCGGCTCCAGAACCGGGTTGTACGGGTTCGAGCGCTGGACGCCGAGACGGGCGAGCCGGGCCCGTACGCGGTTGGAGGAACCGCCGCCGGAGCGCGCTGGCTGACCGGGGGCGGGCCGGGCGCCGGACGCGGGGCGGGCCGCGGGCGTGGCGGCCTGGCGCTCGGGAGCCGGCGTGGGCTCGGAGCGTGGCTTGTCGGCCGCCGTGGCCTCGGGGGCCGCCTTGGTCTCGGTGACCGACTTGGTGTCGGTGGCCGCCTTGGCCTCGGGGGCCGGGACGGCCGACCCGTTCTTCGCGGGCGCGGGCGTGGGCGCAGGGGCGGGTGCGGACGCGCCGGGCGTGCCCGCGGGCGCCGCGGCCCGGTCGGGCTCGGCGGCGGTGGGTACGCCCGGGCGTTCGGCCCCGGGGGCGAGTGGCTGGGCCTCGTCTGGCAAGAGGGCTCCTCGTGCGCGATCCGGATCCCCGGTCAGGCTCCGGAAACCCCATGGTAGCGATGCCGACCCCGGGTCTCCCCTTCGGCCGGTGGGACGGGGTTCCACAGGAGAAACACGAGAGGCGGGTCCCGGATTCCTCCGGGCCCCGCCTGCGCGGTGTCCTGCGGGGTGCTGAGCGGTGTCGGGCGGTGGCCGCGCTCAGACCGTGAGCAGTGCCTCCAGCGGAACGCCGTCCAGAGCGGGCTCCAGACGGGCACGGCCGCCCAGGAAACCGAGCTCCATGAGGACGGCGACCCCGGCGACCTCGGCGCCCGCCCGGCGGATCAGCCGGAGCGAGGCCTCGGCGGTGCCACCGGTGGCGAGGACGTCGTCGACGACCATGACGCGGTCGCCCGGCGTGAGGTCCTCGGCGTGCACCTCGATCTCGGCGGAGCCGTACTCCAGGTCGTACGACTGGCTGAGGGTCGCTCCGGGGAGCTTGCCGGCCTTGCGTACGGGGATGAAGCCCAGTCCGGCGCGGACCGCGACGGGTGCGCCCAGGATGAAGCCGCGGGCCTCCAGGCCGACGATCTTCGTGGCGCCGTTGCGGACACTGATCTCAGCCAGTGCCTCGGTGAGTGCCGTGAACGCCACCGGGTCCGCCAGGAGCGGGGTGATGTCCTTGAACATCACGCCCGGCTCCGGGTAGTCCGGCACATCACGGATCCGGCTGAGCAGCAGTGCCGTGGTGTCCGCGGGACCGGTCATCGGCGCTTGCCCGAGGGACGGCCGCGGCCCCTGCTCCGGGAGGACGGCTGGGCGCGCTGGGCACGGGGCCCGACGACCGCGGGGGTCGCCTCGTCGTCCTCGGGCTCCTCGTCGTCGTACGAGCGCTCGACGACCGGGGCCTCCAGTGACTCGCCCTTCGCCGCGGCGGCGGCCCGCTTGGCCAGGATGCGCTTCCTCAGTGCCTTGATCTGCGGCTCGCGCTCCTTGAGGTCGGCGACGAGCGGCGTGGCGATGAAGATCGAGGAGTACGCGCCGGCGGCGAGACCGACGAACAGCGACAACGAGATGTCGTTGAGCATGCCCGCGCCGAGGACACCACCGCCGATGAACAGCAGGCCCGCCACCGGGAGCAGCGCGACGACCGTGGTGTTGATGGAACGCACCAGGGTGCCGTTGATCGAACGGTCGGCGATCTCGCTGTACGTGTAGCGGGTCTGTTTGGTGATGTCCTTCGTCTGTTCCTTGAGGCTGTCGAAGACCACCACCGTGTCGTACAGCGAGTAACCGAGGATCGTGAGCAGACCGATCACGGTGCCGGGGGTGACTTCGAACCCGACGAGCGCGTAGACACCGACCGTGATGGTGATGTCGTGGATGAGCGCCACGAGGGCCGCCGCCGCCATGCGCCACTCGAAGGCGATCGCCAGATAGATCACGACGAGGACCATGAAGATCGCCAGGCCCTGCCAGGCCTTGTTGGCGATCTGTTCACCCCAACTGGGGCCGACCAGATCGGCGTTGATCTTCTCCGCGTCGACCTTGAGGTCCTTGGCGAGGTCCTTCTTGATCTGGTCGGACTTGCCGGTGTCGACACCGGCGACCTGGATGCGCAGTCCGCCGTTGCCCAGCTTCTGGACGATCGCGTCGTGGCCTGAGGCCTCTTCCGCGTACGTCTCGGCCTGGCTCACCGAGACGCTGGTGCGCTCGGTGGTGAAGACGGCGCCGCCCTGGAACTCGATGCCCATGTTCAGACCGCGCACCGCGAGGCCCAGGATCGCCGTGATGGTGATCAGGATCGAGACGCCGTACCAGATCTTGCGCTTGCCGACGAAGTCGTAGCCGATCTCGCCGCGGTGGAGCCGGGCGCCGAGGGTGCCGAGTTTCGACATCTCACGCCTCCTTCGTGTCGACGGGGGCGGACGCACGACGGGTGCGGCGCAGCGGCGGCTGCACGCCCAGTCGCTTCGGGTCGAGGCCGGACCAGCTGTGGCCCTCCGCGAAGAACTTCCTGCGGGCCAGGAGCGTCATCAGCGGCTTGGTGAAGAAGAAGACGACCACCACGTCGAGCACGGTGGTCAGCCCCAGGGTGAAGGCGAAGCCCTGGACCTTGCCGACGGTGACGATGAAGAGCACGGCGGCGGCGAGGAACGACACGAAGTCGGAGACCAGGATGGTGCGCCGGGCACGCGGCCAGGCCCGCTCGACCGCGGGACGCATCCTCCGGCCTTCGCGGATCTCGTCACGGATGCGTTCGAAGAACACGATGAACGAGTCCGCCGTGATGCCGATGGCCACGATGGCGCCGCAGACCGCCGGCAGGTTCAGCGCGAACCCGATCGTCGGGCCGAGCAGCGACATGATCACGTACGTCATGACCGCGGAGACCAGCAGCGAGGCGATGGCGATGAGCGACAGGCCGCGGTAGTAGACCACCAGGTAGATGATGACCAGCGCCAGTCCGATGGCGCCGGCGATCAGACCGGCCTCCAACTGCTCGCCGCCGAGCGCGGCGGTGACGGTGGTGACGCTCGCCTCGGTGAAGGTGAGCGGCAGCGCGCCGTACGACAGCATGTTGGCGAGGTCCTGGGCCTCCTGCTGGTCGAAGCTGCCGGAGATCTCCGCGGTGCCGCCGGTCAGCGCCTGGCTGACGTACGGGTCGGAGACGACCTCACCGTCGAGGACGATGGCGAACTGGTTCTGCGGGGACTGGTTCTGCGCCAGCTTGCCCGTGATGCTCGCGAACTTCTTGCCACCCTTGTCCGTGAAGTCCATGGTGACTTTCCAGCCCGCGGCACCCTGGGTGTCGAACACGGCCGAGGCCTTGTCGACGTCCGTGCCCTCGACCTCGGCCGGGCCCAGGATGTACTTCTGCCACTGGCCCTGCGAGTTCTGGCCGCAGGCCACGGTCGGGTCGCCGGCCTTGACGCCGTCGCCGGCCTTGGCGCGGACCGTCTTCTTGCTGCAGTCCAGCGCGGTGTACTGCGCCTGGAGCTTGGCGGTCGCCGGGTCGGTGCTCGCGGACGCCGAGGGGCTGGCGGCGGCGGACTCGCTGCCCGTGCTGCTCCCCGAGGGAGTGGGGTCGGCCTTCAGCGCGTCGGTGACCGCCCTGCCCTGCGAGGTGGCGGAAGCGGAGGGCGACGAGGAGGAGGTGGCCTTCTCGCTCTCCTTGGCCGAGGCCGAGGGGCTCGCGGAGGAGCCGCCGGACGCGCTCGGGGACGGGGTCGCGGCGTCGGCGCCGGTGACCTCGGTGACCAGCACGGGGCGGAAGTAGAGCTTGGCGGTGGTGCCGACCTGCTCCCGGGCCTGCTCGGAGTTCGTACCCTTGGGGATGTTGACGATGATGTTGCTGTTGCCCTGGGTCTGCACCTCCGCTTCGCTGACGCCCAGACCGTTGACACGGCGGTTCATGATGTCGACCGCGGTGTCCATGTTGGTCTTGTTGATCGCGTTCTTCTGACCGGGCTCGTTCTTCGCCTGGAGCGTGATGCTCGTACCGCCGGCGAGGTCGATGCCCAGTCGCGGTGTCGTGTGCCCGGAGGCGAACATGCCGCCGGTGAGCGCCACGATGGCGATCAGGATCAGGGCCAACGTGCGCCCTGGCTTGCCCTGGGTGCCCTGTCGGCCCTTCTTGGGTGCTGCCACCTTCTCGTTCTCCCTCTTCGTCCGCCCGGTCTCTCGGTACCTTCGCGGACGGGCATCAAATGGTGTGGAGGTTCCGCGCGAAGCCGGACGTCCGGGGACCGAGGCGCGCGAGCGGCGCACTGAGCGGTCCCCGGACGTGGCTACTTCGTGTCGGACTCGCCGTCGGACTTCTTCAGGTCTGCGGCGTCGGTCTTCTTCGGCTCCGCGGCGGCGGGCTCGTCGGCCGGCTCGACGACGGGCTGGACGGTCGGTTCGCCGACCGGCTCGGCGACCGGCTCGACGGCCGCGTCCTTCTTGCCGAGGTCGATGGCCTTGTCGTCGGAGGCGTCGACGGGCTCGTCCGTCCCGGTGAGGGAGGAGGCGTCGTCCGGCACGACCGATTCGTCGGACTTCAGGTCGTGCTCGATGCCGTGGACGATGCGGTTGTACTCGTCGTCGCCGAGGACCGCGCCGATGGCGTTCTTCGCGAAGAGCAGGTCGACGCCCGGGCCCGCGTCAAGAAGGACCGTCTCCTCGTTGACCTCCTTGACGGTCGCGTACATGCCACCGATCGTGCGGACACCGGTGCCGGGCTGCATCTCGTTGCGCATCTGCGCAGCCGCATTCTGCTTCTTCTTGGCCGACCGGGTCATCAGGAACATGGCCCCGATGAGCACGATGAACGGGAGGAGGGTCACGAGACTCACGGGACGGAACTTCCTTCATTCGACCGCGATGGTGAGCGGCCTGATGGATGGGGGTATGTACGCCGTCGACAAGGGCGGCATCGGCGGAGTCTAAGCGAGTCCGCCGTCAAGGAACAACGCTCAGCATGGCACCGGGGTTCCTGACCTCGCGAGCCCCCTCGCCGTCACGCCCCGAACAGGTCCCCTTGTCCGTTTCCACCCGTTGACGACCGGGGCGGGGTGAGGCCGAGATGCGCCCAGGCCGCCGGGGTGGCCACCCGCCCGCGGGGGGTGCGCGCCAGCAGCCCCTCGCGTACGAGGAAGGGTTCGGCCACCTCCTCGACGGTCTCCCGCTCCTCCCCCACGGCCACGGCGAGCGTGGAGAGACCGACGGGCCCGCCGCCGAAGAGCTTGAGCAGAGCTTCCAGGACGCCCCGGTCGAGGCGGTCGAGGCCGCGGCTGTCCACTTCGTACACGGCGAGGGCGGCCCCGGCGATGTGCCGGTCGATGACGCCGTCGGCCTTGACCTGGGCGTAGTCGCGGACCCGGCGCAGCAGACGGTTGGCGATACGGGGCGTGCCCCGGGAGCGGCCGGCGATCTCGGCGGCTCCGTCCGGGTCGATCTCCACGTCGAGCAGATGTGCGGATCGGTGGATGACCCGCTCCAGCTCGGCGGGCTCGTAGAACTCCATGTGGGCGGTGAAGCCGAAGCGGTCGCGCAGCGGGGGCGGCAGCAGACCCGCGCGCGTGGTGGCGCCGACGAGTGTGAAGGGCGGCAGTTCGAGCGGGATGGCGGTGGCGCCGGGGCCCTTGCCGACGATGACGTCGACGCGGAAGTCCTCCATCGCCATGTAGAGCATCTCCTCGGCCGGGCGCGACATGCGGTGGATCTCGTCGAGGAAGAGGACCTCTCCCTCCTGGAGGGAGGAGAGGATCGCAGCGAGGTCGCCCGCGTGCTGGATGGCGGGTCCGCTGGTGATGCGGATGGGGGCTTCCATCTCGGCGGCGATGATCATCGAGAGGGTGGTCTTGCCGAGGCCGGGGGCGCCGGAGAGCAACACGTGGTCGGCGGTGGCGCCGCGCGCGCGGGCGGCGCGCAGGACGAGGTCGAGCTGCTCGCGGACCTTCTCCTGGCCGATGAACTCACCGAGGTCCTTGGGCCGCAGGGCGGCCTCGACGGCCTGCTCCTCACGGTCACCGGCCGCGCCGACGAGCCGCTCGGCGCTGCCGTCGTCGGTCGTCTCGTCCCAGTTCATTCGGTGTGCCTCGCGAGGTAGGGGTAGGGGTCGGAGTCGTACGGGCGTGGGGTCGTCTTTCGCCGGAGCGCGGACGCGTCAGTGCGCGCTCCGTCAGGGGCGCGGGGAACCGCGCGACCAGCCCTCATCGGCCCGCACGTTCATGACCGCGCCCCCGAGCGGAACTCAACGCGCCCGGTTGAGGCTCTGCAGCGCGGCCTTGAGGAGCTGACCGACCTGCGGCGTCCCGCCCGCGGCCTCGGCCTGCGGCGCGACCGCGGAAACCGCTTCGTCGGCCTCCCGCGTCGCATACCCGAGCCCGATCAGCGCGGCGTGCAACTGCTCGCGCCATCCGGCGGCGACGGGCCGTCCGACGGCGGCGCCATCGGTGCCGAGGGGCCCCCCGAGGCGGTCCTTCAGCTCAAGCAGCAGCTTCTGGGCGCCCTTCTTGCCGATGCCGGGGACGGCGGTGAGCGCCTTCTCGTCCCCGGTGGACACCGCGCGGCGCAGGGCGTCCGGGCTGTGCACGGCGAGCATCGCCTGGGCCAGCCGCGGCCCGACACCGCTCGCGGTCTGCAGCAGCACGAAGGTCTGGCGCTCGTCGTCGTCCACGAAGCCGTACAGCGTGAGCGAGTCCTCGCGGACGACCAGGGAGGTGGCGAGCCGGGCCTCCTGGCCCATGCGCAGCCCGGAGAGGGTGTCGGGGGTGCACTGGACGGCGATGCCGATTCCGCCCACCTCGACCACCGCGGAGTCGGGGGCGAGTGCGGCGACCTTGCCGCTGACGAAGGCGATCATCGGGTGACCTTCCGGCTGGAGAGCTGGGCCCGGCGGTGCGCGGCCTGTGCCTGCTGGAGGCGGTTCACGGCCGGGGCACGCCAGATGTGACAGATGGCGAGGGCGAGGGCGTCGGCGGCGTCGGCGGGCTTGGGGGGCGCGTCGAGCCGCAACAGCCGGGTGACCATGGCGCCGACCTGGGCCTTGTCGGCGCGGCCGTTGCCCGTGACGGCGGCCTTGACCTCGCTGGGGGTGTGCAGGGCGACGGGAATGCCGCGCCGGGCCGCACAGAGCATCGCGACCGCGCTGGCCTGGGCCGTGCCCATCACCGTACGGACGTTGTGCTGGCTGAACACCCGCTCCACGGCGACGTATTCGGGGCGGTGCTCGTCGAGCCACTGCTCGATGCCCTGCTCGATGGCGACGAGACGCTGCCCCAACTCCGCGTCGGACGGGGTGCGGACGACTCCGACGGCGACCATGGTGAGCGGCCGGCCCGCCACGCCCTCGACGACACCGACACCGCACCGGGTCAATCCGGGGTCAACGCCCAGTACCCGCACCCGGCCCCCTCCTTCGAGTCATCGGCCCCACCCGGCCGCCACCGGGGAGCTGTCCCCGATTCGTGCAGGTTATCGGGTGCCACCGACAACGCCCGCCAGCGACGCCCGACAAGGCGAGGGCCGACAACGGGACGGGCCGACGGGATGTGCCCCGTCGGCCCGTTGAGCCCGTACCGTCCTCGGTGTTACGCGTCGACCTTCTCCATGACCTCGTCGCTCACGTCGAAGTTGGCGAAGACGTTCTGCACGTCGTCGCTGTCCTCCAGGGCGTCGATGAGCTTGAAGATCTTCCGGGCGCCCTCCTCGTCCAGCTCGACCTGCATGGTCGGGACGAAGTTGGCGTCGGCCGAGTCGTAGTCGATGCCCGCCTCCTGGAGCGCGGTGCGCACCGCGACCAGGTCGGTGGCCTCGGAGAGGACCTCGAAGGTGTCACCGAGGTCGTTGACTTCCTCGGCACCCGCGTCGAGCACGGCGCCCAGGACGTCGTCCTCGGACAGCTCGCCCTTGGGGACGATGACGACGCCCTTGCGGTGGAAGAGGTACGAGACGGAACCCGGGTCCGCCATGTTGCCGCCGTTGCGGGTCATCGCGACACGGACGTCCGAGGCGGCGCGGTTGCGGTTGTCGGTGAGGCACTCGATGAGCACCGCGACACCGTTCGGCCCGTAGCCCTCGTACATGATCGTCTCGTAGTCGGCACCGCCGGCTTCGAGACCACCGCCGCGCTTGACCGCGGAGTCGATGTTCTTGTTCGGGACCGAGGACTTCTTGGCCTTCTGGACGGCGTCGTAAAGCGTCGGATTGCCGTCGAGGTCCACGCCGCCCATACGCGCCGCGACCTCGATGTTCTTGATCAGCTTCGCGAAGAGCTTGCCGCGCTTGGCGTCGATCACGGCCTTCTTGTGCTTCGTCGTGGCCCATTTAGAGTGGCCGGACATCTGCCTGTCTCCTTCGCGTAACCCAACCAGTACGAGCTCCCGAGGCTTCGAGAGCCTGGGGGACCCCCAGATCCTACTAGGACGCCGCTGTCCGGGTCGCGCGCACCATGTCGACGAACAGTCCGTGCACGCGGTGGTCACCGGTCAGTTCCGGATGGAACGACGTGGCGAGCGCGTTGCCCTGGCGTACGGCGACGATGTGACCGCCGTACTCGGCGAGCACCTCGGCCCGCGCGCCCACCGATTCCACCCAGGGCGCCCGGATGAAGAGCCCCTCCACAGCATCGCCCTCGATGCCCGTCACGTCGACCTTCGCCTCGAAGGATTCGTTCTGCCGGCCGAAGGCGTTGCGGCGCACGATCATGTCGATGCCGCCGATGGTCTCCTGGCCCGAGCGCGGGTCGAGGATCTTGTCGGCGAGCATGATCATGCCCGCGCAGCTGCCGTAGACGGGCAGGCCGTCCCGCACGCGCGCGCGAAGGGGCTCCATCAGGCCGAAGAGGACGGCCAGTTTGGAGATGGTGGTGGACTCACCGCCGGGGACGATCAGTCCGTCCACCTCGGCGAGTTCCTCGGGGCGCCGCACCGGCCTGGCCACGGCGTCCGCCGCGGCCAGGGCGATGAGGTGCTCCCGTACGTCGCCCTGGAGGGCCAGGACGCCTATGACGGGGGTGGTGCTCATCTACGGAGTGCCTGCCTTGTGTGAAGGGGTGCCCTGGAGGGGGTGGTTTCCGTCCGGACGGCGCTCACCGTCCGGAAGGAGGTTCACCAGCCGCGGTTCGCGTAGCGCTCGGACTCGGGGAGGGTGTCGCAGTTGATGCCGACCATGGCCTCGCCCAGGTTGCGGGAGGCGTCCGCGATGATCTTCGGGTCGTCGTAGAAGGTGGTGGCCTTCACGATGGCCGCGGCGCGCTTGGCCGGGTCGCCGGACTTGAAGATGCCGGAGCCGACGAAGACGCCCTCGGCCCCGAGCTGGCGCATCAGCGCGGCGTCGGCGGGGGTGGCCACGCCGCCCGCGGAGAACAGCACGACCGGGAGCTTGCCCAGTTCGGCGACCTCCTTGACGATCTCGTACGGGGCGCGCAGCTCCTTGGCGGCGGCGTACAGCTCGTTGTTGTCGTAGCCGCGCAGCCGGGCGATCTCGTTCTTGATCTGGCGCAGGTGGCGCACGGCCTCGACGACGTTGCCGGTGCCGGCCTCACCCTTGGAGCGGATCATGGCGGCGCCCTCGGCTATGCGGCGCAGGGCCTCGCCCAGGTTGGTCGCGCCACAGACGAAGGGGGTCGTGAACGCCCACTTGTCGGAGTGGTTGACCTCGTCGGCCGGGGTGAGCACCTCGGACTCGTCGATGTAGTCGACGCCGAGGGACTGCAGGACCTGGGCCTCCACGAAGTGGCCGATGCGCGACTTGGCCATCACCGGGATCGAGACGGCCTCGATGATGCCCTCGATCATGTCCGGGTCCGACATGCGTGCCACGCCGCCGTCCTTGCGGATGTCGGCCGGGACCCGCTCCAGGGCCATGACGGCCACGGCGCCCGCGTCCTCGGCGATCTTCGCCTGCTCGGGCGTGACGACGTCCATGATCACGCCGCCCTTGAGCTGCTCGGCCATGCCGCGCTTCACGCGCGCGGTGCCGGTGGCCGGGGTGTCGGTGGACGGGGCGGGGTGTGAAGGCGTGCTGGACACGGGGTGACCTCACTCGGTGAAAGAGGGCTTCTGCAGATACCGAGGAAACGCCCGGAGACCAGGCCACAGCAAGGGCCAATGGGCAGGCGGTGGCTCATTTTCCGCGCGCCGGTAGGCCTTTCCCCTGGTCAGCGCTCCGCGCTGAGGGCTGGTGCGTGGGTGGCCACGCGCGCGTGGGCCGCGTGGACTACGTCCCGGGGCGGTCCGCCAGTGCCGTCGGGGGCTCGTCGTCCATTTCGAAGGCCAGGGGGAACGGGGCGTGGCCGGCCAGCCGGAACCAGCGCACCGTGCGGTGGCGGCGCAGGGCGCGGGCCGCGCGTACGGCGTCGTTGTGGAAGCGCCTGGCCATCGGTACGCGGCGGACCGCCTGGGCGAGTTCGCGGGCCGCGTCCTCGCCGCCCGGCGCCGCCTGGACCGCTTCCACCTGCTCGGTCTCCCCGAAGACGGCCCGCAGCGCCTGGCTGAGGTCGCTCTCGGCGACCTCCCGGTGGTCCTCCTCGGCCTGCCGGGCGGCGTGCGCGGCCTCGTAGAGCACCATGGAGGCGGCCGGATCGAGCACCCCGGCGGTGGCCAGTTCCTGGGCCACGGAGGCACGCCGCAGCAACTGTGCGTCCAGCGCCGCGCGGGCCGCGTCGATGCGTGCGTGCAGCCGGTCGAGGCGGCCCGCCGTCCAGCTCAGGTAGAGGCCGATCGCCGCGAGGGCGATCACGATCCAGATCAGTGTGGAGGTCACGGGCGCACACGCTACCGGTGGGGCCCGCCCCGCCTCCGGGTGCCGGCCCGTTGGGGGCCGGCCGCGCTTTTCAGCCCGTCCGGCGTTTGAGGACGAGGCCGTTCAGGCCGACGGCGGGGTCTGGGGGCGCAGCCCCTGGGGGACGGCGCTTCTCAGACCCGTCAGTCCCGTGCCAGGCCGAAGCGGGCCAAAAGACCCCCCGGCTCCGCCGGTTCGTCCGCGGCCACCGCCGCCGCCCCGTCCGTGACCGTCTCGTACACGGACAGGATGTCCGCGCCGACCGTCGACCAGTCGAAGCGCCGCACGTGCGCGCTCCCCCGCTCGTGCAGTTCCGCGCGTCGCGCCGGATCGCCGAGGAGCCGTACCGCCGACGCGGCCAGCGCGTCCGCGTCCTCGTTGGTGAACAGTTCGCCCGCCGCGCCCTGGTCGAGGACCTGGGCGAACGCGTCCAGGTCGGAGGCGAGCACGGGCGCACCCGCCGACATCGCCTCGACCAGGATGATGCCGAAGCTCTCGCCGCCGGTGTTGGGCGCGACGTACAGGTCGACGCTGCGCAGGAACCGCGCCTTGTCCTCGTCGCTGATCATGCCGAGGAACTCGACGCGCGGGCGCAGCTCCGCCGGAAGCTTCTCGACCGCTTCCTTCTCGTCGCCGCGCCCGGCGACCAGCAGCCGGGTCTCCGGCCGCTCGGCGAGGATCTTCGGCAGCGCCTTCATGAGGACCGGCAAGCCCTTGCGGGGCTCGTCGATACGGCCCACGAACCCGATCGTGCCGCCCTGCCACGCGGGGTTGGGCTCGGCCTTCGCGAAGTAGTCCACGTCGACGCCGTTCGGGATGACCACGGCGTCGCCGCCCAGGTGCTCGACGAGCGTGCGCCGCGCGTACTCGCTCACCGCGATCCGCGCGCTGATCTTCTCCAGCGCGGGCTGCAGGATCGGGTACGCCGCGATCATCGCCCGGGACCGCGGGTTCGACGTGTGGAAGGTGGCGACGATCGGGCCCTGGGCCGCCCAGCAGGCCAGCAGGCCGAGGGAGGGCGAGGCCGGCTCATGGATGTGGATCACGTCGAAGGTGCCGTCGTGCAGCCAGCGGCGGACCCGCGCGGCCGACAGGAACCCGAAGTTGAGGCGCGCGACCGAGCCGTTGTACGGCACCGGTACGGCGCGGCCCGCGGAGACGACGTACGGCGGGAGCGGTGTCTCGTCGTCGGCGGGCGCGAGGACGGACACGTGGTGCCCGAGCGCGATGAGGTGGTCGGCCAGGTCGCGGATGTGGAACTGGACTCCGCCGGGGACGTCCCAGGAGTACGGGCAGACGATGCCGATCCTCATGGCCGCTCCCCCGGCCGGACCTCGTCGCCCCGGACCTGCTCCCGGTCCCCGGCCGAAGAATCGTGCCCGGCCCCACCTTCGTGCGCCGCCCGACCTTCGTGTCCGGCCCGGTCGTGCTGTGCTCCGGCGGGGGTCTCCCCCTCGGTCGTCCCCGGGCGGGGCTCCAGGTCGGCGAGCCACAAGCGTTGCAGCATGTGCCAGTCCTCCGGATGGTCGGCGATCCCCGTGGCGAAGGCATCGGCCAGCGCCTGCGTCATCACAGACGTCTTCTCGGCCCGCGTACCTGACTCGGGTACGTCGACGGGGGGATGGACTCGGCCACGCATCACGGGCGATTCGTCGTACCACAGGGTCACCGGCAGCAGCAGCGCACCGGTCTGCTGGGCGAGCAGCGCCGGGCCCGCGGGCATCCGGGTGGTGTCCCCGAAGAAGGAGACCTCCACCCCGGAGGCTGACAGGTCGCGCTCGGCGACCAGGCAGACCAGGCCGCCGTCGCGCAGCCGCCTGGCCAGCGTGCCGAACGCGGTGCCCCCGCTGTGCGGCAGCACCTCCATGCCGAGGCCCTCGCGGTACGCCACGAACCGGTCGTAGAGCTTCTCGGGCCTGAGGCGCTCGGCGACCGTCGTGAACGGCGTCTCCAGCTTCGTGGTGACCCAGGCGCCCGCGAGGTCCCAGTTGCCCAGGTGCGGCAGCGCGAGGATCACGCCCTTGCCCGCCGCGAGCCCCTCGGTCAGATGGTGGAGGTCCTTCGGCTCGAAACCGCTCCTGATGCGGTCCTTGCTCCAGGCGGGCAGCCGGAACGACTCCATCCAGTAGCGCAGATACGACCGCATGCCCGCGCGGGACAGCTCCGCGAGCCGCTCCGGACTCGCGTCGGGCAGCACGCGCGCGTAGTTCGACTCCAGACGCAGTACGCCCTTGCCGCGCCGCTTCCAGGTGATGTCGGCGATGGTCCGGCCCAGGCGCACGGCCACCGGCTCGGGGAGCTTCTTGACGGCTCCCCAGCCCGCGGCGTACGCGCCGTAGGTCAGCTGGTCCCGCAGACCGCTCACGAAGTGGCCCCGCTGTTGTGCGAGGCGTTCCCCGGCGTGTTCCCGGGGGTGTCTCCCGGGGTGTTCCCGGGCGGGGCGGCGACCGCCGCGTCGGCCTCGGCCGCCTCCCGGCGCACCGTGACGACGCGCTGGATCAGGGTGACGACGCTGCCCACGGCGACGATCCACAGCGCGATCGGCAGCAGCACCTCGATACCGGGCACGCCGAAGGTCTTGTGGAAGCCCGCCAGACCGGCCGCGACCAGCGAGATGACCAGGCGTTCGGCGCGCTCGACGAGGCCGTTGACGGCGACGGGCAGGCCGATCGACTCGCCCCGGGCCTTGGTGTACGACACCACCTGGCCACTGGCCAGGCAGAAGATCGACACGGCGCACAGGACGAGGTTGTCGCCGCCGCCCGCGTACCAGAGGGCGAAGCCGCCGAAGATCGCGCTGTCGGCCACCCGGTCGAGTGTCGAGTCGAGGAAGGCGCCCCAGCGGCTGGAGCGGCCCAGCTGGCGCGCCATGTTGCCGTCGACCATGTCCGAGAACACGAACAGGGTGATGACGATCGTGCCCCAGAAGAGCTCGCCGCGAGGGAAGAAGACCAGCGCTCCCGCGATCACTCCGGCCGTGCCCAGGATGGTGACCGTGTCGGGGCTCACCCCCCGGCGGATGAGAAACGCGGCGAACGGTGTGAGGACACGCGTAAAGAATGCACGCGCGTACTTGTTCAGCATGGCCTTCCCGACGGTCGGTGTGGCCGGGCGGCCCCTGCTGGCCACCGGCTGGCCCATCGTAGCCACGCGTGCGCGTGTGCGACGGTCGGGCACCCGCCGCCCGGGTCACGTCCTGGTGACATCCGGCGGGTGCGGCGGGCGGCACGGCGGGGGCGGCGCGATCGCGTCCGTTGTATGGACGCACCGTGACACGAGTGCGAAGCTCGATGGCACCGCGGGCGTCATCGGAGCCGCCATTCGCGGATCCGCCGGCCCGCGCCCCCAGTGACCTCACCGTGCACGGGAGGCAATTCCATGGGCGACAAGGCGAACGGACACCCCGGAGCCGCCGGCAGGGCTACGGCGGCCGACCACCCCGCGTCCGTACGGAATGTGGTGCTGGTCGGCCACAGCGGTTCGGGCAAGACGACTCTGGTGGAGGCTCTCGCGCTGACCGCGGGAGCGGTGAACAGGGCGGGCCGGGTGGAGGACGGCGGCACCGTCTCCGACTACGACGAGATCGAGCACCGGCAGCAGCGCTCGGTGCAGCTCTCACTGGTCCCGCTCGACTGGGACGGATACAAGATAAATGTGCTGGACACTCCCGGTTACGCCGATTTCGTCGGCGAGCTGAGGGCCGGTCTGCGAGCCGCGGACGCGGCCCTTTTCGTCGTCTCGGCCTCGGACGGGGTGGACGGCGCGACGCGCATGGTGTGGGAGGAGTGCGCGGCGGTCGGCATGCCGAGAGCCATCGTGGTGACGCACCTGGAGTCGGCGCGGGCCGACTTCGACGAGATGATCCGGATCTGCGCGGACGCCTTCGGCGGGGACGACCCCGACGCCGTACTGCCGCTGTATCTTCCGCTGCACGGCTCCCAGGGACCCGACGGGCATGTGCCGGTGACGGGGCTGATCGGGCTGCTCTCGCAGCGGCTGTTCGACTACTCGTCCGGGGAGCGCAAGGAGTCCGAGCCGGGCCCCGAGCAGCTGCCGCTCATCGAGTCGGCCCGCAACCGGCTGATCGAGGGAATCATCGCCGAGAGCGAGGACGAGTCCCTCATGGACCGCTACCTCGGCGGTGAGGAGATCGATTTCCGGACACTCGTGCAGGATCTGGAGCGGGCCGTCGCGCGCGGGGTCTTCCATCCGGTGCTGGCCGCCGCGCCCGCCGCCGAGGGTGCCCGGCAGGGGCTGGGCACGGTGGAGCTGCTCGAACTGGTCACGGGCGGCTTCCCGACGCCGCTGGAGCGCGAGGCCCCGACGGTCACCACCCCGGACGGCCGGGCCCGGCAGGTCAAGGCCTGCGACCCGGACGGGCCGCTGGTCGCCGAGGTCGTGAAGACCGCCTCCGACCCGTACGTCGGCCGGGTCTCGATGGTGCGGGTGTTCTCCGGGACCCTGCGTCCGGACGAGACGGTGCACGTCTCGGGGCACGGGCTCGCGGACCGGGGTCACGAGGACCACGATGTCGACGAGCGCATCGGCGCCCTGTCGGCCCCCTTCGGCAAGCAGCAGCGCGCCCTCACGCACGCCATCGCGGGCGACCTGGCCTGTGTGGCCAAGCTGAACCGCGCCGAGACCGGTGACACGCTCTCGGCCAAGGACGACCCGCTCCTGATGGAGCCGTGGCGGATGCCCGACCCCCTGCTGCCGCTCGCCATCCAGGCGCACAGCAAGGCTGACGAGGACAAACTCTCGCAGGGCCTGGGCCGGCTGGTAGCCGAGGACCCCACCATGCGCCTGGAGCAGAACCAGAACACCCACCAGGTCGTCCTGTGGTGCCTGGGCGAGGCCCACGCGGACGTCGCCCTGGAACGGCTGCGCAACCGCTACGGCGTCCAGGTCGACGTCGTACCGCACAAGGTGTCCCTGCGGGAGACGTTCGCCGCCAGGTCGGCGGGACGGGGCCGTCATGTGAAGCAGTCCGGCGGGCACGGGCAGTACGCGATCTGCGAGATCGAGGTGGAGCCGCTGCCCGGCGGCTCCGGCATCGAGTTCGTCGACAAGGTGGTGGGCGGTGCCGTGCCCCGGCAGTTCATCCCGTCCGTGGAGAAGGGGGTGCGCGCCCAGGCCGCCAGGGGCGTAACCGCGGGCTATCCCCTCATCGACGTGCGGATCACGCTGACCGACGGCAAGGCGCACTCCGTGGACTCCTCCGACGCGGCGTTCCAGACCGCCGGCGCGCTCGCCCTGCGGGAGGCCGCGACCGACGCGCGGATCCATCTCCTGGAACCGGTCGCCGAGGTGACGGTGCTGGTGGGCGACGAATACGTCGGGGCCGTGATGAGCGATCTGTCGGGCCGGCGCGGGCGGGTGGTCGGCACCGAGCAGGCGCCGGGCGGCCGGACCCTCGTACGGGCCGATGTCCCGGAGATCGAGATCGGGCGGTACGCGGTCGATCTGCGCTCCCTCTCGCACGGCACCGCGCGCTTCGACCGCACCTACGCCCGGCACGAGCCCATGCCCCCGCAGTTGACCGACCGGATCCGCGAACAGGCGCAGGGCGCTCACTAGTTGATCTCCCCCTCGATTCGGCGGGCGGCTGCGGCCGTCCGCCGACGAATGTCGGCCCCTGGCGATACTCTGAGAACCTGATCAAGACGATGACCTGATCAACAGGTGTGCGGAGCACCGAAGTCGGGAATGCCGCAGCAGCGGGGCAAGGCGGCGATGGGGGCGGCAATGGCGGACGACGCATTCGATTTCAGCCCGGGAGCACAGGTACCGCTCTCGGGTTCCGCGGGACAGACGGCGGCGACGTTCGCGCTCGCCTCCGCGGCCTACCGGGACAGTCCCGTCGAAGCGATCCTCGACGCCAACAGCGAGTGGCACCAGTCGAAGGTCTCACCGGGACAGAAGTGGGCGTCGATCTTCAAGCCGAACCTGGGCGAGGCGTTCTCCCGGGCCGTGCAGGTCCGGATGCTGGGCGGCGGTCGCGCCCCGCTCATCCAGTCCTTCGGCACAGAGCCGCAGGTGGTCGTCGAGCACTGCCTGGCGGCGAACCGCATCCGCAAGGAGCGGGACAGCTGGCTCACCGCCGTGATGGCGCTGACCGGGCTGATCTTCCTGCCCGGGCTGCTCATCTGGCTGCTGGTCTTCCAGATCCGCCGCTCGGTCGCCAAGTCCGAGGACAAGCGCGCCGGAGCCCTCGGCACCGCGATCCTGATCGGCGTGGGCGGCCTCGCGGTCCTCTTCCTGCTGAAGATGCCGTTCAGCGGCTTCTGGGCCTGGTATGCGCGCGCCGCGATCGTCGCGCCCGTCCTCGGCTGGGTCTGGGCCAAGCAGATCTGCGAGCGCACCGCCCGCGACCTGCGGGATCGCTGGAGCGGCCTGCTGGCGGGCGGCGGCATCGGCGCCAAGATCCCCGAGGCGGTGCCCGGCAGCCCCGGCGAGACGGCGGCCGAGCGGCTGCGCCAGGGCCTGGCCCGGCTGAGCGCGGAGCAGCAGTCGAACTCGGTCTTCTACGCGGGCCCCAAGGGAATACTGGGCATGGGCACGCGCTGGGGCACCTGGCAGCTCGCCGAGGACCTGGTGTCCGCCGACCCCACCAAGGAGATCCATCCGTTCCGCAGCTGGGACGTCATCCGGTCGATCCACGACCAGTTGCGCATGCTGGAGCGCGGCCCGCTGAACACTGGTGGTTTCCCGGCGCCCTCGATAAAGCACTGGGTGGTCACACCGGTCAACGAGAACGCCGGCTCGGTCTCCCGTCCCGGCGGCACCGACGTGGACGCGTACCAGATCAAACAGCACAAAATACAGGAGATCTGCAACAAGCAGCAGTTCGGCAGCGGTGACCGGCACTACCTCGGGGTCCAGTGGACCCTCTGGGACGGCCAGTTGGTCATCACGATGCTGATCACCGTCACCGTGCTGCACGAGACCCTGCGCATCGAGGTCACCGGACACGCGCTGGGGCCCGTGCACTCGCTGTTCACCAGCGGGCCCGCCGCCAAGACGAAGACGGTCCCGAAGACGGTCAGGTTCTGGGAGACCAAGACGCAGAAGCTGCCGCTGATCGACGCCGACGAGGTCGTACGGCTCGCGGTGCGCGCGCCCTTCACCTGGTATCCGCCGATCCTCGACCACCTCGGCGGCAAGCTGACCCTGCCGGAGCCCTTCGGTCTGCGGCACGCCTGGGCGGCCAAGCCCTGGCGGCACCGCTTCATGGCGGACGACGCCCTGCGCGCCGCGACCCCCGTGCTGCGGGTGGTGCACGCGGCGGCCATCCGGGTGCTCAACGACAACGGCGTGGACACGACCAAGTTCGGCAGCCGTTCGTCCGCCCTCAGCGGGGCCGTCCAGGAGGCCTCCCCGAGGAAGGCGGACCTGTACGACGCGTAGGCGTCTACACCGGGTGGACTTCCGGGAGGCCCGGCCTCAGACCGACGGCCAGGCCTCCGCGAGCATCTTCCGGGTGTCCGCGAGGAGCTGCGGGAGCACCCGGGTGTGCCCGACCACCGGCATGAAATTCGTGTCCCCGCCCCAGCGGGGCACGAGGTGCTGGTGGAGGTGCGCGGCGATGCCGGCCCCCGCGACCGCACCCTGGTTCATCCCGATGTTGAACCCGTGCGCACCGGACGCGGTCCGCAGCGCGGTCATCGCCTGCTTGGTCAGCTCACCGAGCTCGACGGTCTCCGGGGCGGTCAGATCGGTGTAGTCCGCGACATGCCGGTAGGGCACGACCATCAGATGCCCACCGTTGTACGGGTACAGGTTGAGCACCGCGTAGACCTGCTCGCCGCGCTTGATGACGAGCCCGTCCTCGTCGGATTTCGCCGGAATCGAACAGAAGGGACAGCCGTCGCCGGCCCCGGGACCGGTCGGCTTGTTCTCACCCTGGATGTATGCCATCCGGTGGGGCGTCCACAGGCGCTGGAACGCGTCCTGTGTGCCGACTCCGATCTGCTGCTCCGGCTCACTCGTCATGTGAGGAAGCATATGGCTTCGCCCGTTCACGGCGTGTCGCCGGGTACCGCGGACAGCGGCCCGCCGCCAAGCTGAGGTGATGGACGACGACACCCGCACGACCCGCTGGGAGCGCCGCACCGAGCTGCCGCTCGTCGTCGCCTCGGTCCTCTTCTTCACCGCGTACGCGATCCGGGTCCTCGGCCACGCACTGCCCGAGCCGTGGCCGGAAGCCTGTGCCGCGGCGATGCTGGCGGCCTGGGCGGTGTTCGCCGCCGACTACGCCGTGCGCTGGCGGCTGAGCGGCCAGGGGCCCGGCTTCGTACGCAGGCACTGGCTGGACACGGTCGTCCTGGTGCTGCCGCTGCTGCGCCCGCTGCGCGTGGTCAAGGCCTACGAGACCGTGCAGCGCCGCCGCGGCCGGCCCCGGCTCGCCCTGCACGCCCGCGTGATCACGTACGCGGGGCTTGCCGTGTCCCTCCTCGGCTTCGCGGGCGCGCTCGCCGTGTACCAGCAGGAGCGCACGGCCCCGGACGCGACGATCCACACCTTCGGCGACGCGGTGTGGTGGACCTGCGCGACGCTGGCGACCGTGGGGTACGGCGACGTGGCGCCCGTGACACCGGTGGGGCGGTTGATCGCGGTGGGCCTGATGGCCTGCGGACTCGCCCTGCTCGGCGCGGTGACGGGGTCGTTCTCGTCGTGGCTGCTGCAGGTCTTCGCCGGCGAGGGCAACGAGAAGCCCCCGGGCGGCTGAGCCGGCCGGGGGCTTGCCGTCGCGCGCCTCGGCGCGCGGGAGCCTCAGATCTGCACCCGCTCCTCGACGACCTTCGCGATCTTCGCGATGGCCTCGTCGAGCGGAATGCCGTTCTCCTGCGAGCCGTCGCGGTAACGGAAGGAGACGGCACTGGCGGCCATGTCCTCGTCACCCGCGATGACCATGAAAGGCACCTTCTGCTTCTGGGCGTTGCGGATCTTCTTCTGCATGCGGTCGGAGGACGAGTCGACCTCGACCCGCAACCCCTTCTTCTTCGCCTCCGCGGCGAACTTGTGCAGATAGTCGATATGCGCGTCGCCGATCGGGATGCCGACCGCCTGGACGGGCGCAAGCCACGCCGGGAACGCGCCCGCGTAGTGCTCGAGGAGCACCGCGAAGAAGCGCTCGATCGACCCGAACAGCGCACGGTGGATCATGACCGGGCGCTGCTTGGTGCCGTCGGGGCCGGTGTACTCCAGGTCGAACCGCTCCGGCAGGTTGAAGTCGAGCTGCACGGTCGACATCTGCCAGGTCCGGCCGATCGCGTCCTTGCACTGGACGGAGATCTTCGGCCCGTAGAACGCGGCGCCGCCCGGGTCGGGGACGAGCGGGAGGCCCTGCTTCTCGGCCACCTGCCGCAGCGTCTCGGTGGCCTCGTCCCAGACCTCGTCCGAGCCGACGAACTTCTCGGGGTCCTTGGTGGACAGCTCCAGGTAGAAGTCGGTCAGGCCGTAGTCGCGCAGCAGCCCGAGCACGAAGGTCAGCGTCCGGTCGAGCTCCTCGGCCATCTGCTCGCGGGTGCAGTAGATGTGCGCGTCGTCCTGGGTGAAGCCGCGGGCGCGGGTCAGCCCGTGCACGACGCCCGACTTCTCGTACCGGTACACGGTCCCGAACTCGAAGAGGCGCAGCGGCAGTTCACGGTATGAGCGGCCGCGCGCGTCGAAGATCAGGTTGTGCATCGGGCAGTTCATGGGCTTGAGGTAGTAGTCCACGCCCTCGTCGAGCTGCATGGGCGGGTACATGCCGTCGGCGTACCAGTCCAGGTGGCCCGAGGTCTCGAAGAGCTTCCCCTTGGTGGCGTGCGGGGTGTAGACGAACTCGTACCCCTCCTCCTCGTGGCGGCGCCGCGAGTAGTCCTCCATGACGCGGCGGATGATGCCGCCCTTGGGGTGGAAGACCGCGAGGCCCGAACCGATCTGCTCCGGGATGGAGAACAGGTCCAGTTCGTTGCCGAGCTTGCGGTGGTCGCGCTTCTCGGCCTCGGCGAGGAACTCCAGGTGCGCCTTGAGCTCGTCCTTGGTGGGCCAGGCGGTGCCGTAGATGCGCTGGAGCATCGGGTTCTTCTCGCTGCCGCGCCAGTAGGCGGCGGCGTTGCGCATCAGCTTGAACGCCGGGATGTTCCGGGTGGTCGGCAGGTGGGGACCGCGGCAGAGGTCCTTCCAGCACAGGTCGCCGGTCTTGGCGTCGAGGTTGTCGTAGATGGTCAGCTCGCCGCCGCCCACCTCGACGTCCGCGCCGTCGTCGCTCGAAGCGGCGCCCTTGATGCCGATGAGCTCCAGCTTGTACGGCTCGTCGGCCAGCTCCTCGCGGGCGGCCTCGTCGGTGACCACCCGGCGGGAGAAGCGCTGGCCGCGCTTCTGGATCTCCTGCATCTTCTTCTCGACGGCCTTGAGGTCCTCCGGGGTGAAGGGCCGCGCCACGTCGAAGTCGTAGTAGAAGCCGTCCTTGACCGGGGGGCCGATGCCCAGCTTGGCCTCGGGGAACAGCTCCTGCACGGCCTGGGCCATCACGTGCGCGGTGGAGTGGCGCAGGATGTCGAGGCCGTCCTTGGAGGAGATCTCGACGCTCTCGACGGTCTCGCCGTCCTTGACCTCGTACGCGAGGTCCTTCAGCTCGCCCGCCACGCGCGCGGCGACGACGGTGCGCTCACCGGCGAAGAGCTCGGCCGCCGTAGTCCCCGTCGTCACCACGCGCTCTTCCCGCTCGGAATCGCGTTGGATGATCACACGGACGTCTGACACCGGACTCTCCTGCCTGAAGGGAACGCGCGCGGCGACTCCTGCGCGCGTCTCGGTAGCGATCGTACCGAGCCGGGGGCGCCCACCGCGAAACGGTTATCCCCTCGGGGCCGAGGGTCCCGGTCGCCGCGCCCCGGGCCCCGCCCCTGCCCCGGTCGCGGGGGCGGTCGCGGTGGCGCGTCAGTCCTCGGTGCACGCCTCCTCGAAGAAGTCGAGGTTCTCCTGGAGCGACTTCATCAGGCGGTCGCGTTCCGCCTCGTCCACCTGGACCGGTGTCACCCCGCACGCCCCGGTCAGCCGCCGGAATCCGCCGCGGCTCTCCAGCCGGCCGTGCACCCGCACCGGGAGCCCGACGAGATGGGCCTGCCCGGCGATCCGGTACGACTCCTCGTCGAGGGTCATCCGGACGTGCGGGACCTCGGCGCCCGCCATGACCTTCAGCCGTACGGTTCCGTCGCCGCGTGGCCCCGACCTGCGCATCCGCACCACGGCCCCGGTGATGCGCACGGGCACGGACGGCTCCTCGCGCAGATAGCGGGCTCCCGCCGCACGCAGTGCGGGCAGGTCGCCGGGCGAGAACTCGACGGGTTCCGCGGGCGCCGCGCACCCTTCGGGGACCCCGGCGGCGGGCGCCCACTCGACGGCGACCCTGGCACCCTCGGTGCCCCGCACCAGCGCCACGAGCGCCTCCGTCAGCTCATGGCTCACACCCGCCTCGACGGCCCCGTCGAAGGCGTCCATGCCACCGGTGGCACGCCGGTAGTCGATCGCCTCACGGGCCGCGTACAGCGCTTGGTGCAGTTGCACGGCGAGCGGGCGGCCGGTGGCGACCGGCACGAAGGCGGTGAGGCGACGGCCACCGGGGGCGGCGCCGACCAGCACGTTCTCCAGGGAGGCGGCGGCGGGCCTGCGGTGGCGGGCGCCGTGGTAGCCGGCCCGGCCGCGGGTGGCGAGGGCGCCCGCGAGGAGGATCTGCCGTGCCGCCGTACGCAGTTGTTCCTCGACCGTCCACGGCGAGGTGCCGACCGGGCCCACCGGCACGTCGCGCCACCAGTGGATCTCGTCGCTGGGCACGGCGAGGCCGACCAGGACGTCACGGGCGGCGGGCGAACCACTGCGGGACAGCGCGACGAGGGCTTCGCCGAGAAGGTCCTCGCTGTCGGGGAATGCCCGGCTCTCCGGCACGAGCAGGCTGGTGCCGGATCCGCCGGGCCCGGGCGGGGTCCAGCGGCCGTAGCGGCCGGGTGCTCCGCCGCGGCGCTGCCAGCCGTGCCGGTGCAGCAGCGCGCCGAGGACGGCGGGGTCGACCTCGTCGGGCCGCGGCGGCTGGTCCCACGGTCCCGGCGGCTCGACGGGGTGGGGCCTGACGGGGCGTAGGGGCTCGTCGAAGGGGCGGTGCGTCACGGTATGCCTCCCGTACCGACCCGCGTCATGATCTCGCAGAGCGCCCTGTCGTCGAAGACGCGCGTGGTCGGTATCCGCACGGTGGTCCTGCGCCGGCCGGTGATCCGGTGTCCGGCGAGGTTGATCCAGTAGCAGCAGTGCCGCAGGTCGAGGCCTTCGTGGCCGGCGCGCAGCCAGTCGTCCTGCGATCTGGGCACGAGCATCACGACCAGTATTTTGTGCACCGAGACCGGGGTCCGGGCCAGCTTCTCCAGGTGGGCGTTGTCGAGCGTGAAGGAGAAGGCGGCGCCCGGCGGGTTCGGCGGGATCTGGTACGTGCACTTGAGCTGCACCTTGATGGTGACTTCGTCATCGACCGTGTGCCCGGGGGCGCTGTGGCTGACGTGCCAGTCGATGCCGTTGTCCGGAAAGGGCTGGGACAGGGAGCAGCCCGAGGCAGCCGCCACCGCGTGCAGATAGCCGACCTGCAGTGTCTCCATGCAGGCGGTGGTGGCCAGTGAGCCGCGATGCGGTGCCGTCCGCCGGGGCAGCAGCCCGCCCTGCTCGGGCTGCGCGAGCGCCATGTCCAACAGCCTTCCGAATCCGGTGAATCCCCGCGACGAGTCGCTGAACTGCAAAGACCCGTACCTCTGTTGTCTCCTTCCGGCGTACGGCGCAAACAGCCCGGGTATCACAAAAAGGGCAGGGGACGGCGCGTCAACTGCCGAAGGTGATCGAGGAGTTGTGTGCGTATGACGTGCTGGTACGAAGGACCCCTGGCCGCTTTCGACACGGAGACGACCGGTGTCGACGTGGAGAGAGACCGGATCGTGTCGGCGGCCGTCGTCGTCCAGGACGCCCCCGGCAGCCGCCCGCGGATACGGCGCTGGCTGGTGAATCCGGGGGTGCCGGTGCCCGAGGGCGCCACGGCGGTGCACGGCCTGACGGACGAACACCTGCGGCGCAGCGGTCGCTGGCCGTCGCCGGTGATGAACGAGATAGTCAGGGAACTGACCGAGCAGAGCGCGGCGGGGCGCCCGCTCGTGGTGATGAACGCGCCCTTCGATCTGACGCTCCTGGACCGGGAGTTGCGCAGGCACCGGGCGTCCTCGCTGGACCACTGGTTCGAGTCCGTGCCGCTGCGCGTCCTCGATCCGCGGGTCCTCGACAAGTATCTGGACCGCTACCGCAAGGGCCGTCGCACGCTCACGGACCTGTGCGCGCACTACGAGGTGGAGTTGCAGGGCGCCCACGAGGCGGCGGCCGACGCGCTGGCCTCCCTGGAGGTCGTCCGGGCGATCGGCCGGCGGTTCGCGACCCGTATGGAGCGGCTCTCGCCGACCGAACTGCACACGCTGCAGGGCGGCTGGCACGCGGCGCAGGCCCGCGGCCTGCAGGCATGGTTCGCCCGCAGCGGCTCGGAGGAACTGGTCGACCCGTCCTGGCCCCTGCGTCCCGAACTCCCGGCGGAGGCCGCCTGAGCGGCGCCGGCCCGGGAGGCCGAGGCGGAGAGGGCTCGGCGCGCTCGCCGCCCGGCACGGAGGCGAACGTACGACGCGGCTCACGAGTCCGCCGGTACGGAGCAGGCCGGGACAACGACAAGGCCCCTCCCCCGGCGAGGGGAGGGGCCTGTGTTACGGGCTTCGGTCGAGGCCCTACCGGACTGCGAGGACGTGCCTCGGTCCTGTCAGGACGTCGATCGTGGGCGATACTGGGTTCGAACCAGTGACCTCTTCGGTGTGAACGAAGCGCTCTCCCACTGAGCTAATCGCCCGGGAACGCACCGAACAATACAGGTCTCCGTGCGCTTCCTTCAAACCGCTTCGCCGTCGCCGCGAAGGTGGGCGGCGAGCCCCCGCCTCCCCGCCCGCATCATCAGCGCGTGATTGGCGCGGAAGACGGGCCGCCCCGGCACCGCGAACCGTCGCAGCAGCGGCTTGGTCACGTGCACCTCCTGGTCGTAACGGGCGCGGGTGCCCGGCCCGTCGGCGGTGACGGTCCACCGCGCCCAGCCGTCCACGTCACCCTTCATCGCGATCTCCAGGATTCCGGCCGCCCGGTCGCGGCGGACCTCCCGGGCGGTGAACACCAGGTCGTACGGCAGTACCGAGCGGATGCGGATGACACCGCTGACCTCGTCGACGGGCGTCACCTCGCGCACCTGCGGCCACCATCTCGGATAGCGCTCGGCGTCGGCCAGCGCGCCGTAGACGTCGTCGGGCAAGGCGGCGAGGATCCAGAGGCTGCGGAAGCGGTAGTGCGTCCAGTCCATGGGACGCATGATCCCGCTCCGCCCGCCGACGGCAAACCCACGACGCACGACTCGGATCTGAGTACGCCCTGAGTACGTACGCTCATGCCCGGGGGACGTGACCCGGACCACACTCCGAGGTATGACGAACATTCCGCCGGCCGAGGAGTTGCGGATCCTCGACCACGAGCTGTGGCAACTGGACGCCCGCAGGGCCCAGTTGCTGGCCCGTCGGATCTGGCTGCTCAACGTGCCCCGGGCTGCCGGGCCCCAACCGGCCCCGGCCCATGCCCCGGCCGCCTGGCCGCCCCGCGGTCCCCGGTCCCGGCGTCCGGAGGCCACGGCTCCCGGTGTGCAGAACGTGCTGCTGGTGCTCGGCGGCGTCCTGCTGACCATCGCGGCCATCGCGTTCACGCTGGTGAGCTGGGGCGACATGGGCATCGCCGGACGGGCGGCGGTCCTCGGCGCGGTCACCTCGGCCGCGCTCGCCGCGCCCGTGCCGCTACTGAAGCGCGGCCTGCGCTCGACGGCGGAATCGGTGGCGGGCCTCGGCCTCGCGCTGACGGTGCTCGACGCCTACGCCCTGCACGAGGTCGCCCTCCCCGCGGTGGACGGCACCGGCTACACGGCAGTGGCGGCGGCGCTCCTGGCCGCGCTGTGGAGGGCGTACGGCCGGGTGCTGGGCGACCTGCGGCTGCCGCTCCCGGCGGCCGTGGCGGCGGCCCAACTCCCCCTGCTGCTGTGGGCGGGGGCGGCCGACGCGGGTGACCACGCCATCACGGCGGCACTCCTGGTGACGGCCGCGGCGGACACGGCGCTGGCCCTTTCCACCCCGGCGCAGTCCGTCCTTCCCGTACGCGTGGTCGCCGCCGTCGGCGCGTACGGGACGGGCGGCCTCGGTGTCCTGGCCGCTGCCCTCCTCACATGGGACGCCCCCGGTCCGAGCGCCGCCGCCCGTGCGGCGGCGCTCCTCGCCCTCGCCGCGGCGATCGCGCTCGGGGCCGCCTGGCGTGCCCCCGACGCGCGGGCCGCTCTCGGTCTGGCGTCGGCCGGCGGTCTGATCGCCGTCGCCGCGGCGGGCGGTGTGCTGCGCACGGTACTGCCCGGGGTGTGGACCGTCCCGGCCTGTCTGGCCTGCGCGATCGCGCTGCTGTCGGTACGCGGCACCCGGCTGCCGGGGACCGTGCGCCGGGGTCTGTTCTGGTCCTCCACGACGGTGCAGGCGCTCGCCGTGGCCTGGACCCTGCCCCTCGTCGCCCTCGCCCTTCTCGGCCCGGCCGGCTGGGTCGCCCACGTGTGGTCCGGTGCTCCGTCGGACGCCCGCGACGCGGTGACGGTCGCCGTGCCCTGGCCGTACGGCACGGAGAGCGCCCCGCTGGTGCTGGCGGCGGTGGCGGCGGTGCTGGTCCTGACGTTCCGGGGCGGTGCGCTGCGCCCCCTCGCCCTGAGCGGGGCGCTGGTCCTGGCCTTCTCCACGGCCCTGGTCCTCCCCGCGATCACGCGACTCCCCTACCCGGCGGCCCTGCCCGTGCACGGCGCGGCCACGGTGGGGATGCTGGCGGCAGCGGCGTACGCGACCGCGACCGCCGACCGCTCCCCGGCGGAGGGCCGACGCGCGCCCCTCCTCCCGACCGCCGCGCTCTGCCTCGCGCTCCTCGGCTCACTGCACCTGCTGGCCCTCTCCCTGGCCTCCGAGGTCGCAACGCTCGCCGTGCTCGGCGGCCTGACCGCGATGTTCGCGTCGGCCGCCGTCCTGTGGAAGCACCCGCACGTCAGGGCCGTCACGGGCGCCGCCTCCCTCGCGTACGCCACGGTGCTCGTCTGTGCCACGGGCGCGTCCCTCGACTGGCAGCCGCAGCACATCGCGCTGCTCGTCCTGGTGGTGCCGACCGCCGCCGCGGTGCTGGCGCCCCGGCTCTGCGATCGCGCGCCGACGCTGTCCGTCGAGATCACGGGAATCGTCGCGGGACTGCTGGCGATCGACCTCGCGACCCCCGAACCGGCCGTCCTCGCCCTGGTCCTGGCCCTGTGCGGGGTGATCGCCGCGGGCACCGCCCTGCGTGAGGACCGCAGGCGGGTCGGCGGCATCGCGGCGGCGGCGCTGTTCGTGCTGGCGTCCTGGGTCCGGCTCGCCGCCTGGGAGGTCGGCGCCCCGGAGGCGTACACGCTGCCGGTGACCGTGCCCGCGCTGCTGGTCGGGTACGCCCGCAGGAGCCGTGACCCGGAGGCCTCGTCCTGGACGGCGTACGGCCCCGGCCTCGCGGTGACGCTGGTGCCGAGCCTCCTGGCCGTGTGGGACGACGTGAACTGGCTGCGCCCGCTACTCCTGGGTTCCGCGGCACTGGCCGTCACCCTGATCGGCGTCCGGCACCGCCTCCGGGCCCCGCTCGTCCTGGGCGGCGGCACGCTGGTCCTGGTCGCGCTCCACGAACTGGCCCCGTACCTCGCCCAGGCCATGGGCGCGGTCCCCCGCTGGGCACCCCCCGCCCTGGCCGGCCTCCTGCTCCTGACCCTGGGCGCCACCTACGAACAACGCCTACGGGACGCGCGGCGGGTCAGGGACGCGCTGGGCAGGATGCGCTGACGCGACCACGGCGGGGGGCGCCCCACCGGTGGGGCCCTCCTGGGGCGCCCCCCTGGGGAACCGCCCCGTGGAGAGTCGCTCCGCCGGGAATCCGCCCCGCGGGGGACCACCCCGTGGAGTCCCGTTCCGTGGGGAGTCGCCCCCGGGGAACCGCCCCGCGCGGAATCCGCCCGTGGAGAACCAACCCGCGCGGAACCACCCCGTGGAGAACCGTTCCGTGGAGAGTCGCCCCCCGGGGAACCGCCCCGCGCGGAATCCGCCCGTGGAGAACCAACCCGCGCGGAACCACCCCGCGGGGAGTCGCCCCGCCAGGGGCGCTCCCGAGGGGCGCGGGGAACTGCGCGGCCAGCCCCAGCGGACCCGCACGCAAATAACCCGCCTGCCCTGGAGGGCCACGGGGCGCAACGAACGGCGGTGTACTACAGGCCGTACACCACTGCACCCACGCCGTAGCTGGCCGCGCAGTTCCCCGCGCCCCTGAAGGGCGTCAGGGCGGGCGCATGTCGGCCACTGCACCCACGCCGTGGCTGATCGCGCAGTTCCCCGCGCCCCTAAAAGCGCCAGGGCGGGCGCATATCAGCCACTGCACCCACGCCGTGGCCGGCCGCGCTGTTCCCCGCGCCCTCCGGAAGGCGCCGTGGCGGACCGGCGCCGCCTTCCCCCACCCAGCGGCAGCGTCACGGCATCTTGTTGCCGATCAGTGCAAGATTCTGGATCGCCGCCAACCCGTACAACGCGGTCGTGTTCGTCGACACCCAGGACGCCTCGCTGCCGGCGACGAGCCCCACCGGCCCCGCCACCTCCTTCGTGGACCAGTCGGTCGACTCCTTGTAGTCCCACGTGTCGGCACTGTTGTAGAACTGCCGCCACGCCCGCGCGGCCAGCGCGTCGTCCCCCAGCTCCACCGCCGCGTACGCGTCCTGCCGCGAGTGCCCCTGGAACAGCAGCAGCGACCCGAAGTCGGAGCCGTAACGGGCCTTCTGCTCGGCCTTGGTCGCGTTGAAGTACCGGCAGTAGTCGAGCCACGCCTCCTTGAACCGCGGCATGTCGATCTGGTCGAGCAGTTCGGCGTTCAGCTCGACGAGCCCGAACATCGCGGACAGGTGCGACACCCCCACCACGGCGGAGTCCGCGACGGCGAACTTCCCGGTGTCCAGGTCGTACAGCGCACTGCCCTGGACGAACCCGTTCGGCTGCGCGGCGATGGTCTCCATCGTGGACAGCACCCGCGCCCGCGCCTTCTCCCACTTCGGCCCGCGCCGCTCCCATTCGGTGAGCCACGCCGACACGAGCCCGCTCCAGTCGGTGCCGAAGCCGATGGAGAGGGCGTTGCGGTCCGGCTCGTACGGCTCGGTGCGGATCTTGCGGATCGGGTCGAGCACGAGGAACGTCTCGTCGGAGTCGACGTTGGCGTGCATCAGGTCGCCGACGCGTTCGTCCCCGGTGAGGAAGTAGTAGTAGCGCCGGTACGTCGTGTTGGCGATGCGCTGCTGCTTGGCGCTGTCGGCGTAGTGCTGCACGCCGTGCCGTGTGCCGAGGCCCGCCCATGTGCCCAGGTGGTAGACGTCGACCTCGCCGGTGTGCCGCGTCATGGCCTCCGCGAACCGGAAGATGTCGGCGCGCCCGGAGCGCATGTAGGCGAACCAGAGCCACAGGTCGGGCGACAGTTCGGAGTTGTCCCAGGCGTAGCCGCCGACGTCGTAGCACCACTGGTGCCGGCTCGGGTCGTACGTGTGCATGATGTCGCCGTAGTCCCAGAAGCCGTACCACCTGCGCATCTCCACCTGGTCCTGGTAGTAGGTGAAGAGGAAGTCGAGATGGTCCTCGATCTTCGCCTTGGCGGCGGTGGAGCGGTCCGGCTCGGCGAACAGCCGGCCGAAGACACCTGCCTCGACGAGCTGCCGGGGCGGAGCGGCGAGCTGCGCCGGCTTGCGTACGGCGGCCACCTGCTGCGCCATCGCCGCGGCGCTCGGCGTCGACTCGTGGGCCCAGAAGAGGAGTTCGCTGGTACGGGCGATCCCGTAGGGGGTGCCGAAGCCGGGCTCGTAGTCCTCGTAGGTGATGTTGAGGCCTTCGAGCTGCTCGGGGTACGTGTCCTGGCCCATGCCGTCGTGGTAGAAGCGCAGGTCCATGGGTGGTGACTCGGGCGACCAGAGCCACAGGGTGACCTCGGCCTCGTCGGTCTGCGCGTCGCGGATGTCGAGCTGGGCGGGGAACTTCTCCCAGAAGTCCCGCAGCCCGAAGGCGAGTCCGCCACTGGCCCCGCCCACGTAGCCGAAGCCGCTGGCCCGCCGGCCCCCGCCCGCGGAGATCCAGCCGTGGCCCTTCTTGGTGCGCTTGCGCACGCCGAAGCCGTCCGCCGACAACTGCGAGAGGGTGTAGTCGCCCCACTCGGGGATGTACTGGAGCCGGGTGGTCACCCGCTGGTCCCAGGTCGCCGGATCGGGCAGCTTCTGCCCCTCGAACTGGGCCGTGCGGATGGCCGCGCCCGGGTCCCGGCGGAGCCCGGTGATGCCCTTGACCGCCTCGCGCAGCAGCCCGGTCCCCTCCCCGCCGATCCGGATGTGCCGGTCGTACGCGGCGTCGCGCATCGGCACCTTGAAGCGCACGCCGATGCCGCGGATGAAGTCGCCGCTCGCCTTTCCGGGCTCCTGGGTGCCATCGAAGGTGATCGTGTGGACCATGCGGAACGACTCGCCGCCCGCGTAGAAGTAGAGGCGCACCGAGAAGGGCAGCCAGCTCCGGCCGCCCTTGCGGTGCTTGCCGTCGATACGGACCACGGCCCGGACCGGTCCGTCCTGCTCGACCTCGGCCTCCGCGATGACGCTCTCGAAGCGCTCGTACTTCTCGGCGCCCTGGTCGCCGTCCTCGATCTCGGGCTGGCGCAGCAGCACGAGACGGCCGTCCCTGGCGATCTCCGTCGAGCCGCGGACGACGGACTTGACGAGGGCGGAACCGCTCCTGCCGAGCTTCGCGGTGATGACCCCGGTCGAGACGGTGAGGGTGCCGCCGCTCCTGCCGACCGTGACCTCCTTCTGCGGGGCGGCGGGCGGACCCGCGTCGAGGGTGAGCTTTCCGCTGCCCGCCCCCGGACCGACCGCGTGCGCGGTCCACTTCAGGGAGCCGTCGGGCCAGTAGCCGATCGGCCAGGACTGGACGGGCACGGCCTTGCCGTCGGCGTCGGTGAGCGCGAACGTCTGGTCCTTGTCGTACGTGCCTTTGGGCCAGGGCACGCCCACGGTCGAGCCGGGCGCCGCGCCGAGGCCGCCGTCCTCCAGCCAGTCCAGGGGCACCGGGTCCGCGTCGGCGGCCTTTGCTCCCGGGGTGGTCTGCGCGGCCCGGGCGTCCTGTGCGCCCAGGGCCCAGCTGAACTGGGTGGCGGCTCCGGCGACGGCAGCCGCTCTGAGGAGGGACCTGCGGGGGATGGGGGACATGGCCTTTCCTTTCCTTGCGAGGTGGTCAGGATGGCGATCAGGGAGGTAGTCAGGTGCATGACAGACAAGGGCTCGGCGCCCCGCGCCGGCCCTGTGTCCGTGCACGCGCGCGTGGCGGGTGCCGGCGAACTGTTCGGTCAGCGGCGCCGGCCGCGTTCCTCCACGGCGAGGGCCGCCGCGGCGACGGCCCCCAGGACGGGGATCGCCAGCGGCGGCACGAACCAGCCGGAGACGGCCACGACGGCCAGTCCTCCGACGAGCAGGAAGGACCCGGCGGGGTCCAGGACCGTACGGCGTCCGGCGGCGCCGAGCAGCTCGCGCCACCGGGCGCCGGGCTCCCAGACGGCCGCCGCGCGCAGCCCGGCGACGGCCAGCCCGATCAGCGCGAACAGCCCCACGGCCCCGACGAACGGGCCGCCGGGAATCCCCGCGCGCACGGCCTGGACGTCTACCCACACCGCGAGGGCGGCGGCCCATCCCGCGAGCCCGGCGGCCCACCCGCCGCGCACGGCCAGGCGGAAGTCCGCGACGAACTCCCGCCAGCCGCCCGCCTCGTGGCCCGTACGCCGTCGCAGATGCCGTGACCCGGCGGCGAACGCCGCCGGACAAGTGACCAGGGGCAGCGAGGCCACCGCGATCCACACCCCCGTGAGCAGACACTCGGCGAAGAGCGCGAACCGCTCGGCGAAGGCGGACTCCCGCCGCGTGACGGTGGCCTTACGGGCGGTCGTGCGCGTCTGGGTCATGACCTGTTCAGCCCTTCAGACCGGAGGTCGCCATGCCGTCGATGAGGTAGCGCTGGAAGGCGAGGAAGAAGGCCAGTACGGGCAGCAGGGCCACCAGCGACATGGCGATCATGCCGCCGTAGTTGGCGACGCCCTCCTGGTCGCGGAACATCATCATGCCGAGGGAGACGGTGTACTTGGCGGGCTCGTTGAGATAGATCAGCGGGCCCATGAAGTCGTTCCAGGCGTTGATGAAGGTGAAGATCGCGCTGGTGATGAGCGCCGGCCTGCACAGCGGCAGCACGATCGACCAGTAGATCCGCAGATGCCCGCAGCCGTCGAGCCGTGCCGCCTCGTCCAGTTCCCTGGGCAGGTTGCGCATGAACTGCACCATGAGGAAGACGAAGAACGCCTCGGTGGCCAGGAACTTGCCGAGCAGCAGCGGCACGTACGTGTTGATGAGCTCCATCTTCTGGAACATCACGTACTGCGGGATCAGCAGTACGTGGTACGGCAGCAGCAGCGTGCCGATCATCAGCGAGAACATCAGGTTGCGCCCGGCGAACCGGATGCGGGCGAACGCGTACGCCGTCAGCGAGCAGGAGACCAGGATGCCGACGACGGAGCCGAGCGCGTAGAAGAGGGAGTTCTGGAAGAACGTGGCGATCGAGATGTCCGCGATGCCGTCGGCCAGCCCCTTGAAGTTCTGCAGGATCGGGCTGGTCGGGAAGAGCTGCAGACTGCCGATGATCTCCCGGCTGGGCTTGAACGAGGCGCCGATGACCCAGACGACGGGGTAAAGGACGACCGCGAGGACGAGCAGGGCGCCGATGTGCCAGGCGAGCGACCCGGTGCTCTTCCGCCCGAGTGGCAGGGACTTGCGCGGCGGGGCGGCGTTCGTACGGGTACCCGTACTCGCGCTTGCGCCAGTGGTCGTGGGGGTGGTGGTGCTCATCGGGAGGCCTCCTCGTAGTGCACCCATCGCTTCTGGGACCAGAAGAGGACGACCGTCACCAGGGCGACGGCGAGCAGCAGCATCCAGGCCATCGCCGAGGCGAAGCCCATCTGGGCCTCCTTGAAGCCCTTCTGGTACAGGTAACAGGTGTAGACGAGCGTGGAGTCGGCCGGCCCGCAGGTGGCGTTGGAGACGACGTACGCGGAGCCGAAGATCTGGAACGAGTGGATGGTCTCCAGCAGCACGTTGAAGAACAGCACCGGGGAAATCATCGGCAGGGTGATGCTCCAGAACCGCTTGAACGGTCCGGCGCCGTCGACCTCGGCCGCCTCGTACAGCTCTTTGGGCACCTGCTTCAGACCGGCGAGGAAGATGACCATGGGGGCGCCGAACTGCCAGACGGTGAGTGCCACCAGGCTGTAGAGCACCCAGTCCGGGTTGCCGACCCAGCCCCCGACGTCGACCCCGAAGAACGACTGCGTACGGTCCACGGCGGCGTCGTCGGAGAACAGCGCGCGCCACACGAAGCCGATGGACACGCTCGCGCCGATCAGCGAGGGGGCGTAGAACGCGGCCCGGTAGAAGGCCTGTCCGCGGCGGCTCTGGGCGAGCAGCAGGGCCACCCCGAGCGCGAGCAGCAGTTTCAGCGGGGTACCGATGACGACGTACTTCGCCGTCACCTCGACCGACTTCTGCCACCGGGGGTCGTCGAGCATCCTGCTGAAGTTGTCGAAGCCGATCCACTTCGGGGAGTCGAAGAGGTTGTAGTCGGTGAACGCGAAGTAGAGCGATGCGGCCATGGGCCCCGCGGTCAGCAGCAGAAAGCCCGCGATCCAGGGGGACATGAAGAGATAGCCGGCCAGGTTCTCCCGGCGGCCCCGCCGCCGCACGGCGACGGGGCCGCCGGGACGCTTCTCCGGGGCATCCGGCGGAGAGTCCTTGATGAGCGTCGTCACTGCTGTTCCCATCAGGTGGCGAGGGCGGTCTTCGCCTCGGAGAAGAACTGCTTGACGGCGTCGGAGACCTTGGTCTTGCCCGTCGACATGTCGGCCGCGACGCGCAGGAACGCGGCTTCCACGGTGTCGGCTCCCGCCGGGTGCGGAGTGATGGTCCCCAGCAGTCCGGCCTCGGCGACGTCCTCCTCGTACTTCGCGATCGCCAGGTTGGGGGCGTCGGTCGGCTTGTACGCCTCGAACTGCTCGGTGGTGGCGAGGATGCCCCGGTCGTAGCCCATGATCTTGCCGACCTCGGGGTCGTGCACCATGAAGGAGATGAACTGGGCGACTTCCTTGGGGTGCTTGGTCCGCGCGAAACCGCTCAGCATGAGCGAGCCGAGATACTGGCCGGTCTCCTTGCCGTCGGTGGTGGGGATCGGCGCCAGGCCGTACTCGCTGTCGCCCTCCGTGGCGTAGCGCACCGTGAAGTTGTCCCAGGTGAATTCGGACGCCGCGTCACCTGAGGCCAGCGCCGACTTGGGCTTCAGCTGCTCGACCTTCTTCGGGTCGGTGACGATGCCGGCCTTGACCCGGTTGTAGCCGTCCTGCCACCACTCCGTCAGATCGGTCTCCGCGAAGCCGAGTCCGTCCTCGGTGAAGAACGCCTTGCCGTTCTGGCGCAGATAGAGGTCGTAGAGGTACATGATCCCGAAGTAGCCGCTGTCGCCCGCCACCTTCTGGGTGTCATGGATCTTCTTGAGCGCGGCGAAGTACTCGTCCCAGGTCCAGCCCTGCTCGGCCTTCACGCCGGCGGCTTTGAAGACCTTCTCGTCGATGACGAGTGACATGGTGTTGGAGCCGACGGGCACGCCGAGCAGCTTTCCGTCGACTTCGCCGACCTTCTCGACCCCGGCACGGAAGTTCTTGAGGTCCAGATTTCCGGCGTCCACTTGCGACTTGAGGTCGAGCAGAACGCTTCTGTTGTCGTACTTCCGCAGGAATGCGACCGCGTTCTGGAATACGTCCGGTGGATTTCCGCCTGCGGCCTGGGTCTGGAACTTCTCCCAAAAGGCCACGTAATCCTGGAAGTCCGTCTTCACCTTGATCTTCGGGTACTTCTTCTCGAAGAGCTTGATGGACTGGTTGATGCGCTTGGCCCGCTCCTCGGCGCCCCACCAGGCGAAGCGGATCTCGACGGTACCGTCGCCCGATCCGCCGCCGTCTCCCCCGCAGCCGGTGGTCGCGGCGAGCCCCGCCGTGGCGAGCGACGCCCCGGCCGCCTTGAGGACCGTCCGCCTCTCGACACTCCCGTTTATCCCCACAGTCGGGCCTCCTCGCGACGCCGTCGTCCGCTGCCATGAATCGTTTCAAGTAAGCGCTTGCTGGCACAAGGTACGGAGGCCCTCGGCGGGCGTCAATGATTCGGACAGGAATTGGTGTGAAGCGGCTTGGGGGCGGGTGGGCGTCATTGGGGCGAAATGGCCGCGGAGGGGTGGCTTCGCCGGGGGCTTCGTGGGGGGCTTGTGGGGGGCCGCGGTCGTCTGCGATGCCTTCGCGGGGGGTCTGCGGTGCGGCTGCGGTGTCTCTGCGGTGCGCCTGCGGTGCCCCTGCAATGCCTTTGCGGCGGCTTGGCGTCGGGGGCCGCAGGTGGGGAGGGGGTCGCGCGGGCGACGCGTGCTCGGTGCCGCATCTTCGACGATGTGGGGCAGGCTGCCGGGGGCCGCCTCGGAACCGCTCTCAGCGCCGCCGAGCGGCGGGGCGGTCGTTCGGTCGGGCCCTGGGGCTTGGCGTCGTCGGACGGGTCTCGCGATCACCGGAAGTGGGAGTCGTTCCGGGGCATCAGGCGTGGTCGGCGCGCGCGACCGTTGGACGTTCGCCGACACCGGGCCGCGAGGTGCGGCTGCCCTGCGGCTGGACGGACTGTCGTCCAGAACGGCGACAGGCGGCCTGGTCCACGGAACTCGTGGGCCAGGCCGCCTGTCGGCAGTGTGGGCGATACTGGGATCGAACCAGTGACCTCTTCGGTGTGAACGAAGCGCTCTCCCGCTGAGCTAATCGCCCGGGCGCAGGAAGAAGATTACCCCATGTCAGGGCATGCGCCCGACCGCCCCGTGCGTGCGTGAACCGCCGCTACTCCTTGATGTTCCACGGCATCTCGACGCCGAACTTCCACACGTACACCCCGACCAGTACCGCGATGATCACCAGCCCGACGGTCGTCAGGATGATGTTGCGGCGTCGGACCTTCGGGTCGAGAGCCTTCTGTGTGGCCTCGGTGACTTTGCGTTTCGTCCAGCGGAGCACCAGCTGCGCCCAGACGAACTCGGTCGCCCAGATCGCCATACCGCCGAAGATCACCAGCCAGCCCGGACCGGGCAGAGGCAGCATGATCACGCCGGCCACGACGACCGCGAGACCTACGACGAACACGCCCACCTGCCAGCTCAGATGCAGCATGCGGCGCGCCTTGATGAATTGCGGCGCACGGGATCCGAGCGCCGGCTCGCTCTTGGTTTCGTCGGCCGCCACGGCGGCCTCCCCCGTTCGGTCACTCCCCGTATTCATACGGCCAAACCCTACCGGACGGAAACCGGTCACCGGAATGGTCGCAGTACGCGAACGAGGACTCGGCCGGATGAGGTACCTAAAGACACGCAAAACACTCAGAGGGGTTTACAACGGCACCGTAGGTGGCATGTCGATTTCGCCGACGTGCGAATCCCCGAGCGCACACTGAGCGAAAGGCCCTGGCGCTTATGAACACCACGGTCAGCTGCGAGCTGCACCTGCGCCTCGTTGTGTCGAGCGAGTCCTCCCTGCCTGTCCCCGCAGGCCTGCGGTACGACACGGCCGATCCCTACGCCGTGCACGCCACCTTCCACACCGGAGCGGAGGAGACTGTCGAGTGGGTGTTCGCCCGCGACCTTCTCGCCGAGGGCCTGCACCGGCCCACCGGTACCGGCGACGTCCGAGTCTGGCCGTCCCGCAGTCATGGTCAGGGCGTCGTGTGCATCGCCCTGAGCTCTCCGGAGGGCGAAGCTCTGCTGGAGGCCCCGGCGCGGGCCCTGGAGTCATTCCTGAAACGAACCGACGCCGCTGTGCCTCCTGGCACGGAACACCGGCACTTCGATCTCGATACGGAGCTCTCGCACATCCTGGCCGAAAGCTAGGACGAGGCTTCGTACCAAGCCGCCCGGCGCCGTCCACTCGGGGAGACGGCTCGGGCTCAGACAACCGCATATGGATGACACAGACGCCGTCTCCGCGGGTTCGCGGGGGCGGCGTCTGTGCGTCGAGCGGTGCCGGCCTTGTGACCAACCGACTGCGCCGTTCCCCGCGCCCCTGGGTGGGTCGGGCTGCACCTCGGACGCTCCGTGACCGCCGCCGGTCCGGGGCGATTGCGCCGTTCCCCGCGCCCCCAGGTCGGTCGGGGTGCGCCTTGGTCGGTTCGTGGCCGTCGGACCCGACCGACTGCGCCGTTCCCCGCGGCCCTGGGTGGGTCGGGCTGCACCTTGGACACTCCGTGACCGCCGCCGGCCCGGGGCGATTGCGCCGTTCCCCGCCCCCCCAGGTCGGCCGGGGTGGGCCTTGGTCGGTTCGTGGCCGTCGGACCCGACCGACTGCGCCGTTCCCCGCGCCCCCGGGTGGGTCGGGCTGCACCTCGGACGCTCCGTGACCGCCGCCGGTCCGGGCGATTGCGCCGTTCCCCGCGCCCCCAGGTCGGCCGGGGTGCACCTCGGACGCTCCGTGGCCGTCGGACCCGACCGACTGCGCCGTTCCCCGCAGCCCTGGGTGGGTCGGGGTGTGGCTTGGGTGGGGTGTGGGCGTTGGGCTGGGGTGAGCGGGTCGGTTTTCGGGGGCGTGGGTGGGCGCGGTCGTTTGGGGGGTGGAGCCGCTAGCATCGGCCAGCATCGGCGGGCGTCCGCCCGACCTTCAGGCCAGGGAGCGAAACGTGCTGATCACCCACGACACCCGGTGCGCCCTCGACACCGTGGTCGATCTGGTGAACACCGCACCGGAGGACGACACCCCGGACGGACTCGCGAACCTCGCGGCGCTGCTCGACTTCGTGCGAAAACACAACATGAGCGATGTCGGGACCTTGTCCGAGCTCGACCTCTCGGCGGTGCGCCGGATCCGGGGACGCTTCGCCGCGGTCTTCGCCGCCCCGGACGCCCGTACCGCCGCCTCGCTCATCAACGAGCTGGTCGCCGCCGCCGGCACCACCCCACGCCTCACGAACCATGACGGCTACGACTGGCACGTGCACTACTTCGCGCCCGGAGCATCCGTCGCCGACCACCTCGCCGCGGACTGCGGCATGGCGCTGGCGTTCTTCGTGGTGGCCGGAGAAGAGGAACGGCTGCGCCGCTGTGAGGCACCGGACTGCCGACACGCCTTCGTCGACCTCTCCCGCAACCGCTCCCGTCGCTACTGCGACAGCCGCACCTGCGGAAACCGCCTGCATGTCGCCGCCTACCGGGCACGGCGCAAGGAAGCGGCAGGCTGACGGAGTCCTCAGCGGGTGACGCCGGGGACTCCGCTTACGGCTCAGAGCAGCAGCAGATCGTGCAGCGAAGCCATGAGCAGCAAACAGCCGATCACCGCAAGGAAGATCATCAGCGGTGGCTGAGAAAGCGCGAAGAGACAACCCCGCCGCTCCTCGGGAGGAACAACGGTGTCGCTCTGGGTTGTGTCCAGCATCTCGCCGCGATGATGACTCAGCCGAGACGCCCTACGCGATCAACACGCCCGGATTATGGGGGAGTTAGCCGAAATCCGTGACACGGTGTTCCACGATCTGGGATAGACGGGTCCTGGGCGGGTCCAACGCAGGTGTGGGGCGGTTGCCGCGATCGGTCGTCGTGCCGTTGATTCTTCATATTCCGTGTTTTTTCAGGATGGCCTCGATGTCGCTGAAGTCCTCCCCCGCCGGGGCCTTGCGCGGCTTGCTCTCGGGACGGGCCGCGGGGCGCGCCGCCGCCGGGCCCAGTGAGGGAGCCGAGGCCGCCGGAGCCACCGCCTCGCGCTGCGCGGCCCGGGCCGCCCTGCGCTCCTTGCGGGTCCCGCCCGTACGCCGCTCCACGGCGCGCGTGGCCATGAACAGCAGCCAGGCCGCCCCGAGCACACCGAAACCGGCCCAGGCCGTCGGGCTGAAGGCCGTGTCGGCCGCCCATTCGACGACCCCGGTCATCACCAGACCTAGCGGGACCAGTGAGTACGCGGCGAGGCGGGCCGCGGTGAGGAAACGTTTGCGGTAGGCGGTGACCGCGGCGATGCCCAGGCCTGCCGCGGCGACGGCGGAACAGACGGTCTCGGCAATCATCCGGTCCTCCAGGCAGGGCGGGCGGTGTCGGGCAGGGGTGCTTCGTCCCTTCCATCCTGCACCGACGCGTGCCCGGTATGCCATGGTCCTGGGAGACCTCAGGGACATCTCCGGGTCGGGTCCTCCTCAGGTGCCGGTCGACGACGGGCAGCTCGGAGGCCCGTCGCGGCCGGTGCCCACGCGGTGCCCACGCGGTGCCGACCGGACCCGGGGGCGCCCGGAGGTCCCGGTTGGGACACGGCGGTCCCGGCTGGGAGACTGGGCCCATGAGCGACTCCTCCCCCGCCCGCCCCGCCGTCCCCGTACTGGACATCTGGTGCGAACTCCAGTGCCCGGACTGCCGCAGCGCCCTCGACGACCTGCGCGGGCTGCGTGCCCGCTACGGCGACCGGCTGGAGCTGCGGCTGCGGCACTTTCCGCTGGAGAAGCACAAGCACGCCTTCGCGGCGGCCCAGGCCGCCGAGGAGGCCGCGGAACAGGGCAAGGCCTGGCCGTACGTCGAGGCTGTGCTGGAGCGCGTGTCGGAGCTGGACCGCGACGGGGAGGCGCTTCTCCTCGACGTGGCCCGCGGGCTCGGCCTGGACGCGGAGGAGTTCGACACGGCCCTCATCGACGGCCGGCACATCCTGATCGTCGACGCCGACCAGGCCGAGGGCAAGGCCATCGGCGTGACCGGCACGCCGACGTACGTCATCGACGGTGAGCGTCTGGACGGCGGCAAGAGCCAGGACGGGCTGCGCGAGCGCGTCGAGGAGATCGTGGACCGGCTGCTGGCCGAGCGGGACGCCTGACATTCACCGTCACCGGCGCCCCCGGCCCGGCAGCCCCGCGGCTACAGCAGGTCCTTGTAGAGGTGGTACGTGGTCGTGGCGTAGCCGAGTGATTCGTAGAGCCGCTCGGCCGGGGTGTTGCCGGCGAAGACGTTCAGGCGGACACCGGGGCGTCCGGCGGCGAACGCCTGCGCCTCCGCCAGGAGCATCAGTGAGCGGCCGTACCCCCGGCCCCGATGCCCCTCGTCCGACTCGACGCGGTAGACGAACGCCCAGCCGTCGCGCAGCGCCAGCCACAGCATGCCCACCCGAGTCCCCTCGTGCTCCAGGACGCTGAGGTCGACGCCCTCACTGTCGAGCCCCTCCGGCAGCAGAGCTGCATGGTCGCGGTCGGACTTGGCGAGGGCCTCGGCCTCGGGCACCCCCCGGGTGATCCAGGACTGGGCGTACGTCTCCTTGGCATGCGCCAGCCAGGGTACGAACTCGGCCTCCGTCATGGGGCGTCCGCGGCGGCCGGCGGGCAGTTCGGGAGGGGCGCCGTCGAGCGGCTTCTCCATCGCGCGGTTGCGGACCACGTAACCGAGGGCCGTCGCGAGCCTCAGGGCCGGCGCCGCGTCGGCGGGTACCGACACCTCGATCCGCCCGCAGCCCCAGCCCCGTAGCACCTCCTCCGCGGCGAGCGCGGCCACCGTGCCCCGGCCGCGACCGCGGTCCGGCTCCTCGATGCCCAGTTCCCGGATCCGGGCGACGGACGGTCCGGAACCGGGCTCGGTGGCCAGATGTACCGCTCCTACGGGACGGCTGTTCACACAGACCGTGTAGTGCCGGGAGAGCGCCCCGTCGGCGTCGCGCTGAAGCGGCTCGGTCGGCCGCAGAGTGGTGGTCATCAGGGGTGTTGTACCCGCCCGGACGCCCTCACGCCATCGAGTTCGGCTCAGGGAACGACTCGGGGATCGACTCGGGGATCGACTCCGGGATCGACTCAGGGGTCGAGGTCGTCGGCCGCCCGCTCGGCGAAGACGCGCATGGTCTTCGCGGTCACCGGGCCCGGCGCGCCCGGCAGTTCGCGGCCGTCGACCCGGTGCACGGCCTGCACATCGCGCAGCGTCGAGGTCAGGAAGACCTCCTCGGCCCGCTCCAGGACGTCCAGCTGGAGGTCGGTCTCCTTGGCGCCGGTCCACTCCACGGTCAGGGCGCGGGTGATGCCCGCGAGGCAGCCCGAGGCGACGGGCGGAGTGTGGATCTCGCCGTCGAGGACCACGAAGACGTTGGACCCCGTGCCCTCGCAGAGCTGCCCGACCGTGTTCGCGAACAGCGCCTCGGACGCGCCCTGCTCACGCGCGCGGGCGAGGGCGACGACGTTCTCGGCGTACGACGTCGTCTTGAGGCCGGTCAGCGCGCCGCGCTCGTTGCGGGTCCAGGGGACGGTGATCACGGCGGTGGAGTCGGGGCGGCGGCCGGACTCCGCGAGCGCCACGACCAGGGTCGGCCCCTGCTCCCCACGGTCCGAGCCGAGCGGCCCGTGACCGCCGGTGTACGTGATCCGCAGACGGCCCAGCGGCATGGGATTGGCGTCCAGGACGGCCGCGCAGGCCCTCAGCACCTCGTCGCGGTCGGGTTCGGGCAGTCCGAGGCCGCGCGCCGAGCGCGCCAGGCGGTCGAGGTGCCTGGTGAGAGCGAAGGTGCGCCCGTCGGTCGCCTTCACCGTCTCGAAGATGCCGTCGCCCACCGTCAGCCCGTGGTCGAACACGGAGACACGGGCCGACCCGCTGTCCTGCAGCCCGCCATCGAGCCAGATCTTCACTGAACCTCACCTCACGACAACAACGAGAACGATCAGAACCACCGGACACCCGGAACGTGGCGAGTCACCGGCCTGGCGTGCTCTTCCAGTCGGCGACCCCGGCGCCCCGCGCGGACGTGAGCCCACCCGCCTCACCCGCGTCGTACGCCCCCGGGTACTCCCCCGACGCTACAGCGAGCAGCCGGGCGGCCTTCAGTTCGGTCTCCTCCCACTCGCGCTGGGGGTCCGAGCCCCAGGTGATGCCCGCGCCGGAGCCGAAGCGCAGCACACCCTCGTCCCGGTCGATCCAGAAGGTGCGGATCCCGACGGCCAGTTCGCCGGTGCCGCGGTCGGCGTCGACCCAGCCGATGCCGCCGCAGTAGGGCCCGCGGGGAGCCGTCTCCAGTTCGCCGATGATCCGCAGGGCGCTGGACTTGGGGGCGCCGGTGACGGATCCGGGCGGGAAGGCCGCGCCCAGCAGCTCCGGCCAGCCCACGTCCTCACGCAGTGCGCCGCGGACGGTGGACACGAGGTGGACAAGGCCCGGGTGCTTCTCGACGACGCACAGGTCGGGCACGGTCACGCTGCCCGTGGCGCACACCCGGCCCAGGTCGTTGCGGACCAGGTCGACGATCATCACGTTCTCCGCGTGATCCTTTTCGAGGAGGTCCGCCTCGGTGCGTCCGGTGCCCTTGATCGGGCCCGACTCGACGACACGGCCGGTACGGCGCAGGAACAGTTCCGGGGACGCGGTGGCTATGTCGACCCCGTGCCCCGGCAGGCGAATCGTTCCGGCGTACGGCGCCGGGTTGCCGCGTGCCAGCAGGGCGGTCAGCGCGTCCACGTCGGCGCCGGGGGCGAGGGGCGCGGACAGGACCCGGCAGAGGTTCGCCTGGTACACCTCGCCCGCCGCGATGAGCTCGCGTATGCGGCGTACACCCGCCGTATACGCGGCGCGGTCGAGCGATGACGTCCAGTCGCCGGCCGCGGGGCCCGTCCACCGCCCCGGCACCGGCGCCGGTACGACCTCACGTCGTACGTCCGCGAAACGCGCGCAGACCACGCGGCCCTCGAAGTCGGCGCTGACGGCCCAGAAGCCACTGGAGTCGAGTGCCGCGGGGTCGGCGGTGACATCGACGAGGCCGGTCGCGACGAGGCCGCCGAAGCGGGCGAGAGCTGGGAGGTCGTGCACAACGGTGAGTCTATGGTGGGTGACCTGCGGGTGCCTCGGCCGTGTCCTGGACCGGGCGTACCGCAGCACGCTGCGCAAACGCGTTTTTGTGCTGGCCCCGGTATCCGCTAGAGTTCAACACGTCGCCGGGACGCGAGAGCCGACCGGAAACGACAAGCGGACGTAGCTCAGTTGGTAGAGCGCAACCTTGCCAAGGTTGAGGTCGCCAGTTCGAACCTGGTCGTCCGCTCGCAGGAAGTGGGGATCTTCCCGAACCCCGCGCTCCTGGTGGAGTGGCCGAGAGGCGAGGCAACGGCCTGCAAAGCCGTCTACACGGGTTCAAATCCCGTCTCCACCTCCAAGGACGATTAGCTCAGCGGGAGAGCGCTTCCCTGACACGGAAGAGGTCACTGGTTCAATCCCAGTATCGTCCACTGATCCGGTTCGCCGGGTCCCCGCGCGATTAGCTCAGCGGGAGAGCGCTTCCCTGACACGGAAGAGGTCACTGGTTCAATCCCAGTATCGCGCACGCATCACGCATTGCCGTAGGTTCCACCCGCGCGATTAGCTCAGCGGGAGAGCGCTTCCCTGACACGGAAGAGGTCACTGGTTCAATCCCAGTATCGCGCACCGCCCGAAGCCCCCGACCGTCTCGTACGGTCGGGGGCTTCGTCGTTCCTCGGAGCCGGTCGTGACCGGTCAGGAGGAGAAGAGCATGTGGCCGAAGCCCTTCTGGCGCTTGTGCCCGTAGTGACCGCCATGGCCACCGTGCCCGCCGTGTGGAGCGCCCCAGGCGGGTGCGGGGGCGGACGGGTAGGCCTGCGGGGCGCCCGGGGGCGGCGGGCCGGGCTGCGACCACTGGCCCTCGAGGCGGGTCAGGGACTCCAGCTCGCCGTAGTCGAGAAAGATCCCGCGGCAGCCGCTGCACTGCTCGATCTGAACACCATTGCGGTTGTACGTGTGCATCGGCGCATGGCACTTCGGACACTGCATGCTCGGCTCAACTCCTCGCCTGTCGGTACTGCTTCCGCCAGGACAGACTCTGCCCGGCTGCGGTTCGGTTGCACCCTACGTCGCGAAGTCCGGCGCCAACTCCGGCGGGTGCGCCGCCATTCGGTCACATGCGTCGATCACGGACGTCTCGACCTCGTCCAACGGGCGCCCCGCCGCGACCGACTTGGCGATCGCCTGGGCCGCGGTCTGCACGCTCAGGGCGCGGGCGGGAACGTCGAGGGCCGGCCAGGGGTCGCTGTCCGCCGGGACGGCCGTACCCCCCGCCCGCCGGTACGCGGTGAGGAAGCGGTTCCACTCGTCGGGCGGGAGGAGCCCGCAGGCGAACCACGCCGCGGGGCGGGCCAGGTCCCAGGCGGGATCGCCGCGGCCGAGATCGTCGATGTCGATGAGCAGCCACTCGCCGCTCCCCGACCGCACGAGCTGGCCCAGGTGGAGGTCGCCGTGGCAGAGCGCGCGCAGGTTCTCCGGCATCGGGGTCTCGTCCCGCGCCCAGGCGGGCAGGACGGCCCAGGCACGCAGGACGGGGGCGGCTGCCGGGTGCGGGCCGGCCGCCAGGAGGCGGGCGACCGCGCGGGCCGCCTTCGCCGGGCCGCGCATGGGAGGCAGGCCGGGCGGGAGGACGGTGTCCGGGGTGCGGTGGAGCCGGGCGAGGAGGGTCGCGGCCTCCTCCCAGGGAGCGGCGTCGGGGTCGTCGCGGTCCACGGGAGTGCCGTAGGACCAGAAGGTGACCGGTCGGCCGTCCAGTTCGGCCGTGCGCGGGCCGTGCGGCGGCAGGAGGATGCCGTCGAGCGCGGGGTGCGCGGCCACGGCCAGCCGCGCCGTGAGCCCCGCGAGGTCGGTGCCGGGGGCGTGCGCCTTCGCCACCGTGTGGCCGTGCCGGACGACGGTGCCGTCGGGCCGGTCGGCCAGCACGGAGGTGTCCGTACCGCAGGCGCAGGCCTCCGCCGACGGATGGGCCGCGGCCCGCACCTTCGCGCTCAGCGCGGGCAGCACCTCTGCGGTCACTCGGGTCCCCCTCAGGTCGTACGTCCCGGCACGGCCCCGTACCGGGACGGAGCCGTGCCGGGCGGGCTTGTACCGGTGCCGGTGCGCGGGTGCGCGGGTGTGCAGGGTCTCAGACTTGCGGGGCTGATGCGGCGGTGCACAGGGGCTCGGTCCCGCGTGGGCCGAGTGCGGTGCGCCGGGTACCGGGTACCGGGTACCGGGTACCGGGTACCGGGTACCGGGTACCGGGTACCGGGTACCGGGTACCGGGTACCGGGTACCGGGAACGTACGCGCGGGCAAAGCAATGCGGGCGCAGCTCCCCAGCTGCGCCCGCATCTTTTGCCGTCCGCCGCAGCCCCGTCCCCACGGGGTTTCATGGCCGGATGTCCCCGCCCGGACCGCTCTTCCGGGCCTGGGGCGCCGCTCAGCGCCCCAGCATCACGCCCACGGACGACGCCTGTGTGACCACTGCCTCCCAGCCGCCGAAGACGACTACGAGCAGGGTGGCCAGAGGGAGGACCATGGCCGTTGCCACCAGGGGGTGGCGACGGCCGGACCGGCTGGGCCCGAACGCGGCGCTGTACGCCCTGCGTCCCTGTGCGCGGATCATGGTCCGCGATGCCGTGTCAGCCATGGTCCCTCTCCTGACCGTTCTGTTGAAAAGCTTCTGGTGTCCAGCTTCTGGTGCTGTCCGAACTTCTGGTGCTGTCCGACGTGTGACGGTGTCCTACATGTGACGGTGTCCTACGTCGGATGTCTGGCAGCGGCGGGTGTCTGACCTCGGGGGACGAGTGCTGCCACCCGCCGCTTGACAACAAATCTAGGCGGGAGGGGCGTGTGGGTCGTCATGCCCTCGTACCTATTACCGGGCCTCCCGGAGGATGAGCGGTGACCTGCGGAGTACTCCCCTGGGTGGAGAAGAGCTCCTAGGTCTCGGGGGTTTCCCGGAGGGGACGTCCGGTCTGTTCCGAGCTGTCCTCCCTCGGGACCGGTTGTTCGACGAGTGCGAGCACCCGAGTGGCCATGAAGCGGGCCGTACGGACGACTGACCCGCTCCTGGTGACTTCGCTCACTTCGACCACCCCTCTGCGGACCGCCGTCTCCACCCGACGGCCCGCCCGGCTGGCCACCACCTCGTACGTACGGGTCGTGTCTCCGGCGTCGACCACTATCTCCACGCGATCACCCTTCACGGGCCCAATCCCCCTTCAGTGAGCGATGGTTGGGAATCCGCGCAGCTCAACGCCGTCGCGGTCCCCCGTCCCCTGACCACCTCTCAAGTTTCCCACCTGGCACTGACAATCGGTCGGGCCGCGAGGGCGCGGCCTCTGCGCGCACCCGGCCGCAGAAACGTAAGCTGTGGCTCGTCAAACGGACCGGGCAGCGGGGATGGACATGGCGATGATGCGCCTGAGGCGCGAGGACCCGCGTGTCGTCGGCTCGTTCAGGCTTCACCGACGGCTCGGCGCGGGCGGGATGGGCGTTGTCTATCTGGGCTCCGACCGGCGTGGCCAGCGGGTCGCGCTGAAGGTGATCCGGCCGGATCTCGCGGAGGACCAGGAGTTCCGGGCGCGCTTCGCCCGGGAGGTGTCGGCGGCGCGGCGGATCAGGGGCGGGTGCACCGCGCGGCTCGTCGCCGCGGATCTGGAGGCGGAGCGGCCCTGGTTCGCGACGCAGTATGTTCCCGGGCCGTCGCTGCACGACAAGGTCACCGAGGACGGGCCGCTCTTCGCGTCCGAGGTCGCGGCCGTCGGCGCCGCCCTCTCCGAGGGGCTTGTCGCGGTGCATGAAGCGGGGGTCGTCCACCGGGACCTGAAACCGTCGAACATCCTGCTGTCCCCGAAGGGGCCGCGCATCATCGACTTCGGTATCGCCTGGGCGACCGGTGCGAGCACGCTCACGCATGTGGGTACGGCTGTGGGGTCTCCCGGTTTCCTCGCGCCGGAGCAGGTGCGGGGTGCCGCCGTCACTCCGGCCACGGATGTCTTCGCGCTGGGCGCGACGCTGGCGTACGCCGCGACGCAGGACTCGCCCTTCGGGCACGGCAGTTCCGAGGTGATGCTCTACCGGGTGGTGCACGAGGAGCCGCACCTGCACGGTGTGCCCGACGCGCTGGCCCCTCTGGTGCGCGCCTGTCTGGCGAAGGATCCCGAGGAGCGGCCCAGCACGCTGCAGTTGTCGTTGCGGCTCAAGGAGATCGCGGCGCGGGAGGCGCAGGGTATGGGCGAGGCCCGGCCGCCGGCTCCCCGGGCGGCGGAGGCCGACCGGCCGACGGGGCGGCTCGCCGACGAGTACGACGGCTATCCGGAACAGCGGACTCAGCGGCGTACGCAGGGGTCGTCCGGGCCGCGCGGGAGCGGTCCGTCGTCGCGGTCGGGGGCGCGGCCGGCCGCTTCCTCGCGCGGTGGCTCGGCGCGGGCCGGTTCCGGAGCGGGTTCCGGTTCCGGTTCCGGCTCCAGGACCGGTCCGTCCGGTAGCCGCGCCGGGCAGTCCGGCAGCCGGACCGGGCCGCCGCGGAGCGGGGCGGGGCGGAACGGGCCGCGGACCGGGCCTCGGACCACCGGGACGGGGCGGCGGCCCGCGAATCCGCGGCTGTTGCGGCAGCGGCTGTTCGTGTTCGTGGTGGTGACGCTGCTCGTGGCGTTGGCCATCGCGGCGGCGCAGGGATGCGAGGGGCCTGCCCGGGGGCTTGATGGCGGGGGGCGCGGGGGCGGGGTTGCGGGGCATTCGCCTACCCAGGCGGACCAGCGGGGCGGGGTAGGGCTCAGCGGGTAGGTAGCTGCGCTTGTCGGCTGCGGCTGCGTCGTGGGTGATTGCGCCGTTCCCCGCGCCCCCTTCGCGGCGCTGCACTGAGCGGTGCCTGCGCAGCCGGGCCCCGTCGGGGGTGAGTGCGCCGTTCCCCGCGCCCCTATCGCGGCGCTGCCCTGAGCGGTGCCTGCGCAGCCGGGCCCCGTTGGGGCTGAGTGCGCCGTTCCCCGCGCCCCTATCGCGGCGCTGCCCTGGGCGGTGCCTGCGGAGGCGCGGCCCCTTTGGGGCGCTGTACGGGAGTTGTCGGGGTTATGGGGTCGGTCTGCCTGTTGCCACCGCGTAGAACGCGACCGCCGCTGCCGCTCCCACGTTCAGGGAGTCGACTCCGTGGGCCATGGGGATGCGGACCCAGTCGTCCGCCGCCACCAGGGCCTGGGTGGACAGGCCGTCGCCCTCCGCGCCGAGCATCAGGGCGACCCGTTCCATGCGGTGCGGGGCCACCTCGTCGAGGGTCTTGGCCTTCTCGTCCGGGGTGAGGGCGAGGAGGCCGAAGCCCGCCTCGCGGACCGAGTCGAGCCCCTTGGGCCAGGAGTCCAGGCGTGCGTACGGCACGGCGAAGACCGCGCCCATGGAGACCTTCACCGAACGCCGGTACAGCGGGTCCGCGCAGTCCGGGGAGAGCAGGACCGCGTCCATACCGAGGGCGGCGGCCGAGCGGAAGATCGCCCCGATGTTCGTGTGGTCGTTGACCGACTCCATGACGACGACCCGGCGGGCCGTGCGGAGCAGATCGTCCGGGGTCGGCAGCGGTTTGCGCTGCATGGACGCGAGCGCCCCGCGGTGCACGTGGTACCCGGTGACCCGTTCTGCGAGGTCGGGGCTGACCGCGTACACCGGCGCCGGGAGTTCGTCGATGACGTCGCGCATGACGTCGACCCACTTGGCGGACAGCAGCATCGAGCGCATCTCGTAGCCGGCGTCCTTGGCCCGTCTGATGACCTTCTCGCCCTCGGCGATGAACAGGCCCTCGGCCGGTTCTCGCTTGCGGCGCAGCTCCACGTCGGTCAGGCCTGTGTAGTCACGCAGGCGCGGGTCGGCTGGGTCCTCAACGGTGATGAGATCGGCCACAGGGTGATACTGCCTTGTCCTGGGTGCGGTGCCAACGGCTTGGAACGAGTTGTGTTACCCGGGGTTACTCAGAGTCTCCGTCAGAGGTCACGGCGGGCGTCCCGTCGGACGTCTCGAACGAGCCGTCCGCCCCCACGGTCACGACCTCCCCGATGACGATCACCGCCGGGGGCCGCACCTCCTCGGCCCGGACGGTCTCGGCGACCGTCGCCAGGGTCGCGTCGACACGCCGCTGCGCCGCGGTCGTACCCTCCTGGACGAGCGCCACGGGGGTGCCGGCCGCCTTGCCGTTCTCCATGAGCGTACGGGCGATGGCGCCGATCTTGTCCACGCCCATCAGGACGACCAGCGTGCCGCGGAGCTTGGCGAGCGCCGCCCAGTCGACCAGGGAGCGTTCGTCGTCGGGGGCGACGTGGCCGCTGACGACCGTGAACTCGTGGGCCACTCCGCGGTGCGTGACCGGGATGCCCGCCGCGCCCGGGACGGAGATGGAGCTGGAGATGCCCGGGACGACCGTGCAGGAGATGCCCGCCTCGGCCAGCGCCTGGGCCTCCTCCATGCCGCGGCCGAACACGAAGGGGTCGCCGCCCTTGAGGCGGACCACCGACTTGCCCTGCAGGGCGTGTTCGATGAGGGCGTTGTTGATGGCCTCCTGGGCCATGAAGCGCCCGTACGGGATCTTCGCCGCGTCGATCACCTCGACGTGCGGCGGGAGTTCGGCGAGCAGGTCGCGCGGGCCCAGGCGGTCGGCGATGACCACGTCCGCCTCGGCGAGGAGACGGCGCCCGCGGACCGTGATCAGGTCCGGGTCGCCGGGACCGCCGCCGACCAGGGAGACACCGGGTGTACGGGTGCGGTGGTGGGGCGCCACGAGGGTGCCGTCGCGCAGCCCCTCGACCACCGCGTCGCGGATGGCCGCGGTGTGGCGGGGGTCGCGGCCCTTGGCGTCCGTGGTCAGGACGGCCACCGTGACGCCCTCGCTGTGGCCCGTCGCCGGGGTCCAGGCGGTGGCCTCGTCCGCGTCGTCCGCGCGGACGCACCACACGCGGCGGGCCTCCGCCTCGGCGGAGGCCTCGGCGTTCGCCGCGGAGTCGGGGGTGGCGATCAGGACGTACCAGGACTCCGCGAGGTCGCCCGGCTCGTAGCGGCGCCTGGTCCAGGTCAGTTCGCCGGCGTCCGCCATGGCCTCGACCGAGGGGGTCGCGGACGGGGAGACGAGGTGGATGTCCGCGCCCGCCGCGATGAGGGCCGGGAGGCGGCGCTGGGCGACCTGGCCGCCGCCGAGGACCACGACGCGGCGGCCGGCGAGGCGGAGGCCTACGGGGTAGGCGGGGTTTTCGGCCATGGAGGTACGGCTCCTCATGCGGGTGATGCGCGTGATGCGGGGGCGGCGCGCTGCGGCGGTGGAGCGGCCTGACGTGCGGATTTTATGGGGCGGGGTGGTGGAGTGGCGGGGTGGGTGGGGGTTCTTTCCCCTGACCCGCCCCTTCCCGAAACCGGGGCTGCGCCCCGGGCCCCCGCACCGTGCAGGTGGGCTCTTGGCTGTGGGCAGGCGTTCCGCCCTGCGGAATACCTGCCCACAGCCGAAAACGTGCTACTTCTCCGTCACGCCCGCCGAGTCGAACGTCGCCACCTCGTGCATCGCCCGGGCCGCGCTCTGGACCACCGGGAGGGCCAGGAGGGCGCCGGTGCCCTCGCCGAGACGGAGGTCGAGGTCGACCAGGGGGCGCAGGCCCAGCTTGTTGAGTGCGGCCACGTGGCCGGGCTCGGCGCTGCGGTGGCCCGCGATGCAGGCCGCGAGGACCTCGGGGGCGATCGCGCGCGCCACCAGGGCGGCGGCACCGGCGCTGACACCGTCCAGGATCACCGGCGTCCGCAGGGAGGCGCCACCGAGAAGGAGGCCCACCATCGCGGCGTGCTCCAGCCCGCCGACAGCCGCGAGGACGCCGACCGGATCGGCCGGGTCCGGCTGGTGCAGTTCCAGGGCGCGGCGTACCACCTCGGTCTTGCGGGCCAGGGTCTCGTCGTTGATACCGGTGCCGCGACCGGTGACCTCGGTCGGATCGCTGCCGGTGTAGACGGAGATCAGCGCGGCGGACGCGGTGGTGTTGGCGATGCCCATCTCCCCCGTGACCAGCGCCTTGTTCCCGGCCGCCACCAGGTCGCGGGCGGTCTCGATGCCCACCTCGATGGCCGACCTGACCTCCTCGCGGGTCAGCGCGGGCCCCGTCGTCATGTCGGCGGTGCCCGCCCGGACCTTGCGCGGCAGCAGACCGGGGGTCGCGGGCAGGTCGGAGGCCACGCCCACGTCGATGACGCAGACCTCGGCGCCGACCTGCGCGGCGAAGGCGTTGCAGACCGCGCCGCCGCCGAGGATGTTGGCCACCATCTGGCCCGTGACCTCCTGCGGCCACGGGGTGACGCCCTGGGCGTGTACGCCGTGGTCGCCGGCGAAGATCGCGACGGCGGCCGGTTCCGGGATGGGCGGCGGGCACATCCGGGAGAGCCCGGACAGCTGGGCGGAGATGATCTCCAGCATGCCGAGGGCCCCGGCGGGCTTGGTCATGCGCTTCTGGCGCTCCCAGGCCTCGCCGAGCGCCTTGGCGTCCAGCGGCCGGATGTTGGTGATGGTCTCGGCGAGCAGGTCGTGCGGCTCCTCACCGGGCAGCGCCCGGCGGCCGTACGTCTCCTCGTGGACCACCCAGGACAGCGGGCGGCGCTTGGACCAGCCCGACTGCATCAGCTCGGGCTCGTCCGGGAACTCGTCGACGTATCCGACGCAGAGGTAGGCGACGACCTCAAGGTGCTCGGGCAGGCCGAGGCCGCGGACCATCTCGCGCTCGTCGAAGAAGCTGACCCAGCCGACCCCCAGGCCCTCGGCACGGGCCGCGAGCCACAGGTTCTCGACGGCGAGCGCCGAGGAGTACGGGGCCATCTGCGGCTGGGTGTGGCGGCCCAGGGTGTGCCTGCCGCCCCGGGTCGGGTCGGCGGTGACGACGATGTTCACCGGGGTGTCGAGGATGGCCTCGATCTTCAGTTCCTTGAACTGCTTCGCGCGGCCCTTGGGCAGCGACTTGGCGTACGCCTCGCGCTGGCGCGCGGCCAGTTCGTGCATCGAACGCCGGGTCTCCGCCGAGCGGATGACGACGAAGTCCCAGGGCTGCGAGTGGCCGACGGACGGCGCCGTGTGGGCCGCTTCCAGGACGCGGAGCAGGACGTCGTGCGGGATGGGGTCGCTACGGAAGCCGTTGCGGATGTCGCGGCGCTCGCGCATCACGCGCAGGACGGCCTCGCGTTCGGCGTCGTCGTAGCCGGGCGCGGCCGGACCGGTGGACTCACGTGTCTGCGCCACGGCGACCGTGCTCTCTTCCTGGTCGGCGGCCCGGGTGTCCAGGTCTTCCGCCTGCTGTGCGGCTACGGGCTCCTGGTCCTGCTCCTGCTCCGGGATGTCGCCGTCCTCGGCCTGGGCCTCGGCGGGCGCCTCGGACACGGGGAGCGTGCCGGTTCCGGCGGCCGGAACGGGCTCCCGGGGGGCCGGCAGTACGAGGAGCGGCTCCTCGTCCAGCTCCTCCTCGGACGCCATGTCGGGCCCTGCGGCGGACCCTTCGCCAGAACCGTCGGCGGGCTCCGGGGCGGGTACGGACGCGAGTGCCGGTTCCGGGGCGGATGCCGCCAAGAGCTCCGGCGCGGGCTCCGACACGTGCTCCGGCGCGGGCTCCTGTGCAGGTTCCGGGGCGGGCTGCTCGACGGGTGCCGCGAGCGGGGCCGGCACGTCGTAGGCGGGCTGCTCGGCCTGCTCCCCGGCGACGGGCTCCGTCGTCACGCCGTGCGGCGGGGTGGGGGCCAGGTGCGGGGTGGTCGGGACCGTGCCCTCGACCGGTACGAACTGTCCGACGTGGGCCGCCGGATCTGCCGTGGCGGACCCACCGGGCTGACCGGCCTGACCGGACGGCCCGGCGGGCTGCTGCGGCGCCTGGAACTCGTCCTGAAGCTGGTCCGCCTCGCCCTGCGAGTCGTCGGCGAGGGCCTGGTCGGCGGGTGCCACGGGTGTCTCGGGGTGCGCGATGAGATCGGGCTGCGCCTGCTGTGCCGTGTCCGGCGCACCGAGGCTCGGGGCTGCGCCCGCACCGGCCTCCGCCGGTGCACCTGGCTCGGCGGGCGCGGCGAAGTGCGGGGCCTCGGCGGCCTCCTGGATCTGGACGGGCTCCGCGGCAACGGGCTCGGCCTCCATCGGCTGCGCCTGCGCCTGCGCCTGCGACGGCGGTTGCGGCTGCGGCTCCTGGAATCCGGCGTGCGGTCCGGCCTCGGCGGAGGAGGCGGCCATCTCCTCCACCTGCGGGTCCACCAGGTGGACGGGGTGCGGGACCGGTGCCGCGTACTCGGGGTGCCGCGTCCCGTCCTCGGCCACCGGGGCGGCGGGGGCCTCGGCGGCGTACTGCCCGGCCCCGTCGTCCGAGGGGTGGGCGATGTGGACGGCGGCGGGCGCGGGCTGGGGAGCGGGCACGAAGTCCGGGAGCGCCTGGGCGTACTCGGGGCCGTGGCCCCCTTCCGGAGCCTGCGGGAACAGCGAACCGTCGGCGAGCAGCGGGGCCTGCGAGTAGTCCTGCACCAGCACTGGTTCCGGAACCTGGACGGCTTCCGCAATCTGGACGGCTTCCGCGATCTGCACGGCCTCCGGTTCCGGCTGCGGAGGGGCGTACGCCTCCTCGGGAGCCTGTCCGGGAATCTCCGCGTCCTCCGGCATCCCCGCGGCGGCCACCGCCGGGTCCACCGCGGCCTGGACCGGGTCCACCACGCTCTCGGCGGATTCCGCGACCGCCGGAGCGGGCGCCGCCTCGGAGGGAGCGTCCGGCGCGTCAGCACCCGAAGCGTCCGCCCCCTGCGCCTGCACCTGCGCCGGCGTGAGCCCCGGCACCTGCTCCACCGGAGCAGCAGCCTCCTGGCTCTCGGCGAGCGTGGGCCCGGTCCCTGCGTCAGGGGCCTGCTCGCCGGGAGCCTGCCCGTCGGACGCCTGCGCGACCGGCGCGGGCCCGGCGGTCACCGGAGCGCCCGCGTACGCCCCCGCGCCCTCCGGGAAGACCGTTTCTGCAGGCGCCCCCTCGGAGACGACCTGTGCCTGTGCCATGGGTGGCGCGACCTGGACCTGAGTCCGGGCGCCCCAGGGAGACGCGCCCTGCAACGCGATCTCGTCACGCGGCGCGTCGAGGTACTCGGGACCGGACGGGGCCGGGCCCGTCTGCCGTACGGGGGACGGGGTGCCCGCGGGACCGCGGTCGGCGAGCGAACGCACCGGGCTGCCGGCGCCGTCCGGGGTCGGCGGGCCGAGGTGCAAGGGGCGGCGGGCGACGGGCGGCTGCGGCGCGGAGGACGACATCCGGACGGCGCTGAGGTCGACCGAACCGCTGTCGCGGCCCGACGTCTCGTGCGGGCCGGGCTCGTGGACGGCCTCGACGACCGGCACCGGGGGCGGTGGAGCCACCTCGTTGCCCCACGCACCCTGGGCGCCCGGCAGCAGCAACAGGTCTTCGTCTTCGGCGGTGGGCTCGGAGAGGTAGGTGTACGCACCGGGGGCGGGGACGCCCGGCTGCTCCACCATGCCTGCGTTCTCCGGCAGCCCCTCGCCCGGGACCTGGCCGGTGTCGGTCATGCGTACCCCTCGCCCATCGGTTTAGTGCTCCTACGACCTGCTCGTCCGGGGCGGCGCACCGACCACCCGTCATGAGAACGAGCACACGGGCCGGGCGGCACGAACGACCGGTCGACAAAGCCATTAACTGGCATTGTCGCGGTCGGCTCGCCACCGCGACAGGGTGATCCGTCACGGCCCGCTGTGGACTGCGCCACTTTGCGCGTCCTCCGGTTCTGCCGTACCACACGCCCCTCAAAATGGGTGCGTTTCGCGGGCATTGACCGGCGAAATACCGGACAACCCGATTGCGGTACAACGATCGGCCAGCCTACCGCGCGCAGTACGACAACAGGATCACAGGACGCGATCGGACAGGGACCCGCCCACCGCCTACGGGCGGCGGTCCAGCTCCCCCGACAGCAGGAACGCCACGCTCCGCTCCTTCTCCGTCCAGGCCCGGGTGTCCAGTTCGACGGACTGCAGGAGGGCGCACTCGACCCGGTAGCCGTGCTCGGTCAGGTCGCGGCCGATGAGTTCGGCGGCGTCGCGGGTGGACGCGTGCGTGACGATCCGCTCGGGGCGCCGATCGGCGACGGCGGAGACCACCGCGGCACCCCCGCCCCCGACGCGCACGACGTCCGGCTCGGGCAGGTTCTCCAGGATGTGCGGGGCGGTGCCGTGCGCGATCTGGAACTGGACGCCGAAACGGCGGGCGGTGGCCATGGTCCGGGCGCAGGCGTCGGCGTCGCGGTCGACGGCGATGACGGCGGCGCCGCAGCGCGCGGCCTCCGTGGCGAAGGCGCCGCTGCCGGAGCCGATGTCCCAGACGAGGTCGCCGGACCGCGGCCCCAGGCGGGCGAGTTGCGCCGCGCGCAGCACCTCCGTCTCGCCCTCGCCGAGCTCGCCGCCGTACATCTCGTCGGGCAGTGCCCAGCCGCGCGGGCCGGTGCCCGGGTCGCGGCCGGCGATCCAGCCGCCGTCCTGGGAGGAGGTGACCGGGCCGCCCATGACGATGACGACGTTCGGGTCGCGCCAGGTGTGGTCGGCGACCTTGTCGGAGGTGAGCATCGTGACGCGCTCGCGCTCGGTGCCCAGGCCCTCGCAGATGACGAAGGTGCGGTGGACGCCTTCGAGGAGCAGTCCGAGTTCGGCGGGTCCGGCGCCGGGTGAGGTGAGGACGGCGACCTTGTGGTGGGCGCGGCACACGTTCACCGCGCGTCGCAGGGTGCGCCGGTGTGCGACGACCACCTGGGCGTCGTCCCAGGGCATCCCGGCGCGGGCGAAGGCGGCGGCCACGGAGGAGACGGCGGGGACGACCTCGACCTCCAGGCCGAACTCGGGCGCGCGCAGGGTGCGTACGACTCCGAAGAAGCCGGGGTCCCCGTCGGCGAGGACGACGGCCGTGCCGCGGTGGGCGGCGATGCGGCGGGCGGCGAGGACGACGCTGCCGAGCCGAATGCGTTCGGCGGTCGGAGGCACCTCGGGGAGGGCCAGGTGGGGCGCCGCGCCCGCCACCAGTGTGGCGGCGCCGAGCGCCGAGCGCGCCGCGTCCGTCAGCGGCGAGCCGTCACAGCCGATCACCGTGACCCGATCGGCCATCGTTGTCAGTCTCCTGGAGTCATCGCAGGTCGTCGGGTGGGCGGCGGCGGGCCGCCGGGCAGGCGTGCGGAGTCCCGAGAGCGTACCTCGTGATGTCCGGGCGCTTCGGCGGGGGTGTCCGCGGGGGTCTCGGTGCGGGGTTCGGCGCGGTTCTCGGTGGGGATGCTGCCCGGGGGCCGTTCCGGTCCGGCCGGTTCAGTTCCAGTCGGAGTACGCGGTGAAGCCACCGGTGTCGGCGAGCTGCTCGGCGATGCCCTCGATGTCCTCGGGAAGCAGGCCCCACACGATGAAGTCGGTGCGCAGGTCCTCCCAGCGCCCGTCCTCGGTGCGGGTGCGCGCTATGCAGGCACCCCTCAGGACGCCCTCGCTGATGCAGCCGATCTTCTGCGCGACCTGCTGGGAGGCGGTGTTGTCCGCCGCCGTGCGCAGTTCGAGACGCTCGAACTTCTGGTCGTTGAAGAGCCATTGGGCGGTGGCGAGCGCCGCTTCGGAGGCGTAGCCCTCGCCGCGGGCCCAGGGGGCGGTGATGTACGAGAGCTCCGTGGAGCGGACATGCCAATCCGTGTTGCCGAGCTGGATGATGCCGACCAGGCGCTGGGTGAGGAACTCGATGACGACGAGGTCGAGTCCGCGGCCGGAGGTGCGCTCGGTGGGCGCGTACTTGTCGATCCAGTGGCGGGCGGCGGCCTCGGTGAACGGCTGCGGCACGGACGTCCAGGCGGCGACCTGTTCGTCGTTCATCATCTCCGTGAAGGCAGGAATGTCCTCGTCCTCAAGAGGGCGCAGCACCAACCGCTCCGTGTTCAGCGAGATGTCGGGGAAGGTGTTCGTCATGCGCCGCTCCGTAACCATCAGGGACCGTCGGGCCTGCTGAACTGCCCAGCATGCAGCATGCGGGCGCAGAACCGCACCACGGAGCCGGCTCCTTGTCGACGAGTCGACACCGTGGCGCGTCGGGAACGGCCCGGCGACGGCCGGGGGGCCGGTGTCACCCGGAAGTGACGGGCAGGACTGATCCCTTGTACTTGTCCTCGATGAACTTCCGCACCTCGTCGGAGGTCAGGAGCTTCGCCAGCTTCTCGACCCGCGGGTCGTCCTCGTCGCCCCTCTTCACGGCGAGCAGGTTCGCGTACGGGTTGTTCTTCGCGGACTCCAGCAGGATGGCGTCGTCGGCCGGGCTGAGGCCCGCGTCCTGGGCGTAGTTGTTGTTGATGACCGCGGCGGCCACGTCGTCCAGGGAGCGCGGCAGCTGCGCCGGTTCGAGTTCCTTGAACTTCAGGTTCTTCGGGTTCTTCACGATGTCGCCCGGGGACGCGGTCGTGCCGGCCCCCGCCTTCAGCGTGATGACGCCCTCGGAGGCGAGGAGCTTCAGGGCGCGGCCCTCGTTGGTGATGTCGCCGGGCACCGCGACGGTGACTCCGTCGGGGAGGTCGGCGACGTCCCGGACCTTCTTCGAGTACACGCCCATGGGCGGCAGGTACGCGTCCACGACCGGGACCAGGTCGGTGCCCTTGGATTTGTTGAAGTCGTCCAGGAAGGGCTCGTTCTGGTACAGGTTCGCGTCGAGTGAGCCCTCCTGGAGCGCGGTGTTCGGCAGGACGTAGTCCGTGAACTCCTTGATCTCCAGGTCGAGTCCGTTCTTCGCGGCGAGGTCCTTCTCGATGTAGGACAGGACCTCGCCGGCCGGGACGGCGGTGGCGCCGACGACCAGCGCGCCGCCGTCACCTCCGCCGGAGCCCCCGTCGCCGGAACCGCAGGCGGTCAGGGTCAGGCCGAGGGCCAGTGCGGCGGTCGCCGCGGAGATGACGGGCTTGCGCATCGTCGGCGCCTTCCTCAGATGGTTCGCGTGGCTCGGATGGTGCGGAGTGGCCGGTCAGAAGGACGCGATGACGGAACCGGCGTACTTGTCCGCGATGAACTTCTTGACCTCGGCGGAGGTCAGGAGCTTCGCGAGCTTCTTGACGCGCGGGTCGTCCTCGTTGCCCTCCTTGACGGCGAGGAAGTTGCCGTACGGGTTGTCGTCGGCGGACTCCAGCACGAGGGCGTCCTCGGAGGGCTTGAGGTCGGACTCGATGGCGTAGTTGCCGTTGATGACCGCCGCGTCGACGTCGTCGAGGGAGCGTGGAGTCTGGGCCGCCTCCAGCTCCTTGAACTCGAGGTTCTTCGGGTTCTTCGCGATGTCCTTGGGGGTCGCGTCGTTGCCCGCGCCGTCCTTGAGCGTGATGATCCCGTTGGCGTCGAGGAGCTTGAGCGCCCGCGCCTCGTTGACCGTGTCGTTCGGGACGGCGACGGTCGCGCCGCTCTTCAGCTCGCCGGCCTTCTTGATCTTGTTGGAGTAGAGGCCGAGCGGTTCCAGGTGGACCGTGACGACGGGCACGATGTGGGTGCCGTTCTTCTTGTTGAAGTCGTCGAGGTACGGCTGGTTCTGGAAGTAGTTGGCGCCGACCGAACCGTCCTCGGTCGCGGTGTTCGGCAGGACGTAGTCCGTGAACTCCTTGACCTGGAGGTCGAGTCCCGCGTCCTTGGCGAGGTTGTCCTTCACGTAGGTCAGGATCTCGGCGTGCGGGACGGGGCTGGCGGCGACGATCAGCGGACCGCTCGTGTCGGAGGCGTCGTCCTTGCCCGAGCCGCAGGCCGTGAGACCCAGGGTGAGGGCTCCGGCGGCGAGGACGGCGGTGGTGAGCTTTACGGCGTTACGCACGAAAAGTGCCTTTCCATTGGGGCTGGGTGTCCCCGCGAAGGGTGTACGGGGACGTCTGCGGGTGTGGAGTGGGGACGCGTATGGGAGGGGGGTCGCTGCGGTGCCGGAGGTGTCAGCCGGCCTTGCTGACGTCGGCTGCGGGCCTCTCGGCGGAGGTGCCCGTGACCGCCGGACCGGAGCCAGCATCGGCATCGGCATCGGCCTCTGTGCCGGCGGTCGCCCGGGAGCCGGAGTTCACCGCGGCCCTGCTCCTCAGCAGCCTGAGCCGCGGCGCCGTACCCGACCGGCCGCCGCGCCGGTGCAGCCCCCGCGCGGCGTAGTCGCCGACGAACTGGATGAGGGAGATGACCACGGCGAGCACGGCCACGGTGATCCACATCAGTTCGGTCTCGAAGCGCTGGTAGCCGTAGCGGATGGCGATGTCGCCGAGGCCGCCCGCGCCCACGGTGCCGGCCATCGCGGAGTAGCCGATGAGGGCGACGATCGTCGTCGTGGTGCTGGAGATCAGCGACGGGAGTGACTCGGGGACGAGCACCTTGCGGACGACGGTCCAGGTGTTGCCGCCCATCGACTGCACGGCTTCCACGAGACCGCCGTCCACTTCGCGGACAGCCGTCTCGACCAGCCGCGCGAAGAACGGGATCGCACCGATCGCGAGCGGCACGATGGCGGCCTCACGGCCGATGGTGGTGCCGGTGATCGACCGGGTGAAGCCCATCAGTGCGACCATCAGGATGATGAACGGCATCGAGCGGGCGATGTTCACGACCTGCCCGATGACCTTGTTCAGCACGGTGTTCTGCAGCAGGCCGCCCCGGTCGGTGAGGACCAGCAGGATGCCCAGCGGCAGACCGCCGACGACGGCGATGACCGTCGACCACCCGACCATGTAGAGGGTGTCCCAACACGCCTGCTCCAGCAGCGGCTGCATCTCGGACCAGGTCACTTGGCACCTTCCTTCACCGGCGCGGACGCCAGGGCCGCCGCGCCGACGAGCTCGATCTGCAGTCCCTGCTCGCGCAGGAAGCCGACCGGCACGACGTTGTCCTCGTAGCGTCCGGGGAGTTCGATGCGCATACGGCCGACCTGGCGGCCCGCGACGGTGTCCATCGCGGCGCCGAGGATCGAGATGTCGATGTTGTACGTGCGCGAGAGCTGCGAGATGACCGGCCGGGTCGCGGCGTCGCCGTGGAAGGTGACGTCGATGACCGTGCGGTCGTGCCCCGAGGTGTCGCCGCTGACCGGGAAGAGCGCGGCGGCCAGCTCGGAGCCCGGCGTGGCGAGCAGTTCGGTGACGGTGCCCGACTCGACGATCCGCCCGTTCTCCATGAGCGCCGCCGAGTCGCAGACGGTCTTGACGACGTCCATCTCGTGGGTGATGAGCAGGACGGTCAGACCCAGTTGCCGGTTCAGGTCGCGCAGCAGGTGGAGGATGGAGCGGGTCGTCTCCGGGTCCAGGGCGCTGGTCGCCTCGTCCGACAGGAGCACCTTCGGGTCCCCCGCCAGGGCGCGGGCGATGCCGACGCGCTGCTTCTGGCCGCCGGAGAGCTGGGCCGGGTAGGCGTTGGCCTTGTCGGAGAGACCGACCAGGTCGAGCAGTTCCAGCGCCTTGCGGGACCGCTCCCTGCCCGACGTGCCGAGGATCTCCAGCGGCAGCTCGACGTTGTCCTGGACGGTCCGGGTGGACAGCAGGTTGAAGTGCTGGAAGACCATGCCGATACGGCTGCGCGCCTGGCGCAGCTCCCGGCCGGCGCGCGGGCCGCGCCCGGCGAGGGCCGTGAGGTCCTGACCCGCGACGGTCACGGTGCCGGCGGTGGGGCGCTCCAGCAGGTTGACGCAGCGGATGAGGGAGGACTTGCCGGCGCCGGACTGTCCGATGACGCCGTACACCTCGCCTTCGCGGACATGGAGATCGACGCCGTCCAGGGCGGTGATCTCCCGGCCGCGCGAGCGGTAGACCTTCGTGAGGCCTGTTGTCGTGATCACTGGGGTTTCCGTCACTGTCGAGTGCAGGGCGTGGGTGTGCGCCGGGCACGGGTGCATTTCGGTCGAACGCGGCACGGTCGTCCACGCGGTGGCGTCGGTGAACCGGGCTTTCGGCAGAACTGCGTGCGCGGGGCAGGCTCAGGCGCGTACGGAACAGGCGTACGGGCAGCCGTGAGCGGGCTCGCTTCGGGGCGCGAGGCTGGGGGTGGTGCGGGGGCCCTCTAGAAGGCGCACATTCGACACATACAGCGAGCACCGGGCGTCATGGTCGCCTCGGTCGCAAGGATGCGGCTGCTCGTCGTGGTCATGAGAAAAGTAAAGCAGATCTTTGCGCTGTACCGGGAACCGCTGTCCGCATGACGGACAGTGGTGGACACCCTTTGGACGGCGTTCACTCCCCGACGGTGAGCTCCACTCCCCCGTCGGTGACCAGTACTGCCACGGCCGAGAGGTCCTCGACGACGACATCCGCGGTCAGCTCGGCGGCGCGGTGCGTTGTGGTCAAGGCCACGGTGGTCATGCCGGCCGAGCGGCCCGCCTGGAGACCGGCGGGCGCGTCCTCGAAGACGACACAGCGGGCCGGGTCCACGCCGAGCCGCCGGGCGGCCAGCAGGAAGGGCTCGGGGTCGGGCTTGCCGCGGGTGATGTCGTCGGCGGCGACCAGGTTCTTCGGGCGGATGCCGACCTCGGCGAGACGCGCCTCGCCCAGGCGCCGGGTGGCGGAGGTGACGACGGCCCAGCGGTCGGCGGGCAGCGAGTCGAGGAGGGCCTTCGTCCCGGGCAGCAGGTGCACACCGCCCGCGACGTCCTCCACCTCCAGCTGCTCGATCCGTACGACGGCCTCGGGGACCCTGGCGGCCGGCAGCAGGTCGGCGGCTATCTCGGCGGCCGGGCGGCCGTGCAGCTCGACCCCGGCGAACTCCTCGGCGGTGATCCCGTACTCCGCGGCCCACCTGCTCCAGCAGCGGTACACCGAATCGAGGGACGAGACGAGTGTTCCGTCGTTGTCGAACAGCAGGGCATCGGCTTGGATCTTCATGTCCTCGACCCTACGGGGCACGCCGGGGGCGAGGGCGTCGGGCCATTTGGCCCGTAATAGGGTCACGGCATGCTTGATGCCCTGACGGTCGCGACGGCCGTCGCCGCGCTCGCGCTCGCCGCCTGGTGCGGCTGGGCCGCATACCGGGACCAGCCGACCAAGGACTGGCACTTCATCGGCATGGCCGTGGTGACGCTCCTCACCCTCGTCCAGCTGGTGGTCGGCATCGTCCAGCTGGCCCGAGGCGAGAAGCCGGAACAGGGCACAACGATCTTCGTGTCGTATCTCATCGGCGCTTTCGCGTGCGTCCCGGCGGCGGGCTTCATGTCACTGGCGGAGCGCACCCGCTGGGGTTCGATCACGGTCGCGGCGGGCGGCGTGGTCCTCGCCGTGCTGCAGGTACGGCTCTACGACATCTGGGGAGGCTGAGATGCCGACGCCCGCCGAGAACCCCGGCACACCGGAGAATTCCGGAATGCCCGGGGCGCAGGGGACCCATGAGGACTCCGGGACGTCCGAGGGCGCAGGGACGCCCGGGAAGCCCCGCCGCACGCGGCTCATCGGCGGTCCAGGCCTGCTGCTGGTCTGGCTGTACGGGGTGATGGTCGTCGGCGCCGTGTCCCGCTCGGCCGTACAGATCGCCACGGAGTTCGACAAGGCACCGCTGGCCTACTCCCTGTCGGCGGTGGCCGGCCTGGTGTACGGCTTCATCACCTACTCGCTCGTACGCGGCGGCGAGCGGGCCCGCAGGGCGGCGCTGGTGTGCTGCGCCGCCGAACTCGCGGGCGTCCTGACCGTCGGCACCTGGACGCTGGCCGACCCCTCGGCCTTCCCCGACGCCACGGTCTGGTCGGACTACGGCATGGGCTACCTGTTCATCCCGGTCCTGCTCCCGGTCACAGCGATGTTCTGGCTGCGCAGGAGCAGGACGGTCACTTCGTAAGAAGGGCCGCGCCCACACGGGCGCGGGGAACCGCGCGGAGTGCTACGCGCTGGCCACGAACGCGCTGGCCTGCGCGTCCTTCGCCAGGGTCACCAGACTGAGCCGCTCATCGACCCGCTCGGTCGCCACGGCCTCGTACCCGTGCTTCCGGTAGAGCCGCAGATTGCGGTCACTGCGGTGGCCCGTGAAGAGCTGGAAGCTCTTGGCCCCCGCGTCCGCCGCGAGCCGCGACTCGATCGCGTCGAGCAACCGCCCGCCCAGGCCGTGCCGCTGCATCCGCGGATGCACGATCAGCTTGTCGATCCGGGCCGTGCCGTCCGCGCCGACGGACCCGCGCACGGAGGCCACCACCTCGTCGCGCAGCCGCGCCACCAGGACCATGCCCTCCGCGAGCTCCGCCTTGAGGGAGTCCAGCGGCTGGGTGAGGGGCTCGATGCTGTAGTCGCCGTACAGCTCGGCCTCGCTCTGGTAGCAGAGGAACTGCAGTTTGAGGATCTGTTCGGCGTCCTGTTCGGTCGCCGCCGAGATGGTCACGCTCATGCCCATGTGTGCATGCCTCCCGCTCACCTGTTCCGCCGGTTGTCCCTCACTCCTATCCCCGCCGTTCATGCGCCGCAACCTCCGATGTGAGCATTCGGCGCAGACAACTCAGGCATCTGGAACGATCCGGACCGAGACTGCCCTGTGAGATACCCAACTCCCCCGCGATTTCCCGGTAGGTGAGGTCCTTAGGGGACAGCAGAGCGGCCATGAGGCGCGGGCAGCGGCCCGGCAGCCGTCGTACGGCGGAGTACAGGGCGCGGCGCCGGGCCGCGCTGAGCGCCACCTGCTCGGGCCCCGGCCGGCTGTCGTCGGCGGGCTCGGACGCGTACGGCCGTTCGATGTGCGCGGTCCGTCCGGCGCGCCGCGCCTCGGTGCGGACGGCGACGCGCAGCCAGGCGGCCGGATCGGCGGGCGGGCCGTCCGTGCCGAGGCGCTCCAGGAGACGCACCCAGACGTCCTGTTCCAGGTCACTGGAGTCGGCCCCGGAGGCATATGCCTCGGCTGAGACCTCGGCGACGAGCAGGGGGCGCAGGGTGGCAACCATGTCGTGGGTCATATGCGGCACGACGCGACCGCCCCGGCGTGAGGTTGCCGGGACGGCCGCGCGTCACCCGACCGGGTCAGCGGGCCCGACCGTTGACGAGCGGGAGCGGGACCCCCACAGTCCCCCGAAGGCCTAGTTCTTCTTGAGGAAGTCCTCGCGGGCCAGAAGACCGGTGTCCGGGTTGTCGGTGAAGACGCCGTCGATGCCGGTGGCGAAGTACGTGGCGAAGGCGCCGAAGGCGTCGCCGTAAGCGTCCGCGCCGGTGCCCCTGCGGAAGTCAGCGGGCAGGAAGGGGTTCTCGTTGCGCATCGTGTACGGGTGCAGGATCAGGCCCGCGTCGTGCGCGTCCCGGACCAGGGTGGTCGGCGTGGTGAGGTTGCCGCTCGCGTCCTTCGGGATGATCAGGTCGAGGGTCGGTCCGATGCCCTGCGCGTAGGAGGCGATCCACTTCAGGCCCGCGGGTTTGACCAGGTCGGCGACCGTACGCGGGTCGCCCGTCTCCACGAAGTCCCAGGGGCGGGTGTTGGCGGCGGACAGGAGTACCGCGAGCGGGTTGCCCACCAGTTTGTTCATACGCTGGATACTGGTCGGCTCGAAGGACTGGAGGATGACCGGCGAGTTCTTCTTGTCGAGGCCGTGCCTGCGCAGCACCTTGGTGACCCGCTCCTCAAGGCCGAGGCCCAGCTTGCGGAAGTAGGTGGGGTGCTTGAGCTCGGGGTAGATCCAGACCTGGCGGCCGAGCTTCCCGCTCTGCTCCTCCCGCCAGCGCAGCACCTCCTCGAAGGTGGGGATCTCCCAGCGGCCGTCGTAGAGCGTGTTGTGCGGGCGGTTGGCCGGGACGCGCTCCTTGGCACGCAGGGTCTTCAGCTCGGCGAGCGTGAAGTCCTCGGTGAACCAGCCGGTCGTGGAGACCCCGTCGAGCACCTTGGTGACCTTGCGGTCCGCGAACTCGGGGTGCGCGGAGACGTCCGTCGTACCGCCGATCTCGGGCTCGTGACGGCACACCAGGTGGCCGTCCTTGGTCGGCACCAGGTCGCCGGCCTCGATGATGTGCGCGCCCATGTCGAGGGCCAGCTGGTACGAGCCGAGGGTGTGTTCCGGGCGGTAGCCGCTGGCGCCGCGGTGGCCGATGATCGTGGGCTTGGGCAGGCTCTTGTAGCCGCCGTTGTAGGTGCCGTTCCCGTGCTTGTCGGCGGCTCTCGCCGCAGCCGGCAGTCCGAGGACCGCTCCGCCGGCGCCGAGGACCGCGGCTCCGAGCACCGCGCGCCGGCCCCGGGCGATCCCGGTGCGGCCCTCGTTCGAGTCCTGCGTGTCCCGCGTCCCCTGCGTACCCATGAGCGCTCCTCCGCATACTGCCCTGCACCTGTCAAAGCGGGACTGATCGTAGGTGCGGCGGGGTGACGGGTGGGAGACCTCGGACGGAACACGTGGGTGACGGTGGATGTCTTCCTGCCACCGTCTCGCTCACGGGCGGTTCGAGGAGAAGAGAAGTTTGAGCGGCCGTGGGTGGGAACCTGCTCCGCGAGGACCGACTCGTGCGGATTTCGTCACACCGTCTCGTCCGGATGACGGCCGTGTGACACGGCGCCACCCCAGGTAAACAAGGGTCAACAGTGCGTATCCAGTGGGTGAACCCGATGTGCGCGACCCCGGCACGCGCGAGTATCGTCCTCACCTGCACAGACTTGAAACCCATACAGTCACCCACCCCTTGACACCGGAGGGCCCGTTGTCCCGCTTCGCGCTCATCAAGGCAGTGCTCGGACCGATCATGCGCCTGATGTTCCGCCCACGGGTGGAGGGCGCGGAGCGCATCCCGGGCACGGGCCCGGTGATCCTCGCCGGCAACCATCTCACGTTCATCGACTCGATGATCATGCCGCTGTTCTGCGACCGGCAGGTCTTCTTCATCGGCAAGGACGAGTACGTCACCGGCAAGGGCCTCAAGGGGCGGCTGATGGCGTGGTTCTTCACCGGCTGCGGCATGATCCCTGTCGACCGGGACGGCGGACGCGGGGGTGTCGCGGCGCTGATGACGGGGCGTCGGGTGCTGGAGGAGGGCAAGGTCTTCAGCATCTACCCGGAGGGCACGCGGTCGCCCGACGGGCGGCTCTACCGGGGCCGTACGGGTATCGCGCGGCTGGCGCTGATGACCGGGGCGCCCGTGGTGCCGTTCGCCATCATCGGCACGGACAAGATCCAGCCCGGTGGGGCGGGGTTCCCGCGGCCGGGGCGGGTCACCGTTCGCTTCGGTGAGGCGATGGAGTTCTCGCGGTACGAGGGTATGGACCGGGACCGGTATGTGCTGCGGGCCGTGACGGACTCGGTGATGGCTGAGGTCATGCGGTTGTCGGGGCAGGAGTACGTGGACATGTATGCCACGAAGGCCAAGGACGCGGCTTAGCTTGGGGCGGGGCCCCGTTTATAGGTGAGCGTTCCTCGGGGCTGAGCGCGCCGTTCCCCGCGCCCCTTGGGGAGTCGGGGCGCGGGGCGTTTCCACGTGAGCGTCGCCCGGGGTTGAGCGTGCCGTTTCCCGCGCCCCTTTGCGGCTATAGCTTTTCGTTTTTCAGGAGGGTCCAGGCTGCTGCTGATGCGGCGAGGAGGACTGTGGCGCCCAGGCCCGAGGCCAGGGCGACGCCGTCGACGAAGGCCGTGCGGGCCGCGTCCAGCAGGGGCTCGGGGGTGGCGAGAGCCGAGGAGGCTTCCACCGCTCCGCCGAGGGACTCGTGGGCCGCGGCGGCCACGTCCCGCGGGGTGCCCGCGGGTGCCGTGAAGCCCGCGTAGACGCCCGTGACGATCGAGCCGAGCAGCGCGATCCCGAGGGCCGCCCCCAGCTCGTACGCCGTCTCGGAGACCGCGGACGCGGCGCCCGCCTGCTCCTTGGGCACGCTGGAGAGGATCACGTCGGCGGTCACGGTGAAGGAGAAGCCCGCGCCGACGCCGACCACCAGCAGGACCGTGCCGAGGAGCGGATAGCCGGTGGACGCGTCCAGCACGGTCAGCGCGGCCAGGGCGAGCCCGATCGCGGCGAGACCGCCCGCCACGACGGCCCGTACCGAGTACCTGCGAGCGAACGTTCCTGCGACCAGCCCCGCCGCCACCGCGCCCACCGCGGCGGGCAGTTCGGCGAGGCCGGCCTCCAGCGGCCCGCGTCCCTGGACGAGTTGCAGGTACTGCGAGAGGAAGAAGACCACTCCGGACAGGCCGAGGATGGTCAGCAGGTCGGCCAGTACCGCCCCGGAGAAGCCGCGGTTGCGGAACAGCCGCATGTTCAGGAGCGGGACGGGGAGGGTGAGTTGGCGGCGTACGAATCCGTACAGCGCCGCCACCCCCAGCAGCGCCGCCGCGCCCGCCGTCACGTTCGGGCCGTGCGAGGCGGCCTCCTTGATGCCGTACACGACGCCCACCATGCCGACGAGGGACAGCACGACGCTGGTCAGGTCCCAGGGGCCGGGTTCGGGGTTGCGGGACTCCGGCAGCAGCTTGATTCCGACCAGGACGAGGACCGCCATCACCGGCAGGTTGATCAGGAAGACCGAGCCCCACCAGAAGTGTTCGAGCAGGAAACCGCCGAGGACGGGTCCGACCGCGGTACCGGCCGAGGCGGTGGCGCCCCAGATCCCGATGGCCAGGCTGCGTTCGCGCGGGTCGTGGAAGAGGTTGCGGATGAGGGCGAGCGTGGCGGGCATCAGCGTGGCACCCGCCACACCGAGCAACGCCCGCGCCACGATCAGCAGTTCGGGCGTACTCGCGTACGCGTTGAGCACCGAGACCAGGCCGAACGCGACCGAGCCGACGAGCAGCAGCTTCTTGCGGCCGACGCGGTCGCCGAGGCTGCCCATGGAGACGAGCAGACCGGCGATGACGAACGAGTAGACGTCACCGATCCACAGGAGCTGGTTGCCGGTGGGCTTCAGGTCCTCGCTGATGTAGGGGGTCGCGAGACCGAGGACGGTCGCGTCGACGGCCACCAGCAGCACGGCGAGGACGAGGACGGAGAGCGCGAGCCAACGGCCCGGTCGCTTCTCCGCCTCCGCCGCGGACGCCGGCCGCGTCGTGCTGGTCATGATTCCTCTCTCCGTAGTGCGCCGCCGAGCAACAGCTCGACGATCATGTACTGGAAGTCCTTGGCCGCCACCCGGCCCTCGCTCACGGCCCACGCCCCGGAGACGAAGAGCCCGTAGAGGGCCTCGGTGAGCCACGCCGGGGTCAGGTCGATACGGAACTCGCCGCTCTCCTGGCCCCGCCGGAACAGTGCGGCGATGCGGGCGTCGATACGGGCCCAGCCCGCGTTCAGCTCCCCGCCCTCGAACAGCTGGTTCTCGGCGTAGAGGAAGCCGAGCAGCCCCGCGGCGCTCTCGAACCCGCGCACCAGCCGGCGTACGGCCTCCGAGGCGGCGCCGTCGTCGAGCCGGGCCGCGTCCAGCGCGGCCTCGCACTCCTGGATGCCCAGTTCTTCGAGTGCCCGGACGAGGGCGTCGCGGCCCGCGAACTGGCGGTGCAGGGTCGCCCGGCTGATCCCGGCCGCCTTCGCGACCTCGTCCATGGTGGCGGTGGCTCTGCGGGTCAGTAGGGCGGCTGCGCTGCGCAGCACGTGTTCACGGTCGACGGCCATGAGACAACCATAGACCATATGAGACACACGTGTCTCATGGGAGACGTATGGCTCTCACTGGAGGGAGGTGAGGGATCGGGGAGGTCGCTGCGTCGGGATCGCGGAGGTCGCCGCGTCGGGATCGGGAAGGTCAGTGCCAGGGCAGCGAGCCGCGGTGCTGCCAGTACGCGCCAGGCTCCTCCGCCAGCATGTCGAGACGGGCCACCTGGCCGTCGTCGAGGTCGACCACCGCCGCGTGCAGGTTGGACCCGAGCTGATTGGTGGTGGCCGCGCCGGACAGGACGACGCCCGCCCAGGGCCGGCGCAGTACGAAGGCGAGGGCGACCGCGTCGGAGCCGACACCCGCCTCCTCCGCGATACCGCGCACGGCGACCGGCGCGTGCGGGTCGGCGAGGCGGCCGTTGGCCATGCCCTCCTTGATGATCACGGTGAGTCCGGCCTCGTGGGCCTCGGCGAGCGCGGGGCCCGCGGAGGTGTCCAGCACGTTGTAGGTGGCCTGGACGGTCCGGAAGAGAGGGGTCGAGCCGACGGTCACGGCGAGCGCGGCGCGGATCGCGGCGGCCTGGGCGGGACCGCTGGTGGAGAAGCCGACGGTCAGGCCCCGCGCGGCGGCTTCGGCCAGTTCGGCGTGGAGTTCCTTGTCGGTGAGCGCCGGGCTCTCGGGCGTCACGGAGTGGATCTGGTACAGGTCGAGGCGCTCGCCCAGCAGCTCGGCGGTCTCGGCGCGCTGGCGCTCGTACGTGGCGAGGCTGTGGTCCTTGACCTCGTGGGCCTCGGCGTCGGTGCGCCAGTCGGCGGTGTAGGTGTAGCCCCATTTGCTCCCGACGACGATGTCGTCGATACCGGGGTGCGCGGTCAGCCAGCTCGCCAGGAACTCCTCCGAGCGGCCGTACGAGCGGGCGGCGTCGAAGTAGCGGACGCCCTGGGCGTAGGCGGCGTCCAGGAGTTCGTGGGTGCGGGTGCGCAGCGCTTCGACACTGCGGTCCGCCCCGAGGTCCTCGTCGCGGCCGAGGGTGAGGTAGCCGGGGCGACCGATCGCCGCGAGGCCGAGGCCGATGTGGCAGGTGGGGGTGGTGGCGGTGGCCAGTCGGGCGAAGGGCATCGCGAGCTCCGTTGGTCGGCTCCGGGTCGGCTGTCCGACCAACGTATCCCGATGACCTTCGGGCGGGGGCCGCGGTTCAGGACGGGACGTGTCCCGGGGAGCCGTGGGCCGCGAGCGGGAGGCTGCGCAGCGACAGCGCGCTCGGCGCCGGCAGCGCTCCGTGGGCCGCCTCGGCGCGGAACGACTGGAGCAGATAGGCCACCAGCCGCCGGGACGCCGCACGGTCACCCGGCAGAGCGGTGACCAGACCGCAGTGGGACAACAGGGCCACGGCGAGGTCGGACGGATGGAAGTCGGCCCGCAGCGCGCCCGCCGCCTGAGCCCTTCGAACCAGGGTCAGGATGTCCCGCTCGTCCTGTTCCCGTACCCGCGCGCCCTCTCGCACGCTGTCCGGAAAGGCCGCGACGAACGCCGCCGGGAAGCCCCTTTCCTCCCGTTGCAGTTCGCAGACCGTCTCGAACAGCCGCTGGAAGCCCCGCCATGGATCGGGGTCGGCCAGCGCGTCGGTGAGCGCCCCGGCGCAGATGTCCATCTGGTGGGCGAACGCGGCCCGCACCAGGGCGTCCCGCGTCGGGAAACGCCGGTACAGCGTCGCCACGCCGACCCCTGCCCGCCGGGCCACGGTCGCCATGGGCGCGTCGATGCCGTGGTCGGCGAAGACCAGGCGGGCGGCGGTGAGGATGCGTCGCTGGTTCCGCCGGGCGTCCGCCCGCAGACCGTCCTGCCCCGCGATCCGAGAGGAATCCCCCACCACTGTCTCTCACCTCCGGCCAAGTGGACGATCTCGTCCACTTGCCAGCCTACGCTCGGCCCCGAGATCCCCCGCACGGCCACTGGTGGCGAAGGTGAGAACACGACGATGGACGACCGCGCGATGAAAGACGACCACACGATGAAGGCCGTACTGTACGACCGCTTCGGCGGCCCCGAGGTGCTGTACGTGGGCCGGGTACCGCGTCCCGAACCGGCACCGGGCGAGGTCCTCGTCCGGGTGCGCGCGTTCAGTGTGAACGGCGGCGAACTGGCCGCCCGTTCCGGTCGGATCCGCCTCCTCACCGGCCGGAGGTTCCCGCAGCGCGTCGGCCTCGACTTCGCCGGCGAGATCGCCGCACTCGGCACCGGCGCGACCGGCCCAGCGGTCGGTGACCGGGTGTGGGGCGTTCTGGGTCGCGGCTCCGGATTCGGCAGCGCCGCCGAGTACGTGACGGTGCGGCCCGAGCGGCTGGGCCCGGTCCCGCACGGGCTGGACCTCGTGGCCGCCGCCGCGCTCCCGGTGGCCACCACGGCCGTCACGGCCCTCCGCGACAAGGCCGCGCTGCGCCCCGGCGAACGGCTGCTCGTACGGGGCGCGGCGGGCGGCGTCGGCAACGCCGCCGTCCAGCTCGGACAGGCGTACGGCGCCGAGGTCACGGCCCTGGCCCGCGCCGCCAACCTCGACTTCGTCCGTACGCTCGGGGCCCGGCACGCCGTCGACCACCGGACCGCGTCCCCCGCCGACCTGGGGCTGTTCGACGTGGTCCTGGACACGGCGGGCACCGACCTGCCCGCCGTACGGCGGATGCTGAAGCCCGGCGGACGCATGGTCACCATCGCCTTCGACCTGACGCGGCCCGCCGCCTCGCTCGGCTACCTCGCGGTCAGCGCCGTCCACGGACGCGGCCGGGTGCGCTTCTTCAGCGGCGACCCCCGACGCGCGCTCTTCGACGACCTGGCCCGCGAGGTGACACAGGGCAGGCTGCGGCCGGCGGTGGACACGGTCTTCCCGCTGGAGGAGACGGCGGCGGCACACCGGGCGCTGGAGGCGGGCGGGGTACGGGGCAAGTACGTGGTCAGGGTCGACTGAGTGTCATGCCCCGAGAAGCGGCGCGGCCCTACCGCCTCGTCCTGGCCGTGGCCCACTCGCGCTGCGACGCCACGTCCGACTTCACCTCGGCGAGCTGGACGGCGACCGCGCTCGGCGCCGTACCGCCGCGCGCGTCGCGGGACGCCAGCGCGCCCGGTACGTTCAGGACGGACCGCACCTCCGGCGTGAGGTGCTCGGAGATCTTCGCGAACTGCTCGTCGGTGAGCCCGTCCAGCTCGATCCCGTCTGCCTCGGCGACCTTCACACACTCCCCCGCGACCTCGTGCGCGACCCGGAACGGCACGCCCTGCTTCACCAGCCACTCGGCGATGTCGGTGGCGAGCGAGAACCCGGCCGGCGCCAGCTCCTCCATCCGCTCGCGGTTGACCGTCAGCGTGGCCATCATCCCGGTGAAGGCCGGCAGCAGGACCTCCAGTTGGTCGCAGGAGTCGAAGACCGGCTCCTTGTCCTCCTGGAGGTCGCGGTTGTACGCGAGCGGGAGGGCCTTGAGCGTGGCCATCAGACCCGTCAGGTTGCCGATCAGGCGTCCGCTCTTGCCGCGCGCCAGCTCCGCGATGTCCGGGTTCTTCTTCTGCGGCATGATCGACGAGCCGGTGGAGAACGCGTCGTGGAGGGTGACGAAGGAGAACTCCTTCGTGTTCCAGATGATGACCTCCTCCGCGATCCGCGAGAGGTTCACGCCGATCATCGCCGTGATGAAGGCGAACTCGGCCGCGAAGTCGCGGGAGGCCGTGCCGTCGATGGAGTTGCCGACGCTGCCGTTCTCGAAGCCGAGGTCCTTCGCGACCGCCTCCGGGTCCAGACCGAGGCTGCTGCCCGCGAGCGCGCCGGAGCCGTACGGCGACACCGCGGTCCGCTCGTCCCACTGACGCAGCCGCTCGGCGTCCCGGGAGAGGGCCTGCGCGTGGGCCAGCACATGGTGGGCGAACAGCACCGGCTGGGCGTGCTGCAGGTGCGTACGGCCGGGCATCGCGACGTCCGGATGCGCCTCGGCCAGCCCGACGAGCGCGTCCTGGAGTTCGGCGATCAGACCGCCGATGATCCGGGCGTGGTCGCGCAGGTACATCCGGAAGAGCGTGGCGACCTGGTCGTTGCGGGAGCGGCCCGCGCGCAGCTTGCCGCCGAGGTCGGGGCCGAGCTGCTCCAGGAGCCCGCGCTCCAGGGCGGTGTGGACGTCCTCGTCCGCGACGGTACCGACGAAGGAGCCGTCCGCCACGGCGGCCTCCAGCCGGTCGAGGCCCGCGAGCATGCGGGTCAGCTCGTCGTCGTCGAGGAGGTGCGCCTTGTGCAGCACGCGGGCGTGGGCACGTGAACCGGCGATGTCGTAGGGCGCCAGCCGCCAGTCGAAGTGGACGGACGCGGACAGCTTCGCCAGGGCCTCGGCGGGACCGTCGGCGAACCGGCCGCCCCAGAGCCGTACGTCACCACTGTTGCTGCTCACTGGCTGCGCTCCTCAGAACGGTTCAGAACGGTAGGGAGAGAACGCCCGCGGGGGCGCACGTGGGGCGCGGAGAACTGCGCGGCCGGCCCTGTACGGCCCGCACACGACCACGCGCCGGCCTCGCCCCGCAGCATGTCACCGTGCCACCATGCATGAGTATGCAGACCTCTGCATGATTCGTCAATCTGGACCGCGCGAACGGGCCGCACCGAGCGCGGCAAGTGAATTTCCGCGCTCATTGAACACGGGAAACCGCTTACCCGTACTTCACCGCGAACGCCGGCGCCGCGTCCGTGAAGCACCTTCGAACCCCACGTCGAAGTCACCCCACCCCTGACCCAAGTGAGGCATCCCCATGTCCAGGGCTCTTCCGAAGTACAACAAGCGTCGCGTGGCGATCATCGGCGGTGCTGCCGCGGTGGCGTTGTCCGGAGCGGTGATCGCAGGTTCCGCCCTCGCCGGGGAGACGTCCAAGAACAACAACGGCCAGGCCGAGACCCTCGCGTCCCCCGGCACGATCAGCTGCCCCGCCGTCGACGGCAGCCTGCCCGCGATCCCGGCCTCCGCGCAGGACGAGGTCACCAGGAACCTCGCCCTCCTGGACACCCAGATCGCCGAGGCGAACAAGCGACTCGTCGACACCGTCGGCCAGGGCGGCGCCAACTTCGTCCAGAACGCCATCCTCGGCCCCCTGGAGGACAAGCGCGTCGCCACCCTCAACCGCATCGAGACCGCCATCGGCCGCACCGCCGACAAGCCCGAAGGCCTCGAAGCACTCGCCCCCTGCGAACTGAACGCAGGCGGCGCGGCCGACGCGGGTGGCGAGGCAGGCGAGGAGGCGGGCGAGGACGCCGGGGCCGAGCCGACCGGGGCGGCCACGGAAGAGGCCAGCGGGAACGCGGGCGGAGCCGATGACACCGGCGACGCGGGAGACACGGGCGCCGTCGGTACGGTCGACTGCCCCGCGGTCGAGGGCAGCCTGCCCGCGATCCCCGCCTCCGCGCAGGACGAGGTCACCAGGAACCTCGCGCTTCTGGACACCCAGATCGCCGAGGCCAACCAGCGACTGATCGACACCGTCGGCCAGGGCGGCGCCAACTTCGTCCAGAACGCCATCCTCGGCCCCCTGGAGGACAAGCGCGTCGCCACCCTCAACCGCATCGAGACCGCCATCGGCCGCACCGCCGACAAACCCGAAGGCCTCGAAGCACTCGCCCCCTGCGAACTGAACCAGTAGGGCAGGCCCTCCCCCACCCCCACGGGCGCCCCACGCGCCGGCCGGGGCGAGCCCGGGACCCGGGGCCACTCGGCCCACGGGTCCCGGAGCCCGTAGCCCGCTTCCCGTGCCCTTACCGTGTCAAATAGTTAGACAGGCGAAGGACTTTCGCCGATAATCGGCAACCATGGGAAAGACCTACGAACGCATAGACGGCCGCCTGCGTACGTTCATAGAGGCGCAGCCCCTCTTCTTCACCGCCACCGCGCCCCTGTCCGGCGACGGCACGATCAACCTCTCACCCAAAGGGCTGACCGGTTCGTTCGCCGTCCTCGACGACCTCACCGTCGCCTACCTGGACTTCGCGGGCAGCAACGCCGAGACGATCGCGCATCTGCGGGAGAACGGCCGGATCACCCTGATGTGGTGCGCCTTCCAGGGCCCGCCGAACATCGTTCGCGTACACGGCAGGGGCGAGCCCGTCTTCCGCGACGACCCGCGTTTCGGGGAACTCCTGGCGCGCTTCCCGGACATCGACCCGTTCGCGCACGGCCTGCGGGCGATCATCGTGGTCACGGCCGAACTCGTCCGCGACACCTGCGGTTACGCCGTCCCCTTCATGTCGTACGACGAGGACCGCGACCTGCACGCCAAGCGCTTCGCGCGTGAGGACGACGCCTCGCTGAACGCGTACTTCCAGAAGAAGGAGCATGTGGAGAGCAGCCTGGACGGACTACCCGGGCTGCCGCTTCCGCTGCCGCCCAGTACCGTCTGACGCATGCGCCCCGGAGCCGCCGCACTCGCGATGCTGTCCCTCCTCGCCCTGGCCGCGGGACCGGCTCCCGAGGGGCGGACTCCGCTGCCCGAGCGGATGGCGGACACCGGTGGCGGGAGCCAGCTCATCACCGCGCGGGCCGCCCGGACCTCCGCCACGACCGGCACGGTCACCTGGTGGGACCGGCGCGGCGGGCGCTGGGTGGAGGCCGGTTCCGCACCCGCCCGCTTCGGGGCCGGGGGGCTCGTCGAGGGCGGCTCCCGCAAACAGGGCACGAACACCACACCCACGGGTCTGTACGACCTGCCGTACGCCTTCGGTGTCGAACCGGCGCCCGCGGGGACGCGCACGCCGTACCGGCCGGTGCGGCAGACCTCCTGGTGGTGCCAGGACAACTCCTCCCGCGCCTACAACCGGTGGACCGACCCCCGCCCGGCCGACTGCCGCGCCGCCGAGTCCGAGCACCTGATCTCGTACGGGACGCAGTACGCGTACGCCCTCGTCGTCGGCTTCAACTACGCGCGGCCCGTGCGCGGGCGGGGAGCGGGGATCTTCCTGCACGTCAACGGGCGCGGGGCGACGGCCGGTTGCGTGTCCGTGCCCAAGGACGCCATGCGGCACATCCTGAACTGGGCCGAGCCCGCCCGCGAGCCGCACATCGCCATCGGCACGGACGACGGACCGACCGCCGTCATCCGCTACTGAACCCTCACCCTCAGGGGGCGGCTGCCTGTGGTGAGAGCCCGTGTCAGCAGTTCACGGCTTGTCCCGCGGGCCGTTGAACACACCGCCGCCCCGGGACGTACCAGTGGGCCAAGGGGTCACTCCCCTTCCCAGCGTCCCCCACGGAGGAACCGTGAGCACGATCGCCGGCGGTCGCGCCGCGCGGCGCCAGACGATGCGCCGTATCCGCCCTCGCCGCTCCCCCGCCATCGCCCTGCTGATCGCCGTGTGGGCGGGCGCGGCGGGAGTCGTCTGGCTCTGGTGGAGCAACACGCCGGCCATCGCCGACGACAAGGGCCGCATCCTGAACGCGGGCCGGATCACCGGTCTGCTCGCCGGATATCTGATGGCTCTCGTGGTCCTGCAGATGGCCCGGGTGCCCGCCCTGGAACGCCGCGTCGGCTCGGACCGGGTCGCCCGCTGGCACGCCATGAGCGGCCGTTACATGCTCTGCCTCGTCCTCGCCCACATCGGACTGACGATGTACGGCTACGCGCTCCAGGCGAACACCGGGGTCGTGGACCAGACCATCGACTCGGTCAAGACCCTGCCCGACATGGGCAAGGCGGCGATCGGCACGGGTCTGCTGCTGTTCATCGGCCTGATCTCGGTGGGCGGACTGCGCAAGAGGATCCCGTACGACACCTGGTACCACATCCACCTGCTCACGTACGTCTCCGTGTACCTGTCCTTCTGGCACCAGCTGTCCACCGGCAACGACTTCGCCGTCGAACCGGCCGCGACCACGGCCTGGTACGCGCTGTACGGGACGGTCACCGCGCTGGTCATCTGGTACCGGGTGGTCACGCCGGTCAGGCTGAACCTGCGGCACCGGATGCAGGTCGAGGAGGTCGTCGAGGAGGCGCCCGGCATCGTCTCCGTGCTGATCAGCGGGAAGCGGCTGCACCGGATCGGTGCCGAGCCGGGGCAGTTCTTCCGCTGGCGGTTCATGGCGCCGGGCATGCGGCTCAGCTCGCACCCGTACTCGCTGTCGGCCGCGCCGCGCCCCGGCCTGCTGCGGATCACCGTCAAGGCGCTGGGCGACCACAGCACCGCGCTGAAAGGGCTGAAGCGGGGCACGCGGGTGTGGGCCGAGGGCCCGTACGGCGCGCTGACCGCGTCCCGGCGCAGCCAGGGGAAGGTGCTGCTGATGGCCGGCGGTGTGGGCATCACCCCGATGCGCGCGCTCTTCGAGACACTCCCGGCGGCACGGGGCGACCTCACCCTCCTGTACCGGGCCAACAGCACCCAGGACCTGGCGCTGTGGGACGAGTTGTCGGCCATCGCCGACGAGCGCGGCGCACGGCTGATGTACGCGGTGAACAGCCCCGACGGGGAGCGCCCCGACATCAACCCCGAGACGCTGCGCCAGAAGCTGCCCGACATCGACGACCACGACGTGTTCCTGTGCGGGCCGCCCGGCTTCGCCGAGGGCGCGTACACCGCGCTTCGCGGCGCCGGCGTGCCCGCCCGCCGCATCCACCACGAGTCCTTCGAACTCTGAGAACGCTGAGCACTTCGAGAACGCTGAGCACTTCGAGAATCCTGAGGAACGGGAGTCCGGACCCATGAAGAAGAGTCATCCCCTGCGCCGCATCGTGCTGGCCGGTGCCGCCACGGTGTCCGGGATCGTCCTGCTGCTGTCGCTGAAGCCCGCGTCGGACCCGGCGGCGGCGTCCGCCGACGGCGCGGCGCAGCAGCAGGCCTCGGCCGCGCCGCAAGGTTCCGGCGGAGTGCAGGCGGCGGGCGGCACCGCGGCCCAGACGCTCACCGGTGACGTCGTCAAGACCGAGTACGGCAACGTGCAGGTGCGGATCACCGTGGCCGGCGGGAAGATCACGTCGGCCGCGGCCCTCCAGTCACCGACCGGCGGGCGCAGTACGACGGTCAGCACCGACGCGGTGCCCAAGCTGAACAAGGCGGCCGTCACGGCCGGCACGGCCGACATCGACGCGGTCTCCGGGGCCACCTACACCAGCGGGGGTTACAAGAAGTCGCTCCAGTCGGCGCTGGACAAGGCGGGGGCGCCGGGCGGCGGTTCGGCCGAGGCGAGTGGTACGGGTGGCGGGACCGGCGGCGGCACGGGCGGGACCGGCGGCGGTGGTTCGGGCGACGCGAGCGGGTCCGGGGCCGGGGCCGCGCAGGCGAAGACCGTCACCGGCAAGGCCGTCACGACCGAGTACGGGCCCGTGCAGGTGCGGATCACCGTGAGCGGCGGGAAGATCACCAAGGCCGAGGCGGTGCAGCAGCCCAAGGGCGGTCGCAGCGACCAGGTCAACGGTGACGCCGTGCCGAAGCTGAACGCGGCGGCGGTCGCCGCGGGCAACGCCGACATCGACGCCGTGTCCGGGGCCACCTACACGAGCGGTGGCTACAAGGAGTCCCTGCAGTCGGCCCTGGACCAGGCCGGTGGCTGAACCCGCGGAACCGACCGGGTCCGCCGAGGCGCCCTTCGCGGTGCGTCACGCGGAGGAGGTGATGGGGACGGTCTTCTCCTTCGACGTACGAGGGGGTGAACCGGAGGCCGTGCGGGACGCGTTGGCGGCGGCGGTCGCCCAGCTCCACGTGGTGGACGAGGTCTTCAGCACCTACCGGCAGGACAGCCAGATCTCCCGGCTGGCGCAGGGGCTGCTGACCGTGGACCAGTGCGATCCGGAGGTCGCCGAGGTACTGGAACTGTGCGCCGAGGCCGAGCGGTTGAGCGACGGCTGGTTCAGTTCGACGTACGCGGGGTCCCTCGACCCGACCGGCATCGTGAAGGGCTGGTCCGTCGAGCGGGCGGCCCTGCTGCTCGTGGAGGCCGGGGCGAGCGGGGTGAGCGTGAACGGCGGGGGCGACGTGCAGATGTACGGCGTGCCGGGGCCGCACCGACCCTGGCGGGTGGGGGTGTCCGACCCGTTGCGGCCCGGGGGGCTGGCGGCGGTGGTCTCGGCGGCGGGGGTGGACCGGCTGGCGGTGGCCACGTCGGGGTCCGCGGAGCGGGGGACGCACATCGTGGATCCGCGTACGGGGCGCTCCGCGGTGACCGATCTGGTGGCGGTGACCGTGGTCGGGCCGCGGATCACGTGGGCGGACGCGTGGGCGACGGCGGCGTTCGCGATGGGCTCGCGGCAGGCGCTGGCGTGGCTGGAGTCCCTGCCGGGCATCGAGGCGCTGCTGATCACGGCGGGGGACGAGGTCCGCTGCACGGGAGGTCTGGCCGACCGGCTGGGCTGACCACCCACCTGGCCCCGCTCGGTGCGGGCCCCCGCGCAGTTCCCCGCGCCCCTGAAAAGCCCGACCCCCACCCACACCCGCCGGCACACCATGGTTCCCCGCGCCGTTCCCCGCGCCCCTGAAAGACGGGGCTGCGCCCCTGTTTTTCATACCCGGGGTTCGCTCAGTGGTGGTTCTGCGCCAGCCGCAGGAGGTGGTCCGCCAGAGCCTGCCCCCCGGAGGGATCCCTGCTGATCAGCAGGAGCGTGTCGTCGCCCGCGATCGTCCCGAGGATGTCCTGCAACTCCGCCTGGTCGATGGCCGAGGCGAGGAACTGCGCGGCGCCGGGCGGAGTGCGCAGAACCACCAGGTTCGCCGAAGCCTCCGCGGAGATCAGCAGCTCCGCGGAGAGCCTCCGCATCCGCTCCTCCTTCGCCGACTCCCCCAGCGGAGCGCGAGGGGTCCGGAAACCCCCCTCGCTCGGCACCGCGTAGATCAGGTCGCCGTCGTTGTTGCGGATCTTCACCGCGTTCAGCTCGTCCAGGTCCCGGGACAGCGTCGCCTGCGTGACGTGCAGCCCGTCGTCGGCGAGCAGCTTCGCCAACTGGCTCTGCGAGCGCACCGGCTGCCGGTTGAGGATGTCCACGATCCGGCGGTGGCGTGCGGTGCGGGTCTGCGGAACCGCAGGTCCCGCCTGGTCGTGATCCTGCGCCTGAGTCATCGTCGTCTCATTCTCCGGTCATTCCCCGGCTCGTCCGTCCCCGGTGGACCCGCTGGTCCCGTGGGTCCCGCGGCTCCCGTCGCTCACCGTGTCGAGAACACCGGGAAGGGCCCCGAGGAACGTGTCCACCTCGTCCTCGGTGATGTTCAGGGGCGGCATCAGCCGTACGACATCGGGGGCGGGCGCGTTCACCAGGAGGCCGGCGTCCTGAGCCGCCTGTTGCACGCGGGGCGCGAGCGGCTCGGTGAGCACGATACCCAGGAGGAGCCCCGAGCCCCGGACATGGTCGACCAGCGGGTGTCCGAGCGCCTCGATTCCCTCGCGCAGTTTCTCGCCGGCCCGCTTCACGTTCTCCAGCAGGCCCTCCGACCCGATCGTGTCGAGGACGGCGAGCCCCGCCGCGCAGGCGACCGGGTTGCCGCCGAACGTCGTGCCGTGGTGACCCGGCTTCAGGAACTGGGCGGCACGCCCGAAGGCGACGGTCGCGCCGAGCGGCAGGCCGCCGCCGAGGCCCTTCGCGAGCGTGACGATGTCCGGCAGGACCCCCTCGTGCGCCTGGTACTCGAACCAGTGCCCGGTCCGGCCGACCCCGGTCTGCACCTCGTCCAGGACGAGCAGGCTGCCGGTGGCCGCGGTGATGGCACGGGCCGCCTTGAGGTAGCCGGGGGGCGGTACGACGACACCGTTCTCGCCCTGGATCGGCTCGATGACGACCAGCGCGGTGTCCTCGGTGACGGCGGCGGCCAGCGCCTGCGGGTCCCCGTACGGGACATGGGTGACGTCGCCCGGCAGCGGCAGGAACGGATCCCGCTTGCCCGGCTGGCCGGTGAGCGACAGCGCGCCCATGGTCCGGCCGTGGAAGCCGCCGTCGGTCGCCACCATGTGCGGGCGGCCGGTCAGCCGGCCGATCTTGAAGGCGCCCTCGACGGCCTCGGCCCCCGAGTTGCAGAAGTACACGCGGCCGTCCCGCCCGAAGAGCTGCAGGAGCCGTTCGGCGAGCGCGACGGGCGGCTCGGCGACGAAGAGGTTGGAGACGTGGCCGAGTGAGGCGATCTGCCGGCTCACGGCCTCGACGATCGCCGGGTGCGCGTGGCCGAGCGCGTTGACCGCGATGCCGCCGACGAAGTCCAGGTACTCCGTGCCGTCGGCGTCCCACAGCCTGGTGCCGGCGCCGCGGACGAGCGGCAGCCGGGGGGTGCCGTAGTTGTCCATGAGCGCGCCCTGCCAGCGCTGGGTGAGCGCCTCGTTGGCGGTGCTGCCGGTGCTGCTGGTGCTGCCGGTGTCGGCAGCGTTGGCGGTGTTGGCGGTCATGCGTCAGCGTCCCCCTCCGCATCGGGCACGACCATCGTGCCGATGCCTTCGTCCGTGAAGATCTCCAGCAGGATCGAGTGCTGGACCCGGCCGTCGATCACGCGTGCGGTGTTCACGCCGTTGCGTACGGCGTGCAGACAGCCCTCCATCTTCGGCACCATCCCGCTGGCCAGCTCGGGCAGCAGCTTCTCCAGCTCCCTGGCGGTGAGCCGGCTGATGACCTCGTCGGAGTTCGGCCAGTCCTCGTAGAGGCCCTCGACGTCGGTGAGGACCATCAGTGTTTCGGCGCCCAGCGCCGCAGCGAGTGCCGCAGCCGCCGTATCAGCATTGACGTTGTAGACATGTCCGTCGTCCTGACTGCGGGCGATCGAGGAGACGACCGGGATCCGGCCGTCGGCGAGCAGTGCCTCGATCGCGCCCGTGTCGATCGCGGTGATCTCGCCCACCCGCCCGATGTCGACCAACTCCCCGTCGATCTCGGGCTGGTGCTTGACGGCGGTGATGGTGTGCGCGTCCTCGCCGGTGAGTCCCACGGCGAGCGGACCGTGCTGGTTGAGCAGTCCGACCAGTTCGCGCTGGACCTGGCCGGCGAGCACCATGCGTACGACGTCCATGGCGTCCTCGGTGGTGACCCTCAGGCCCGCCTTGAACTCGCTGACGATGCCGTGCCGGTCCAGGGCCGCGCTGATCTGGGGGCCGCCGCCGTGCACGACGACGGGCTTGAGCCCCGCGTGCCGCAGGAACACGACGTCCTGGGCGAACGCGGCCTTCAGGTCCTCGTCGATCATGGCGTTGCCGCCGAACTTGATGACGACCGTCCTGCCGTGGTGCCGGGTCAGCCAGGGCAGCGCCTCGATGAGGATCTGCGCCTTGGGCAGCGCGGTGTGCTTACGGGTGGCGCTCATGACGAGTACGCGCTGTTCTCGTGGACGTACTCCGCGGTCAGGTCGTTGGTCCAGATCGTGGCGGTCTCGGTGCCCGCCGCGAGGTCGGCGACGATGTGGACCTCCCGGTAGCGCATGTCGACCTGGTCGCGGTCCTCGCCGACGGAACCGTTCTTGCAGACCCAGACGCCGTTGATGGCGACGTTCAGCTGGTCGGGCTCGAAGGCGGCGGAGGTCGTGCCGATGGCGGAGAGCACGCGGCCCCAGTTGGGGTCCTCGCCGTGGATCGCGCACTTGAGGAGGTTGTTGCGGGCGATGGAGCGGCCCACCTCGACGGCGTCGTCCTCGCTCGCCGCGTTGACGACCTCGATCCTGATGTCCTTGCCGGCGCCCTCGGCGTCCCGGATCAGCTGCTGGCCGAGGTCGTCGCAGACGGCCCGTACGGCCTCGGCGAACTCCGCGTACCCGGGGGTGACTTCGGAGGCGCCGGAGGCGAGCAGCAGCACGGTGTCGTTGGTCGACATGCAGCCGTCGGAGTCGACCCGGTCGAAGGTGACCTTCGTGGCCGACCGCAGCGCCCGGTCCAGGGTGTCGCTGTCGACGTCGGCGTCGGTGGTGAGGACGACGAGCATCGTGGCGAGGCCGGGGGCGAGCATGCCCGCGCCCTTGGCCATGCCGCCGACGGTCCAGCCGTCGCCCTGCACGACCGAGGTCTTGTGGACGGTGTCGGTGGTCTTGATGGCGATGGCGGCCTTCTCGCCGCCGTGTTCCGACAGGGCCGCGGCGGCCTGCTCGACGCCCGGCAGGAGCTTGTCCATGGGGAGCAGGATGCCGATGAGGCCGGTGGAGGCCACGGCGACCTCGGCCGCGTTCTGTCCGAGGACCTCGGCCACCTTCTCGGCGGTGGCGTGCGTGTCCTGGAAGCCCTTGGGTCCCGTGCAGGCGTTGGCGCCACCGGAGTTGAGGACGACGGCGGTCAGCCGGCCGCCCTTGAGGACCTGCTCGGACCACAGCACCGGCGCGGCCTTCACGCGGTTGGAGGTGAAGACGCCCGCGGCGGCGGCGCGGGGCCCGTTGTTGACCACGAGGGCCAGGTCGGGGTTGCCGTTCTCCTTGATCCCGGCGGCGATGCCGGACGCCGTGAATCCCTTGGCTGCCGTGACACTCACGGTGCGACTCCGATCGTGGAAAGCCCGGTGGCCTCGTCGAGTCCGAGGGCGATGTTCATGCTCTGGACGGCACCGCCCGCGGTGCCCTTGGTGAGGTTGTCGATGGCGCTGACCGCGATGATGCGCCCCGCGGCGGCGTCGTACGCGACCTGCACCTGAACGGCGTTGGAAGCGTGGACGGACGCGGTGGCCGGCCACTGCCCCTCGGGCAGCAGGCGGACGAACGGCTCGTCCGCGTACGCCTTCTCGTAGGCGGCCCGGACGGTTTCCGCGGTGACGCCGGGCTTCGCCTTGGCGCTGCAGGTGGCGAGGATGCCCCGGGACATCGGGGCGAGGGTCGGGGTGAAGGAGACGGTGACGGGCCCGTCCGCGACCGCGCCGAGGTTCTGGATCATCTCGGGGGTGTGCCGGTGGCCGCCGCCGACGCCGTACGGGGACATGGACCCCATGACCTCGCTGCCGAGCAGATGTGTCTTGGGGGACTTGCCGGCGCCCGACGTCCCGGACGCGGCCACGACGACGGCCTCGTTCTCGGCGAGGGAGGCCGTGTAGGCGGGGACGAGGGCCAGCGTCACGGCCGTCGGATAGCAGCCGGGCACGGCGATGCGCTTCGACCCTTCCAGCGCCGCGCGGGCACCCGGCAGCTCGGGGAGCCCGTAGGGCCAGGTCCCGGCGTGCGGCGAACCGTAGAACCGCTCCCAGTCGGCCGCGTCCTTCAGCCGGAAGTCGGCGCCCATGTCGACGACCAGGACCTCCGGGCCGAGCTGCTCGGCCACGGCGGCGGACTGCCCGTGGGGCAGCGCGAGGAAGACGACGTCGTGGCCCGCGAGGATCTCGGCCGTCGTCTCCTGGAGTACGCGGTCGGCCAGCGGGAAGAGATGCGGCTGCAGGGCGCCGAGCCGTTGTCCCGCGTTGGAGTTGCCGGTCAGGGCGCCGATCTCGATCTCGGGGTGCACCAGGAGCAGACGCAGCAGTTCCCCGCCCGCGTACCCACTCGCTCCGGCCACTGCCGCACGTACCGCCATGGAACCCTCCTCTGGGATGGCATGACTATACGTTTCGCTGCACGTTTATGCAATCTTCCCTGAGTGAGGGCCAGTGCCACGGGGGCTATATTCTTCGTCCTCAGGGCGGAATCAGGGAACGGTGGCACCGGAACCGGCATCCCGCCGCAGAGGTCTTGGACACCAGCCCCGTCCCTACGGACGCGTGTGTTCCGACTGCCTGGAGGGCGTGTCAGGTGTACCCACTGCAGGATTCCGACCCGACGAACATAGGTCGCTACCGTTTACTCGGCCGACTCGGTTCCGGAGGTATGGGAAGCGTCTACCTCGGCCGCACCCCAGGGGGACGGCCCGCCGCCGTCAAGGTCATCAACGCCCATCTCCAGGACGACCCGGCGGCGTTGCAGCGCTTCCGCCGCGAGGTGGAGACGCTCGGGACCGTCCGTAACGCGTTCACGGCCGCGCTCATCGACGCCGAGGTGGACAGCCCGCCGTTCTGGATGGCGACCGAGTACGTGCCCGGTCCGACGCTGGCCGACGCCGTCGAGACCTCGGGGCCCTTTCCGGTCGACCTCGGCCGCGCCGTGCTGGCCGCCCTGGCCGAAGGGCTCGCCGACGTCCACGTGCACGGGGTGCTGCACCGCGACATCAAGCCGCAGAACGTCATCCTGTCGGCCACCGGGCCCCAGCTCATCGACTTCGGGATCGCCCGCAGCGACGAGATGTCGAACATCACGCAGGTCGGCACGGCCATCGGCACCCCCGGATTCATCGCCCCGGAGACCCTGACCCGCAGCGAGGCCGGACCGCCGTCCGACGTGTTCGCGCTGGGCGTCACCCTGGCCTACTGCCTCACGGGCCGTCCGCCGTACGGACAGGGCTCGCTGGCCACCGTCTCGTACCGCACCGTCCACGAGGACATGGACCTGGCCGGGATCCCCGCCGAGATGGCCGAGCTGATCGCGCTGTGCGCGCACAAGGACCCGGCGCGGCGCCCGGCGCCGCAGCGCATCGTGGAACTCTGCGACAGCGAGACCGACATCGTGGGGCATCCCGCCTACCAGCGGATCATCGCCATGGCGGCCTCGGACACCGCCGCGACCGCGACGGTGGCCGCGGCTCCCGTGTCATCGCCCGCCCCGGCGGCACCGTACGCGCCCACGAGGGTCGACGCCGCCCCGCCGGGCAGCCCCGTGCCGGCCCCGGCGACCGCCGCGCAGACACGGTTCCTGCCTCCCCCGACGCAGGCCGAACCGGCCGGCGCGTCCGCTCCCGGCACGCGACCCGGCCGGCTGCGCCGCAGGCCGCTCATCGCCGGCGGTGCCGTGGTCGCCGTCGCGATCGTGGTGGCCACGGTGGTCGCCCTGGAGAACTCCGGCTCGGCCGACGAGGCGAAGGACCCCAAGCCGTCCACGAGCCGCAGCAGTTCGCGCGGGAGCGCGGACGGCGCGAAGGCCCCGGACGCGAGCAAGAAGCCGACGAACCCCGCGCCCCTGCCGGAGACACTGTCGGTCCAGCCCCGGCAGACCCTGGGACCCGGTGAGTTCCTGCAGGCCGCGCGGGTGAAGCTGATCATGCAGCCGGACGGCAACCTCGTCGCCTACGACGAGAACGACAAGGCCACCTGGGCCTCCCGCACCTCCGGCGAGAACTACAAGGCCGTCTTCCAGGAGGACGGCAACCTGGTCGTCTACACCCCCGACGACAAACCGGTGTGGGCCACCAACACGGGCTACCCCGAGGGAGGAGCCGTCCTCGAACTCCGCGCCGACGGCAGCTTCGCCATCACGAAGGACGGCCAGGACCTCTTCCTGAGCACCGACGACACCACCGAGAAGGGCTGACCCGCAGGGCGCAGGATCACGTCGACGGGTGGGGAAGGAGGGGCCGCGATGACGGAGGGGACGGCCGGGTTCCGGCCGGTGGACGACGTGCTGGCGTACCTGGCCGGCGACTGGCGCGTGGAGCGCTCAGTGCGGGACCTCGCCAGCGGGGCGGCGGGCGCCTTCAGCGGGACGACGGTGTTCGAGCACCTGGACGGCGGCCCGGGGCTGCTCCACCACGAGTCCGGCACCTTCGTGTGGCAGGGCGTGGCCCGGCCCGCCGAGCGCACCCTCAGGTTCCTGCCGGGCGACCGGGCGAGCCGGGCCGACGTACGGTTCGCCGACGGGCGCCCCTTCCACGGCCTGGACCTCGCGACCGGCCGGTACGTCGCCGACCATCCGTGCTCGGCGGACCTCTACCGCGGCGAGTTCACCGTATACGACGCGGACCGCTGGCGGACGGTGTGGCGGGTCGGCGGCCCCGCCAAGGACCTGGTCCTCACGACGGACTACACGCGTTCGTACTGAGCGTCGAAGCGGAGGTTCCAGCGGCCGGCCCAGCCGATGAGGGTGGCTGTCGACAGCGGGCGGACGTCGAAGTTCCAGTACGTCGACGGGTGCGACTTCAGGGCATAGACGAGCGCGGCGCGGACGACCGCCGGCTCCGCCACGGCGACGATCCGGCCGCCGTCGTCGGCCGGGCGGGTGTCCAGCCAGCCGCCCACCCGCTGGATGAACTCCACCATCGGCTCGCCGCCGTGGGCCGCGGAGTACGGGTCGGCGAGCCAGGCGTCCACCGCCTCGGGTTCACGGGCCATCGCCTCCCCGAGGGTCAGCCCGCGCCAGCGGCCCATGTCGCAGTCCCGCAGCGCCAGCTGGACCAGCGGCGCGAGGCCCAGCGCGTCGCCGGTGGCCCGGCTGCGCGGGGTCGGCGAGCAGTACCGCAGCTCGGCCGCGGCAAGCGGAATGAGGGCATGGGCGACGCGCTGCACCTCGCCCCAGCCCGCCTGGTCGAGCGGCCGGTCGTCGTCGAAGCGCTCGGCGAGCAACGAGGAACCGCGGGCGGCGGCGATCAGCGTGACCCGAACATGCATGCGGCGATCGTGAGCGCCGGAACTGAGCAGGTCAAGAGGTGATCGGCGGCGCACACGGAATGCTCACGCCCGGGCGCCGGGACGGAAGATCATTCGAAGTTCAGTGCCATCCACCGGTCGGGCCGGTCCAGCGCCTTGAACCCGAGCTTCTCGTAGACCCCGTGCGCGTCATGGGTGGCGAGCACCACCCGGCGCAGACCGAGGGGACGCAGGTGGTCGCGGACGGCGGTGACCAGGGCGGTGCCGAGCCCCTTGCCCCGCGCGGACCGGTCCACGTACACGTCGCAGAGCCAGGCGAAGGTCGCCCCGTCGGTCACCACGCGCGCGTACGCCGCCTGGTCGCCCGAACCCGTCTCGTACGCACCGAAGTTGAGCGATCCGGCCATCGCGCTCTCCTGCTTCTCCCGCGGCCGGCCGAGCGCCCAGTACGCGTCGTCGGCGAGCCAGCGGTGGACCCGACCGACGTCGATGCGCGCGGGGTCGGTGGAGATCTCGTAGCCCTCGGGCGGGCCGGGTGTGTCGGTCATGGCGCGAGATTCGCAGGCCGGGTCGGAGCTGTCGAGCCGGTTTCGGCGCAGGCCGTGCGCAGTCGCCGGACCCCCTCGGTGATCTCGGCGGTGCTCGCGACCGCCGCGAAGCTGAGGCGCAGGTGGGCCGCCGGAGGTTCGGCGCTGAAGTAGGGGCGGCCAGGGGTGACGGCCACCCCCGCGCGCAGGGCGGCGGACAGCAGCGCCGCTTCTCCCCCGGAGCCGAAGGCCTGGGAGGTACCCCCGGTGCCGTCGGGCAGGCGCAGCCACAAGTGGTAGCCGCCGGACGGGATGTGCGGCAGGGCCAGTTCGGGCAGCCGCAGGCGCAGTGCGGCGACCATGGCGTCCCGCCGGACGCGCAGTTCGGCCGAGACGGCCCGCAGATGGCGGGGCCAGGCGGGCGAGCCGACGAGTTCCAGGGCCGCCTCCTGGAGCGGTCGCGGTACGAAGAAGGTGTCGACGACCTGGATGGCCCGCAGCCGTTCCAGTACGGGGCCGCGGGCGGCCAGCGCGCTCACCCGGAAGCTCGGCGAGGTGGCCTTGGTCAGCGAGCAGACGTGCACGACCACGCCGTCGGGATCGTCCGAGGCCAGCGGACGCGGCAGCGGCCCCGCGTCCTCGTGCACGAGCCGGCGTACGAAGTCGTCCTCGATGACGAACGCGCCAGCCTCGCGGGCGATCCGCAGCACCTCGCCGCGCCGCTCGGGGGCGAGCACCGCGCCGGTCGGGTTCTGGAACAGCGGCTGGCAGACGAAGACGCGGGCGCCGGTGGCCCGGAAGGCGTCGGCGAGGAGCGCCGGCTTCACCCCGTCCCGGTCCACCGGCACGGGCACGGGCCGCAGCCCGGCCGCGCGGGCGATCGCCAGCATGCCGGGGTACGTGGGCGACTCGACGAGGACCGGGGCGCCGGGCGGGGCGAGGGCGCGCAGCGCGGTGGTCAGCGCGGACTGGCCGCCGGCCGTGATGAGTACCTCGGCGGCGGTGATGGCGCCGCCGATGCCCCGCGCGAACCATTCGCGCAGTTCGGGCAGCCCGTCCACCGGCGGGCGCGCCCAGACGCCCGGGCGGCGGCCCGCCCGGGACAGCGCCGCGGCCATCGCCCGTTCCGGCTGGAGCGAGGGGTGCAGATAGCCGCCGTTGAACTCGATGACTCCGGGCGGCGGCGCGGCCAGTGAGACGAGCACGCCCGAGGCGTCCACCGTGCGGGGTACGAGGTCGGTCGTGGCGTCCGCGCTGAGGGCGACCTCCTGCCAGGAGGTGTCCCCGACGGCGGGACCGGCGGCGCGCGGCTCGGCCCGGAACGCCCCCGCTCCGGGCCGGGTGACCACCAGCCCCTCGGCGGAGAGCTGGGCCAGCGCCCGGGACACGGTCACGGGACTCACCCGGAACCGGTCGACGAGGACGCGACTCGACGGCAGCTTTCCACCGGGAGAGTAGCGGTGCAGCTCATCCCGCAACCGCTCGGCCAGTTCAGCGACGCTGCTACGCTCATGCATGAGAGCAGAGAATAGCGCTACCGCACGGACCTCGATAGCGGTGCCCGGCGCACCCCGTGCGGCCGACCGGCCCGGCGGCACTCCCGGCGGCACTCCCGGCGGCTTCTCCGGCGCCACTCCCGGCGGCTCCTCCAGAGACGGGGACGTCCGGGGCTCCGGTCGGCCGGATCCTCGTACCGGGACCCTCCTGGCCGCGCTCGGGGTCGTCGCCTTCTCCCTCACCTTCCCCGCCACCGCGTGGGGCCTGGAGGGCTTCGGCCCCTGGTCGCTCGTGGCGGTGCGGAGCGTCCTGGCCGCGATCGTGGCGGGCGGCTGTCTGCTCGCCCTGCGCGTCCCGCCGCCCGGCCGCCGCCACTGGGCGGGGCTCGCCGTCGTCGCCGCCGGAGTCGTGCTCGGCTTCCCGATGCTCACCACGCTCGCCCTGGAGACGTCGACCACCGCGCACGCCGCGGTCGTCGTCGGTCTGCTCCCCCTGACGACCGCCCTGTTGTCGGCGCTGCGCGTCGGCACCCGGCCCTCCCGCACGTTCTGGGCGGCGGCGTCCGCGGGCGCCGCCGTGGTCATCGCGTTCACCGTGCAGCAGAGCGGCGGCGCCCTGAGCAGCGCGGACGCCTACCTCTTCGGCGCCCTTTTGATCTGCGCGGCGGGTTACACGGAGGGCGGCAGGCTGGCCCGGGTGATGCCGGGCTGGCAGGTCATCGGCTGGGCGCTGGTCCTGTGCCTGCCGCTCACGGTGCCGGTGGCCGCGGTCGCCCTGTCCTACGAGCCCGTGGAGCTGACCGCGCACAGCGTCACCGGGCTGCTGTGGGTCGCGGTGGGCTCGCAGTTCCTCGGCCTGGTCGTCTGGTACCGCGGGATGGCCGCGATCGGCATACCGAAGGCCAGCCAGCTGCAGCTCGCGCAGCCGCTGCTCACCCTGGTGTGGTCGGTGCTGCTGCTGGGCGAGCAGCTGACCCCGGCCGCCCCGCTGACGGCCGCCGCCGTCCTCGTCTGCATCGCCGTCACACAACGGGCCCGGGGCTGACCGGTTCGTCCGGCCCGTCCCCAACTCGCGCCACCCGCCGTACACTTGCGGTCACGAATCGCCACTCCCGTGCGAACGAGGAGGCCCTCCAGATGCAGGCAACCGTAGGCGACCAGCTGCTGGTGCACGGCAGGATCGTCGGGCAGCACGACCGGGTCGCGGAGGTCATCGAAGTGCTCGGACAGCAGGGAAGTCCCCCGTACCGGGTCCGCTTCGAGGACGGTCACGAGACCCTGATGTCTCCCGGCCCCGACTGCGTGGTCCAGCACCACGAGGACACCCCCCGGTGAATCAGCGTGAGGGTTTCGCCGGCTGCCGGTAGTGGTCGGCGACCACCCTCGCCATGGCTCCGATCCGGTCGGCGGCCACCTCCTTGGCCGAGAAGAAGACGTGCCCGCCCACCTGCGGGTGGTCCGCGGCGAGAGTGAGATGCGCGGACAGCTCGGCCGGGTCCTGCCAGGCCGCGGGCTGCGCGGGATCACCGGCCTTGTAGAGCGCCTCACCCACGTACAGCTTCGTTCTGCTGCCCTGCGCGACCTGCGACCACCAGGGGACGAGCTTCGCGTAGTCGGCCGCGGCGAAGCCGATGTTCCAGTACAGCTGCGGGCAGATGTAGTCGATCCAGTTCTCCCGGACCCATTTCCTGGTGTCCGCGTGCAGGTCGTCGTACGTCTGCACGCCGGCCCGGGTGTCCGAGCCCAGCGGGTCGGTCGCGGCGTTGCGCCACACCCCGAAGGGGCTGATCCCGAACCGCGTGCCGGGCCGTACCTTCCTGATCCGGGCGGCCGTCTCCAGCACCAGCCGGTCGATGTTGTCGCGCCGCCAGGCGGCCCGGTCGGGGAACTGCCCGCCGTGCGCGGCGTACGCGGCGTCGTCGTCGAAGACCTGGCCGGCGACCGGGTACGGATAGAAGTAGTCGTCCCAGTGGACGGCGTCCACGGCGTACTTGCGCACCGCGTCCAGCATCGCGTCCTGCACGAAGGCGCGGACCTCGGGCAGACCGGGGTTGTAGTAGAGCTTCCCGCCGTAGGGCACGATCCAGTCGGGGTGCACGCGGGCCGGGTGCGAGGCGACGAGCCGCGTCGGGTCGGTGTGGTTGGCGACGCGGTACGGATTGAACCAGGCGTGCAGTTCGAGCCCGCGCGCATGGGCCTCCGTGACGGCGGTGCCCAGGGGGTCCCAGCCGGGGTCCTTGCCCTGGACGCCGGTCAGGTACTGCGCCCAGGGCTCGAAGGGCGAATCCCACAGGGCGTCGGCGGTGGGGCGGACCTGGAAGATCACGGCGTTCAGCCGGCGCTCCACCGCCGTGTCGAGGTGTGCGAGCAGTTCGGCGCGCTGCTCGGCCGCGGTCAGGCCCGTCTTCGAGGGCCAGTCGCGGTTCGCCACGGTCGCCAGCCACATGCCGCGCAGCGCGCCGGCGGGGTCGCGGCGCCGGTGCCGGCGGCCACCGTGACCGTGACCGCCTCTGCCTCCGCCGCCGCCCGCTCCCGCGGACAGTTCGGCCGCCACGGCCACTCCCGCCGTGACGAGTCCCGACAGTCCGGCCGCCGCGGTCATCGCGAATCCCCGTCGTGACATACGCCCCATGCCGCACCCCAAAAGCAGTGGGTCCGCCCGGTCACGGACCGTCTACCTCGCACAGCATGCCCGACCCGGCCCGCCGTACGGGGACAGATCCGGAGTAACGTGCGTGGCGTCGGCGGGTACCGGACAACGGACACCCGCCGGTCCCATGCCAGTGAGAGCGGACAGTGAGAGCGAAAGGGACGATGTGACCGACATCGAACGCGTCGGAGTGGTGGGCTGCGGCCAGATGGGAGCGGGCATCGCCGAGGTGTGCGCCCGCGCCGGCCTGGATGTGAAGGTCGCCGAGACCACTGGTGAGGCGTTGGAGATTGGCCGGACCCGGCTCTACAACTCGCTCTCCAAGGCCGCCGAGCGCGGCAAGATCTCCGAGGAGGAGCGGGACGCCACCCAGGCGCGGCTCTCCTTCACGACCGACCTCGGCGAGTTCTCGGACCGCGATCTGGTGATCGAGGCGGTCGTCGAGAACGAGCAGGTGAAGACGGAGATCTTCCAGGTCCTTGACCAGGTGGTGGTACGGCAGGACGCGATCCTCGCCTCGAACACCTCCTCCATCCCGCTGGTGAAGCTCGCCGTCGCGACCTCGCGCCCCGACCAGGTCATCGGCATCCACTTCTTCAACCCGGCCCCGGTACAGAAGCTCGTCGAGCTGATCCCGGCGCTGACCACCTCCGAGGGCACCATCAGCCGGGCGCAGTCCCTGGTGGAGAAGATCCTCGGCAAGCACGCGATCCGCGCGCAGGACCGCTCGGGCTTCGTGGTCAACGCGCTGCTGATCCCTTATCTGCTCTCCGCGATCCGGATGTTCGAGTCCGGCATGGCGAGCCGTGAGGACATCGACAACGGCATGGAGCTGGGGTGTGCCCATCCGATGGGTCCGCTCAAGCTGTCCGACCTGATCGGGCTCGACACGGTGGCCTCCGTCGCGTACTCCATGTACGAGGAGTACAAGGAGCCGCTGTACGCCGCTCCCCCGCTGCTCCAGCGCATGGTCGACGCGGGCCGGCTGGGGCGGAAGTCGGGCTCCGGGTTCTACACGTACCCGTAGGCGCGTGGACTTCGCGGGCCCGGCTCTCTTCGGAGCGCCGGGCCCGCCGCATTCACACACCGTGTGCGCTCCGGGCCCGCATATGCCCCTCGCACACGCTCCCCACGCACCCACCAGGCCTGTTGACTTTCCGTGCAACACGTCAGGGATGTGACGACTACGGAAAGGAGCGGACACGTGACCGCCGACCCGGAGCATCCCGTGGTCCGAGGAGAAGTCGCGGAGTTACGCCGCCGTCTCGATGTGGCCCATGCCACCGTCGAGGGGTGCATGACTCTGCTCAGTCATCGCGCCGAACAGACCGCCAAGGAGCTCGACGACCTGAGTAGCCGGGTCATCGCGCTGGAGCACACCCGCTGGCCGCTGCGCGCGGTCGCGGTCGTCACGGCGGTGGGCGCGCTGGCCGTGGCGGTCTGGCAGGCTCTGGGCCGTTGAGCCCGTGGACGCGGTGGGGGATCAGGGCAAGGCGTCCTGCCCGAGCCTCAGATGGTGCAGGAGGAGCAGCGCGGCAGCCATGTTGGCGGCCGGAACCTCACCACGGGCGACCATGTCGGGAGCGAGCTTCAGGGGAACCCATTCCCGGCGGTCGGACTCGAAGTCGTCCACAGGATGCCCGATGTACGCGCCTTCGTCGGCCCAGTAGATGTGGTGCCGGGCGTCGGTGAGCCCGTTCGAGGGCTCGACGCTCATCAGATGGCGCAGAGGTCCCGGCCGCCAGCCGGTCTCCTCCTCCAGTTCGCGGGCCGCCGCGACGACGATGTCCTCGCCGTCCTCGACGACCCCCGCGGGAAGCTCCCATCCCCAGCTGTCGGTGATGAAGCGGTGCCGCCACAGCAGCAGCACCTCGTTCGCCTCGTTCACGACAGTGGCCACGGCGACGGGCCGCAGCCGGATTAAGAAGTGATCGAGATGCCGGCCGTCGGGCAATGCGACATCTGCGAGATTGACGCTGAACCAGCGATTTGCGTACACGATTTGTTCGTTCTGTTTCGTCCACTGCACTTTTCTGCCACCTTTCGACGGGTAGGTGGCAATATCGCAGCAGGAGTGTCAGCGCAGCAGGCTCGCAGGGGCCGCTCCCGGCGCAGTGGCGGGCGCGAAGGCACCCGCCAGGAGGGCTCGTGGCCCCCGGGCGGTCGGGACGGCGGACGGTCGGAGCGGTGTCTAGAGCGGCACGCGCAGTGCTCCGTCGATGAGTTCGGCGGCCTCGGAGGTGCCCGCGCAGCCGCTGGCCACCAGGTGTTCGCGTACCGCCCGCAGTCTGTCGCGCAGCCGCTGGGACTCCATCCCCCGCGCGCGTTCCGCCATTTCGACCGCGGTGACCACCGCTCTGTCGGCGTTGCCCTGGCGCAGTTCGATCTGGCTCAGCATGGCGAGCCGGTGCACCCTGCCCCGGTCGTGCGCCGGGTTGTCCACCGCCGCCGCCGCGTGCTCCCGCGCGGCCGACAGGTCGCCGAGGCTCAACAGCGCCTCCGCCACCTGCACGTTGACCAGGCCCGGCTGGACATAGCCGGTCTCGTCCGGCTCGTAGCCGCGCCGGATACGGTCGGCGGCCTGCTCGGCACGCCGGATGCAGGACAGCGCGCTGCTGCCGTCCCCGAGGTGCGCGTACGCCTTGGCCTGCATCGCGGAGAGGTCCGACGCGAGCGCCGGCGTGATGTGGCGCCCCGCGGCGCGCAGTGCCGCCTCGGCGAAGGCCACCGCCTGCCGGTGCTCACGCATGAACAGCGCCTGGTTGACGAGGAGCGCGATCACGTAGGCGCCGAGTCCCCTGTCCCCGCTGGCCTTCGCGAGCCTGAGCGCCTGGTGGAAGTAGCGCTGGGCGAGCCCGTGCGCGTCGGAGTCGTACGCGCAGATGCCGGCGATCGCCACCAGGCCGCCGGTGGCGCGGTGGAGCTGCCGCCCCGTGGCGTCGGTGTAGCTGCCGCGCAGGAGCGGCGCGGTCTCGGAGTTGAGGAATCCGACGATGCGCGTACGGGTCGCGACGCCGCCGGCCTTGCGGTACATCTGCTCGTAGTGGGCGCGGGCGGCGCGCAGCATCTCGATGTCGGACATGCGTACGCGGTGGCGTCCGCCGCGGGAGACGTCCACGTCCTCCGGCGGGTTCTCCCACTCCCACACGGGCATCACGGCGGGCGTGCCGGTGACGGCGGGGGCGCCGAGTATGTGCGGGCGCTGCTGTTCGTCGGAGCGCCACAGCGCGGTGGCCCGCTCGACGAAACCGGAGAGCGTCGTGCCGTGCGGGGTGGCCGGTTCGCCGGGCACGCCGAGGCCGATGTCGTCGAGCGTGACGGGCCGTTGCAGCCGGGCCGCGAGGACCTCGCAGATCAGGTCGGGCACCTGGCCCCGTGGGCGCTGCCCCTTCAACCAGCGGGCCACGGCGGTGTGTTCGTAGCGGAGCGCGAGACCGCGCACCCGTCCTGCGTGGTTCACATGAGCCGCGAGTCCCGCGTGGGAGACACCGGCCTCGTCGAGGATCGCGTCGAGCAGAGTGTTGGGCTGCATGAAGGCCATCCGATGGCTGGGTGCAGACGGTGCTTTTCAACCTAGCGCCTCTCCCTTCACACGGGGTGTGAACGGAGTGCCCGGATCCGCGCAGTGCACGCGCTGTCGCGGAGAGTGGTGAGCCGCTTGACTGAACTGCCTCGCAAGGGGCCGGCCGGGCCGCCGGCTCCCCCTCGTACAGCGCGGCGGCCCGGAACCACGCCGTCCGTCCCGCTGCCTGCCCGACACTCCGTGGCGGGCGGACGGCGCCGTTCCGTTCCACTGGGGTTGTGCCGAGTCACTGAACGGTTGTCTGTCGGATGCGGGTCCGATGTGGCCGGCCGCGCAGTTCCCGGCGTCCCTCAAGGGGCGGCGTGGTGAGCCATCGATTCACCGTGCGGCAGCGATACGACGCCTCGGTCGTTACGCAGGACCAGTACGGCCACGTCGTCGGTCGGGAAGCCGTCGGCGTGGCGCAACAACTGGGTGAAGACCGTGCCCAGCACCTCCTGGGGCGAGGCGGGGTGCGCGCGGACCGCCTCGGTCAGGGCGGCGCGCAGGGGGAAGAAGCGGCCCGCGCCGTCACGGGCGTCCTCGACTCCGTCCGTGTACAGGAACAGCGCCTCACCCGGCGGCAGCGGACCGCAGTCCGCGACGGGCAGTTCGGCGGGGAGCGGGAAGGCCCCGAGCGGCGGCAGCGGATCACCGAAGCCGAGATGCTCCACCCGGTCCCGGTCCCGGTCCCGCGCGTCGGGCGCCTCCTTGTCCCCGCGCAGCACGTACGGCCAGGGGTGACCGCAGTTCAGCGCGGTCACCTCGCCGTCACGACCGATCTCCAGGAGCAGCACCGTGACGAACTCCTCGGCGACCGGGTTGTCGGGGTCGAGCCCGGACGAGGGGTGCTCGGCCTTCGCCCGCTCCCTGAGGTGCCGGGCCATGGCGCGGTCCAGCTTCCGCAGCACGCCGGGGAGTTCGGGTTCGTCGTGGACGGCCTCGCGGAAGCTGCCCAGTACGGCGGCGACGGTCCCGATGGCGGCCAGCCCGTGCCCCCGGACGTCGCCCATCACGACCCGGACACCGTGTTCCGTACCGATGACCTCGTACAGGTCGCCGCCGACACTGGCCCCGCGGTCCGCGGAGACCTGGGCGGCCGCGACCTGCAGGCCGTCGACGCTCGGCGGCAGCGGACGCAGCAGGACGCCCTGGGCGGCGCCGGCGACCCGGCGGATCTGCCGCAGCTCACGCAGCAGCCCGCTTCTGACGTGCAGCACCAGTCCCGTGCCGACGGCGAAGAACACCGCGCAGGTCGCGATCCGCGCGCCCAGCCCGTTCTGTTGCGCGAGCGGACAGGCCAGCTTGTACGTGATCGCCATCGCGCCCCAGGCGGTCGGCAGCCCCAGGGCGAGCAGCCGGCGCGCCCGCTGCCGGCGGCGGGCGCGGGCTCTCGCGCGACCGAGTGTCAGGTGCTTCCCCAGGCGCCCCGCCAGACGGGGCACCCCAGCCGTGATACCGATCATGCCGTCGGCCCCCCTAGGCCCCGTCCAGCGCAGGCACCGGCCTCTGCGGCCGGGTCGATTCTGTCGACCCCGCCCCCCGGCCGCCCCGAACCATCCCCACTTGTCACCCAAATGAGTGAGGTGCCCACAAACAAGACAAAGGGCGCCTTCACAAGAAGGCGCCCTCAGCTTTTCCGGGGCGCGGGGCGACCCGCAGTCCCCCACCCCTCACCGAACCGGCGGAGCTAACTCCGCAGCACAGCCCCCGTACGCTCGCCCGCCAGGGCGACCGCCGCGTCCCGTGCGGCCGACGCCTCGTCCACGGTCAGGGTGCGATCGCCGGCCCGGAAGCGCAGCGCGTAGGCGAGCGACTTGCGCCCCTCACCGAGCTGCTCCCCCTCGTACACGTCGAACAGCCGCACGGACTCCAGGAGTTCACCCGCGCCCTCGCGCAGTGCGGCCTCGACCTCGGCGGCCGGCACGTCCCGCGCCACGACGAGCGCGACATCCTGCGTGGCGACGGGGAACGTGGAGATACGCGGCGCGGCCGGCACACCCCCGCCCGCCTGCTCCAGGAGATCGAGCTCGATCTCCATGGCGCAGCTGCGCTCGGGCAGGTGCAGCGCCTTGACGACCCGCGGGTGCAGCTCACCGGCGTGGCCGACGAGCGTCTCCTCACCGTTCACCGTGGCGTACAGCGCGGCGCAGCGCCCCGGGTGCCACGGCGCGTGCCGGTCACCGCGCACGGTCAGTTCGACACCGGCCTCCCGGGCGACCGTGCGCGCTGCCTCGACGGCGTCCGCCCAGTCGGCCGGGCGTCCCTTGCCCCACCAGCCGGCCTGCTCACGGGCGCCCGCGAGGACGACGGCGGCGCGGCGCGGCTGACGCGGCAGCGCGGAGTCGGTCTCCGCGATCTCCTCGTCGGTGGGCCGGCGGTCGACGGGCAGCCGCTCGGCCCTGTGCTCGTGGCCGGTCGGCCGGAAGACCAGACCGGTCTCGAAGAGCGCGAGGTCGTGCGAGCCGCGGCCGTCGTTGCGGCGCAGCGCGCCGAGGAGCCCCGGCAGCAGCGTCGTACGCATCGCGGGCTCTTCGTCGGAGAGCGGGTTGGCCAGCGTCACCAGGGTGCGGCGCGGGTCGTCGGCCTCCAGGCCGAGCTGGTCGAGGACGCCGGTGCCGATGAACGGGTAGTTCAGCGCCTCCACGTACCCGGCGCCGGCCAGCGCGCGGCCGACCCGGCGGTGCAGCCGCTGCCGGTCGGTCAGGCCCCGGCCCGCGGGGGGCCTGGGCAGTGTCGAGGGCAGGTTCTCGTAGCCTTCGAGCCGGATGACCTCTTCGGCCAGGTCGTTCGGGTCGGTCAGGTCGGGCCGCCACGACGGCACGGTGACGATCAGCTCGTCCTGGCCGTAGACGTCGCAGCCGACCTGCTGGAGTCGGCGTACGACGGTCTCACGGCCGTAGTCGACGCCCGCGACCTTGTCCGGGTGGTCCGCCGGGATGGTGATGGTGTGCGGCGCGGACGGCGCGATGATCTGAGTGACTCCCGCGTCGGCGGTACCGCCCGCGAGGAGGACCAGCAGGTCGACCGTGCGCTGCGCGGCGGCGGCAGCGGCCTCGGGGTCGACGCCCCGCTCGTAGCGCTTGGACGCCTCGGAGGCCAGCTTGTGCCGGCGGGCCGTGCGCGCGATGGAGATCGGGTCGAAGTGCGCGGCCTCGACGACGACCTCGGTGGTGGTGCCCTCGGTGTCGTCGATCTCGGTGTTGGCACCGCCCATGACACCCGCGAGACCGATGGGCCCGCGATCGTCGGTGATCACCAGGTCCCCGGCGTCCAGCGTGCGCTTGACGCCGTCGAGGGTGGTGAGCTTTTCGCCCTGCTCGGCCCGGCGCACGCCGATCGCACCCTGGATCCGGGAGCGGTCGTACGCGTGCAGGGGCTGCCCCAGCTCCAGCATCACGTAGTTGGTGATGTCGACGGCCAGCGAGATCGGGCGCATGCCCGCCTTCTGGAGGCGGCGCGTCAGCCAGATCGGGGAGCGGGCCTCGGGCGACAGACCGGTGACGGTCCGCGCGGTGAAGCGGTCGCAGCCCACCGGGTCGGCGACCTGGACCGGGTACCCGAAGGCGTTCGGCCCCGGCACGTCGAGCAGCGCCGGGTCGCGCAGGTCGAGCCCGTAGGCGGTGGCGGTCTCGCGGGCGACGCCGCGCATCGACAGGGCGTAGCCGCGGTCGGGCGTGACGGCGATGTCGAGGACCTCGTCGACCAGTTCGAGCAGCTCGATCGCGTCCGTGCCGACCTCGTGCTCGGGCGGCAGGACGATGATGCCGCCCGAACCGTCGTCGCCCATGCCCAGCTCGTCGCCGGAGCAGATCATGCCGTGCGAGGTCTTGCCGTACGTCTTGCGCGCGGCGATCGCGAAGTCGCCGGGCAGCACGGCGCCGGGCAGGACCACGACGACCTTGTCGCCGACGGCGAAGTTGCGGGCGCCGCAGACGATCTCCTGCGGCTCGCCGGTGCCGTTGGCGCTGCCGACGTCGACGGTGCAGAAGCGGATGGGCTTCTTGAAGCCCTCCAGCTCCTCGATGGTCAGCACCTTGCCGACGACGAGCGGCCCCTTGAGGCCGGCGCCGAGCTGCTCGACCCGCTCGACCTCGAGGCCGGCGGAGACGAGCCTGGCCTGCACGTCGCGGCCTGTCTCGGTGGCGGGGAGGTCGACGTACTCCCGCAGCCAGGAAAGCGGGACCCGCATCAGATCTCCATCCCGAACGGCCGGGTGAACCGGACGTCACCCTCGACCATGTCTCGCATGTCTTCGACGTTGTGGCGGAACATCAGCATCCGCTCGATGCCGAACCCGAAGGCGAATCCGCTGTATTTCTGGGGGTCCACACCGCAGGCGACGAGCACCCGCGGGTTGACCATGCCGCAGCCGCCCAGCTCGATCCAGCCCTCGCTGGAGCAGGTGCGGCACGGGCGGTCGGGGTTGCCGACGGACTCGCCCTTGCAGACGTAGCAGAGCATGTCCATCTCGGCGGACGGCTCGGTGAAGGGGAAGTAGTTCGGCCGCAGCCGGGTCTTCATGTCGGCGCCGAAGAGCGAGCGGACCATGTGGTCCAGGGTGCCCTTCAGGTCGGCCATGGTCAGGCCCTCGTCGATGGCGAGCAGCTCGATCTGGTGGAAGACCGGGGTGTGCGTGGCGTCCAGCTCGTCCGTGCGGTACACGCGGCCGGGGCACACGATGTAGACGGGCGGCTCACGGTCCAGCATGGCGCGGGCCTGCACCGGAGAGGTGTGGGTGCGCAGCACGACACCGGACTCGCCGTCCGTGTCCTCGGAGCCCTCGGCGCCCGTCGTGCCCTGGACGAAGAAGGTGTCCTGCATCTGCCGGGCGGGGTGGTCCGGGGTGAAGTTGAGGGCGTCGAAGTTGAACCACTCCGCCTCGACCTCGGGGCCCTCGGCGATCTCGTATCCCATGGACACGAAGACGTCCGCGACCCGCTCCATCATGGTGGTCAGCGGGTGCCGGGCGCCCGCCGGTACGCGGTCGTGGGGCAGCGTGACGTCCACGGCCTCCTCGACCAGCACACGGGCGTCCCGCTCGGCCTCCAGTTCGACCTGGCGGGCGGCGAGTGCCTTGTTCACCGCGCCGCGGGCCTGGCCGACGAGCTTGCCGGCGGCGGCCTTGGCGTGCGGGGGCAGTGCGCCGATCTCGCGGTTGGCGAGGGCCAGCGGCGAGGTGCCGCCGGTGTGGGCGACCTTGGCCTCCTGGAGCGTGTCGAGGTCACCGGCGGCGGCGAAGGCGGCGAGCGCCTCGTCCCGCAGGCGCTCGATCTCTTCCGGTTTCAGTGCCTCGACCTCAACAGGGTCGTACGACTTGTTCGGTGCCGACATCTCTTCCCGTGCTTCCGATTGGTTGGCGAGCGGTCCCCGTGGCGACTCGCGGGACGCCCGGTCCGTAGAAAGGGGACGCCCTGTCCCTGCGAGGGGGACGCAAAGGTGCCAAAGACCGAGTCTAACGAAGGTGAGGGGTACGAAGACGCCCGTGGGGGCCGCTACGGCGTCAGAGCAGATACGCCGGGGTGCCCACGGGCAGCGTAAATCGGAACTGCGCGCCGCCCTCGGGGGCGCGGCCGACGGTGATGGTGCCGCCGTGGGCTTCGACGATGCCCTTGACGATGTACAGCCCGAGGCCGGTGCCGCCGCGCTTGCTGCCCCGCCAGAAGCGGGTGAAGACGCGGTTCATGGACTCCTCCGGGATTCCGGAGCCTTCGTCGCTCACCGTGACCGACGTGCAGACGTCCTCCCCTTCGCGGGGCGACGGCGCGGGCTCCACGTCGATGGTGACGGTTCCCTCGCCGTGCCGCACCGCATTTTCCAGCAGGTTGCTGAGCACCTGGTCGACCTTGTCGGGGTCGGCCCACAGGTCGGGCAGCGGCTGGCCGATGCGCAGCAGGAAGCGGTCGGCGGACTGCCCCGAGGCCACGTACGCCTGGATGTGGCGGCCGACGGCGGCGCCTATGTCCACCGGCTGACGCCGTACCTCCAGGCGTCCGGAGTCGATGCGGGAGATGTCGAGGAGCTCGGCGATGAGCCGGGTGACCCGGTTGGCGTCCGCGTCGACCGTCTCCAGCATCAGCTTCTTCTGGTCGTCGGTGAAGCGCTCCCACTTGGCGAGCAGCGTGGCCGTGAAGCCCTTGACGGAGGTGAGCGGCGAGCGCAGTTCGTGGGCGACGGTGGCGATCAGCTCGGCGTGGCTGCGTTCGGTGCGGCGGCGGCCCTCGGTGTCCCGCAGCGAGACGACGACCCGGCGGACCGGGCCGGTGGGCCGCACCCGTACGTACCGTGCCGTGACCAGGACCTCCCGGCCACCCGGCAGCAGGAGGTTGCGCTCGGGCTGCCCGACCCGGATCGCCAGTCCGCCGTACGGGTCGGTCAGCTGCCACCAGCGGCGGCCTTCGAGGTCCTCCAGCGGCAGGGCCCGCTCCAGATGGTGGCCGAGGGCTTCGGCGGCGGGAGTGGCGGTGATCCGGACCGCGGCGGCGTTGAAGCAGATCACCCGGCCGCGTTCGTCGGCTATCACCAGGCCGTCGGGGAGGGTGTCGGGGTCGATGCCGAACTCTTCAAGGTTCACGGGAGCGGGATCGGCGGTCCGGGGCGCGGGAGCGCTCCGCACCTCGTGTGCCCGCAGCGCGCTCTGCGCACCGCTTGTGCCGACACCCATCCCCGTACCCCACCTCTCGTCCGGCATCCGGGGCAACCTCCCTGCTCAAGCGCAGCCGAGAGCTTGGGGGCGAGTCCCCGGGCCGTCACCCTACTAGCTGGGAGTGACCGGACGGACCCCCTCAGGAACGAGCACGGCGGGCACGCTGCGCACGAGCCGACGCGTAGAGACATACGGCGGCGGCCGTCGCGAGGTTCAGGCTTTCGGCCCTGCCGTGGATCGGTACGCGCACGACGGCGTCCGTCAGCGCGCGCGTCTCCGCCGGGAGCCCCCACGCCTCGTTGCCGAAGACCCAGGCGGTCGGCCCGCCCATGGTGCCCTTGTCGAGTTCGTCGTCGAGGTCGTCCTCGCCCGCGCCGTCGGCGGCCAGGATGCGTACGCCGGCGTCCCTGAGCCCCCGCACGGCCTGCTCCACGGGTACGCCGACCGCGACGGGCAGATGGAACAGCGAGCCGACGGACGCCCGTACGGCCTTGGGGTTGTAGAGGTCGACGGAGGCGTCGGTGAGGACGACGGCGTCGGCGCCGGCCGCGTCGGCGCAACGCAGGACGGTGCCCGCGTTCCCGGGGTCGCGCACATGGGCCAGGACGGCGACCAGCCGGGGCCGCGCCGCGACGATCTCCTCGAAGGGGGTGTCCAGGAAGCGGCAGATCCCGACGAGTCCCTGCGGGGTGACGGTCGTCGAGATGTCCGCGATCACGTCGTCGGCGGCGAGGTGCAGGCGGGCTCCGGCGTTCCTGGCCTCCGCCACGATGTCGGCGTACCGCTCGGCGGCGTCGACCGTGGCGAACAGTTCGACGAGGGCGGGCCCGGTTCCCACGCGGTGGGCGGCGGCCTCCCGCACGGCCTGCGGCCCCTCGGCGAGGAACAGCCGCTCCTTGCCCCGGAAGCTGCGCCGGGCGAGCCGCCGGGCGGCGGAGACGCGCTGCGAGCGGGGGGAGATCAGCTCGGGACCGCTGGACATCGACTCACCTTCGGTTGCGCACCTGGACAGACAAATGTGGGCCCGCAGCCCTGAGGCAAGCGAGCCCACACGGAGGTTCCGGCCGGGGCCAGCGCCAGCGTCACGCAGCCTTGGGCGCGTTGACGTCCGACGGCAGGGCCTTCTGCGCGACCTCGACGAGCGCGGCGAACGCGTTGGCGTCGTTGACGGCCAGCTCCGCGAGGATCTTGCGGTCCACCTCGATGTTGGCGGCGTTCAGACCCTGGATGAGGCGGTTGTACGTCATGCCGTTCTGGCGGGCCGCAGCGTTGATGCGCTGGATCCACAGCCGACGGAAGTCGCCCTTGCGCTTCTTGCGGTCGTTGTAGTTGTAGACCAGGGAGTGGGTGACCTGCTCCTTGGCCTTGCGGTACAGACGCGAACGCTGACCGCGGTAGCCGCTGGCGGCTTCGAGGATCGCCCGGCGCTTCTTGTGGGCGTTGACTGCCCGCTTGACGCGTGCCACTTGTTAACTCCTTGTAGCGGGACCGTGGTGGTCGTCACACGGTCCGAAATCGATGGGGTCCCGGTTCTGACGCACGGCGCCGAGGCGCCGCGACGTCACTTGCCGAGAAGCTTCTTGATCTTCTTGGCGTCGCCCGGGGCCATCTCGGCGTTGCCGGTGAGGCGGCGCGTCACGCGCGACGACTTGTGCTCGAGCAGGTGGCGCTTGCCGGCACGCTCGCGGAGCACCTTGCCGGAGCCGGTGATCTTGAAGCGCTTGCTGGCACCGCTGTGCGACTTGTTCTTCGGCATGGCGCCGTTCTCTCCTCGTCGGTGGCGTTCCTGTGCCCGGTCGTCAGACCGGGCACAACGGAACGTCATATGGATCGGTTGACGTCCCCGGACTCGCGTCCGGAAACCCCTGGGACTCGCATCCCGGGATCAGGCTTCGGCGGGAGCCTCGGCCGGGGCCTCCACGGCCTCGGTCTCGGCGACCTCCCCGTCGGAGATGTCGTCACCCGCGTGGTTCTGCGACTTGCCAGGGTTGGCCTTCGCCTCCGCCTTGCGTGCCGCCTGGGCCTCGCGGGCTTCGGCCATCGCCTCGGTCTTCTTCTTGTGCGGGCCGAGAACCATGATCATGTTTCGGCCGTCCTGCTTCGGGTTCGACTCGACGAACCCGAGGTCCTCGACGTCCGAGGCGAGCCGCTGCAGCAGTCGGTAGCCGAGTTCCGGCCTGGACTGCTCGCGACCACGGAACATGATCGTGATCTTGACCTTGTCGCCCTGCTTGAGGAACCGGACGACGTGACCCTTTTTGGTGTCGTAGTCGTGCGGGTCGATCTTCGGCCGGAGCTTCATCTCCTTGATGACCGTGTGCGCCTGGTTCTTGCGCGCCTCACGGGCCTTCATGGCCGACTCGTACTTGAACTTGCCGTAGTCCATGAGCTTGCAGACCGGCGGACGCGCGGTCGCGGCCACCTCGACCAGGTCGAGGTCGTACTCCTGCGCAAGCTCCAGGGCCTTGGCAAGCGGGACAATCCCGACCTGCTCACCGCTGGGACCTACAAGTCGTACCTCGGGAACGCGAATCCGGTCGTTGATGCGGGGCTCGGCGCTGATGGATCCTCCTCGGATAGCACCACACGGCTGTCTGGCAGACAGCTCGCGTACGTCTTCTCACTGGACCAACCGCCGTGGGACATGAAAAATGCCCCGGACGGGACACAGGCGGTGGCTCCAAGGGTGACCGGAGCACCGCCGCGGTCAACCGCGGGGCGCATATCCAGCGGCTCCATCGTCCGTACGGAACGATGGGGGCCGCCTGACCGGGTGACCCGCCTTCCCGGAGGATGGTCGGGTGGGAGTTCGGAGCCTCCACTTGTGGGCCGGGCACAGGAGTGTCCGGCCGGTCGTTACACAAGGTTAGCAGCTCCCCTCGGGCGGGGCGAATCGGTGTGCGGGCGCCGGTCCCGACAGGCCGGGGCCTATCGTGTGGGGCATGAGTGACACCCCTCCTGAGTCCCCCGGTTTCGACGACATGACCCGTGACATCGCCGAGGTCCCCGCGGTCGAGGTCCTGGTCACGGTCGCCGTGAACCTGATGAGCGCCGCCGCCGTGAAGCTCGGCCTGTCCGAGGAGGGCGACAAGTACAAGGACCTCGACGAGGCGCGCAAGCTGGTCCACGCCCTGGCCGGGCTGCTGGACGCGTCCGCGACCGAGATCAGCTCCTTCCACGCCTCGCCGCTGCGCGACGGCCTGAAGTCGCTGCAGCTGGCGTTCCGCGAGGCGTCACTCGTCCCGGACGAGCCGGGCCAGGGCCCGGGCGAGAAGTACACGGGCCCGGTCTACGGCTGAGCCTGAACCTGTTCCGGGGGTCCGGGGTCCGGGGATCCGATTGACGAACTAACTAAGTAAGTTCTTGCTCGCGTACGTACAGGGGCTCGCCCGGTGGCGTCGCCTCGGCCGGCAGAAGTGCCAGGTCGAGGCCGCGCACCAGGCGGGCCCGCAGTGTCTCGTCGGCCGCGAGCCGCCGGGCGACGGCCTGTGCGGTGTCGGCCGGGGCGGCGGCCGGGTCCAGTACGAGGGCCAGGGTGCCGTCGGCCTGTCCGGGGCCGAGATGGGCGCGGAGCACCAGGGGTTCGGCGGCGACCGCGGCGCGTACCGCCGTGATCACGGCCGGGTCGGCCAGCGGGTCCGCCGTCGTACGCCCCTCGGCGAGCGCCAGCAGCGCCGGTCCGGTCAGCTCGTAGGCGACCGGCCCCGCCAGATCGAGGACGACCGTGTCGGCCTTCTCGTGCGCGGCGGCCTGGAGGGCCTGGTGCAGGGGTACGGCGACGGGGCGGGCCGCCGGGTCCCAGCGGGCCAGCGACTGCGTGGAGGTGAAGGCGGGCAGCGCGGTGCGGTCGCCGGCCTTCAGGGTGGGGACGGCCATGTCGCTGGTCTTCTCGCGGCGCAGGCCGTTCTCGTCCTCCTCGACCTCGCCGAGCACGGCGACCACCGGTACGAGGAGCCGCGCGTCCTTGAGGGCCGCCAGGACGGGGCCGTGCGCGGACCGGTCCTCGGCCCACGCCGCGAGGGCGGCGCTCAGCCGGGGATCGGCGGAGCCGTCGTCGTCGGAGAAACCGGGGTCGGGGATGTTCTTGTTCGCCACGGGCACCGAGCCTATCGGTGCCGCTCACCCGCCCGGTCCGCCGGACGGATCGCGCCCTTTGCCCGTGCCCGCCCGGTGCGGAAACAGGGCGTTCACGGGACTCAGGGGTTTCTCAGCGATCCCTGACACGCTTCTCACACGCGGCTCATCGAGCGCACAGTGGGACGCCCCAGGCTCGTGGCATGTTCCCTCACAGAGCACGCCGGCCCGGTGACCGACCGTCCCGCGCCGGGCCGCTCGGGCGCGCGGCGATCGCCTCCCTCGTCCTGCTCGGCGCCACGGCCTCGGGGGCGGTGCACGTGACGGCGCGGGCCCACGACTCCGGCGAACTCGTATCCTCGTCGGCGTCATCGCGAAGGACGGCCACGAAGGAGGCGACGGTGGAACCTGTGACGGCGTCCACGTCCGCGGAGCCCACCCCGGTGTCCGGGGACGCGCTGCTCGCCGAGGCGATGGGCTCCGTCGCCGTCGAGGCCGGGGCGCGCCTTTCGGTGGCGGTGCTGGACATGGGGTCCGGCCGGAGCGCGGTGTACGGGGACGGGGCGTTCGACACCGCGAGCATCGTGAAGGCGGACATCCTGGCCTCGCTGCTGCTGCGGGCGCAGGACGCGGGGCGGGAGCTGACCGCGCGGGAGAAGACGTACGCCTCCGCGATGATCCGCGACAGCGACAACGCGTCCGCCACCGCGCTGTGGGAGGCGATCGGCCGGGCGCCGGGGCTGGCGGCGGCCAACGCGCGCTTCGGCCTCGACGGCACCGAGGGCGGGGACGGGCTGCTGTGGGGGCTGACGCAGACCACGGCCGCCGATCAACTCACCCTGCTGCGGCAGGTGTTCGGGGACGCGGCCGACTCGGAGCTGGACGCGGGCTCCCGGGCCTATGTGCGGGGGCTGATGGGCGACATCGCGGCGGGGCAGGACTGGGGGGTGTCGGCCGCGGGGCCGACCGGGTTCGCCTTGAAGAACGGGTGGCTGCCGCGGACCGCGACCGGGCTGTGGGACATCAACAGCGTCGGGCGGGTGGAGGTGGACGGGCGCGCGTATCTCCTCGCGGTGCTGTCGGACGGCAACTCCACGAAGGCCAAGGGGATTTCGATGGTGGAGGCGGCGGCGAAGGCCGCGGTGAGCGCCATGGCGGGGGCGGCCGAGAGCTGAGGCCTGGGGCGGGGCGCTGAGGCTTGGGCGGAGCACTGAGGCTTACGGGATGCCCGAGGGGGCTTACGGGGTGCCGGGGTGGCGGGGCCGTCTGCTGCCTCGCCAGAGGACGACCGCCATGACGAGGAGGACGCCGCCGACGCTGCCCGCCAGGGGCCCGGCCCAGGCGGTGGAGGGCCCGTCGTCCTCGGCGGTGTCGGGGCCCTGGCCGAAGTACTGGTCGGAGTTGGCCGCCGCCCTCAGGTTCTCCGGCTTCAGACCGGCCGCCGCCTTGATGGCCGCCGCCGGGTCCACGAAGCCGTACCCCAGGGAGTCGTCGCGGCCCCCGGAGGGAGCGTTGCGGGCCGTGTCCTCAAGGAGGTCCTTGATCTGCGCCGGGGACAGCCCGGGGTGGGCGGCCTTGACCAGGGCGACGGCTCCCGAGACGAAGGCCGACGCGGCGCTCGTGCCCCAGCCCTCGTAGTACTTCCGGTCCGGATCGGCTATCACCACGTCGACGCCGGGGGCGCTGACCGTGGCGTACCAGCGGCGGGTGGAGAACGAGGCGCGGGTCCCGTAGCGGTCGACGGCGGTCGCGGCGATCACGCCCGGGTAGGCCGCCGGGTAGGAGATGTGGTCGCCCTTCTCGCCGCCGTTCCCGGCCGAGGCGATGACGGCGGCGCCCTTCTTCAGGGCGTACTGCACGGCGGCGTCCTCGGCGGGCTCCGGGTGCGCGGACTTGGAGTCGTCGCCGAGGGAGAGGTTGATGACGTCGGCGCCGTGGTCGGCGGCCCAGCGGATGCCTTCGGCGAGGGCGTTGCCGCGGGTGTTGCGGGCCTTGCCGCGGGCCGAGTCGCCGTCTTCGAGGATCACGCGGACGGGGAGGATCTTCGCTTCGGGGGCGATGCCCATGACTCCGTCGGCGTTGCCCGAGCCGTGGCCGTGGCCCGCGATGATGCCGGCCATCGCCGTGCCGTGCCGGGCCCAGGGGCGGTCTCCGCGGCCGGCGCCGAAACCGACCATGTCCTTGCCGGGGAGGACGTTGCCCGCGAGGTCCGGGTGTTCGTCGTCGACGCCCGTGTCGAGGACGGCGACGGTGATGCCCGCGCCCTTCGTCGTCTGCCACGCCTGGCTCGTGTGCATCGCCTCCAGCGCCCACTGCTTGGCGCGGATGCCGTCGGCGTGGGCGGCGGTGGAGGGCAGGAGGGCGAGACCGGCGGCCAGCGTCGCGACCAGCAGGGCCCTGCCGCGGGGCGCCCTGCGGCTCATGAGGGTTTCTCCGTGGCCGAGTCGACGGTTTTACGGAGGCTTCGCTCGACGCGGTCGGCGAGGCCCTGCGCGTCGTGGCCGAGGCCGGCCTGGGCGGGCGGGGTGGTGGCGTCGGCCTTCGTCGCGTCCGCGGCGGGCTGCGGGTCGCCGACGGAGCGGCCGTCGGCGAAGCCGGAGACCGCGTAGGTGACGACCGGGGCGTCGGTCAGGACGGACAGGGTCCAGGCCGCGCGCTGGCCGTCGCCGAAGCCCGCGGCGGGGGTGCCCTCGGCCGCGTACGTACGGGGCATGAGGTCGCGCCGGGTGGCGAGCCCCTGTTCCTCGAAGCGGCGGTGCAGTACGCCCATGGCGGCGGAGTCGGCCTTCGTGAAGAGCAGGCCGACGGTGGTGACGTGGCTGCGGGTCGCGTCCGTGTAGGTGGCGCGCAGGAGGCGCAGGCAGCCGGCGGGCGCGAGTGCCTTCTGCAGGAGCGGGTCGAAGGCGTCGCCGCAGCCGCTGTCGGGGGCGACGGCGATACGGGTCCAGGTGCGGTCGGCGCCGCCGGGGCCCGCGCCGTCGCCCTTGACCGTGGGCGGGAAGAGCTTGTCGACGGGCACGCTGTGCCACAGCTCGCCCGCCGCGGTGAACGCGTCGGGCGTGCCGGGCCCGTCCGAGCTGTCCCCGGTGAGCCAACTCCCCGTCAGCGCGCCGCCGATGAGGCCGAGCCCCAGCACCACGCAGGCCGCGGCGGCGGCCACGCTGCTGCGCCGGCGGGGACCCGTCGGACGCACCCGCGCGGTGTCGGCGTCGTACGTGTCCGGCTCCGCGAGGGACACGAACGGCCGGAGCGGGGGCTCCTGCGGAGGGGCGGGGGTGGGCCGGGAGGGCGCCGTGAACGACTCACCGGTGAATGACTCACCCCGGAACGCGCGCCCCGTACCGGGTACCGGGCGCGGCGCTGCCGCAGGCGGCTCGGCGGGCTCCGCGGGAACGGGCCGCAACCGGGTGGTCGTCTCCGACGGAACCTGGCCGGACGGCCCGGTCCGCCGGGCGAAGGACTGATGGGCCCCGGGCACGGGCGGAGCAAAGGGCCGCAACGGCAACCCGCCGCGCTGCGCTGCGTCGCCGCCGGTGGCACGGGACTCGCTCCGGTCGTCGCCGGACGGCTGCCCTATGGGGCCACCAGCCGCTCCAGGCTCGACCCGACCGGGAGCGGACCGCTGCGCGGTGTCAGCACCGGTGGCGCGGGACTCCGCGCGGTCGGAGCCGGGCCGCTGCCCTACGGGGCCACCGGCCGCACGGGGCTCGCCCGGACCGGGCCGCTGCCCTGCCGCGCCACCAGCCGCCCGGGGCTCGCCCGGACCAGGCCGCTTACCTGAACCGCCGCCCGTTGTACCGCGAGGCTCGGTCGCAGGGCGGGGCGGGGCCGCACCGGGCCACCGCGTGGCGTCGCCACCGCCCCCTCCGGTCTCGGTCCGACCGGGAGCGGGCCGCTGCGCGGCGTCGGCACCGGTCGCACGGGACTCGGCGCGGTCGGGGTCGGGCCGCTGGGTCGTGGCGGTATCGGGCGCGCGGGAGTCCGTGCGGTCGGGGGCGGGGCGCTGGGCGGCGTGGTCGGCGGTTGTTCGCGGCTGTGTTGTGGGGCGGGGCGGCCGTTCCGGGTCGTGGCGGTGCGGGGGGCGTGGCGGGGGTTCGGGTCGTCGGGTGGTTGAGGCGTCCGGCTGGGCCGGGGGGCGGAGCGGGAAGTCCTGGTGGGCGGTGCGCGGAGGTTGGGTGGGAGTCGCCGTCGGATCCGGCTGCGTACCCGCCTTTTCCGCGGAGCGTGGGGGGGGACCCGCCGTGGGCTGTGCCGTGGGGCGTGAAGGGGCGCTCGTCCACTCGGTGCCTCCCCTGGGGGCACGCGGTTCCGTCTTCGGACGCGGCGGGGCAGCGGGACGGCCCGCGTCCGCGACCGGACCGGCGCCCGCGCGCGGCGTGACGCCCGCCCACTCGGCACCCCCGGGCGGAGTGCGCGGCTCCGTCGCCGGACGCGGCGGCGTGTCCGGGAAGCGGGCCGACGCCTGCGGGGGCGGGGCCGCCTCGGGGACGTGGCGTTGCCCGCCGTCGCGAGGGCGGAGATTCGGGAAACGCGGTGTCTCGGACGACGACGTGTTCCGGGGCCCCGCCTCCTCGGCGGTACGCGGTCGCGGAGGCACCCCGACAGGGCGGCGCGGCCCGAACCAGTCGTTCCCGGCGGACTCCCCGCCCTCACGCCCCGAAGGCGGATCCGGGTGGCGGGCCGTCTCCGCGGGCCACTCCGGCGGCTCTCCGTCACCGTCCGCCGCAGACGTCCCGGACGGCGTCCCCGACTGCGTCCCGGGCGGCGTCGTCGGACGCGGAGGGATGGAGGCGCGGCGCGCTTCCGTGCTCATGCACCCCCCGTTTCCTCGACCCCGGACGACCGAGACCGGCCGAAGGAACCCCTCCGGATCCGTTCCCCGCTTGCGTGCGCGTCACTCTACGGGCTGACGCCGTGCCCGTGGGAACCAGTCCGCGCCGCCCGGGGCATCTGCCCGGAACGTCCCCCTACCCTGCGGTAATCCGGTCTGGCAGGCTTCACACATGACAGCCCGCGCCGCAGACCGAGCCCGCTACGACCGGGCCACCGCCCACCTTGACGCCCCCGTCGCGATCGTGGACCTGGAGGCCTTCGACGCCAACGCGGACGACCTCGTACGGCGGGCGGCGGGCAAACCCGTACGCGTCGCGAGCAAGTCGGTGCGCTGCCGGGCACTGCTCGAACGCGTCCTCGCCCGGGACGGCTTCGCCGGGCTCATGTCGTACACGCTCGACGAGTCGCTGTGGCTGGCCCGCTCCGGTTTCGACGACGTCCTGCTCGCCTACCCGTCCGCCGACCGCGCCGCGTACGCGACACTCACCGGTGACCCCAAACTCGCCGCCGCCGTGACCGTCATGATCGACGACCCTGCGCAGTTGCAACTGATCGACGACGCCCGGGACGGCGGACGCGAAGAGGTGCGCGTCTGCCTGGAGCTGGACACCGCGCTGAAGATGTTCGGCGGCCGGGTCCGGGTCGGCGCCCGCCGCTCGCCCCTGTACTCCGCCGCCCAGGTCGCCGACATGGCGCGTACGGTCGTCCGCCGCCCCGGTTTCCGGCTCGTCGGGATCATGGCGTACGAGGGGCACATCGCCGGCGTGGGCGACGCCCTGCGGGGGCGGCCTTTGCGGTCGCGTGCGATCCGGCTGATGCAGGCGACGGCCCGCAAGGAGCTGGCGCAGCGCCGGGCGGACGTCGTGCGGGCGGTCCGGGCGGTCGCGCCGGACCTGGAGTTCGTCAACGGCGGCGGGACGGGCAGCGTCCAGCACACCGCGGCCGAGGACTCGGTGACGGAGATCGCGGCCGGGTCGGGGCTGTACGTTCCGCGTCTCTTCGACAACTACACGTCGTTCAGCGGGCGTCCGGCCGCGCTCTTCGCCCAGCCCGTCGTGCGCCGTCCGGGGGTCGGTGTCGTGACCGTCCTCGGCGGCGGCTATCCGGCGTCGGGCGCCCCCGGCCCGGACCGGCTGCCCGAGCCGTACCTCCCCGAGGGGCTGACGTACGACTCCCAGGAGGGCGCCGGCGAGGTGCAGACGCCGCTGCTGGGCTCGCCCGCCGACGATCTGCTGATCGGCGACAAGGTGTGGTTCCGGCACGCGAAGGCCGGGGAGCTGTGCGAACGCTTCGACGTGCTGCACCTCGTGGAGGGCGACACGGTGACGGCGTCGGTGCCGACGTACCGCGGTGAGGGCCGCACGTTCCTGTAGGTCCTGAGCGGGGCGGGCGTTACTGCGAGGGTCCGATGTCGCTGCCCACGCCCCCGCCCGTGTCCTGGTCGCCGACCGGCCGGATCCCCTTGGTGATCCGGTCCATGTCGGCCAGCGGCGGCCCCTCCGCGCCCGCGTCGAAGACGTACCGCACCATGACCAGCGACTCCGAGCCGACGCTGGACGGGAACGCCATCGACTGGACGTAACCGCCGGGCCCCGCCTCGGTCCTGACGCGCCAGCGCACGAAGTACCCGGTGCGCCCGGCGACCGCGACCTGCCCCTGCTCGACCAGGCGGTGGGACGTGATGCCGCCGAAGGGCCGCTCGTCGATCCTGTTGCGGTCGTACGCCAGATCGGCCGCGTCGGAGATGTCGTCCCGGGCGAGCGCCGCGGTGGACCTCTCGTCGTTCGCGGTCACAGTGCGGGAGATGACCGTGCCGTGGCGGCACAGGCCGTCGTCGCCCGGGCAGTCGTACGTCCCGGGTGTGGTCATCACCACATCGGTGTCCGACACGTTCTTCGGCCGGGCCCAGCCGTCGAGAAGCGGCAGGGTGATGCCGTTCAGCTCGTCCACGACGAGGCCGGGGTCGGCGGACGGCTCAGCGGACCCGGAGGCCGAGGACGGCGCGCCGGCCGGAACGGAGGCCGTGGGCGCGGTGGCCGCTCCGGGGTCGCCGTCGTCCTTGCCGAGGACGACGGCGCCCGTGACGATGGCGGCGACGAGGACGGCCGCCGCGATGGTGAGGGCGACCGCCTTGGCACGCCCGGAGCCGCCGGCCGACGGTGCCGGCACCGGCACCGTCGGTGCCACGCCGTACTGCTGCGGGTACGGCTGCTGCTGTGGGTACTGCTGGTGAAGCTGCTGGGGCTGTTGCTGTGTTCCGGGGGTGCGGCGGTGCTCGGTCCAGGCGGTCCCGTCCCACCAGCGCTCCGTGTGCGGGGCGGAGGGGTCCCGGTACCAGCCGGGCGGGGTCGTCATGCTCATCCCGGCACTCTAAGGGCTGTCCCGTAACTCCCGGCGGGCGCACGACGACAGCTACGGCACCTCGCGGCGTTGCCGGATCGCCCGAATACACCCGGTATGAGGGCGACCCGGCGCCTTGCGATGCACCGCATCTGACGCCGCACGCTGATCCACCGGGAGTTACGGGACAGCCCTTAGGCGCCCCCCGGCACGGGCACAGGGCCGTCCGCCAGACAGGGGCTAGAGCGGGGTGACGTACGCGCCCGAGATCCCGCCGTCCACCAGGAAGTCCGTGGCGTTCACGAACGAGGAGTCGTCGCTGGCCAGGAAGGCGACCGCGGCGGCGATCTCGTCCGCCTCCGCGAACCGCCCGAGCGGGATGTGCACGAGCCGTCGCGCGGCCCGCTCCGGGTCCTTGGCGAACAGTTCCTGGAGGAGGGGGGTGTTGACAGGACCGGGGCACAGGGCGTTGACCCGGATGCCCTCGCGGGCGAACTGCACGCCCAGCTCACGGGTCATCGCCAGCACCCCGCCCTTGGACGCGGTGTACGAGATCTGCGAGGTCGCGGCGCCCATCCGGGCCACGAAGGACGCGGTGTTGATGATCGACCCCTTGCCCTGGCGCCGCATGTACGGGAGCGCGGCCTTGCAGCACAGGTAGACGGAGGTGAGGTTGACCTCCTGGACCCGCTTCCAGGCCTCCAGGCCGGTCTCCAGGATCGAGTCGTCGTCGGGCGGCGAGATGCCCGCGTTGTTGAAGGCGATGTCGACGGACCCGTAGGTGTCGTTCGCGGTCCGGAAGAGCGCTTCGACCTGCTCGGGGTCGGTGACGTCGACCTTGACGAAGATCCCGCCGATCTCTTCGGCGGCGGCCCGGCCACGGGGCTCGTCGACATCGCCGCAGACGACGTGGGCGCCCTCGGAGGCGAGCCGGCGTGCGGTGGCGAGGCCGATCCCGCTGCCGGCGCCCGTGATGACGGCGGTACGCCCGACCAGGCGCCGGCAGACCACGGCGTCGGCCGACGTGGGCGAGGGGTTCGGTGAGGTCGGCGAGGTCACTGTGCGGGGCCCTCCGTGCTGATGAAGACGTTCTTGGTCTCGGTGAAGGCGGTCAGGGCTTCCGGGCCCAGCTCACGGCCGATGCCGGACTGCTTGAAGCCGCCGAAGGGGGTCCAGTAGCGGACGCTGGAGTGGGAGTTGACGGAGAGGTTCCCGGCGCGGACCGCGCTCGACACGCGCAGGGCGCGGCCCACGTCCCGGGTCCAGATGGAGCCCGCGAGGCCGTGGTCGGTGGCGTTGGCGAGCCGGACCGCCTCGGCCTCGTCCTCGAAGGGGAGGACCACGGCGACCGGCCCGAAGACCTCCTCGACGGCCACGCGCGCGTGGGGCTCGATACCGGTCAGGACGGTGGGCGGGAACCAGAAGCCGGGCCCGTCGGGGGCGGTGCCCCGGATGCCCGCCAGGCCCTCGGTGCCGTACGACCGTACGCGCTCCAGCTGGGCACGGGAGATCAGCGGGCCCATGGCGGTCTTCTCGTCGGCCGGGTCGCCGACGACGACGGACGCGATCGCGGGGGCGAGGAGTTCGAGGAAGCGGTCGTACGCCGAACGCTGCACGAGGATGCGGGTGCGGGCGCAGCAGTCCTGGCCGGAGTTGTCGAGGAAGGACATCGGGGTGGCCGCCGCGGCGGCCTCGATGTCGGCGTCGGCGAAGACGATGTTGGGGCTCTTGCCGCCGAGTTCGAGGGTGACGCGCTTGAGCTGGGCCGCTCCCTTGGCCAGCACCCGCTTGCCCACGGCCGTCGACCCCGTGAAGACGATCTTCGCGACGCCGGGGTGTTCGACCAGCGCTTCGCCGGTGACGGATCCGGTGCCCGGCAGGACCTGGAGGAGGTGCTCGGGAAGGCCCGCCTCCAGGGCGAGTTCGGCCAGCCGCAGGGCCGTCAGCGGGGTCGTCTCGGCCGGTTTCAGCAGGACGGCGTTCCCGGCGGCGAGCGCGGGGGCCGTGCCCCAGGCCGCGATCGGCATGGGGAAGTTCCAGGGCGCGATGACGGCGACCACGCCCAGTGGTTCGAGGATCGTGACGTCGAGGCCGCCGGCCACCGGGATCTGGCGCCCGGTCAGCCGTTCCACTCCCCCGGCCGCGTAGTCGAGCAGATCGCGGACGTTGCCCGCCTCCCAGCGGGCGTTGCCGAGGGTGTGCCCGGCTTCCCGGACCTCCAGCCGGGCCAGTTCCTCGCGGTGTTCGTCGACGACGACGGCGAACCGGCGCAGCAGCCGGGCCCGTTCGCCCGGCGCGAGGGCGGCCCAGCGGACCTGTGCCGCACCGGCCCGTACGACGGCCGCGTCGACGTCCGCCGGACCGGCGCCCGGGACGGTGGCGACGACCTCCTCGGTGGCCGGGTTGAGTACGAGCAGCTCATGCCCGTCGTGCGGGTCGGACCGGGTGGGGGTGTGCGACAACGAAGGACCTCTCACATGCGTTCGAAGGAGCGGCGCAGCTCCCAGTCGGTCACCGCGGCGTCGAAGGCGTCCAGCTCGACGCGCGCCATGTTGCGGTAGTGCGCGACCACCTCGTCACCGAAGGCGGCGCGGGCGATGGGGCTGTTCTCCCAGAGCTCGGCGGCCTCGCGCAGGGTGGTCGGCACGTGCTCGTACTCCGCGGTGTACGCGTTCCCCGTGCACGCCTCGGGCAGCTCCAGCTCGTGCTCGATGCCGTACAGCCCGGCCGCGACGAGTCCCGCGACGGCGAGGTGGGGATTGACGTCGCCGCCGGGGAGCCGGTTCTCGAAGCGCAGCGAACGGCCGTGGCCGACGACGCGCAGCGCGCAGGTGCGGTTGTCGTGGCCCCAGGCGACGGCGGTCGGCGCGAAGGAGCCCGGCTGGAAGCGCTTGTACGAGTTGATGTTGGGCGCGTAGAGGAGGGAGAAGTCCCGCAGCGCGGCCAGCTGTCCGGCGAGGAAGTACCGCATGACCTGCGACATCCCGCCGTCACCGGCACCGTGACCGTCACCGGCCATGGCGTTCGTGCCGTCGGCGTCGGCGAGGGAGAGGTGGATGTGGCAGGAGTTGCCCTCGCGCTCGTTGTACTTGGCCATGAAGGTGAGCGAGACGCCCTCCTGGGAGGCGATCTCCTTGGCCCCGGTCTTGTAGATGGCGTGCTGGTCGCAGGTGACCAGGGCCTCGTCGTACTTGAACACGATCTCGTGCTGCCCGGGGTTGCACTCGCCCTTGGCGGACTCGACGGTCAGCCCGGCCGCCGCCATCTCGTTGCGGATCCTGCGCAGCAGGGGTTCGATGCGCCCGGTACCGAGCACCGAATAGTCGATGTTGTACTGATTGGCGGGCGTCAGGCCGCGGTAGTTGGCGTCCCAGGCGTGTTCGTAGCTGTCCTTGAAGACGATGAACTCCAGCTCGGTGCCGACGTTGGCGGTGAAGCCGTGTTCGGCGAGCCGCTCCAGCTGGCGGCGCAGGATCTGGCGGGGCGCGGCCACGACGGGCGAGCCGTCGTTCCAGGCGAGGTCGGCGACGAGCATGGCCGTGCCCTCGTTCCAGGGCACGCGGCGCAGGGTGGCCAGGTCCGGATGCATGGCGAAGTCCCCGTAACCACGCTCCCAGGACGACATCTCGTAACCCTCGACGGTGTTCATGTCGGCGTCGACCGCGAGGAGGTAGTTGCAGCCCTCCGTGCCGTGCCGCAGGACGTCGTCGAGGAAGAAGCGCGCGGCGAACCGCTTGCCCTGGAGCCGGCCCTGCATGTCCGGGAAGGCCAGGACGACCGTGTCGATCTCGCCGCTCGCGACGAGGGCGTGCAGTTCCTCGACGGTGAGCGGGGGTGTGCGGTCTGCCACGGAAAAGGCCTCCTTCGCCGGTGATCGGCAATGGCCATAAGGTATGGCCGGGAACCATTGCTTGGGAAGGGGGCGCGGCCGGATGCCGGACTCTGATCCACACGGGCACGGCCACGGTCACCACCATGGCCACGGTCGAGGCCGCGGCGACCGGCTGGCGCCGGTGCTGCGGCCGGTGCGCGTGGGCAACGGCTTCGAGGAGGCGCTGGAGCAGATCCTCCAGGTCGTCCGGCTGGGCCTCGTGCCCGGCGGCGAACGGCTGCCCGCCGAGCGGGAGTTGGCGCAGCGGCTCGGGATCAGCCGGGTGACGCTGCGCGAGGTCCTGAGGGTGCTGCAGGACCAGGGGCTCGTCGAATCGCGGCGCGGCCGGTACGGGGGCACGTTCGTGCGGGCCCGTGCCGGGGCGACGGCGGCGACGGGCGGGGCCGAGCTGCGCCGGCGCGTCGAGAGGGTCGACATCGAGGACGTACTGCGCTTCCGTGAGGTACTGGAGGTCGGCGCGGCGGAACTCTGCGCGGCGCACGGCCTCTCCGGGGCGCGGGCCCGGCTCCTGCGTGAGGCGCTGGCCCGCACGCGGGACGCTCCGCTGGCGGAGTACCGCCGTACGGACACCGCCTTCCATCTGACCCTCGCCGAGCTGTGCGGTTCGCCGACCCTCACCGCCCAGTACGCGGCCGTCCGCTCGACGGTGAACGACCTCCTCGACTGCATCCCCCTGCTGGTACGCAACCTGGAGCATTCGCAGCGGCAGCACGCGGCGCTGGTGGAGGCCGTGCTGGCGGGGGACGCGGAGGGGGCGCGCGGGGCGATGCGTGAGCACTGCGCGGGTACGGCGGCGCTGCTGCGCGGCTTCTTGGCGTAGCCGGCATCGGGCCGCTTCACGGCAAAGGTATGAGTGCGCAAGTTTTGGAGGGGAGCGTGGGGATGGCCGACCGGCCACTGATCGGGGTCAGTACGTATCTGGAGACGGCGCGATGGGGGGTGTGGGAGCTGGAGGCCGCGCTGTTGCCGGCCGGCTATCCGCGGCTCGTCCAGGCGGCGGGCGGGGTCGCCGCGATGCTGCCGCCGGACGAGCCGGCGTACGCCGCGGGGGTCGTGGCCCGGCTCGACGGTGTGGTGATCGCGGGCGGCCCCGATGTGGACCCGTCCCGCTACGGGGCCGAGCGCGACGCGCGCTGCGGGCCCGAGGCGCGGGCCCGGGACAGCTGGGAACTCGCGCTGATCGAGGCGGCGCTGGCGTCCGGGACGCCGTTGCTCGGCATCTGCCGGGGGATGCAGTTGCTGAACGTCGCGCTCGGCGGGACGCTCGTGCAGCACATCGACGGGCATGTCGAGGCGGTGGGGGTGTTCGGACGGCACGTGGTGAGGCCGGTGCCGGGGTCGCTGTGCGCGGGGGTGGTCGGCGGGGAGGTGTCCGTGCCGACGTATCACCACCAGGCGGTGGGGCGGTTGGGCGCGGGGCTCGTGGCGAGCGCGTTCGCGGAGGACGGGACGGTGGAGGCGGTGGAACTCTCCGGGGCGGGGTGGGCGCTGGGGGTCCAGTGGCACCCGGAAATGGGAACGGACCTAAAAGTAATGAGGTCCCTGACCACCACAGCCACAGCCACGTAGCCCGGGTGCGCAGTTCCCCGCGCCCCTGGGGGGTGAGGTTGGGCCGGGATGTCGACTGCGGCCCAACCCGGGGTGCCCGCGCCGTTCCCCGCGCCCCTGGGGGGTGGGGCTTTGACTGGGATGTGGGGTGGGGGTCCGCTGCCGTTGGAGTGCGCAGTTCCCCGCGCCCCTGGGAGGGTGAGGGGGGACCCGGATGCCAAGTGTGGGTCAGTGGCCCCGCACCTCCATATCCCGACCCACCCCTACCGCCCAGGGCGCGGGGAACGGCGCGAGCAACACCGACCGGCCCGCACGCGACATCCCGGCCCACCCCCACCCCAGGGCGCAGGAACCGCGCACCCCGCCCCCGCCGACCCGCACGCGCAAACCCCGCCGGAGGCACTCACCAGGGGCGCGGGAACTGCGCAATCGGCTCCACCGGCCCGCGGGTGGGCTGCGGCAGGTCCTATGACCGGGTCAACGTCCAGGAGGTCTCCCGGGCCGGGCCCGCCGGGCAGTGGCCCGTCGGCCATACCGCGCGCAGGTCCCGCCCCAGCCCCACCCCTCCAACGGAATCTCCACCAACCGCCGAGCGGAAAGCTCCTCCCGAGCGCCAGTTCGCTCAGCACCGCCGGCCCAGCCCCCGACGCCGCGGACGCCTTCACCGCCGTCGTGGACGACAGCTCGATCAGCGGGCGGGCCGGCCCGCCGAGCGCCGCGTCCAGCACCTGCCGCGTCCCCGACCCCTCCTCCCGCAGGATCAGCGGCGTCGCCGCCAACTCCCCCACGTCCAGCGCCCGCCGCCGCCGCGCCCACGCGTGCCCGGGCGCGGTGACCACGATCAGCCGGTCGTGCGCGATCACCACCGAGTCGAGTCCGCCCGCCACGGACAGCCCCTCCACGAACCCGAGGTCCGCCTCACCGGAAAGCACCCGCTCGGCCACCACCGTCGAGTTCCCGGCGAGCAGCGACACCGCCGTGTCGGGCCGCTGCCCGCGCAGCGCGATCAGCCAGCCCGGCATCAGGTACTCGGCGATCGTCATGCTCGCGGCGACCCGCAGCCGCGAGTCCCGCCGGTCCCGCAGCGCCTGCGCTCCCGCGTCGAACGCCTCCGCCGCCTCCACCACCCGCCGGGCCCAGTCCGTGACCAGCGCCCCCGCGTCGGTGAGCCGCGACCCCCTCGGCGACCGTTCGACCAGCGCGACCCCCAACTGCCGCTCCATGGACCGGATCCGGCTGCTGGCGGCGGGCTGGGTGATCCCGAGCTCCCGCGCCGCCCGGCCCAGGCTCCCGAGCCGCGCCACCGCGAGCAGCAGTTCCAGCGCGCCCAGCTCGGGCACCCGGTGCGACAGTCCGCCCGCGCTCCCCGCCGCGCGGACCGGCCGGTCGTCCGTCCCCTCATCCCGACTCATAAGCCCACCTTATGCCCTCATAGGCCGGTACTCCCTGGTGGCCGTCCCAGCCGGGCGGCACCGTGGAGTCATGGTCACCGCCGTCCCCCGCCTTCCCACCCACAGAGGGCACACCCCGCACACCGGCCCCGCCACCCACCCCCCTGCCACCGCCGTCCGTCACCTCGGACCCAACTGGTACGCCCCCGTCATGGGCACCGCGATCGTCGCCACGGCGGGAGCCGGACTCCCGCTCGGTCTCCCGCACGGCGTCCCCGGCCTGCGTACCGTCTGCGCCGCGTTCTGGGCGCTCTCCCTGGCCCTGCTCATCGGCCTGCTGGTCGCGCGGGCCGCCCACTGGATCCACCACCGGGACCGGGCCGCGGCCCACCTCATGGACCCGGCGACGGCACCCTTCTACGGGTGCCTCTCGATGGCCCTGCTCGCCGTCGGCGGTGGCGCCCTCGTCGTCGGCCGGGACTGGATCGGTACCCCGGCGGCGGTAGCGCTGGACGCCGTCCTGTTCACCGTCGGCACCCTGATCGGCCTCACGGTGGCCGTGGCCGTGCCGTTTCTGATGATCACGCGTCACCGGCCGGACGCCTCACAGATCAGCGCCGTCTGGCTGCTCCCCCTCGTCGCCCCGATGGTGTCCGCCGCCCTCGGCCCCGCGCTCGTACCGCATCTGCCGGCCGGCGCGCCCCGCGCCACCCTGCTGCTCGCCTGCCTCGCGATGTTCGGCCTCAGCCTGCTGGCCACGCTGGTGACGCTGCCGATGATCTTCGCCCGCCTCCTCACGGGCGGCCCGCCGCCGCTCGCCCTCACCCCGGCCCTGTTCCTGGTCCTGGGCCCGCTGGGACAGTCCACGACGGCCACGGACAGGTTCGCCGCCGCCGCGCCCGGGGTCGTACCGGCCCCGTACGACCAGGGCTTCGCCGTCCTGGCGGTGCTCTACGGCGTACCGGTGCTGGGTTTCGCGCTGTTCTGGCTCGCGCTGGCCGGCGCGCTGGTGGTGCGGGCCCACCGCAGGGGTATGCGCTTCACGATGACCTGGTGGGCGTTCACCTTCCCGGTGGGCACCTGCGTGACGGGCGCCGAGGGGCTCGCACGGCGTACGGGGCTGGTGGTCTACGACGCTCTGGCGATCGCCCTCTTCGCCCTGCTCCTCACCGCCTGGACGGTGGCCGCCGCGCACACCGCCCGGGGCCTGTTCAGCGGACGGCTGCTCGCAGCGCCTCGGCCAGGACCGGCGGAGCCCGCGCCGACGACGGCCTGTACCACGTGAGATGGCGTCCGCCGCCGAGCCCGCAGGGCACCCCGGGGAACTCCTCGGGGCCGTCGTCGGCACGGCCCCGCCAGGTCCCGTACCTCGGTGAGGGAGGGCGCCAGCGACACCGCCCTCGGCCCCTTCTTCCCCGTCGGCGGGACCAGCTCCGCCTGCACTTCAGTGAACGGCGCCCGCGGCCGGGCCGGCACCGTGTTCACCGGCCGAGATCGTCAACCGCCTCGATGTGGTCCGCGACCGCGACGACCAGGACGCGGGTGTCCTCCTCGGTGGCCCGCCAGCGGTGGCGCACCCCGCCGGTCAGATACAGGGTGTCGCCCTTGCCCAGCCGGTAGGCACGGCCCTCGGCCTCGACCTCGACGACGCCTTCGGCCACGTACATCAACTCGTCGTTGCGGTGCTGGAACTCGCGGCCGGCGTCCTGGTCGCCGGAGAACTCCATGGCGTGCAACTGGTGGTGACCGCGCACCAGGGGGCGCACACGGGGCTCGTGGGTGAACTCGGAGTCGTCGGCGCGCATCACGTCGACACTGCGCGCCGGGTCGGCTGCCGCCAGCAGCTCCACGCGGGTCGTGCCGAGGGCGTCGGCCACCCGTTCCAGGGAGCGCGTGCTGGGCCGGGCCCGCTCGTTCTCGACCTGGCTGAGGAACGGCACCGACAGGCCGCTGCGCTCGGCGACGACGGCGAGGGTGAGCTCCAGTGCCCGGCGCCGCCGCCTGACGGCCGCGCCCACTCGAAGGGTTTCCTTGCTTTCGTCCATCGCCTCGGCTCCCCCCTGTGCGTCGTCGGTGCGCGGCTTCCTGATGTGTTGTCTGCACCCTACGGGTGTTCGCCAAACTGTTTCACGCGGCCGTCACATCCCCGTAAACATTGCCGCCTCGGTCGTGTATACGCGGAGAGGGGCGGACGGCACCGTACGGCACCGCCCGCCCCTCCTCGTCGTACTCGTCCGCTACTGCGGAGTCATGCGCTCCACCATGTCCGGGTGCTCCTTGAGCCACGCGGCGACGGCGTCCTCCTCGTGGCCCTGGCCGCGGTCCTTGATCTCGGCCTCCAGGCTGCCGAGCTCGTCCTCGCTCATCTTGAAGTTCTTGATCCACTTGGTGAGCTGCGGATACTGCTCGGGGAACTTCTTGTTGGAGATGGTCCGGATCGTGTTGCCCTCGCCGAACAGCTTCTTCTCGTCGGAGAGCTTGGTCAGCTTGTACTCGCTGTAGGCCCAGTGCGGCGACCACAGGGTGACGGCGACGGGCTCCTTCTTGGCGTACGCGCGCTTCAGCTCGGCCAGCATCGCGGGCGTGGAGCCGTCGACGACCTTGTACTCCTTGTCGAGCCCGTAGCCGGGAAGTACGTCCTTCTTGAGAAGGCTCATCTCGCCGGTGCCCGGCTCGATCCCGATGATCCTGCCGTCGAAGGTGTCGGCCTTGCCCTTGAGGTCCGCCAGGGACTCGACGTCCTTGACGTAGGAGGGCACCGCGATCTCCAGGGACGTCGGCTCGTACCAGGTGCCGAGGTCCCTCAGGTTGTCCTTGTGCTTGTTCCAGTAGTTCGACTGCGCGTAGGGCAGCCAGGCGTCGAAGTTGAGGTCGATGTCACCGGAGGCGAGGCCCGTGTAGACCGGGCCGACGTCCATCTGCTTCAGGTTCAGCGTGTAGCCGCGCCGGGCCAGCACGTTCTTCCACAGGTAGGTGACGGCGACGTCCTCGTCCCACGGGAACCAGGCGACGTCGATGGCGTTCTTCGCCTCGGCGGGGGTCTTGGACGAGGAGCTCGCGACCGGCGCCAGCTTGTCCACGACCTTGGAGTTGCTCTTCAGCCAGGTGCGCACGGCGTCCTGCTGCGCACCCTTGCCGGCCTTGTTGATCTCCGCCTCGAGGCTGGTGAGCTGGCCCTCGGTCATCTTGAAGTCCTTGAGCCACTTCCCGACGACCGGCTCGTCCTTCGCGAACCCCTTGCGGGACAGCGTGTGCACACCGTCGCCCTTGCCCCAGGCGCCCTTGGGGTCCTCGAGCTTCTTCAGCTTGTACTCGCTGTACGCCCAGTGCGGCGACCACAGCGTGCCGACGAACGGCTCCTTCTTGGCGTACGCGCGCTTCAGCTCGGCCAGCATCGCGGGCGTCGAGCTGTCGACGACCTTGTACTCCTTGTCGAGCCCGTACTCCTTGAGGACCTTCTTCTTGAGGAGGCCCATCATTCCGGCGCTGGACTCGATGCCGGTGATCTTGCCGTCGAACTCGTCGGCCCTGCCCTTGAGGTCCGCCAGGGACTTGATGTCGTCCATGTAGGCGGGCACGCTCAGCTCCAGGGACGTCGGGCCGAACCAGGAGCCCAGGTCGTCGAGCTGCTTGCCGTACTTCTTCCAGTACTCCGCGTGCGTGACGGGCAGCCACGAGTCGGTCTGGAAGTCGATGTCGCCCTGTGCGAGGGAGGTGTAGAGCGGGCCCGCGTCGAACTGCTTGACCGCGACCTCGTACCCGCGCCGCTCCAGGATCTCCTTCCACAGGAAGGTGGAGGCGACGCCCTCGTCCCAGGGGATGTAACCGATGGTGATCTTCTTGCCCTGGCCGACGTTCTTGGAGTCGGACGCGGCGGTCCCGGTGTCGTCGGAGCCGAACATGCCCATGCCGCCCGCGACGAGCGCCAGCACGACGACGCCGACCACGGCCACGGTGGGCTGCGGCCGGTAGGTCCAGATCTTCAGGCCCTGCGCGGCACGCAGCTTGGCGGCGGCGCGGCGGCCGAGCGGGGAGACCTGGGTGCCCAGCGCGCTGGTCATCCGGTCCAGGTAGATGGCGAGGATGACGATGGCGACGCCCGCCTCGGAGCCGAGGCCGACGTTCAGCTGGCCGATGGCCTCGTTCACGTCACCGCCGAGGCCGCCGGTGCCGACCATGCCCGCGATGGCGGCCATGGACAGGCCCAGCATGATGACCTGGTTGACGCCCGCCATGACGGTGGGCAGGGCCAGCGGCAGCTGGACGCGCAGCAGGATGTTGCCGGGGGTGGTGCCGAACGCGTCGGCGGCCTCGACCAGTTCCTTGTCGACCTGCCGGATGCCCAGTTCGGTCATCCGGACGCCGGGTGCCAGCGCGAAGATCAGGGTGGCCACGATGCCCGCCGGGGCGCCGGTGCCGAAGAACAGGATCGCCGGGATCAGGTAGATCATCGCCGGCAGCGTCTGCATGAAGTCGAGCACGGGCCGCACGATGCTGCTGACCCGGTCCGAGCGGGCCGCCCAGATGCCGACGGGCACGGATATGACGAGCGCGATGATCGTCGCCACCAGGACGAGCGACAGCGTCACCATCGCGTTCTCCCACAGTTCGAGGGAGTCGATGAACGCGAATCCCACGAAGGTGAGGAGGCCTGCCGAGGTGCCGCGCAGCCAGAACGCGATGACCGCGAAGATGCCCGCGAGGAGGAGCGGTTCGGGGGCCTGGAGGACGGCGTTGATGCCGTCGTAGGCGCCGAGGAAGACGGTCTTGAAGAAGTCGAAGAGCCACGCCATGTGGTTCAGCAGCCAGTCGACCGCGTCGTTGACCCAGTCGCCGAAGGGGACTCTAGGCATCGGTCTTCACCGCCCCGAGGGTCTTGCCGCGGGGAGTGTCGCAGGGCGCGGGTTCGCCCTGTTCGTCACCGAGGAAGCCGACGAGCCGCCGCCGTGGCACGACTCCGACCAGCTTGCCCTTCTTGTCGACGACGGCGACGGCGTGCGTCAGCCGCGCGCTGACGGCGCACAGTTCGCCGAACGAGGTGTCGGGCCGCGCGGTCTCGCAGCCGCAGTCCGCCTCGTCGCCGCGCAGCTCCGTGTCCATGACGGAGGCCGCGGTGAGGACCCGGGAGCGGTCGACGTCCTGGGTGAAGGAGGCCACGTAGTCGTTGGCGGGGCGCACCAGGATGTCCTCGGCGGTGCCTATCTGCACGATCCGGCCGTCCCGCATGACCGCGATGCGGTCGCCGAGGCGCATCGCCTCGTTGAGGTCGTGGGTGATGAACACGATGGTCTTCTTGAGCTTCTTCTGCAGTTCGATCAGCTGGTCCTGCATGTCGCGGCGGATCAGCGGGTCGAGCGCGCTGAACGACTCGTCCATCAGGAGCAGGTCGGCGTCGGTGGCGAGCGCCCGGGCGAGGCCCACACGCTGCTGCATACCGCCGGACAGTTCGTCGGGCCAGGACTTCTCCCAGCCGGCCAGACCGGCCAGTACCAGGGCCTTGTTGGCGCGCTCGTGGCGTTCGGCGCGCGGCACGCCCTGCACCTCAAGGCCGTACGCGGCGTTCTCCAGGACGCTGCGGTGCGGGAAGAGCGCGAAGTGCTGGAAGACCATGCTCACCTTGCGGGAGCGGACCTCACGCATCTCACGGTCGTTCAGCGCGGTCAGGTCCTGTCCGTCGAAGACCACACGGCCCCCGGTCGGCTCCAGCAGCCCGTTGAGCATGCGCAGCAGCGTGGACTTGCCGGATCCGGAGAGTCCCATCACGACGAAGATCTCGCCGGGCTCCACCGTGAAGGAGGCGTCGATCACCGCGGCGGTGATGCCGTCGGCGCGCAGTTCCTCGCGGTCGGCTCCCCCTCGCAGTCGCTCGACGGCCTCGCCTGGTCGTCTGCCGAACACTTTGTAGAGCTGTTCCGCCTGCAGCCTGGATGACACAAGTACCTCTCCGGTCGAACGAGGACGGCCCGCCTCCCCCGCCTGCGGGCCGTGGAGCGACGCGGGGTCCGCCCGCTCATCCGGCGCGCACATGTTCAGCTGTGGTTGAAAATGTGACCGGGTTCGCTCCGCACCGGCCCCTGCCCCGACTCGGTTGGCGCAAACATGACCGTGGCCCAGTTCACAGTTTGTTTACTTCCGGACGGTTGCGGAACCCGTTCGCGCCCGCCCGGCCACGCGGGCCCTTTCGGGCACCGTCCGCGCCGGACCGTGACTGTCAGTGGCGTACGGCATGATGCGAGGCGTGACGCAGCAGACGCAGCAGCCCCGGCGAACCATGCTCCTCGACACCGCCTCCCTGTACTTTCGCGCCTATTTCGGCGTGCCGGAATCCGTCAAGGCCCCGGACGGCACTCCGGTGAACGCGGTGCGCGGACTTCTTGAGTTCATCGACCGGCTGGTGAAGGACCACCGGCCGGACGACCTGGTGGCCTGTATGGACGCGGACTGGCGCCCGCAGTGGCGGGTGGACCTGATCCCCTCCTACAAGGCGCACCGGGTGGCCCAGGAGACCGGGACGGGGCCGGACGAGGAGGAGGTGCCCGACACCCTCTCGCCGCAGGTGCCGGTCATCGAGGAGATCCTGGACGCGCTGGGCATCGCGCGCGTGGGAGTCGAGGGGTACGAGGCGGACGACGTGATCGGCACGTTCGCCGGCCGTGCCACGGGCCCGGTCGACATCGTCACCGGCGACCGCGACCTGTACCAACTGGTGGACGACAAGCGGGGCGTGCGCGTGCTGTACCCGCTCAAGGGCGTCGGTTCCCTGCAGCTCACGGACGAGTCCTGGCTGCGCGAGAGATACGGCGTGGACGGACCGGGGTACGCGGATCTCGCGCTGCTGCGCGGCGACCCCAGCGACGGGCTGCCGGGCGTGCCGGGCATCGGTGAGAAGACGGCCGCCAAGCTGCTGGCCGAGTTCGGGGATCTGGCCGGGATCATGGCGGCGGTGGACGACCCGAAGGCCAAGCTGACTCCGTCGCAGCGCAAGCGCCTGGACGAGTCACGGCCGTACGTGTCGGTCGCGCCGAAGGTCGTCAAGGTGGCCGGTGACGTGCCTCTGCCGGAGGTGGACACGGCGGTGCCCCGCGCGCCGCGCGATCCGGCGGCCCTCGACGCGCTGGCGGCGCGCTGGGGTCTCGGCGGTTCGCTGACGCGTCTGCTGTCGACTCTGGAGTCCTGAGGGGGACACTGGACACCTGGGGCCGCACCACCGTCCCCTGTTCAACTGAGGCGCGTCACAGGGGTGCGACACCGCGAGAGGTGCTAACTTAGGTAAGCCTTAGCGAACTTATCCAGGAGGCCGTTATGGCAGAGCGTCCGGCACGCAAGGCTCCCAGGCCGCACTCCGCGCGAGTCGTCCGCACGGAGCGGCTGACCCCGCACATGCAGCGGGTGGTCCTCGGGGGCGAGGGGCTCGCCGACTTCACCGCGGGCACCAGCACCGACCATTACGTGAAGCTCCTGTTCGGCGCCGAGGGCGTGACGTATCCGGAGCCCTTCGACATGGCGCGGATCCGTGAGGAGTTCCCGCGTGAGCAGTGGCCCGTCACGCGCACGTACACCGTGCGCGCCTGGGACCCCGTGCAGCGTGAACTGACCCTCGACTTCGTGATCCACGGCGACGAGGGCCTCGCCGGGCCCTGGGCGGCCCGCGTCCGGGCGGGCGAGCTGGTGCGCTTCCTCGGACCGGGCGGGGCGTACGCCCCCGACACCGGGGCCGACTGGCATCTGCTGGCCGGCGACGAGAGCGCGCTGCCCGCCATCGCCGCCTCGCTGGAGGGCATGCCCCACGGCGCGCGGGTGCGTGCCTTCGTGGAGGTCTCGGGGCCGGAGGAGGAGCAGAAGTTCGACTCCGCCGTCGAGGTCGTCTGGCTGCACCGCGGTGACCGGCCGGTCGGCGAGGCCCTGGTGGCGGCCGTCCGGGCACTGGAGTTCCCGGCGGGCCGGGTGCACGCGTTCGTGCACGGCGAGGCGGGCTTCGTGAAGGAGCTGCGGCGGCTGCTGCGCGTCGAGCGGGAGATTCCGCGCGAGGACATCTCCATCTCCGGTTACTGGCGGCTGGGGCACAACGAGGACGGGTGGCAGGCCGCGAAGCGCGACTGGAACGCGCAGGTGGAGGCCGAGCAGGAGGGTGCGCCGCCGGCCGCCTCCTGAATGCGGGGGTCCCTCCGGGGGCGGTTCTGCGTCTGCGGGCCAGCTGTCGCTGGTCGCGCAGTTCCCCGCGCCCCTCGAAGGCCGGGCTTGGCCCCGCGACCTGGCGCCCTCGGGACGGCCGCCCTGCGTACGCTGACCAGGTGAGACGCAGACCCAGGATCCCGCCCTCTCCCCTGCCGCAGCGCGAAGGGGTGGATCCGGTGCGGGTACGGCTGCCGGCCGACGGGGCCTGGAGCACCGTACGGGAGCATCTGGCGGAGCGGCTCGCACCACGGGCCGCGGTGGTCGACCGGATGCTCGCCGCCGGCGAGATCGTGGACGCGGACGGGCGGCCGGTGACGGCGGACACGGCGTACGTGCCGGGGATGTTCGTCTGGTTCCACCGGGACCTGCCCGACGAGGAGCGGGTGCCGTTCCCCGTCGAGGTCGTCCACCGCGACGAGCACATCGTGGTCGCCGACAAACCGCACTTCATCGCCACGACGCCCCGGGGCAGCCATGTCACCGAGACGGTGCTCGCACGGCTGAGGCGGGACCTGGGACTGCCCGCGCTGGGCGCCGCGCACCGGCTCGACCGGCTCACCGCCGGGCTCGTCCTCTTCACGGTGCGGCCCGAGGAACGGGGCGCGTACCAGTCACTGTTCCGCGACCGGCTCGTACGCAAGGAGTACGAGGCGGTGGCCGCGTACGCACCGGCGCTGGACCTGCCCGTCACGGTCCGCAGCCGGATCCGCAAGGAGCGGGGGGTGCTCGCCGCCCAGGAGGTGCCGGGCGAGCCGAACGCCGAGACCCGGGTCGAACTGCTGGAACATCAGGGCGACCGGGCCCGCTACCGGCTGCTGCCGCACACCGGCCAGACCCATCAGCTGCGGGTTCACATGAACGCGCTGGGTGTGCCGATCCTCGGCGACCCGCTGTATCCGGTGGTCACCGGCCCCGTGCCGGCCGGTGACTTCCGGCGCCCGCTCCAACTGCTGGCGCGGGTGCTGGAGTTCACCGATCCGGTCACGGGGCACCGCCATGCGTTCCGCAGCGCGCGGACCCTCCGGGCCTGGTCCGCGCACGACGACTGGGCCGGTGACGGACAGCCCGGGTGACGTGGGGACAGCGCGGCTCAGTAACCGCGCCACCAGCGCACGAAGCGCTGCCAGGCGCCGAGCCGCTGTCCGGGTTCGGCCGGCGGGTCCGCGGCCGGGGGCTCCGGCAGGTCGATCGTGGGACGCGGCACCGGAGCGGCCTCCAGGGACGGGTCGGCGAGGTCCCAGTCGGGGCGCGGGCGGGGCACCTCGCTGACGCCGGGCCGCTCCATGACGTCCTGCGGTGAGGCCGGGGCGAACCGGACCGGCAGTTCCGCCAGATGCCGCGAGGAGATCGAGGCGGTCCACGTCAGGTCGTCCTCGTCCACGGAGAGCTGGACGTCCGGCAGCCGCTTGAGGAGCGCGTCGACGCCGACGTCCGCGATGGCACGGCCGATGTCCTGGCCGGGGCATTCGTGCGGGCCGCCGCCGAAGGCGAGGTGCGAGCGGTTGCCCATCATGTTCGCCTTGAGGTCCGGGCGCACGTGCGGGTCTACGTTGCCCGCCGCCATCCCGAGGAGCAGCCCGTCGCCCTTGCGGATGCGCTGCCCGCCCAGCTCCGTGTCCTGCTTGGCGAAGTAGCCGAGGACGTTGCTGAACGGCGGCTCGTTCCAGAGGGACTGCTCCACCGCCTGCGGCACCGTCATCTGGCCGCCGTTGAGCTGGGCGCGGAAACCCGGGTCGGTGAGCACCACGCGCAACACGTTGGCCAGGAGGTTCGCCGTGGCCTCGTACGCGGCGAGGAGGACCACCCGCAGGTGCTGGCCCACCTCCTCGTCGGTGAGTCCGGCCGGGTGGTTGATGAGGTGGCTGGTGAAGTCCTCGGCGGGCTCGGCCCGGCGGCGGACGGTGAGCCGCATCAGCACGCTCATGACGTACTCGTTGCTGGCGATCGCGGTCTCGGTGCCCTTGAGGAGGTCGCGGGTGGCCTGCACCATCCGGTCGTCGTACTCCTCGGGCATGCCGAGGATTTCGCACAGCACGGCCATCGGCAGGTGCTCGGCGAACTGGGAGACCAGGTCGGCGGTGCCGCGGTGGCAGAAGTGGTTGACCAGCTCCTGGGTCCAGTGGTTGATGTGGCGGCGCAGGTCGCGGGAGTTGATGGTCGACATGGCGCCCATCACCGAGCCGCGCAGCCGCTGGTGTTCGTCGCCCTCGGCGTGGGAGCAGATCGGCTGCCAGGTGATGAGCGGCATCAGCGGGTGGTCGGGGCCGGCCGTGCCGTCCAGGAGGGGGGTCCAGATACGGCTGTCGCGGGTGTAGACCGAGGGGTTGCTGATCATGTGCAGGTTCTCGCCGTGTCCGAGCACCAGCCACATGGGCACGTCGTTGTGGAGCAGCACGGGCGCGACGGCGCCGTGCTCCGCGCGCAACTTCTCGTACAGGGCGGCCAGATCCTGGGCGTCGGGTCCGTACAGCCGGCGCAGTCCGCCGGGGCCCGTGCCGTGGGCCGGGCAGCCAGGCGGCGGACCGGACATGGGATCGGCCGTATCGGTGAGGGAGTGGGATTCAGGCGTCACGGTGATCGCTTTCGGGGATGGGGTGTTCCGGCTTACCGGATGTGGGGACAGCGCATGCGCGGGGCGCTCACGCCGAGGCCATGGCGATGGAGTGCAGGAAGCGCATCAGCGTCATCAGGACATCGCGGCTGGAAGCCCGCCGGCGCGCGTCGCACGTCATCATGGGGATCTCCTCGGACAGGTCGAGCGCGGCCCGCAGGTCCTCGATGGGGTAACGGGGGCCGTCCGGGAAGTCGTTGACGGCGACGACGAACGGCACGCCGCGTTCCTCCAGGCGTCCGATGACGTCGAAGCTGACCTCCAGGCGCCGGGTGTCGACCAGGACGACCGCGCCCAGGGCGCCCTCGAACAGCCCGTTCCACAGGAACCAGAAGCGCTCCTGACCGGGGGTGCCGAACAGGTACAGCACCAGCTGTTCGGTGATGCTGATCCGGCCGAAGTCCATCGCGACGGTGGTGGCCGTCTTCGTGTCGGAGCCGTAGTTGTCGTCGACCCCGATACCGGCCTGCGTCATGGTCTCTTCGGTGGTCAGCGGCCTGATCTCGCTGACGGAACCGACCATCGTCGTCTTGCCGACCCCGAAGCCGCCCACGATCACGATCTTCACCGCGGCGGTCGCCGTGTGCGGGAGATGGTCCTCGGTGCGGGGCCCAGGGACGGTGTCAGAGCTTTTGAAGTCCATGCATCACCGCTTCGAGAAGGGATCGGTCGGGCAGCTCCGCGCGGACGATCGGAGCGCGCGCCTGTACCAGGTCAGCCGTCAGCAACTCGGTCAGCAGGACGGTCACCACGCTGAACGGCAGATTGAGATAGGCCGAGACCTCGGCCACGGACATGGGGGCCTGGCAGAGCCGGAGCAGCGCCGACTGTTCCGGCTGGGCGGTGGGCGGGGCATCGGCGCACGCCACGACTAAGGTCACCAGGTCCAGTTCGGCGCGGTCGCCCCCCTCGACCTGGCCGGTGACGACGTACAGCCGCTCCGGCTCGCGTGGCCTGCTCTGCCCGCCCGGCCCCGGCAGGCCGCCGGGGCCGGGCGGCGGGGGCGCGGGTTTCCGTTCGGGCGCAGCCTTGGGCTGGCGCCGGCGTCGTTGGGGAGGACTCATACGGTCTGCCCGTTGCGCCGGGGCGGACTCGTGAGGTGCGCTCCGATCCGGACGACGAGGTCACGCATCCGGGCGCTCATGAGTCCGGCGTCTACGTGGGCCTCGGCCAGGACCGCGAGATAGGCGTTGGGGCCCGCGGCCATCATGTAGAAGTAGCCGCCCTCCATCTCGATGATGACCATGCGCATCTTGCCGTCGGTGTCGGGGATCTCGGTGGCGACGGCCCCGGCGAGGCTCTGGAGTCCGGCGCAGGCCGCGGCGATGCGGTCGGCGGCGTCGGGGTCGCCGCCGTACCGGGCGATGCGCAGACCGTCGGCGGAGAGGACGACCACCTGCCGGGTGCCGTACACCCCGTCGGACAGCTCCTTGAGCATCCAGTCGAAATTGGCGCGCTGCTGGATCACGTGAGGTCCCCCTCGTCGTCGGCCTCGGTGCGGGCCGGACTGTTCGTCGCTCCGGGCGTCTGCTGCTGGTCGCCGTCGCCTTTGAGGCCGGCCATGAACGCCTCGACCCACAGCCCGGGTTCCTTCTCTTCCTTCTTCTTCTTCTTGGGCACCTGGGTGGACGACCGGGTCCAGTCGATGACGGGGCGGCCCTCCTTGCGCGCGGCCTCGGCCTCCGCCGCGGCGGCCCTGGCCTCCTTCACCCGCTGGCTGTAGGGGACCGTGACCCGGCTGCGGCGCTGCGGCAGCCCGTTGGCCGTCCACTCGGTGACCTCGGGGACGTCGTCCTCCATGTCGTCCGGCCGGGAGGTGCGGGGTCCGGTGGTGGGGCGGCGCTTCTTCTCGATGCGCTGGGGGCCCTCCACGCCGTCGAAGTCGACCTTGGGTACGGCCGCCGCTCCGATGCCGTGGGCGAGAGCGGGGGCGTTGTCCTCGGTGAGGAGCTTGCGCGGTACGACGAGGACCGCGCGGACGCCGCCGTACGCGGACTGCCGCAGGGAGACCTGCATGTCGTACATGTCCATGAGGCGGCCGACGACGGCGAGGCCGAGCCGGGGGTCCTCACCGAGCTGGTTGAGGTCGGGGCCCTTCGCCGCCTGCGCGAGCATCGCCTCGGCCCGGATGCGGGCCTCCTCGCTGAGGCTGACGCCGGCGTCCTCGATCTCGATGGCCACGCCGGTCTGCACCTCTACGGCGGTGACGTGGACCTTCGTGTGCGGCGGCGAGTAGCGCGTGGCGTTGTCGAGGAGTTCGGCGGCGGCGTGGATGACCGGCTCGACGTGGATGCCGTCGACGCTCACCTTGGCGATGGAGTGCAGCTCGATGCGCCGGTACTCCAGGATGCGGGACATGGCACCGCGCAGCACGCTGTACAGCGGGACCGGGGCGGGCCACTGGCGGCCGGGGCGTCCGCCGCCGAGCACCGCGATGGAGTCGGCGAGGCGGCCGATCAGCGCGGTGCCGTGGTCGATGCGCAGCAGGTCGTCGAAGACCTCGGGGTTGCGCCCGTGGTCCTCCTCCATCTCGCGGAGTTCCACGTTCTGCTGGTGGACGATCGCCTGCACGCGGCGGGCGATGTTGACGAAGGAGCGCTGCGCGGCCTCGCGCTGCAGTTCCTCGTTGTCGATGATCTGCAGCAGTTCGATCAGGAGCGCGCGCTGGGAGCGGGGGATGTTCCGCTGGGCGGGGTCGTTGTCGATGAGCCGCCGGACCGTCTCGTGGGGCGACCGGCCGCCGCGCATCGCCTTGAGCACGGTGGGCAGCAGGTGTTCGCGGAGATGGTCGATCTCGGCGTCGTGCAGGGAGACGCGTCGTTCCATGGATTCGGTGCGGCGGGCGAGTTCGGCCCGTACCGCGCGGATGACCCGGCCGCGCCGGACCGCTTCCGCGACGGTGGCGATCACGAGCAGGGTCGCGACGGCTCCGCACCAGCCGACGGCCGCGCGAGCCGGCTGCGTCACCAGGGCGACGGCGGTGCCGGTCGCGACGGCCATCACTATGGCCGGCAGCAACAGCACGCGCGCGTAGGGAACGTCACGGCCACCGGGAGGCAATTGAACACTCACCATGTATGCCCTCTGAGACAAGTCGACTGAAGTCGGGGGGAGGTATCTGGATCTACAGAACTTGGGGGAACAAGCGCACGAATTCATCTCAACTCGGTGCGCTGCGGGCGAGCTTAGTCCGACCGGATCATCGCTGTGTCATATTCAGCAACCACCTGAAATCGCCCCCGCAACAGGAGTACGCTCTGCTCCATTTACACGCCACGCATCCGCACGAACACCCAGCGTTACGGCGTACGGGCATACGAAAGCCCCTCATCAGAAGGGGTGATGGGGGCTTTCGTGCCGTTACGTCGTACGGGACGGAGTGGGACAGGTGCGGACCGGGCGCCCGTGGCGCGTCAGCCCACCGACGAGTACGCCACCACTCCGCGCAGCAGCTGATCGACCGCCTTGCGGGCGTTCTTCGCGACCGTCGAACTCGCCACGGTCGACGTCGGCGCCGCCGCCGAGATCTGGCCGAGCACGTCGATGACCTGCTTGCACCAGCGCACGAAGTCACCGGCGGGCATCTCCGCCTCGCGCAGCACCTCGTCCAGGCCCTTGCCCGACGCCCACTCGTGCGCCGCCCAGGCGAAGCCCAGGTCCGGCTCGCGCTGCCCCACGCCCTCGGTCTGGGTGATGTGGAAGTCCTCCTCCAGGGCGTCGAGGCGGCCCCAGATGCGGACCATCTCGCCCAGCGCGGCCTTCGCCCTGCCGGACGGCAGCTTGGGCGCCATCGCGTCGTCGCCGACCCGGGACTCGTACACCAACGCCGAGACGCACGCGGCCAGTTCGGCCGGTCCGAGGCCCTCCCACACCCCCTCGCGCAGGCATTCGCTGGAGAGCAGGTCCATCTCGCCGTACAACCGGGCGAGGCGCTTGCCGTGCTCGGTGACCTCGTCGCCCCGCAGATAGTCCATCTCGGTCAGCAGCGCCACGATGCGGTCGAAGGTGCGGGCGATGGTGTTCGTCCGGCCCTCGATGCGCTGTTCCAGCTGGGCGGTGTCGCGCCGCAGCCGGTGGTAGCGCTCGGCCCAGCGGGCGTGGTCCTCGCGGTCGCTGCACCCGTGGCAGGGGTGGGCCCGGATGGCGGTCCGCAGACGGGCGATCTCGCGGTCGTCGGCGGCCTCGGCGCGCCTCTTGCGGTGCCGGTCGGGCACGATGTGCCCGGCCTTGGTCCGCAGCGCGGAGGCCAGGTCGCGGCGCGACTGCGGCGAGCGCGCGTTGAACGACTTCGGGATGCGCATCCGCTCCAGGGCCTCCACGGGCACCGGGAAGTCCATCGACGCGAGCCGCTTGACCTGCCGCTCGGCGGTGAGCACCAGCGGGCGGGGCCCGTCGTGCTGCTCGAAGCCGCGGTGGCCGTTGGACCGTCCCGCGGGCAGCCCGGGGTCGAGGACCAGCGCGAGCCCGGCGAACTTGCCGGTCGGCACGTGGATGATGTCGCCCGGCTTGAGCCTCTCCAGCGCGACGGCCGCCTCGGCGCGCCGCTGGGAGGCGCCCTGCTTGGCCAGCTCGGTCTCCCGGTCCTTCAGCTCGCGCCGCAGGCGCGCGTACTCGTCGAAGGCGCCGAGGTGGCAGGTCATCGACTCCTTGTAGCCCTCGAGCCCCTCTTCGTTGCGCTGCACCTGCCGGGAGATCCCGACGACCGACTTGTCGGCCTGGAACTGCGCGAAGGACGTCTCCAGCAGCTCACGCGAGCGGTGCCGCCCGAACTGCTCGACGAGGTTGACCGCCATGTTGTACGAGGGCTTGAAGCTGGAGCGCAGCGGGTACGTGCGCGTGCCGGCGAGTCCCGCGAGGTGGTCGGGGTTCATACCGCGCTGCCACAGCACCACGGCGTGGCCCTCGACATCGATGCCACGGCGGCCGGCCCGCCCGGTGAGCTGGGTGTACTCGCCGGGGGTGATGTCCGCGTGCTGCTCGCCGTTCCACTTGACGAGCTTTTCCAGGACCACCGAACGGGCGGGCATGTTGATGCCGAGCGCGAGGGTCTCGGTGGCGAACACGGCCTTCACCAGGCCGCGTACGAACAGTTCCTCGACGACCTCCTTGAACGTCGGCAGCATGCCCGCGTGGTGGGCCGCGATGCCGCGCTCAAGTCCCTCCAGCCACTCGTAGTAGCCGAGGACGTGCAGGTCCTCGTCCGGGATGGACGCGGTGCGCTCCTCGACGAGGGCACGGACCCGTTCCCGGGCGTCCTCGTCGTTCAGCCGCAGGCCCGCGTACAGGCACTGCTGGACGGCCGCCTCGCAGGCCGCGCGGCTGAAGATGAACGTGATGGCGGGCAGCAGCCCCTCGGAGTCGAGCCGCTCGATGACCTCGGGCCGGCCCGGCGTCCACACCCGCGACCGGTTCCTGCGCTCGCGCTCCCGGTCGGCGTCGCGCATCGCGCGGCCCCGCTTGCGGTCCTGGTACGAGGGACGGCTCGCCTCCATGCGCGCCAGGCGCGTGAGGTCGGGATTGACGGCCTTCTTATGGCCCTCGCCCTCCTCGAAGAGGTCGTACATCCGCCGGCCACCGAGGACGTGCTGGAACAGCGGGACGGGCCGGTGCTCGGAGACGATCACCTCGGTGTCGCCGCGCACGGTGTCGAGCCAGTCCCCGAACTCCTCCGCGTTCGACACGGTCGCCGACAGCGACACCAGTGTGACCGACTCGGGGAGGTGGATGATCACTTCCTCCCAGACGGCGCCGCGGAAGCGGTCCGAGAGGTAGTGCACCTCGTCCATGACGACGTACCCGAGGCCGCGGAGGGTCTGCGAGCCCGCATACAGCATGTTGCGCAGGACCTCGGTGGTCATCACGACCACCGGGGCGTCGCTGTTGACGCTGTTGTCGCCGGTGAGGAGGCCCACCTTGTCCGCGCCGTAACGGCGGGACAGGTCCGCGTACTTCTGGTTCGACAGGGCCTTGATGGGTGTCGTGTAGAAGCACTTCTTGCCCTGCTGGAGGGCCAGATGGACGGCGAACTCGCCCACGATCGTCTTGCCCGAGCCGGTGGGCGCGGCCACCAGGACTCCTTTGCCCCCTTCAAGAGCTTTGCAGGCCTCGATCTGGAAGGGGTCGAGGCCGAAGTCGTACATCTCGCGGAAGCCCGCGAGCGCGGTGGCCTGCTCGACAGCGCGCTTCCGTGCTGCCGCGTACCGCTCGGCCGGTGAGAGGTCGTCTGTCATCGTGCTTTCGAGACTACCGGCCACCACTGACAACAGGACGATCATTATCCGATCGGAGCACCCGGGTCACGGCCTCAGGTCACGTCGTCGTAGCCGTTGATCCGCTCCCGCTCGCCGTCCGTCTGAGCGGGCACCGCGCGGCGGGCCGTCACGGGTTCGATCTCGCCGATGTCCTCGGGGGTGAGGTCGAGCTCGGAGGCCTCGTCGTCGTCCGGGCCCTCGGCCTCGCGACGGGCCCTGCGGCGGTCGTTCAGCAGGGAGAAGGCGGTGGCGGCGAAGTACAGGATCCAGATGGGTCCCGCGAGCGCCAGCATCGTCAGCGGGTCCGTGCTGGGCGTGGCGACGGCGGCGAAGACGGTGATGCCCATGATCATGCCGCGCCACCAGCCGGCCATGCGCCTGCCGGTGATCACTCCGGACATGTTGAGCATCACCAGGAGCAGCGGGAGCTCGAAGGAGAGGCCGAAGACGACGACCATGCGGGTCACGAGGTCGAGCAGGTCGTCCAGCGGCAGCAGGTTGTCGACGCCGAACGGCGTGAACTCGATCAGGACCTTCGCGGTGGTGGGAAGCACCTTGTAGGCGAAGAAGGCTCCGCCGAGGAAGAGCGGGACACCCGACGCGACGAACGCGTACGCGTACTTCTTCTCGTTGCGGTGCAGGCCCGGCGCGACGAACGCCCACAGCTGGTAGAGCCAGACCGGCGAGGCCAGCACGACACCGGCCATCAGCGAGACCTTCAGGGCCAGCGTGAAGGGCGTCAGCAGACCGTTGATCGTGATCTGCGCGCAGGGCTCGTCGGACGACGACTTCGCGAGCTGCTGGAAGGTCTTGTCGCAGCCGACCTCCTTGAGGATCGGCTCCGTGAAGAAGTTGATGATGTCGTTGTAGAAGAAGGCGGCGACGACCGTGACGAGGACGATGGCCAGCATCGCCTTCGCGAGCCGGTTGCGGAGCTCACGAAGGTGTTCCGCGAGGGGCATCCGCCCCTCCGGATCCTTCTCTTCCTTCTTGCGGGCGGACTTGAGCAACCCACGGTCCCATCTCGTGCGGCAGGCCGGCGGTCACCGGCCCCCTAGGTCAGCGCTTGGTCGTGTCCGTCGGCTCCGTGACCGGGCGGGAGCTGGTCACGTCACCGGGCGCGGCCTGGATGGTGCGGTGCGGCTGCTGGTCGTCCTGGGGCGGCGCGGCCGGGGCGGCGGCGTCGTCCTTGCCCTCGCTCTTCATCGCCTTGGCCTCGCTCTTGAGGATGCGGGCGGACTTGCCCAGGGAGCGGGCCATGTCGGGAAGCTTCTTCGCGCCGAACAGCAGGATGACGACGACGAGGATGAGAATGATCTCGGGAGCGCCGAGCCTTCCGAACATAAGCTTTTACCTTCTCACCGAGGCGGCGTGGTTGGGTTGCTGCCCGACCGCTCGGACGTCTGCCCGAAGGTCGCGCTGGCAGCGATCGTAACGCTCAGGGGTGAACGCGAGGCAATCCCTGTGCGTACTCCCGGTTCGCGGTCGGCGCCTCACTTTCCGGTCCGCGACCTGCAGCGTACCTGCCGACCCCGCGAAGTTGACAGGTCGGAGCGGCTCAAAGGCGGGGGACGGGAAGGCTCAGAGGGTGTCCGCGGAGCGGGCCACCGCGACCGACGCGTGCTCCAGGTCCTCGGCCGCGCGGCTGATCCGGCGCGCGGATTCGTCGACCTGCCTGCCCAGACGCTCCGCCTCCAGGAAGACACGGACGGCGAGCACGCCGAGCACGGCGATTCCCAGGAAACCCACAGCGATCGCGAACATCGGCCAGAACATGGCTCGACCCTAAGCCCCCCGGACCGTCCCCTGCAGACGCAGGGCCCGCACCCCGCCCCCGGTGAGCAGTTCGACGATGCGCTCCCCGGCCGGCTTGCGCACCGACGTGCGGCACTGCGGGCAGGTGAAGGAGTAGAAGGTGGTCCGGTGTGTGGCGCCCACGACCAGCCGCAGGGCGCTCGCGGCGAGCTCGAAGCCGCCCCGGCAGTCCGGGCACGCGGCCTTGAACACCACGGGGTCCACTCTCGTCATCCCGGAGAACGCGGACGCCACCGACATCTCACTCGTACCAGACATTGCCGACCCGCTCACAGCCCCTGCTCCTGCCTGCCGTACAGCTCGTCATGAACTCCGTGCGGCCCGCCCTGCGGGCGCCGCACTCCCCCGTCACCGACGAGGGGAGTGTCCGTGAGGCCGTCGCGAGGCGCCCCGGGGAGGGTGTGCGGCCCGCTCACGGCGTCGTACGCGTCCAGTGGCCCGTCGTAGGCCGCGAGCGCCTCACGGGCCGCCCGGCGGGCGCTGTCGGCGACCTCCGGCGGCGAGACGATCCGGCCGTCGCCGCCCAGGCGCAGGGCCAGGCGGCGCAGCGAGGCCGGGTCCGGGGTGCGCAGCGTGATGCGCAGCCCGCCGTCCGGCAGTTCCTCGGCGCTGTCGTGGGGGTAGTACTCGGCGACCCAGCGTCCGCCGGGGCCGACCTCCACGACCACTTCGGGGTCCTCGGCGGCCGGCTGCACCAGCCCCTCCGAGAGGTCCCGCAGTTCGATCTCGGGCGGTGCGGACGGCTCGTCGAGGATCTTGATCTCGGCGACCCGGTCCAGCCGGAAGGTGCGCCGGGCCTCCGAGCGGCGGCACCAGGCCTCCACGTAGGTGTGCCCGACGCTGACCAGGCGGATCGGGTCGATCTCGCGCTCGCTCAGCTCGTCCCGCGAGGGCGAGTAGTAGCGGATCCACAGTCGGCGGCGCTCCGAGATGGCCCGGTCGACGTCGGCGAAGACCCCGCCCTCCGCCTCGAAGGTGACCGACAGCCGGGAGCTGGCGCTCGCCGCCTCCCCGGAGGCGGCCTCCACCTTCGCGGTGGCCCGCAGCAGCGCCTGCCGGTCGCCCTCGCGCAGGCCCGGCAGGGTCGACACGGCGCGTGCGGCCACCAGAAGCGCGGTCGCCTCGTCGGCGGCGATGCGCAGCGGCTCCGCGACGTCGTCCGGGTTGTGCCACCAGATCCGGTCGCCGTCGGTGTCGATGTCGAGCAGGTCGCCGCCGCGGAAGCTGGTCCCGCACAGCGGCAGCACGTCGAGGTCGGAGATCAGCTCGTCCTCGGTGATCCCGAAGGCCCGTGCCACGTCCTCGATCCGGGCGCCGGGGCGCTCGCGCAGATACGTCACCAGGGACAGCATCCGCCGCGTCTGGTCGATCGCGTTCGTGGGCCTGGCCGGTTTTCCTGCCACTTTCCTACGTCCCCCTCAGCCCTTGGCCACAGCGCGCAGCCGGTCCACGACGTCGGCCCGCAGCTCGGCCGGCTCCAGGACCACCACGTCGGGCCCGAACTCCACCAGCCAGGCGTCCAGACCGTGCCCGTACGGAACCTCCAACTCGTCCCACCCGTCACCGAGTTCCCGTACGGAGGCGGCTTTGGCGCGCAGCGGGTATCCCGAGCCCGTCCGCAGCCGGATCAGCGCGGAACGGTCGGTGATGTCCCCCGCCCAGCCCGCGACGGTCTCCCGCACGGTGACGACGTCGGGCACCTCGGCCGTGTACCTGCCACTGCGGGTACGGACCTTGCCGGTGATCCGGGACAGCCGGAAGACCCGCTCGGCCCCCCGGTCGCGGTCCCAGCCGGCCAGGTACCAGTGGCCGCGCCAGCACTCCAGGGCCCAGGGCTCCACGTGGCGGGGCCCTGGGCGGGCCGCGGTCGCCTTGCGGTAGTCGAAGGTGACGGGACGCCGGTCGCGGCAGGCGAGCATCAGCGGTTCGAAGGCCGCCTCGTGCACGGGGATGCGCGGCTCCAGCGCGCCATGGGGCTCGTACGGGTCGACTCCCTCGGGCAGACCCGCGGCGCGCAGCTTCTGCAGGGCGCCGCTCGCCGCGCCCGCGAGCCGGGCCTGCTGCCAGACCTTGGCGGCCAGTCCGAGGGCGGCGGCCTCCTCGGCGTCGAGTGTGATGGGCGGCAGCCGGTTGCTGTCGCGGCGGGCCAGGTAGCCGACCTCGCCGTCCAGGTTCTCCACCGTCTCGATGACCAGGCCGAGTTCGCGCAGATCGTCCTTGTCCCGCTCGAACATCCGGTTGAAGGAGTCGTCCGAGCCGGCCTCCAGATAGGCCTCGATGGACTCACGGAGTTCGCGCTTGCTGAGCGGTCGCCGCGTCCCGAGCAGACACAGCGCCAGGTTCATCAGCCGCTCTGCCTTGGCAATGGCCATGGACGCCCTTCCTATGGTGCTTCCGACCGATGACCGTACCGCCCCGGGGTGTCGTGGCAAAAGCCGAGGGCCCATGCCCGGACAGGCATGGACCCCAAGTGATCGAATCCGGTCGGATGACGATCACACAACCTTGGAAGAACGAGACGTCAGACCCCGACGAGGTCGCAGACGAAGATCAGCGTCTCGCCGGGCTGGATACGGGCGCCGGCGCCCTGGTCGCCGTACGCGAGGTGCGCGGGGATGGTCAGCTGGCGACGGCCGCCAACCTTCATGCCCTGCACGCCCTGGTCCCAGCCCGCGATGACCTGACCGATGCCCAGCCTGAACTGCAGCGGCGTACCGCGGTTCCAGGACGCGTCGAACTCCTCGCCGGTGGAGAAGGCCACACCGACGTAGTGGACCGAGACGGTGTCGCCCGCCTTGGCCACCGGGCCGTCACCCTCCCAGATGTCCTTGATTTCGAGATCCTTGGGGGGCTCGCCACCCGGGAAGTCGATCTCGGGCTTCTCGATGCTCACGTCAGTGCTCCTGCTCGTTTGCGGTGGGACAACCCGGACAGTCTGTCATCCTCAGCTCGCGGCCAGGATGTCGACCACGAACACGAGGGTGGACTTGGCGGGCAGCTCCTCGCCCTTGGCCTCGTCGCCGTACGCCTGGGCCGGCGGAATCACCAGCAGGACCCGGTCGCCGACGTGCTTGCCGACGAGTCCCTTGTCCCATCCCGCGATGACCTGGCCCTGACCGATGGCGGTGCTGAAGGGCTGGCCGGTCTTCCAGGAGGAGTCGAAGAGCTTGGCCTTCGCCTTGCCCTCGTTGAGCTTCCAGGCGGCGCCGCTGTACTGCATGGTCACCGACTGGCCGTTCTTCACCTCGGCGCCCTTGCCCGCGATGAGGACCTTGTCGACGAGCTTGGCCGGCGGGTCGTTCTTCGGCACGGAGATCGTGGCCGGCGCCTCGTCGTCGGCCTTGATCTGCGGCAGGTCCGACGGAATCGCGGCCTGCTTGCCCTCGACCTTGTTCGGGACGACATCGCCGACGTCCAGCGCGAAGACCAGGGTGTCGGTCCCCGACACTCCGGCCTGCTGGTTGCCCTGGCTGCCGAATCCGGCGGCCGGCGGCGCGACCACCAGGACGCGGCTGCCCTCCTTCTGGCCCACCAGCGCCTGCGCGAACGCCGGGATGACCGTCTCGGAACCCGCCGTGATCAACTGCGGCGCCCCGCCCTCCTGGTACGAGGAACCCAGGTCCTTGCCGCTCTTCCAGACCTTGCCGGTGAAGTTCATCGACACCAGGTCGTCCTTCTTCACCACCGAGCCGTCACCCTCGGAGACCGTGTGCACGACGAACTTGTCGCTCGGGTCGGCCTTCGGCACCTGGATCGTCGCCTTCTTGCCGAAGGCGCCCTTCACCTCGGGCATCGGCGACGCCGAGTCCACCGGCTTGGGCGCCGCGACGGCGGACGGGGAGGACGACGCCGACGGATCGGCCTTGTCCTTGTCGCCCTTGTCGTCGTCACTTCCGCAGGCGGACGCGGTCAGCGCCAGGGCAGGCACGATCAGGAGAGCAGCAAGTCGGCGTCGCACATCGATCCTCAGGTCGCTCGAATGGGGTCCGGCCACTCTAGGCCCTCACATCACCGGGCCGGGGCAGGCGGAACCGACCGTACCGGCCGGGACATACGGAGGACGTAGCCGAGGAGAGGGCTCAAGGCATGGCCAGGGACGCGGCAGGGGTCCCGCACACCCGTGGTGCGGGACCCCTGCCGTGCGGACGAATTCCTCCGTCCCGTTCCTACATCCCGGCGATCAGCTTCTCCACCCGGTCGTCGACGGACCGGAACGGGTCCTTGCACAACACCGTGCGCTGCGCCTGGTCGTTGAGCTTCAGATGCACCCAGTCGACGGTGAAGTCGCGGCGCTGCTCCTGCGCACGCCGGATGAAGTCGCCCCGCAGCCGGGCCCGAGTGGTCTGCGGCGGCACGGACTTGCCCTCGAAGATCTTCAGGTCGTTGCAGATCCTCGCGGCCTGCCCCCGCTTCTCCAGCAGGTAGTAGAGACCCCGGCGACGGTGGATGTCGTGGTAGGCGAGGTCTATCTGGGCGACGCGCGGATGCGACATCGTCATGTTGTGCTTGGCGCGATACCGCTCGATGAGCTTGTACTTCATGACCCAGTCGATCTCGGTACCGATCCGGTCCAGGTCCTCGGACTCGATCGAGTCCAGCGTGCGGCCCCACAGCTCCAGCACCTGGTCCACCACGCCCGTACGGATACCGCGGCGCTCCACGAAGTCCACGGCCTTCTCGTAGTACTCGCGCTGCACCTCCAGCGCGGAGGCCTCCCGGCCGCTGGCCAGGCGCACCTTGCGGCGGCCCGTGATGTCGTGGCTGACCTCGCGGATCGCCCGGATCGGGTTCTCCAGGGTCAGATCACGCATCACCGTGCCCGCCTCGATCATGCGCAGCACGAGGTCGGTGGCACCGACCTTGAGCAGCATGGTCGTCTCGGACATGTTCGAGTCACCGACGATGACGTGCAGCCTGCGGTAGCGCTCGGCGTCCGCGTGCGGTTCGTCCCTGGTGTTGATGATCGGCCGGGACCGGGTCGTCGCCGAGGAGACGCCCTCCCAGATGTGCTCCGCCCGCTGACTGACGCAGTACACCGCGCCCCGCGGGGTCTGCAGCACCTTTCCGGCACCACAGAGGAGCTGCCTCGTGACGAGGAAGGGAATGAGAATGTCCGCGAGCCGGGAGAACTCCCCGTGACGGGCCACCAGATAGTTCTCGTGGCAGCCGTACGAATTGCCCGCCGAGTCGGTGTTGTTCTTGAAGAGGTAGACGTCGCCCGCGATTCCTTCCTCGTGCAGGCGTCGTTCCGCGTCTACCAGGAGTCCTTCCAGAATGCGCTCGCCGGCCTTGTCGTGGGTGACGAGTTCCGTCAGGTTGTCGCATTCGGGAGTGGCATATTCCGGATGCGATCCCACGTCTAGATAGAGGCGGGCACCGTTTCGCAGAAAGACATTGCTGCTGCGGCCCCATGACACGACACGGCGGAAGAGGTACCGCGCCACCTCGTCGGGAGACAGGCGCCGCTGTCCCCTGAACGTACACGTGACGCCGTACTCGTTCTCCAGCCCGAAAATGCGGCGGTCCATGACTGAACATTACGCCTGATGGCCTGTGCTGAAACGGGGTTCGGCTCCTACGTTTCGATCATTTCCGAACTTCCCTCCACCACCGCACCGCCGCCCGTAGCTGCGAGGACCCGCCCCGTGGCCAGCAGGACCAACAGCGCGGCACCCCCCGCCACCCCCGGTACGGCGAAGCCCCGCACCGCTCCGCCCCACTCGACGACCGGTCCCGCCAGACCCGTCCCGACCGACGCCCCCACCGTGAACGTCGTCACCAGCCAGGAGAACGCCTCGGTGACCGTGCCCCGCGGCGCGTGCCGGTCGACGATGATGAACGCGCAGGCGATACAGGGCGCCAGGAAGACTCCCGCGAGCGCCACGAGGCCCGTCATCGCCACCACGCCCGGCATGAGCGTCAGCGGCAGGTAACACAGCGCCAGAAGCGCCACGAGCACCCGCAGTCGCCGCTCCGGCGCGCCGCCCCACTGCCGCGCCCCGTAGACCGTGCCCCCCACGAGTGCACCGAGCCCGAGCGCCGCCATCAGCCAGCCGTACGTCGCGTCTCCCCCGTGGTCGTCCGCGTACGACACGCCCGCGACCGTGATGGAACCCAGCGCCATACCCACAAAAAGGAACGCGCCGAGCAGCGCGATGAGCCCGCGCGAGCGCAACGCGCCGAGCCAGTGCGCCTCCCTGGGCGCCGAACGCCACGCGCGCGAGGGCCCCGACACCACTACGGAGAGGGCACCCAGGACACCGATGACGTTGATGACGACCAGCGCGGCCTGCGCGGACCACAGCGACACGCACAGGGTCACCAGCAACGGCCCGACGGTGAACATGACTTCCTGCGCCACGGCGTCCATCGCGTACGCCGTGTGCACCTGCCCCTCCTTGGGGAGGACCGAGGGCCACAGCGCCCGCAGCCCGCCCTCCAGCGGCGGCGTGAAGAATCCGGCGACCACCATGAGGAGGTACGCGAGCGGCAGCGACTCCAGGCCCGTGAAGGCGAACACGGTCACCCCGAACGCGGAGAGGAGCGCGGCGGGCAGTTGGATCCGCGGCTGCCCGTGCAGGTCCACGAGCCGGCCCAGCAGCGGCTGCCCCACCGCGTTGGACACTCCGTAGACCGCGGTGAGCGCCCCCGCCAGGCTGTAGCTTCCCCCCTCGGCGCGCACGAAGAGCACGACGGCGATGGCGCCCGCGGCGTTCGGCAGTCGGCCCACCAGCGTGCCCGTGAGCAGCCGTGCGGCATGTCTCGTCCGGAGGATCTCCAGGTATCCCGCGGCCATGTCCTGCCCCTCTGTCCCGTCCGAACCGTCGCGAACGCCGGAGGTTTTACGTATAACGTCGCCCGTCATACGTACCATGTGCGCTGTCCGCGAGTCCAGCAGAAAGACAGGTCGACGGTGGCAGCAGGCAGCCCCCGCCCCACGAGCCGTGACGTCGCCCAGGCCGCCGGGGTGTCACAGGCGGCCGTCTCCCTCGTGCTCGGCGACAAGTGGCGCGGACGCGTCTCCGAACGCACCGCCGAACGCGTCCGCGAAGCCGCCCGCGACCTCGGCTACCGGCCCAACCTGGCAGCCCGCAACCTCCGCCTGGGCAGCACCCGCACCGTGCTCCTGGTGGTGCCCGCGCTCACGACCGAGTTCTTCGCAGGCGTGTACACCGGCGCGGCCCGCGTCGCCGCGCACCACGGATTCGGCGTACTGCTCTACCCCTCCCCCGAAGGCATCGGCCCGGCCCGCAACCCCTTCGCCTCCGCACAGGCCGCCCTGGACGGCGTCATCGCCTCCTCCATGGCCGCCGACGCCCTCACCGCCATCCGCGGCGACCAGCTCCCCCTGATCATGCTCGACAGCGACCCCGCGGGCAGCACCGGCTCGGCGACCGTCAACCTCGACATCCGCGACGGCGTCCGGCAGGTCGCGGAACACCTCCTGGCGCTTGGCCACCGCCGCTTCCTGCACCTCGCGGCGGACATCCCGTCCTGGACGTTCGACATTCGCGCCCGCGAACTCGCCGAGCGGCTGGCCGCCGTCCCCGGCACCGAACTGCGCACGGCCTCGGCGCCGATCAGCATCGACGACGCCCGGGCCGCCGCGGAGACCGCGCTCTCCGCGCCCGGGCCGCGCCCCACGGCCCTCGTCTGCGACGACGACAAACTGGCCGCCGGCGCCTACAAGGCGGCTCGCCGCCTCGGCCTGCGCATCCCCGACGACCTCTCCGTCACCGGGCTCGACGACCTGGCCCTCGCGACCGCCCTCGACCCCGAACTGACCACCGTCCGCCTGGACGCCGAACTCTTCGGCGAACGAGGCATGCAAGCCCTCCTGGCGGTCCTGGACACCCGCACCCCCACCCCCGACGACATCCCGGTCACCCTGATAATCCGAGGCTCCACGGCCCGCCCGACCCCCGCTTAAGGGGCGCGGGGAACGGCGCAGTCTTTTCGCCGTTGCTTTTCAGGGACGCGGGGAACGACGCAGTCCCCAGCCACTGATTTCAGGGGCGCGGGGAACGGCGAACGGCGCGGTCTTTTCGCCGTTGCTTTTAGGGGCGCGGGGAACGGCGCAATCGTTTTGCCCTGGAGGGGCGCGGGGAACGACGCGACCAGCACCCACCGGGCCGCCCCGCGGCAAAATGCCGCGCGCCCCCGGCCGGGAAGGCCAAGGGCGCACAGGAGTCAAGGTGGTCCGCGGAGGACCGAGGAGGTCACTCCTCGTCGTCAGGATCCTCCGCCTCCGCAGCGGTGGACGCCCCACCCTCCTCCAGCAACCGCCCGAGCTGCCGCCCCACGATCCGCTTGAACTTCCGCTGCTGCGGCCGCGTCCGGTCCAGCACGGCGACCTCCAGCCGCTCCGCCGGAATCTCCCGCTCGCTGCCGTTCGTGTCACGCGACAACGCCTGGACCGCCAGCTTCAGCGCCTCGGCCAACGACATCCCGTCCTCGTGCCGCTGATCGAGATACGTACTGATCGTCTCGGCATTGCCACCCACCGCCACCGAACCGTGCTCGTCCACGATCGACCCGTCGTGCGGCAGCCGGTAGATCTGGTCGCCCTCGGGGGTCTCCCCCACCTCGGCGACCACCAGCTCCACCTCGTACGGCTTCTCCGCCGCGGACGAGAAGATCGTGCCCAGCGTCTGGGCGTACACGTTGGCGAGACCACGGGCGGTCACGTCGTCACGGTCGTAGGTGTAACCCCGCATGTCGGCGTACCGCACACCGCCGATCCGGAGATTCTCGTACTCGTTGTACTTGCCGGCGGCGGCGAAGCCGATCCGGTCATAGATCTCGCTGAACTTGTGCAGCGCACGGGACGGGTTCTCGCCGACGAACACGATGCCGTCGGCGAACTGCAGCACAACGAGGCTGCGACCACGGGCGATGCCCTTGCGGGCGTATTCCGCCCGGTCGGCCATGGCCTGCTGGGGTGATACATAGAACGGCGTCGACACCGGCTATCCGTCCCTTTCTGTGGAAGTCACTGGATCACCTCGAAAAGCGGGCCGCGCTCAGAGCAGCGCGGCGCGCGGACCGTCGGGCTGTTCCAGCCGCCGCTCGATGATCGCGGCGGCGGTCTCGGAGGACTCCTGGTCCGTGAGCCGGCGGAAGCCGTCCTCGGTGATCACAGTGACGATCGGGTAGATCCGGCGGGCGACATCGGGACCACCGGTCGCCGAGTCGTCGTCTGCCGCGTCGTACAGGGCCTGTACGACGAGCGTCGTGGCCTGATCTTCCGTCAGGTCCTTGTGGTAGAGCTTCTTCATGGCGCTGCGGGCGAAGAGCGAGCCGGAGCCGGTGGCCGCGAAGCCGTGCTCCTCGGAACGGCCGCCCGTCACGTCGTAGGAGAAGATCCGGCCCCTGTCGCGGTCGACGTCGAACCCGGCGAAGAGCGGGACCACGGCGAGGCCCTGCATGGCCATGCCGAGGTTGGAACGGATCATCGTGGAGAGGCGGTTCGCCTTGCCCTCCAGGGAGAGCGTGGTGCCCTCCACCTTCTCGAAGTGCTCCAGCTCCAGTTGGAACAGCTTCACCATCTCGACGGCAAGGCCTGCCGTACCGGCGATACCGACGGCCGAGTACTCGTCCGCCGGGAAGACCTTCTCGATGTCCCGCTGCGCGATGACGTTCCCCATCGTGGCCCGTCGGTCACCGGCGAGCACGACGCCGCCCGCGAAGGAGACGGCGACGATGGTCGTGCCGTGCGGGGCTTCGACGACTCCCTGAGTGGGCGGCAACTGCCGCCTGCCCGGGAGCATCTCCGGCTGGTAGTCGGACAGGAAGTCCATGAAGGACGACGACCCAGGCGTCAGGAAGGCAGCTGGTAGACGCCCGGTGCTACGAGTGTTGGCTTCCACGAGGATCCCTCCAAGTAGGCGGCAGCCCGACGAACTGCGTCGGGATCATCTCCCAACTTGCCGATGGCCGAATTGCAGTTGAAGCACAGTACGCCACGGACCCTACCCGTCTCATGGCAGTGATCCACATGAACGGCCGGAGCTTTCAGGCAGATCACGCAGAGCCCCTTTTGCGAGACGACCATCTCGTCACGCTCGGCTTCGGTCATGCCGTAGTGGCGCTTCAGGTGGTCCTGCCTCGCACGCACAGCCCGACATGCTTTGCAGCGTGTGGACAGACCATCCGACGCCGACGCATTGCGATGCCATTCACTGTGCGGCTTGACCTCACAGCACGTCCGGCACAGTTTGTGCCCAGCCGGAACGCCCACCTTCTCTCGAACTGTTTTTCCATCGGCCTCGCGACGGCGACGGTAGTGCGCGGCGCCGTATTCGGCCACGCACTCCTTGCATCGCACCTGAAGGCCATCGAGTCGGTTCCTGTCCCGTGCAAAGGCAGCGAGAGTGAGAACCCTCTCGCAGCCCGAGCACCGCTTCTCCGGCAGACTGCCCACCATCCCCCGAACCTTCACTTCGAAGGTGAGCTAGCCAATCAGCCTTTACTCTCCACCTTTTTGCACGAAGGACCTCACGAAATCCTCGGCGTTCTCCTCAAGTACGTCATCGATTTCGTCCAGGACCGAGTCGACATCGTCGCTCAGCTTCTCCTGGCGCTCCTTGAGGTCCTCCGATGCCTGTGCCTCGGGCGCTTCCTCGACCTGCTCGGTCTCGCGCGTCGCCTTCTGCTGTCCGCCGCCGGTGTCCTTGGTCGCCATAACCCTCACCCCGCTCGGTTTCGACGTTCTTGATCAGACCCTACAAGCAGGGTCCGACATCGGCCCCCCAGTTGCCACAACGTCCGGGAACCACCTCGATGATTCCCGGACCGCGGCATTTCCACCCTGCCGGACCGGATCGGTCCGGCGGTCGGTTCAGTTGCCCGACAGGACCTTGACCAGGTCTTCTGCCGTGCGGCAACGGTCGAGAAGCGCTTTCACGTGATTACGCGTTCCGCGAAGCGGCTCCAGGGTTGGAACGCGCTGGAGCGAGTCCCGGCCCGGCAGATCGAAGATGACCGAGTCCCAGGAGGCCGCCGCCACGTCGTCGGCGTACTGCTCGAGACAGCGACCGCGGAAGTACGCCCGGGTGTCCTCCGGCGGCTTCGTCTCGGCCCGCTCGACGCCCGTCTCGTCCAGCAGCCGCTTGATCCGGCCGCGGGCCACCAGACGGTTGTAGAGGCCCTTGTCGGCCCGTACGTCGGCGTACTGGAGGTCGACCAGGTGCAGCCGGGCGGCGTCCCAGTCGAGGTTGTCACGGCGGCGGTAGCCCTCCATGAGCTCCCGCTTGGCCACCCAGTCCAGCTCGCCCGCCAGGCTCATCGGGTTGGTCTCCAGCCGGCCGAGGACGTCCTCCCAGCGGGTCAGCACGTCCTTGGTCTGCTCGTCCGCGTCGGCCCCGTAGCGCTCCTCGACGTACTTGCGCGCCAGTTCGAAGTACTCCATCTGGAGCTGGACCGCGGTGAGGGTACGACCGCTGCGGAGGGTGACGAGGCGCTTGAGGGTCGGGTCGTGCGAGACCTGATGCAGGGTGCGCACCGGCTGGTCGACGGCGAGGTCGACGGCGATGAAGCCGTCCTCGATCATGGAAAGGACGAGGGCGGTGGTGCCGAGCTTGAGGTAGGTCGAGATCTCGGAGAGGTTCGCGTCGCCGATGATCACGTGCAGGCGGCGGTATTTCTCGGCGTCCGCGTGCGGCTCGTCGCGGGTGTTGATGATGGGGCGCTTGAGGGTGGTTTCGAGGCCCACCTCGACCTCGAAGTAGTCGGCGCGCTGGCTGAGCTGGAAGCCGTGTTCGTGTCCGTCCTGACCGATGCCGACGCGGCCCGCTCCGGTGACGACCTGGCGGGAGACGAAGAACGGCGTGAGGTGGCGCACGATGTCCGAGAAGGGGGTCTCCCGCTTCATCAGGTAGTTCTCGTGCGTGCCGTAGGAGGCGCCCTTGTTGTCGGTGTTGTTCTTGTAGAGGTGGATCGGCTGGGCGCCGGGGAGCTGGGCGGCGCGCTCGGCGGCTTCCGCCATGATGCGTTCGCCGGCCTTGTCCCACAGGACGGCGTCCAGCGGGTTGGTCACTTCGGGGGAGCTGTACTCGGGGTGCGCGTGGTCGACGTACAGCCGCGCCCCGTTGGTGAGGATGACGTTGGCGAGGCCGATGTCCTCGTCGGTGAGCTGACTGGAGTCGGCGGTTTCGCGGGCGAGGTCGAAGCCCCGCGCGTCCCGCAGCGGGTTCTCCTCCTCGAAGTCCCAGCGGGCCCGCCGGGCCCGGTGCATCGCCGCCGCGTAGGCGTTGACGATCTGGGACGAGGTGAGCATGGCATTGGCGTTGGGGTGGCCGGGGACGGAGATCCCGTACTCCGTCTCGATGCCCATTACTCGCCGTACGGTCATGCGGCCCTCCTTGCCCGGCGGCGTCCTCGGTCGGGGACGCCGCTCAAGTACCGCTGGCGCTCCGGTGCGTGTGCGGTGCCCGTCCCCGCACTGCGCGACTCGGCGGTACCGAAGAGACTAGAGCGCCTTTGCGCTGGTGGGGAGATCATTTGCGTCATTGCTCAGCTCCAGCTGTGCCCTGGAAAACAGTTGGCTGCGGGTACCCGGTGAGGGCACCCGCAGCCACCCTGCCTTTTACAGGTACTGACCGGTGTTCGCCACCGTGTCGATGGAGCGTCCGGTGTCCGCGCCCTGCTTTCCGGTGATGAGTGTCCGGATGTAAACGATCCGTTCGCCCTTCTTTCCGGAGATGCGGGCCCAGTCGTCCGGGTTGGTGGTGTTCGGCAGGTCCTCGTTCTCCTTGAACTCGTCCACGCAGGCCTGGAGCAGGTGGGAGACCCGCAGGCCCTTCTGGGTGTGTTCGAGGAAGTCCTTGATCGCCATCTTCTTGGCGCGGCCGACGATGTTCTCGATCATGGCGCCGGAGTTGAAGTCCTTGAAGTACAGGACTTCCTTGTCGCCGTTGGCGTACGTGACTTCGAGGAAGCGGTTTTCCTCGGATTCGGTGTACATGTGCTCGACGGCGGTCTGGATCATGCTCTGGACGGTGGTGCTCTTGCTGCCTCCGTGCTCTCCGACGTCGTCGGGGTGCAGCGGGAGCCGCTCGGTGAGGTACTTGGCGAAGATGTCCTTGGCCGCTTCGGCGTCCGGACGCTCGATCTTGATCTTCACGTCGAGGCGGCCGGGGCGCAGGATGGCGGGGTCGATCATGTCCTCGCGGTTGGAGGCGCCGATGACCACGACGTTCTGCAGGCCCTCCACGCCGTCGATCTCGGCGAGCAGCTGGGGGACGATGGTGTTCTCCACGTCCGAGCTGACACCGGATCCGCGGGTGCGGAAGAGGGATTCCATCTCGTCGAAGAAGACGATGACGGGGGTGCCCTCGCTGGCCTTCTCCCGGGCGCGCTGGAAGACGAGGCGGATCTGCCGCTCGGTCTCGCCCACGTACTTGTTGAGGAGTTCGGGGCCCTTGATGTTGAGGAAGAAGCTCTTGCCGGTGGCCTGGCCGGTCACTTCCGCGACCTTCTTGGCCAGTGAGTTGGCGACGGCCTTGGCGATGAGCGTCTTGCCGCATCCGGGGGGCCCGTACAGCAGTACGCCCTTGGGCGGGCGCAGTTCGTGCTCCTTGAACAGGTCGGGGTAGAGGTAGGGGAGCTCGACCGCGTCGCGGATCATCTCGATCTGGCCGCCCAGACCGCCGATCTGCTCGTAGCCGATGTCGGGGACCTCTTCGAGGACGAGCTCTTCGACCTCGCTCTTGGGGACGACCTCGTACACGTAGCCGGAGCGGGGTTCGAGGAGGAGGGCGTCGCCCGGACGGATGATGACGTCCAGGAGTGGTTCGGCGAGCCGGACCACCCGTTCCTCGTCGGTGTGCCCCTGTACGAGGGCGCGCTCGCCGTCCTCAAGGATCTCCTTGAGGGTGACGATGTCGCCGACGCTCTCGTACTCCATGGCCTCGACCACGTTGAGAGCTTCGTTGAGCATCAGTTCCTGACCGCGCCGGAGCTCTTCGAGCTCGACGCCGGGGCTGACGTTCACCCGGAGTTTGCGGCCTCCGGTGAAGATGTCGGCGGTGCCGTCCTCGTTCGCTGCGAGGAAGACTCCGAAGCCGGCCGGCGGCTGTGCTAGCCGGTCGACTTCCTCCTTGAGTGCCACGATCTGGTCGCGGGCCTCTCGGAGGGTGTTGGCCAGCCGCTCGTTCTGCGCGGAGACGCCGGCCAGATTGGTCTGCAGCTCGACGATCCGCTCTTCGAGAATCCTCGTGTGTCGCGGAGAGTCGGCGAGCTTGCGTCGCAGGACGGCGATCTCCTGCTCAAGGTAGGCAATCTGCCCGGACGGGTCGTCGGACCCTCGTCCCGGGCGGATGCCGCGGTTCATGTCGTCGTCGTGGGCTGCCACGGTCCTCACCTCCTCCAAGGGGAGCTGGACGCTTCCAGACCCTACCTGGGTGGGTGTCGATTGAAACCCCTAGATCAAAAGACTGTCGGGGTGTGTCCGATCTTCACCCTTGCGCTCTCCCTCACGCCAGTGGAATACCCACCCAACATGATTGGGAAGCCGACGGAGGTAGGGTCGAACTGTTCAACACCCGTCAGAGCTGGTCCGATTCCCCGTCTTCGGGCGGCTCCACGGAGGAAACGGCAGGAGAAATGACCGTGCAGCAGGAGGCCGGAGCCGGCGAGGCCGGAGCCGACGGCGAGGCGCTCGAGGTCTGGATCGACCAGGACCTGTGCACCGGCGACGGGATCTGCGCCCAGTACGCGCCCGAGGTGTTCGAACTGGACATCGACGGGCTGGCCTACGTGAAGAGCCCGGCTGACGAGCTTCTGCAGACCCCGGGGGCGACAACGCCCGTACCCCTGACGCTTCTGCGTGATGTCGCCGACTCCGCGAAGGAGTGTCCGGGTGACTGCATCCATGTACGTCGCGTGTCTGACAGTGTCGAGGTCTACGGTCCCGACGCGGAGTGAGTGCGCGGGCACCTCGCGTGACGCGGGTGCCCGGTCTCACGTACTGCGGGCGGCGGACGGTGTCGAGCGCACGAAGGCGCCGTTCTTCCACTGCCAGGAGGCGTCCTCGTCGACGTCGGGGCAGCAACTCGGTACGTCGGGTGAGGAGTAGCCGAGCAGGTTCGCGGTGACGGTGGCGTCGCGCAGGGCGAGGTCCTTGACGGACAGTCGGTCCTTCGGGTCCACCAGGGTGGCCACGACTCTCGCTTTCGAGGCGCCGGACGCGGTGAGCACGTAGACGCCGCTGGGCGGGGTGCCGGATCCCGCGTCGCAGCGGACCACCGCGACGGTCTCGGGGCGGCCGTCGCCGTCGAGGTCGCCCGAGGCCTTCTTCTGGACGACGACCTTCGCGGGACCGCAGTCCAGGGGGAAGTCCGCGCGGGCGGGGTCGGGAGGCGTCGTGGCCGCCGGGGCGCCCTTCGCCTCGATGCCGGTGCCGTGCTGGGCGGCCGTGGCCCTGTCGGGCTGCAGGAAGCCCGAGACGGCGACGACGCCGGCGAGTGCTGCCGCCGTGGCGACCCAGTGGATCGGACGGGTGTGCGTGTGGGCCAGTTCCGGGACGGCGGAGGGCTGCACGAGGAAGTGTCTCCTGTGAGGGCTGTGCCGGTGGTGTGGCCAGCATGGTGCCACACGTCACACCGCGAGGGAACGGTGGGGTGGACGGTACTGGCGGAACGTCAAGGGAAATGCGCTGTGGCCGAGTTCCGAGGGGTCCTCGGGAACTCGGCCACGGTGCTCGCGCGTTGTGTGCGGCGCGGAGCCGCTCTCAGCGGCCGGGGGCTCCGCCGTCGGCGTTCGGTCCGGTGTAGTCGTCGCCGTACGCGCCCTTGGAAGGGCGGCGGCGGCGCATGGGCGGCTCGACGCCGTCCGCGAGGCGGCGGGCGGTGAGCAGGAAGCCGGTGTGGCCGATCATCCGGTGGTCGGGGCGGACGGCCAGGCCCTCGATGTGCCAGTTGCGGACCATCGACTCCCAGGCGCTCGGCTCGTTGAAGCAGCCGATCTCGCGGATGGACTCGACGGTCCGGGCGAGCTGGGTGGTGGTCGCGACGTAGCAGCAGACGATGCCGCCGGGGACGAGCGCCTTGGAGACGGCCTCCAGGCACTCCCAGGGGGCGAGCATGTCGAGGACGACGCGGTCGACCTCGGTGTCCGAGAGGTTGTCCTGGAGGTCGCCGACGGTGAGCTGCCAGGCGGGGTGGGGTCCGCCGAAGTAGCGCTCCACGTTCTGCTGGGCGATCTCGGCGAAGTCCTCGCGGCGCTCGTACGAGTGGAGCATCCCCTGGTCGCCGACGGCGCGGAGCAGGAAGGTGCTGAGGGAGCCGGAGCCCACCCCCGCCTCCACGACGCGCGCGCCGGGGAAGATGTCGGCGAAGGCGAGGATCTGCCCCGCGTCCTTGGGGTAGACCACGGCGGCGCCGCGGGGCATGGACAGGACGTAGTCGGGGAGCAGGGGGCGCAGTGCCAGATAGGCGACGTTCCCCGTGGTGCGGACAACGCTGCCCTCGGGTGCGCCGATCAGCTCGTCGTGCGGGAAGGAACCCTTGTGGGTGTGGAAGTTCTTCCCTGCTTCGAGCGTGAACGTGTAGTGGCGGCCCTTGGGGTCGGTCAGCTGTACCTGGTCCCCGACCTTGAAGGGCCCGCGTCGGCGGGCGGCACCGGTCGGTTCGGACATGTGAGCCAGCCTACCCGTCCCAGGCGGGGCGTCCGACCACCGTCCCGGTCCGTCCGGGGGCCCGTGGGGAGCCTAGGAAGGCCTTGCCATGGCCTTCACGAAGGCCTTCTCCACGTCCGCCGCGGAGAGGACTCCGTAGATCTCGCCGGAGTCCTCGACCACGAGGTATTCGGTGGCCGGGGTGGCGCGCAGGACTTCCAGGAGGTCCTCGCCGGCCAGTTCGGCGGAGACCCGCATGCCGTCGGTGAGGTCCTGGGCGAGCCCGCTGACGGCGACCCAGGGGCGGCGGTGTTCCGGTACGCCCACGATGGCGGCCTCGCGGACGAGGGAGAGCGGGTCGCCGTCGGCGTCCACGACGACCAGGGCGCGTGCGCCGGCCTCGTTGGCGCGGCGCAGTGCTTCGGAGAGCGGGGTGTGGGTCTCGACGGGTACGGCGCGGCGGGTGAGGGCGCGGGCCCTCAGCTCGGGCAGGTGTTCGCGCAGGCGGGCCACGCGGAGGCTGTTTCCGGCGCCGGTCCAGATGATGCCGGCGAGGATCGCGGCGAGCAGGGCGTCCATGACGGTGTCCATGCCGCCGATGTCCTGGGACTCGGTGCCGAGGCTGCCGGAGTGGGTGAGCAGGGGCAGCCCGACGAGTACGGAGATCGCGAGGGCGCGGCCGACCCAGGCGGCGGCGATGGTGCCGCTCATGGGCTTGCCGGTGATCTTCCAGACGACGGCCCGGAGCATGCGACCGCCGTCGAGGGGGAGGCCGGGGAGCAGGTTGAACGCGGCGACGATCAGGTTGGAGATCATCAGCCCGCCGAGCAGGACGCCGGGGACGGTGCCGGGTTCGACGGTCTGGAGGGCGAGGTAGAAGACGCCGCCGAGGACGAGGGAGAGCAGGGGTCCGACGAAGGCGAGGACGAACTCGCGTCCGGGTGTCTCGGACTCCTTCTCGATCTCGGAGACCCCGCCGAAGAACTGCAGCTGGATGCGGCGCACGGGCAGTTTGAAGCGCAGGGCCGCGACCGTGTGGGCCAGTTCGTGGACGAGTACGGAGGCGTAGAAGGCGACGGCGAAGAACAGGGAGACGAGGTAGCGGGCCATGCCCAGCTCGGGCAGGACGCGGTCGAGCTGGCCGCCGAAGACCCAGGTGATGAGGGCGGCGACGAGGAACCAGCTGGGTGCCACGTACACGGGGACGCCGAAGGGGCGTCCCATGAGGAGGCCGCCGCCGGGTTCCTTGGGCCGCTTGGGAGCGGGGCCCTTCCCGCCTTTCCCGCCCCCTCCGCCCTTCTCGCCGCCGGGCGCCGGCGGGGTGTGGGCCTCGGTTCGGCGCGGGGCGTGCGGCTGTTGGGGTGTGTGGCTGTCGGTCCCTGTGTCCGCAGGGGCCGGGTCGGTCCCGGTCGGGGGGTCCTTGTGGAGGGGGCCGGCCGGTGTGCCGTCCGGCGGTTCGGGGTGGGCCGAGTCCGTCGCCTCCCCCGGTTCCGCCGGGGTGCCGGCGTCGTGCGGCTGCTGGTCGGAGGGCGGCCGGGCCGTCGTGGTCGCCGGGTCACCGGGTCGCGGCCGACCCGTGCGGCCCTCGTCCGCCTCGTCGGTGCCGGAACGCGGCTGCCCGCTCCCGCCGCTCTCGTCCACGATGTCCCCTCGTTCGACGCGTGTCCCGCTCGCGATCATGCACGCGAGAGGTCTTGTCGTCGATGGTATGCGGCCGTCGCGGCGTGTTCGGCCCCGGCACCCCCTCCGTTTCCCGGGCGGGCGCGGGGCGCGCAGGTCACCGTGTGTCGCGCTGTCAGTGGCGAGCCGTAAGGTCTGTCGTCATGGAAACCAGCACCGACGGCGTCGCCCGGGACGGCTCCGAAGCCGTACCGGCCGACGACGTGGTCCAGCCGTCCGACGTCGCGGCCGCGCCGCCCGCGGCCTCACCTGCCGGAGGCATGGTGCCTCGGCCCGCCGATCCGGCGGCCGGGTCCGCCATCGCGCCGCCGGGGGCCGGCGACGAGAGCGGCGACGGGTCGGCTCCGGTTGCGGAGGCCGGGTCCGCGGGCACCGCGCCAGGGGAGGACACGGCCACGGTGGCGCGGTCCGCCGGAGGCGGGGCCTCCGGTCGGGTCCGGGATCCCGCGGCTCCCACCTCCTTGTCGCCCTCGCGGGCCGGGGACTTCATGCAGTGCCCTCTGCTGTACCGCTTCCGGGTGATCGACAAGCTGCCCGAGAAGCCGAGCGAGGCGGCGACCCGCGGGACGCTGGTGCACGCGGTCCTGGAGCGCCTCTTCGACGCCCCGGCCACCGAGCGGACCGCCCCGCGCGCCAAGTCGCTGATCCCCGGTCAGTGGGACCGGCTGCGGGAGGCGAAGCCCGAGCTGGCCGAGCTGTTCGCGGACTCCGACGAGCAGACCGCGGGCGAGAAGCTGACGCGCTGGCTCGGTGAGGCGGAGCGGCTGGTCGAGCGCTGGTTCACCCTGGAGGACCCGACCCGGCTGGAACCGGCGGAGCGCGAGCTGTTCGTGGAGGCGCAGCTCGACTCCGGCCTGAAGCTGCGGGGCATCATCGACCGGGTGGACGTGGCGCCCTCGGGCGAGGTGCGGATCGTCGACTACAAGACGGGCAAGGCCCCGCGTCCGGAGTACGCGGAGGGCGCCCTGTTCCAGATGAAGTTCTACGCCCTGGTGGTGTGGCGGCTGAAGCAGGTCGTCCCGCGCCGGCTCCAGCTCGTCTATCTGGGCAGCGGTGACGTGCTGACGTACGACCCGGTGCCGGCCGATCTGGAGCGGGTGGAGCGCAAGTTGCACTCCTTGTGGGAGGCGATCCGGCTCGCCACGGAGACCGGTGACTGGCGTCCGCGGCCCACCAAGCTCTGCGGCTGGTGCGATCACCGGGCGGTCTGTCCGGAATTCGGCGGTACTCCCCCGCCGTATCCGCTGCCGGTGCGGGCGCCCGGGTCCGGCAGCGCCTGAGCGCGGGGCCTGTGGCGTGCCCCGCGGGCATGGCGGGCGGCCCCCGCAGGGCAGAATGGGGGCGGACTAGCGAAGGAGTCTTACGTGGCCATCCGCGTCCTACTGGTCGACGACCAGCCGCTGCTGCGCACCGGCTTCCGGATGATTCTGGAGGCGGAGCAGGACATCGCGGTCGTCGGCGAGGCCGGTGACGGTCTCCAGGCGATCGATCAGGTACGTGCCCTGCAGCCCGATGTGGTTCTGATGGACATCCGTATGCCGAGGATGGACGGGGTCGAGGCCACCCGGCAGATCACCGGTCCCGGCCGGGACGGTCCGGCGAAGGTGCTGGTGCTGACGACCTTCGACCTCGACGAGTACGTGGTGGAGGCCTTGCGGGCCGGCGCCAGTGGTTTCCTCCTGAAGGACGCCCCGGCCAACGAGTTGGTGCAGGCGATCCGGGTGGTGGCGGCGGGCGAGGCCATGCTGGCGCCGAGCATCACCCGGCGGCTGCTCGACAAGTACGCGGGTCATCTGCCCTCGGGGGACGAGCCGGTGCCGGACACCCTGCACACCCTGACCGAGCGTGAGGTCGAGGTGCTGAAGCTGGTGGCGCGCGGGCTGTCGAACGCGGAGATCGCCGCCGATCTGTTCGTCAGCGAGACCACGGTCAAGACGCATGTGGGCCATGTGCTGACCAAGCTGGGGCTGCGGGACCGCGTCCAGGCCGCGGTGTACGCGTACGAGAGCGGTCTGGTGCGTCCCGGCGCGCAGTGACCGTGCGCGCCCCGGCGTGCCGGCCGGAAAGCGTACCGGCGCGACACAGCGAAGAACGGCCGCTCCCCTTCGGAAAGGGGGGCGGCCGTTCTCGTGTGGCTGATCGTCAGTCGCTGCCCACTCCGCGGCCCAGCTCCCACAGCTGCAGGGTGGCCGAGGAGTTGATCGCGTACTCGCCGCCGGTGATGTCGTCCCGTACGGCGACGTACTGCTTGCCCTGCCACAGGGGCAGGAGCGGGACGTCGCGGGCGACGATGCTCTGGATCTCCTCGATGCTCTTCGAGGCGCTGAGGCGGTCGGCCTCGCGGCGGGACTCCGGGATCAGGTCCTCGCGGATGCGCTTGTTCACGTACGGCGACGCGATGGTGTTGTCCTTGTCCAGGAACGGCGTGAGGAAGGTCTCCGCGTCCGGGAAGTCGGGGAACCAGCCCATGCCGTAGGCCGAGAACTTGCCCTCACGCTGCTTGGGACGGTAGACGTCCCACTTCTCGCCCTTGATGTCCACGTCGAAGAGACCCGTGTCGTTGAGCTGCTTCTGCAGCGTCTCGAACTCGAGCTTGGTGGCGGGCCCGTAGTGGTCCGTCGTGTAGTTCATCGTGAACTTCACCGGCGTCGTGATGTTCGCCGCCGCGAGCAGGTCCCTCGCCTTGTCGACATCCGGCTCGCCGTACTCGTTGAAGAACGAGTTGGCGTGGCCGGTGACGGTGGCGGGGACCATCGAGTAGAGCGGGTCGGCGCCGGTCCCGTACACCTTGGAGGTCAGTTCGACGCGGTTGACGATGTGGGCGATCGCCTGGCGGACCGCCTTGTCCTTCAGGGACGGCTTCTCGACGTCGAAGCCGATGTAGCGGATCTCGAGCCCGGGCTGCTCGATCACATCGATGTTGCTGTCCTTGGCGTCCTGCAGCTTCTTGATCTGCTCGGGCGACATGGTGCGGGTCATCATGTCGATGTCGCCCTTGTCGATCGCGGCGCCCATGGCGTCCGCGTCCTCGAAGGACCGCAGCTCGACCTTGTCGTTCTTGATGTCCGAGATCCCCTGGTAGTAGGGGTTCTTGGTGAAGACGACCTTGGTGACGTCGTCGCCCTTGGTCTCGGCCTTGAGGCTGTACGGGCCGGAGCCGCTGACCTCGAAGCCTTCCCGCAGCTTGTTCTTGGGGTAGTCCTTGGGGCTCACGATGCCCGCGACCGGCGTGGTCAGCTTGAACGGGAAGGTGGCGTCGGCGCTCTTGAGGTGGAAGATCACCTCGCGGTCGCCCTTGGTCTCGACGGTGTCGACGGTCGACAGCAGGGCGTAGACCTCCGTGTCGGCCTCGATCGACCGCGCACGGTCGATCGAGAACTTCACATCCTCGGCGGTGACCGGGTCACCGTTGGAGTACTTGAGGTCCTTGCGCAGCGTGCAGGCGTACCGCTCGTTGGCGGAGTCGGTGAATCCGCACTCCTCGGCGGCCTCCGGGGCGGGGTCGCCGCCGCCGTTGGGCATGGCCATCAGGGTCTGGACCGTCTGGCGCAGCACGTTCCAGGAGCCGACGTCGTAGGCGTAGGCCGGGTCGAACGGGGCCGGTGCCTCCTTCGAGGCGGTGAACCGGTCGGTGGTACCGACGGAGATCGGGTTGCCGCCGTCGCCCCCACTGTCGGACCCGCCGCACGCGGCGAGGACAGAGGCGACCAGACCGATCGCGGCCGGCAGCACCAAAGGCTTACGGTTCATGCTCGAAGTTCTCCAGAGCTGTCGATCCCGCGGGCCCGGCATGCCGGGGTGTTGCGGTCGGGTACACGGGGGTTACGGCGATGTTCTCGCGATGAGATTAGTCGGGACCGGCAGGACAGTTCACAGGTACCGGAGTTGAGTTCCCATCACGCTGCGAGACCGGCTGCGGACACACCGAAAACCCGACAGCGGAAGGATTCGTACAGGTTTCCACGAATCAGGACACAAAGGCACGCCCGCGACCGTCTTGAAGGCTCGTCAGACACAGCGGCAGCCCCTTGTCGACCCCCTCCGCAGTGGCGAACGTCACACCTTCAACGGGGTGTAGGAGTACCGGAATTCGGCCATCCGGGGCGCCCGACGGGTGATCGAATTATTCCGGTGCAGTGACCACGCAGTTTTTCCGGAATCACTCGTGCACCGTGGGTGAACGATTAGCGCTTTTCCGTCATCAGGCTCCGGAGAAAAGGCAGGTCGACCTGTTCGAGGGATCGTACGACGGTCCTTCCGGCAGCCGGCGCGATCGGTGACACGGAGGGTACGGCCACGACCTGGCAGCCCGCCGCCTCGGCGGCGGCCACGCCCGTCGCGGTGTCCTCGATGACCGCGCACCTGGCCGGATCCGCGCCCAGACCGGCGGCCGCGATCAGATACGGGTCGGGGAAGGGCTTGGTGCGCTCCACCTCGTCGCCCGCGACGGTCAGGGAGAAGTTCCGCGCGCCGAGCGAGAGCAGGACACGGTCGATGATGCGGCGGTGCGAGGCGGAGACCAGCGCGGTGGGGACGCGGTGTGCGGCCAGTCCCGCCAGGAGTCTCGCGGCGCCGGGCATCAGCGGGAGGGACCGGGCGATGCGGTTCTCGAACCCGTCGTTCAGCAGCACGGTCAGCTCGGAGAGGGTGATCGTGGCGCCGGTGGCCTCGATGAGGAAGCCGGCGCTGCGGGTCATGGGGCCGCCGACCACGACGTGGCGCCACGCGTCGTCCAGGCGGTGGCCGAGCTGGGCGAACACCTCGACCTCGACGTCCCACCAGAAGCCCTCCGTGTCGACGAGGGTTCCGTCCATGTCCAGCAGGACTGCCTGGAGGGTGGAGCTTTCGGCTGTCCGGGTGCCGGGCGGGGGGACCGTACTGGTCATAGGCGCACCTCCGTTTAGGGACGAGAAGGCCGGTTCCCTCCTGGGGAACCGGCCTGCACTGGACCGACCAGTGTACGTCCACGTTCACGCCGACGCCTCTCCGCTGCCGCGGGGGGGGTGGGGCGCGGAGGGGGCTCGGTCGGCTGACGGTGCGTCGTGGTTGCTCGCGCCGTTCCCCGCGCCCCTAAAAAGATTGCGCAGTTCCCCGCGCCCCTGTAGGCGGGGCTGCGCCCCGCCTGTAGGCGGGGCTGCGCCCCGTCAGGGGCGCGGGGAACTGCGCGGCCAGCCCTCACCGGCCCGCACCCGGCCATGCACCGGTTACCCCTCGCCCCTCAGGGGGCGTTCAGCGGGCGTTGAAGTACTTCGCTTCCGGGTGGTGGATCACGATGGCGTCCGTGGACTGTTCCGGGTGGAGCTGGAACTCCTCCGAGAGGTGGACGCCGATGCGCTCCGGTTCCAGGAGGCGGGCGATCTTCGCGCGGTCCTCCAGGTCGGGGCAGGCGCCGTAGCCGAGGGAGAAGCGGGCCCCGCGGTACTTGAGCGCGAACATGTCCTCCATCTCGGAGGGGTCGTCGCCCGCGAAGCCGAGTTCGGAGCGCATGCGCGCGTGCCAGTACTCGGCCAGTGCCTCGGCCAGCTGGACGGACAGGCCGTGCAGTTCGAGGTAGTCGCGGTAGGCGTTCGCCTCGAAGAGCTTCGCCGTCTCCTCGCCGATGCGGGAGCCGACGGTGACGACCTGGAGACCGACGACGTCCGTCTCGCCCGACTCCTCGGGGCGGAAGAAGTCGGCCAGGCACAGCCGGCGGCCACGGCGCTGGCGCGGGAAGGTGAAGCGGGTGCGTTCGTTGCCGTCGTCGTCCAGGAGGATCAGGTCGTCGTCCTTGGAGACGCACGGGAAGTACCCGTATACGACCGCCGCTTCGAGGAGGTTGCCCGTCTGCAGCTGGTCGAGGAGGCCGCGCAGGCGCGGCCTGCCCTCGGTCTCCACCAGTTCCTCGTACGTCGGACCGTCGCCCGTGCGGGCCTGCTTGAGGCCCCACTGGCCCTTGAACAGGGCTCCCTCGTCGAGCCAGGTCGCGTACTCCTTGAGCTGGATGCCCTTGATGACACGGGTGCCCCAGAAGGGCGGGGTCGGGACCGGGTTGTCGACGGCGACGTCCGAGCGGGCGGCGCCCTCCTCGGGGCGTTCCTCGACGACCGTCTGAGCGGTGGCCCGCACCCGGCGCTGCTTCAGCTCGGGCAGTACGGCGCCCGGTACTCCGCGCTTGACCCCGATCAACGCGTCCATCAGGCGCAGGCCCTCGAACGCGTCGCGGGCGTAGCGGACCTCGCCGTCGTAGATCTCGTGCAGGTCCTGCTCGACGTACGCCCTGGTCAGGGCGGCGCCGCCCAGGATGACCGGGTAATCCGCGGCCATCTTGCGCTGGTTGAGCTCCTCCAGGTTCTCCTTCATGATCACCGTGGACTTGACCAGGAGCCCCGACATGCCGATGACGTCGGCGCGGTGCTCCTGGGCGGCCTCCAGGATCGCGGAGACGGGTTGCTTGATCCCGAGGTTGACGACGGTGTAGCCGTTGTTGGACAGGATGATGTCGACGAGGTTCTTGCCGATGTCGTGGACGTCGCCGCGCACGGTGGCCAGCACGATGGTGCCCTTGCCGTCGTCGTCGGTCTTCTCCATGTGCGGTTCCAGGTAAGCCACCGCGGTCTTCATCACCTCGGCGGACTGGAGCACGAACGGCAGTTGCATCTGGCCGGAACCGAACAGTTCGCCGACGACCTTCATGCCGTCCAGGAGTGTCTCGTTGACGATGTCGAGGGCGGGGCGCTCCTTCAGGGCGTCGTCGAGGTCCTGTTCGAGGCCGTTCTTCTCGCCGTCGATGATGCGCCGCTTGAGCCGCTCATTGAGGGGCAGTGCGGCCAGTTCCTCGGCCCGGCCGGCCTTGAGGGACTTCGTGGTGGCGCCCTCGAAGAGGGCCATCAGCTTCTGCAGCGGGTCGTAGCCCTCGCGGCGGCGGTCGTGGATGAGGTCGAGGGCGGTGGTGACCTCCTCCTCGGTGAAGCGGGCGATCGGCAGGATCTTCGAGGCGTGCACGATCGCCGAGTCGAGGCCGGCCTTGACGCACTCGTCGAGGAAGACCGAGTTGAGCAGGACGCGCGCGGCGGGGTTGAGGCCGAAGGAGATGTTCGACAGGCCGAGGGTGGTCTGGACGTCGGGGTGGCGCTGCTTGAGCTGCCGGATCGCCTCGATGGTGGCGATTCCGTCACCCCGGGACTCCTCCTGGCCGGTGCAGATGGTGAAGGTCAGGGTGTCGATGAGGATGTCCGACTCGTGGATGCCCCAGTTGCCGGTGAGGTCGGCGATGAGCCGCTCGGCGATGGCGACCTTGTGCTCGGGGGTGCGCGCCTGGCCCTCCTCGTCGATGGTCAGGGCGATGAGCGCGGCGCCGTGTTCCCGCGCGAGCCGGGTGACCTTCGCGAAGCGCGAGTCGGGGCCGTCGCCGTCCTCGTAGTTGACGGAGTTGATGACCGCGCGTCCGCCGAGCTTCTCCAGGCCGGCCCGGATGACGTCGACCTCGGTGGAGTCCAGGACGATCGGCAGGGTGGAGGCGGTGGCGAAGCGGCCGGCCAGTTCCCGCATGTCGGCGACGCCGTCGCGGCCCACGTAGTCGACGCACAGGTCGAGCATGTGCGCGCCCTCGCGGATCTGGTCGCGGGCGATCTCCACGCAGTCGTCCCAGCGGGCCTCCAGCATGGCCTCGCGGAACTTCTTCGAGCCGTTGGCGTTGGTGCGCTCGCCGATCGCCATGTAGGCGGTGTCCTGACGGAACGGCACGGTCTGGTAGAGCGAGGCGGCGCCGGGCTCGGGGCGCGGGTCGCGCGGGGCCGGTGTCAGGCCCCGGACGCGTTCGACGACCTGGCGCAGGTGCTCGGGGGTCGTACCGCAGCAGCCGCCGATCAGGGAGAGGCCGTACTCGGTGACGAAGGTTTCCTGGGCGTCGGCGAGTTCGGGGGCGGTCAGCGGGTAGTGGGCGCCGTTCTTGCCGAGGACGGGGAGGCCGGCGTTCGGCATGCAGGACAGCGGGATGCGGGAGTGGCGGGCCAGATAGCGCAGGTGCTCGCTCATCTCGGCGGGCCCGGTGGCGCAGTTCAGGCCGATCATGTCGATGCCGAGCGGTTCGAGCGCGGTGAGCGCGGCGCCGATCTCCGAGCCGAGGAGCATGGTGCCGGTGGTCTCCACGGTCACCGAGACGATCAGCGGCAGGTCCACGCCGAGCTTGTCCAGGGCCCGGCGGGCGCCCAGTACGGACGCCTTGGTCTGCAGCAGGTCCTGGGTGGTCTCCACGAGCAGCGCGTCGGCGCCGCCGACGATCATGCCTTCGGCGTTCTGCTGATAGGCGTCGCGCAGGAGCGTGTACGGGGCGTGGCCGAGGGTCGGCAGCTTGGTGCCGGGGCCCATGGAGCCCAGTACCCAGCGCTGCTGTCCGGTGGAGGCGGTGAACTCGTCGGCGACCTCGCGGGCGATGCGGGCGCCTGCCTGGGAGAGCTCGAAGACGCGTTCGGCGATGTCGTACTCGGCGAGGGCCGCGTGGTTGGCGCCGAAGGTGTTGGTCTCGACGCAGTCGACGCCCACCGAGAAATATTCCTGGTGGACGGAGCGCACGATGTCGGGGCGGGTGAGGTTCAGGATCTCGTTGCAGCCCTCGAGGTTCTCGAAGTCCTCGAGGGTCGGGTCCTGCGCCTGGAGCATGGTGCCCATCGCGCCGTCGGCCACCACCACGCGGGTGGCGAGCGCCTCGCGGAGGGCGTCGGTGCGAGCCCGGCTGTAGGCCGACTCGGACGGAAGGGACGGGTTCGGCAACGAGGCCATGGAAAATGCTCCCTGGGGTGCGACGGCTGTCGGCTTTGCGCTTCTTGTGGAAGGCGCACGCCGTCAGGGTAGCCCGAGGCCACGCCCGAGGGTCGGGAGAGTCCACGGGACGGACGCGCGATCCGTACCCGGCACCGGATGGGATGCGTTCGCAACTCATCACGACCACCCATTAGCGGGAGGTCGGCGGCGACCGGTAATGTTCGGCATTGCCGAACGGTGGCAGCGAAGCGGCGACCGACGGTCCAAGGGGACGGAGGGCACGACGGCGATGGCACGGAACATCCAGTCGCTCGAACGGGCGGCGGCGATGCTGCGGCTGCTCGCGGGCGGCGAGCGACGGCTCGGCCTGTCGGACATCGCCTCGTCGCTGGGCCTGGCGAAGGGCACGGCCCACGGGATCCTGCGCACCCTGCAGCAGGAGGGCTTCGTCGAGCAGGACGGGCCCTCGGGGCGCTATCAGCTGGGCGCCGAGCTGCTGCGGCTCGGGACGACCTATCTCGATGTGCACGAGCTGCGGGCGCGCGCCCTGGTGTGGACCGACGACCTGGCCCGCTCCAGCGGCGAGAGCGTCTATCTGGGAGTGCTGCACCAGCAGGGCGTGCTGATCGTGCACCACGTGTTCCGGCCCGACGACAGCCGGCAGGTGCTGGAGGTCGGGGCCATGCAGCCCCTGCACTCGACGGCACTGGGCAAGGTCCTGTCGGCGTACGACCCGGTGGCGCACAGCGAGGCCCTGGAGGCCGAGCGCGAGGAGTTCACGGCGCGTACGGTCAGCGCGCCCGAGGCGTTCGAGCACATCCTCGACCTGACCCGCGCGCGCGGGTACGCGGCCGATGTCGAGGAGACCTGGACGGGAGTGGCGTCGGTCGCGGCGCCGATCCACAACCAGCGGCGGATGCCCGTCGGCGCGGTGGGGGTCACGGGGGCGGTGGAGCGCGTCTGCGACAAGGAGGGCGGGCTGCGTCCCGAGCTGATCGCCGCCGTCCGCGACTGCGCCCGCTCGGTCTCCCGGGACCTGGGCGCCGGGCGGTTCTGAGCCCGCGCCGGACCCGGCAGGGCCCCCGGCCGCGTCCGGCACCGCGATTGTGGGAAGAAGGCCGGTACGTCGACGACGTACCGGCCTTCTCTCTGCCCCTTCTGTTACGGAACGTTCCCGCTCGCACGCGGTGTGCGGCCGTTCACGATGATCGATGCGTCACAGCGGTCAGTAACGATCGTGTTTTCGACAACAGGGGCCTTGACGAGGTGGTATTGCCAGGACAAGACTCCCGTCCATCGGTCGGCATTGTCGAACACCTACCGGCAATACGCGTTAGAGTGTGACAAGGCCAAGGGCCGGCAACGACCTCACCTGAGGTCGCGAACCACCGGAGGGACCCGGGGTTCGCCTTCCCCTGGACGAAGGACAAAGGAGTCGCGGGTGTCCAGCTCCGACATCTTCATCGGCGAGACCATAGGTACCGCCATACTCATCCTGCTCGGCGCCGGCGTGTGTGCCGCCGTCACGCTGAAGGCCTCCAAGGCACGCAACGCCGGATGGCTCGCCATCACCTTCGGGTGGGGCTTCGCGGTGATGACCGCCGTGTACATCTCGGCGCCCCTCTCCGGTGCCCATCTGAACCCGGCCGTCACCCTCGGCATCGCGATCAAGGACGACGACTGGAGCAACCTCCTGACCTACTGGTCGGGCCAGCTCCTCGGCGCCATGATCGGAGCGGTGCTCGTCTGGGTCGCGTACTACGGACAGTTCCTGGCGCACCTCACGGACCGGGAGATCGTGGGGGGCCCCGGCACGCAGGACGTCAAGTCCGTGGAGGCCCGGGAGGCCAAGGCGGGCCCGGTGCTCGGCGTCTTCTCCACCGGCCCGGAGGTCCGGGTGGCGTGGCAGAACGTCGCCACGGAGGTCATCGGCACGATCGTGCTGGTGCTCGCGGTCCTCACCCAGGGGCTCAACGACAGCGGCAAGGGTCTCGGCACCCTGGGCGCGCTGATCACCGCCTTCGTGGTCGTCAGCATCGGTCTCTCGCTCGGTGGTCCGACGGGGTACGCGATCAACCCGGTCCGTGACCTCGGCCCGCGCATCGTGCACGCCCTGCTGCCGCTGCCCAACAAGGGCGGATCGGACTGGAGCTACGCCTGGGTCCCGGTGGTGGGTCCGCTGATCGGCGGGGCGATCGCCGCAGGCATCTACAACGTCGCTTTTGCTTAGAGCCGCAGGACGGCTCGGCGCCGACGTCCGTCCGGTACGGGACGGACGTCGGGCGGAGCCGAAGGCAATACGCCGTAAGCCAGCCCCTCACCCACGGAACCCACGGACTTTCAGGAGCACACCGTGACCGACGCGCACACCGCCGGCCCCTTCATCGCCGCCATCGACCAGGGCACCACGTCCAGCCGCTGCATCGTCTTCGACCGGGACGGCCGGATCGTCTCCGTCGACCAGAAGGAGCACGAGCAGATCTTCCCGAAGCCGGGCTGGGTCGAGCACAACGCCGCCGAGATCTGGACCAACGTCCAGGAGGTCGTCGCCGGAGCCGTCGAGAAGGCCGGCATCACCCGCGACGACATCAAGGCCATCGGCATCACCAACCAGCGCGAGACGACGCTGCTGTGGGACAAGAACACCGGTGAGCCCGTCCACAACGCCCTCGTCTGGCAGGACACCCGCACCGACGCGCTCTGCAAGGAACTCGGCCGCAACGTCGGCCAGGACCGCTTCCGCCGCGAGACCGGCCTGCCGCTCGCCTCGTACTTCGCCGGTCCCAAGGCCCGCTGGCTGCTCGACAACGTCGAAGGACTGCGCGAGCGCGCCGAGGCCGGCGACATCCTCTTCGGCACGATGGACAGCTGGGTCATCTGGAACCTGACGGGCGGTGTGAACGGCGGCCGGCACGTCACCGACGTCACGAACGCCTCCCGCACGATGCTGATGAACCTGCACACCATGCAGTGGGACGAGAGGATCGCCGAGTCCATCGGCGTCCCGCTGAACATGCTGCCCGAGATCCGCTCCTCCGCCGAGGTGTACGGCGAGGTCACCGGCGGCAAGCTGGGCGACCTGCTCGGCGGCATCCCGGTCGCCTCCGCGCTCGGCGACCAGCAGGCGGCCCTGTTCGGCCAGACCTGTTTCGCCGAGGGCGAGGCCAAGTCCACGTACGGCACCGGCACGTTCATGCTGATGAACACCGGTGACAAGCTGATCAACTCGTACAGCGGCCTGCTGACCACCGTCGGCTACCAGATCGGCGACCAGAAGCCGGTCTACGCCCTTGAGGGCTCCATCGCCGTCACCGGCTCGCTCGTCCAGTGGATGCGCGACCAGATGGGCCTCATCAAGTCCGCCGCAGAGATCGAGACGCTCGCGCTGTCGGTCGAGGACAACGGCGGCGCGTACTTCGTGCCGGCCTTCTCCGGTCTGTTCGCCCCGTACTGGCGCCCCGACGCCCGCGGTGTGATCACCGGCCTGACCCGGTACGTCACCAAGGCGCACATCGCGCGCGCCGTCCTGGAGGCCACCGCCTGGCAGACCCGTGAGATCAGCGACGCCATGACGAAGGACTCCGGCGTCGAGCTGACGGCCCTCAAGGTCGACGGCGGCATGACCTCCAACAACCTGCTGATGCAGACCCTGGCCGACGTCCTGGACGCCCCCGTGGTGCGCCCGATGGTCGCCGAGACCACCTGCCTCGGCGCCGCCTACGCCGCCGGCCTCGCCGTCGGCTTCTGGACGAACACCGAGGACCTGCGCGCCAACTGGCGGCGGGCCGCGGAATGGACCCCGAACATGGCCGCGGAGACCCGCGACCGTGAGTACAAGAGCTGGCTCAAGGCCGTCGAACGGACCATGGGCTGGCTCGAAGACGACGCTGACGAGGAGTAATTCGCCATGACCACCCTGCAGAGTGTCCCGGCTCTTGGGACGCACCAGGCCAACGGCTCCGCCGCTTTTCACGGGAGGGCGGTGAGCCGCGCCGAGACCCGGGAGCAGCTGTCCAGGTCGACGTACGACCTCCTGGTGATCGGTGGCGGAATCCTGGGCATCTCCACCGCCTGGCATGCCGCGCAGTCGGGTCTGCGGGTGGCCCTGGTCGACGCCGGCGACTTCGCCGGCGCGACCTCCTCCGCCTCCTCCAAGCTGCTCCACGGCGGTCTGCGCTATCTGCAGACCGGTGCGGTGAAGCTGGTGGCGGAGAACCACTTCGAGCGCCGTGCGGTCTCCCGTCAGGTGGCTCCCCACCTGGCGAACCCGCTCACGTTCTACCTCCCCGTGTACAAGGGCGGGCCGCACGGCGCGGCGAAGCTGGGCGCGGGCGTCTTCGCGTACTCGGCGCTGTCGGCCTTCGGTGACGGCGTGGGGCACCTGCTCTCGCCGTCGAAGGCCGCGCAGGACGTTCCCGAGCTGCGTACGGACAATCTGAAGGCCGTGGCCGTGTACGGCGACGACCAGATGAACGACTCGCGGATGGCGCTGATGACGGTCCGCGCGGCCGTCGAGTCGGGTGCCACCGTGCTCAACCACGCCGCCGTCACCGGCCTGCGCTTCACCCGCGGCCGGGTCACCGGCGCGGAGCTGAAGGACACGCTCTCCGGTGACGAGTTCGGTGTGTCGGCGCGGCTCGTGCTGAACGCGACCGGGCCGTGGGTGGACCACCTGCGCCGGATGGAGGACGAGAACGCGGCGCCGTCCATCCGCCTCTCCAAGGGCGCGCACCTGGTCCTCAAGCGCACCTCTCCCTGGAAGGCCGCGCTGGCCACGCCGATCGACAAGTACCGCATCACCTTCGCCCTCCCGTGGGAGGACATGCTGCTGCTCGGCACGACCGACGAGGAGTACGAGGGCGACCCGGCGGACGTCTCGGTCACCGAGAAGGACATCGCCCAGATCCTGGACGAGGCCGCGTTCTCCATCCGTGACAAGCAGCTGACCCGCGATCTGATCACGTACTCCTTCGCCGGTCTGCGCGTCCTGCCCGGCGGCCCCGGCGACACGTCGAAGGCCAAGCGGGAGACCGTCGTCACCGAGGGCCGGGGCGGCATGCTGTCCGTCGCGGGCGGCAAGTGGACGACGTTCCGGCACATCGGCCGGACCGTCATGAAGCAGCTGGAGACGCTGCCGGGCCGGCCGCTCGGCGAGGACTTCGAGCCGGTCTCCGCGCTGCCGAAGAAGCTGCCGCTGCCGGGTGTCGCCAACCCCCGCGCGGTCGCGCACCGGCTCCTGGTCGACTCCCCCACCGTCGGTCCGCGGATGGGCGCCGACACCGCCAAGCACCTGGCGACGCACTACGGTTCGCTGGCCTTCGACATCGCGCGACTGGCCGAGGACAACCCGGAGCTGGCCGGGCGCGTGCACGAGGACGCGCCCGAGATCTGGGCCCAGGTCGTGTACGCCCGTGACAACGAGTGGGCCGAGACGGCGGACGACGTCCTGCGCCGCCGCACGACCCTCACGATCCGAGGCCTGGCGAACGACGAGATACGCGGCAAGGTCCAGAACCTGCTCGACAACAAGTAGACCGAATAACGAGCGAGGGGCGGCTGCCGGAGGGCAGCCGCCCCTGCTTCTTTAGGGGCGCGGGGAACGGCGCAGTCTTTTGTAGTTCGGGGGCGCAGCCCTCCAGGGGCGCGGGGAACGGCGCAATCTTCTGCCTTTCGGGGGCGCGCGCCCGGAGAGCCCCGGGCACGCGGTCGCGCTCGGCGTCGCCATGAACCTCCTGGCGGTGGATCCGACCGCCACCCCGCTGCGTACGATCTTCGGCGTGCAGGGCACCTGGGCCACAGCAGGCCACCGACGCCGCACCGCCCGCACCCGCGTGACCACGCGTACGACTGGAGTCGCCCCATGACGCAGGAACAGGCCCCGCAGGACCTGGCCCCCATCACCCGCATACCGCGCACCGGGCTCCCCGCGCGCGCCGTCGTCGTCGGGGATCCCGCGCGCGCCGCGGCCGTCGCCGCGCTGCTCGACGGCGCCGAGGAGGTCTCGTACCACCGCGAATACCGTCTGTTCAGCGGGACTTGGCAGGGCGTGCCGGTCGTCGTCGCCTCCCACGGGGTGGGCGCCCCGGGTGCGATTCTGCTCTTCCAGGAGCTGGCGGACGCGGGCGTGTCCACCTTCGTGCGGTTCGGTACGGCGGGTGCGATGCGGCCCGGGATCCAGGACGGCGACCTGGTCATCGCGGAGGCGGCCGTACGCGACGACGGGGTGACCCAGCAGTTGCTGCCGCCCGAGTATCCGGCGGTGGCCACCCCGGAGGCGGTGCTCGCGCTCCAGCTGGCGGCACGCGAGCAGGGCGCTCCGCACCACCGCGGCCTGGTGTGGACGCGGGCCGCGTTCCAGCCGGGGCTGATACCCCTGTTCTCGTACGACGGGGCGGGGCTCGCGGCCATCGAGATGGAGCTGTCCGCGCTGTATGTGACGGCCTCCCTGCGCGGGCTGACCGCGGGCGGGGTGCTGGTGATCGACGGCGCGAACGCGGACGAGCTGGTCGACGAGGCGAGCACCGGCGGCTACGACCCGCACCGCGCGGTCGTCGCGGCGGGTGTGGAACGCGGCGCGGTGGTCGCGCTGGAGGCCCTGCGTCTGCTGGCCGAGGCCGAGGAGCGCGCGCTGTGACCGTCCCCTCCCCCCGCCCCGCGACCTCCGCCGCCGGCGCCCCCGCCCCCGCCGACCTGCTGGTGCACGGCGGTGACGTCCTGACCGTCGACGCGGCCGGCACGATCGTGTCCGACGGAGCCGTGGCCGTCCGCGACGGCGAGATCGTGCAGGTCGGCCCGGCCGAGGAGCTGCGCGCGCGGTACGCCGGCGCCGACACCCTCGACGCGACCGGCTGCCTGGTCCTCCCCGGCCTGGTCAACGCGCACACCCATCTGGCGATGACCCTGCTGCGCGGGCGCGCCGACGACGTGACGCTCCAGGGGTTCCTCGATCGGGTGATCCGCTGGGAGAGCGAGCTGCTGTCGGCGGAGAACGTCGCGACGGCGATCCGGGTCGCGATCGCGGAGAGCGTACGGGCCGGGGTGACCTCGGCGCTCGACATGTACTGGTTCCACGAGGCCGCCGAGCGGGTCGCGCGCGAGGCGGGCTGGCGGCTGCACACGGGCCCGACCTTCATGGACGTACCGGATCCGGCCGACCGCATCGCGTACGAGGACCGGCTGGCGTGGGCCCGGCGCGACCTGGAGGGCCGTGCGGCAACGGGCGCGCGGCGGCCCGGTACGCGCCCCGTCCTCTTCGCGCACTCCGCCTACACCCTCTCCCCCGAGCAGCTGACCGACATCGCGGCGCTGGCACGGGAGTTCGGCGCGCTGCTGCACCTCCATGCGGCGGAGAACGCCACCGAGGTCGCCACCGTCGAGGTGCGGTACGGGAAGCGGCCGGTCGAACTGCTCGACGCCCTCGGGCTCCTCGGCCCCGACCTGCTGCTGGCCCACACCGTGGACCTCACCGGGGCCGAGATCGCGGCGCTCGCCCGTACCGGCACGTCGGTCGCCCACTGCCCGGTCTCCAACCTTAAGCTGGGCTGCGGCGTCGCCCCCGTGCCGCGGCTGCTGAGCGCGGGTGTGACGGTCGGCCTCGGCACGGACGGCGCGGTCAGCTCCAACACCCTGGACGTGCTGCGCGCGCTGGGCCTCGCCGCCCTGGTGCACAAGGCCGGCGGGGACCCCACGGCCGTCGGCGCCGAGCAGGCCGTCCGGATGGCCACGATCGAGGGCGCCAGGGCGCTGGGACTCGACGCCCACCTCGGCTCGCTGGAGGTCGGCAAGCGCGCCGACCTGATCGTCCTGGACCTGGGCGGTGCGCACCTGGCACCCCGCCACGACCCCTGGTCGACGCTCGCGTACGCGGCCCGCGCCGAGGACGTACGGGACACGGTCGTCGACGGCCGGATCCTGATGCGCGGCCGGGCGCTCACCACCCTCGACGAGGGCGCGGCGCTCGCGGACCTGGCGGCTCTCGTGTCACGGTCCGACCTCGCGTGAGCCGCATAATGAGACATCGGATGTAAGACGGACGCGAGACAGATGTCAGTCATCGGGTGTCCGAGTGGCAGCCTGAGTGACGGGGAGGCCTGCCATGGCAGTCACCGACGAGGCGATCGAGAAGATCAAGGGAATGATCGTCTCCGGCGCGCTGGGCCCCGGCGACCGGCTGCCCAAGGAGAGCGAACTCGCCGCCGATCTGGGGCTGTCCCGCAACTCCCTGCGCGAGGCGGTGCGCGCCCTCTCCCTGATCCGCATCCTGGACGTACGGCAGGGCGACGGCACGTACGTCACGAGTCTCGACCCGCAGCTCCTGCTGGAGGCGCTGAGTTTCGTCGTGGACTTCCACCGCGACGACACGGTCCTGGAGTTCCTCGCGGTACGCCGCATCCTGGAGCCGGCCGCGACGGCGATGGCGGCGCTGCGGATCAGCGAACAGCAACTGGACGCGCTGAGCGCCCAGTTGGACGCCCTGGGCACCGGGCCGTCGGTGGAGGAACTGGTCGCCTGCGATCTGGAGTTCCACCGGGGCATCGTGCGCAGCTCGGGCAACTCGGTGCTCTGCTCCCTCCTCGACGGCCTCTCGGGCCCCACCACCCGGGCCCGGGTCTGGCGGGGCCTGACCCAGGAGGACGCGGTCGGCCGCACCCTGCGCGAACACCGCGCGATCCTCGGCGCCCTGCGCGACCGGGACGCGGAGGCGGCCCGCTCCTGGGCGACCGTGCACATCGCGAGCGTGGAGCAGTGGCTGCGCTCGACTCTGTGAGGGATCCCGGCAGGATCCCGACGACATCCCCACCGGCTACGGGCTACGGGCTACCGGCTACCGGCTACCGGCAGCGCGGACGACCGCGGGGTGTCCGGAGGCACTGAACGGGGCAGTGATCCGGGCACTCCCCCATGCGAGGGGGCTGCGGACGCCCTGTGCACAAGCCGTAAGGTTGGGGCGTACGTGAGGGTACGTCGGAAGGAGGCGCTGAGTGATCGAGCTCGACGGGATTCCCGAGCTGGTCGACCCGGTCATGGTGGCCGCGTTCGAGGGCTGGAACGACGCCGGCGACGCCGCCTCCACCGCGGTCGCGCATCTGGACAGCGAGTGGAAGGGCGAGGTGTTCGCGGCGCTCGACGCCGAGGACTACTACGACTTCCAGGTCAACCGGCCCACGGTGTGGCTGGACGGCGGTGTACGCAAGATCACGTGGCCGACGACAAGGTTGTCAGTGGTCCGGGTAGGCGGTGACAAACCACGGGACCTGGTGCTGGTGCGGGGCATCGAACCGTCGATGCGCTGGCGCTCCTTCTGCAACGAGCTGCTGGGCTTCGCACATGAGCTGGGCGTGGAGCTGGTGGTCATCCTGGGAGCACTGCTGGGTGACACCCCGCACACGCGTCCGGTACCGGTCAGCGGAGTCACCTCCGATCCGGACCTGGCCCGCACGATGGACCTGGAGGAGACGAAGTACGAGGGCCCCACGGGCATCGTCGGCATCCTCCAGGAGGCGTGCACGCACGCGGGCGTACCGGCGGTGTCGCTGTGGGCGGCCGTGCCGCACTACGTGTCGCAGCCGCCGAACCCGAAGGCGACGCTGGCCCTCCTGAACCGCCTGGAGGACCTCATCGACCTGCGGATCCCGCTGGGCGAGCTGCCGGAGGACGCGCGCGCCTGGCAGGTGGGCGTGGACCAGCTGGCCGCGGAGGACAGCGAGGTCGCCGAGTACGTGCAGACGCTGGAGGAGGCCCGGGACACCGCCGAGCTGCCGGAGGCGTCGGGTGAGGCGATCGCCCGCGAGTTCGAGCGCTATCTGCGCCGACGGGACGGGAGCGGGCCGGCGGCGCCGGGCAGCCATGCCACCGAGAGCGGTGACCCGGCCGGCTACCTCCGTGACGGGCCGGGCGGCCGGGCCAGGCCGGTGAGGCCACAGCGGCCGGAGCCGACCGAGGGTCCCGCCGACGGCACCGCGAGCGGCGGCGACAGCGGTACCGGCAGCGGCAGCGGCAGCGATGACGTCGGCGGTTCCGCCGGGGAGGCGTCGGGCGGCGCGGACGCCAAGAAGCCGCCGGGATCTGCCGAGCCACCGGAGTCCTCGGAGGACTGACCAGACGAAAGGGCGGCGCGCCACGGGCGCGCCGCCCTTTCGCATGTCAGGCGTCGTGTGCCGGGTGTGACGCGTCACCCCTGACGTGCCGCCGCCGGTCGCGGGACTCGCGCGGCAGCGGGGGCCGTCGGCCCGCGATCCGAAGTACGGGGACGAGGACGGGGACGGGGACGGGGACGGATACGGGCATGGCCATGGGCATGGGCATGGGCATGGGCATCCGGATGGGCGGTCAATCGACGCTGGCGCCCCATCACATGACATCCGTCTCCACAGCATTTGGCCGGATTGTGGCGTGACATCGGTTTCCGGACGAATTGCACACGGTACCCAATTCAAATTGTTTCCAAACTCAGTTGGCGAACTCGGGGGTGGACGAGTCGGCCCGGGAGGAGCAGGGTGTGTGCCCGGAGGACACAACCGGAAGAAACAGCGCCGAAACAGTTCGCCCACGAACGACTGGCCGAACAGCGGGACGAACGCCAACTGCCAAGCGAAACCGACAACTTGAGCACCTGCACGGACCGAAGGGAGCGGCACGCGATGACCGACCAGGTACAGCCGGAGCAGGGACCGGGAGCGTCCGGACCGGGACCCGACGGAGCGGGATTCAACTACCGGGGAGCCGAGCAGGAGCTGATCGTCGTCGCTCGACCCGAGCCCCAGCTGCGCGCCGGGGCGCAGGGGGTCCGTTCGGCGGCCGGCGCCGACGTGTCGGCACTCACCATGTTCCTCAGCGACGAACAGCTCGCCCTGGAGCCGCTGTTCGGCAGCGAGGAACGGCTCCGGTCGGCGGCCCAGCCGGCGGCCGTCGGCGCCGAGGGGCCGCCCGACCTCGGCCTGTTCTACCGGGTGAGGGGCGGCGAGGACCGGGCCCAGGAACTGCGCTCACGGATCGCCGCACTGCCGGAGATCGCCACGGCGTACGTGAAACCGGCCGCCGTACCGGCCTCGGTGGGGTCCGTCGGCCAGAGCGCCGACGAGACCAGGCGGCACAAGGAGGGCGCACCCGTCACCCCCGACTTCACCAGTCGGCAGGGCTATCTGCGGCCCGCGCCCGAGGGTGTGGACGCGTACTGGGCGTGGCAGCGGCCCGGCGGCTCCGGCCAGGGCGTCACCGTGATCGACGTGGAGGGTGCCTGGCAGCTGGGCCACGAGGATCTCGCGGCCAAGCTGGCCGGCGTTGTCATAGGCACCCCGATCCAGGACCTGGCCTGGCGCAACCACGGCACCGCCGTGATCGGCGTCATCGGCGGCGACCGCAACGAGTACGGGATCACCGGGATCGCGCCGGACAGCGTGACCGCGGCCGCGTCCTTCCACGGCATCGGCACGGCGGCGGCGATCCACGCGGCGGCCGACCGGCTCGGCGCCGGCGACATCATCCTGGTCGAACTGCACCGCCCGGGGCCGCGGTTCGACTACCAGCAGCGCGACGACCAGCGCGGTTACACCCCCATCGAGTGGTGGCCCGACGACTTCACGGCCATCCGGTACGCGACCGCCCGGGGCATCATCGTGGTGGAGGCCGCGGGCAACGGCGGCGAGTCGCTGGACGACGCCGTGTACGAACGCCGCCCCGACGAATTCCCCGAGTGGTGGCGCAACCCCTTCAACCCCTCCCACCAGTCCTCCGGCGCGATCCTGGTCGGCGCGGGCGCCCCGCCGCCCGGCACCCACGGCCGCGACCACGGCCCGGACCGCTCGCGGCTGGCGTTCTCCAACTACGGGGCACGGGTGGACGCGCAGGGCTGGGGCCGCGAGGTCACGACGACCGGCGGCTCCTGGGACCGGCCCGGCGATCTGCAGGGCGGCGCCGAGGAGATCGCCTGGTTCACTGACACCTTCTCCGGGACGTCCTCCGCCTCCCCGGTGGTGGTCGGCGCCCTGGCCGCGCTGCAGGGCATGCTCCGGGCGGCCGGCCAGGAGTCGATGACCCCGGAGAAGGCACGCAAGGTGCTGCGGGCCACCGGTTCCCCGCAGCAGGACGCGCCGAGCCGGCCCGCGTCGCAGCGGATCGGCAGCCGGCCGGACATCAAGGCGGCGGTGGCCCATCTGCTGCCGGGGGCGGTCGGTTCGGGCCAGGCCGAACGGTACTGGGACGAACTGGTGCCCTATCCGCGTGAACTCCCGCCCAGGCTCCGGCTCTACGTGGCCGGCGGCTGGCGGAGCCTGCACAACCCGTCGCCCGAGATCCGCCAGTCGGTGCAGGCCGCCTTCGCGAGCGGCCGGCCAGACGTACGGGTCTGGTTCTCGGACGACGAGATCGTCGGCCTGGTCGTCACGGGCTGACGGGCCATCACCCGTCAACCCACGATCAATGCCCAATCAACGCCCAACCACCACTCAGTCAACACTCAGTCAACGCCCAACCATCACCCAACCATTGAGGGAAGGTGGCACCCGCATGAGCACCACCCCGCAGATGAGCCAGCAGGGTCAGCAGGGCCAACAGGGCCAGCAGGGCTACGGCCAGCAGGGGTTCGGCCAGCAGGGCCCGAGCACGGCACCCCCGCAGCAGGGTCAGCAGCAGGGCTACGGCCAGCAGCAGCCGTTCGGGCAGCAGGGCATGTCCCAGCAGGGCATGGGCCAGCAGGTTCCCCAGCATCTGCAGCAGCAGCTCCAGCAGCTCGGCCAGCAGCAGCCGTTCCAGCAACTGCTCCAGCAACTCGGTGGACAGCAGCAGCAACAGCAGGGCCAGCCACTGGTCATGCGCAGTGCCGTCGAGGCCGCCGCGCTGACGAGCGGTACCGCCGAGCACTTCTGGGACGTCGTCACCCCGCTGCCGGGCCAGCCGTCGATCCTCTACCTGTACATCAACCAGGGATGGCGTCCGCTGGTCAACCCGAACCAGGTGACGCACGACGAGGTCCAGGAGGCCTTCGCGTTCGGCCAGCAGGTCATCGGGATCTACGACTCCTCGACGAACACCATCCAGGCCGTGATCGTGAACAAGTAGCGGCCTGACGAACGGACCACCGCACGCGTGACGCGCGGTGGAGCGCACAGAGGGCGCCGGACGGGCGACGACCCGTTCGGCGCCCGGCGCTGTCCCCGCGCCCCCTCTTCAGGGGCTGCGCCCGCTCTTCGGTGGCTTCTAGAGAGCCACGCCCATCAGCGCGTCCACGGCACGGGAGACGACGCCGGGGGCGCCCTCGTCCGTACCGCCCCGCTCCTCCTGGAGCGCGGCCCAGCGGTCGACGGCCAGGAGTGCGGACGGCGCGTCCAGGTCGTCGGCGAGGGCCGCACGGATCTCGTCGACGAGCGCCTCGGCCGACGGGCCGTCGGGCCGCGACACGGCGGCCCGCCAGCGCTCCAGGCGCGCGACGGCGTCCCGCAGCACCTGGTCGGTCCACTCCCAGTCGGCCCGGTAGTGGTGCGAGAGCAGTGCGAGCCGGATGGCCGCCGGGTCGACGCCGTCGCGGCGGAGCGCCGACACGAAGACGAGGTTGCCCCGGGACTTGGACATCTTGTGGCCGTCGAGCCCGACCATGCCGGCGTGCACGTACGCCTTGGCCATGGGGAACTCGCCGGTCAGCGCCTGTGCGTGGGAGGCGCCCATCTCGTGGTGCGGGAAGGCGAGGTCCGAGCCGCCGCCCTGGACGTCGAAGCCCATCCCCAGGTGGTCGAGCGCGATCGCGACGCACTCGATGTGCCAGCCGGGCCGTCCCCGGCCGAGCGAGGCGCCGTCCCAGCTGGGCTCGCCCTCGCGGGCCGCCATCCACAGCATCGGGTCGAGCGGGTTCTTCTTTCCCGGACGGTCCGGGTCGCCGCCGCGCTCGGCGGACAGCAGCCGCATGGCCGCCGCGTCGAGGTTGGCCACCCCCCCGAAGTGCGGATCGGCCTCCACGGAGAAGTAGACGTCCCCGTCGAGTTCGTACGCGGCACCGGAGTCCCGCAGCCGTTCGACCAGCGGGACGATCCCGGGTATGGCCTCGACGGCGCCGATGTAGTGCCTCGGGGGCAGCATCCGCAGGGCGGTCATGTCCTCACGGAAGAGGGTGGTCTCCTGCTCGGCGAGGGAGACCCAGTCGACGTTGTCCCGCGCGGCGCGCTCCAGCAGCGGGTCGTCGACGTCCGTCACGTTCTGGACGTAGTGAACCTGCCGCTTGGTGTCGAGCCACACGCGCTGTACGAGGTCGAACGCGTTGTAGGTCGCCGCGTGACCGATGTGGGTCGCGTCGTACGGAGTGATGCCGCAGACGTAGATACGGGCGACGGGACCGGGGTCGAGGGTCACAGGACCACCGGTCGCGGTGTCGTGGATCGTGAGGTCGCGGCCCTTGCCGGGCAGGGCGGGGACCTCGGAAGCGGGCCAGGCATGCATACCCTGAGCCTAACCGGACGGATGTTCCGTATACGAACCGGACCAGGGCAGATGGCCGGACAGGCGTTCTTGCGCGTGGCCCCGGAGTGTGCGTCCGGGCTATACGGGTGGCCACGGGATCGCGGGCCACTCCCCCGAGGGCTCCGGGTGCCGTCCGGAAGCGAGCAGATCGGCCACACGGGCACGTGTGGCGTCCAGTTCCACCTCGGTGATCAGTTCCCCCAGCCGTACGCCCAGCGGCCCTCCCAGGGCCTCCCTGAGCCGTTCCAGGGCCCCGACCGCCTCCGGGGTGAGCTTCTCCCCGGCCCAGCCCCACAGCAGCGTGCGCAGTTTGTTCTCGGCGTTGAAGGTGACGCCGTGATCGATTCCGTACAGCCGCCCGCCGGAGGTGGGCAGCAGGTGGCCACCCTTGCGGTCGGCGTTGTTGATCACCGCGTCGAGGACGGCGAGCCGGCGCAGCCGTTCGTCGTCGGCGTGCACGAGCAGTGCGGTGCGCCCCTCGCCGACCTCGGCGAGGCCGATGGCCTTCCAGCCATCGCCGGGCTCCTCGGCGTCGACGAGCGCGAGCAGTCCGGCGCCCCCGTCGATGGCGCCGTCGCCGCCTTCGCCGCCGTCGTCCCCGTCGCCGCGGCCCTCTTCACGGCCGCGGGCCGGTTCCTCGGCGGGCGGCTCGATCCACAGCTGGCACATGCCCCGGCCGTACGGTCCTTCGCGCAGCACGGTGGGCGGGACGAGGCCCCAGCCGGTGGCCTCGGACACCTCGTAGGCCGCGACCTCCCGCTGGGCGAGGGTGCCGTCGGGGAAGTCCCACAGCGGACGCTCACCGGCGACCGGCTTGTAGACGCAGGAGGCCTCGCGTCCCTCGTACGACACGTCGCACAGCAGTACCGCGTTCGAGGCCTCCCGGATGCGGCCGCGGACGGTCAGCTCGCCCTCCGTGAGCAGCTCGGCCGTGGTCACGCCTCGCGGCGGTATCCGTTCTGGCGCGGACATACGTGTCCTTCCGGGTCGAGCGGGAGACTGCACAGCGGGCAGGGCGGCCGGCCGGCGTTGACGACTTCGAGTGCGCGCTTGGCGAAGGCCCTGGCCTGTGCGCCGGTGAGGCGGACGCGCAGCATCGGCGGTCCGTTCTCCTCGTCCTGGAGAAGTTCCTCCTCGGCGGCGGCCAGGTCCTCCTCGGAGTCGGCGTCCAGCTCTACGAGCGCCTGGGCCTCGACGATCATGCGCTGTTCGTCGCCGTCCCAGGCGAGGGCCATGGTGCCGACCCGGAACTCCTCCTCGACGGGCGTCTCGAGCGGGGCGGTGTCGGAGACCGCCGACGGGGGCAGCACGGGGACGGGGGCGATGCCGCCGGTGCGCCGTACGACCTCGTCGAGTAGCTCGTCCATTCGTTCGGCGAGCGCCGCGACCTGCGTCTTCTCCAGGGCGACGCTGGTCACCCGGGGGCCGGAGGAGGCCTGCAGGAAGAAGGTACGGCGCCCTGGCAGCCCGACCGTACCGGCTACGAAACGGTCCGGCGGGTCGTAGAGGAACACCTGACGGGACACGTCCTGTCTCCATTGGATCGATCGACTGCTTCTGCCGTCACCGGCGTCTGCCGCTGACAATTGCTGCGCTGCTTCGACCGCATCACCCTACTGCGGCCGACGATCACGGTGCGCCCGCACCGCCCCCGACCGCGGCGTCGCCCCCGGACGGCTCCTCGCGCGGGGCCAGGGAGGCGAGATCCCCGGTGTCCCCGAGCCGCAGGAGAAACGGCCGCAGTCGGGTGTAACGGATCGCGGTGATGGAACACGGTTCTACAGAGATCCGCTGGAAGAGGTCCAGATGAAGTCCGAGTGCGTCGGCCACGAGCGACTTGATGACGTCGCCGTGGGAGCACATGAGGTAGACGGCGTCGCCGCCGTGATCGCGCTCCACGCGCGCGTTCCACTCGCGTACCGCCTCGGCGGCCCGGGTCTGCATCGCGCGCATGGACTCACCGCCCGGGAACGCGGCGGCGGAAGGGTGTGCCTGCACGACCTCCATCAGCGGCTCGCCGGACAGCTCGGCGAGTTTGCGGCCCGACCAGTCCCCGTAGTGGCACTCCCCGATGCGCTCGTCGGAGTGGGCCGTCAGGGCGGGACGGGCGTCGAGGAGCGGCTGGATCGTTTCCTGGCAGCGCTGGAGGGGGCTGCTGACTATTTCGGCGAGCGGCAGTTCCGCGAGGCGTCCGGGCAGCGCCGCCGCCTGCGCGTTGCCGCGCTCGTCGAGGGCGACGCCGGGGGTCCATCCGGCGAGGAGTCCCGCGGTGTTGGCGGTGGAGCGTCCGTGCCGGACGAGGATCAAGGTGGGCATACGGCCCAGCGTAGGCGCCCCGCCGAGTGCGCCGGAGAATCAGTGACAGGAGAATTCGCTCTGTGATCGTGGACTGTGCCATCTACCGGGACGGGCACCGGATCGAGGGTCCGGAGGACCTGTCCGACGCGCTGGACAAGGCGCGCGCCGACGGCAACGCGTTCGTGTGGATCGGGCTGCACCAGCCGACGGAGAAGGAGTTCGAGCTCGTCACGGAGGAGTTCGGGCTGCACGAACTCGCCGTCGAGGACGCCCTGAAGGCGCATCAGCGTCCCAAGCTGGAGGTGTACGACGACTCCGTGTTCGCGGTCCTCAAGCCGGTGACGTACGAGCCGGACAGCGACACCGTGTCGTCCGGCGAGCTCATGATCTTCCTGGGCGACTCCTTCGTGGTGACCGTGCGGCACGGTGAGGGTTCGCCTCTGAAGTCGGTGCGCGGCCGGCTGGAGAAGGACCCGGAGATGACGCGCCTCGGTCCGACGGCGGTGCTCTACGCGATCGCCGACGCCACCGTCGACCACTACCTGGAGGTGGCGACCGAGCTGCAGACCGACCTGGAGGAGCTGGAGGCGGAGGTGTTCTCGCCGGACGACGGCGGCTCCCGGCACACCGCGTCCCGGATCTACACCTTCAAGCGGCAGATCCAGGAGTTCCGCAGGGCCACCGGGCCGCTGACGGTGCCGCTGAGCCGCCTGGCGGGGGCCGGTGTGGTCGGTCCGGCGGTGCCGTTCATCGACGACAAGGCGCATCCGTTCTTCCGGGACGTCAACGACCACCTGACCCGCGTCAACGAGTCGGTGGAGTCCCTGGACCGGCTCGTCTCGGACGTCCTGTCGGCGCACCTGGCGCAGATGAGCGTGCGGCAGAACGACGACATGCGGAAGATCTCGTCGTGGGCGGCCATGGCGGCGGTCCCCACGATGATCGCGGGGATTTACGGCATGAACTTCGAGCACATGCCGGAGCTGCGCTGGCTCTGGGCCTACCCGGCGGTCATCGCGATCATGGTGGTCCTCGAGGTGCTGCTGTTCCGGCTCTTCAAGCGACGGGGGTGGCTGTAGCGGCGGCCGTCGACCGCCACGCGCGCGTGGCGGTCGGTCGGTCGGTCGGTCGGTCGGTCGGTCGGTCGGTCGGTCGGTCGGTCGGTCAGGCGTATCCGGGTGCCGCGGTCGCCGGGCCGCCCAGGGCGTCGCGCCGCTCCGGCATCGTCAGGGAGACCATCCGCCGCCAGCCGACGGTCCGCTCGTACGCGTACACGGCGCGGATGCCCGCGGCCAGCAGCGCCGCCTTGGGCCGGGACCAGCCGAGGACGCGTCCCATGCGGGCCATCACGGCGAGGCTGACGTCGCGGTAGACGGCGGCCTCGGCCAGCGCGCACTCGCGCAGGGTCCGCTGGATGGTCCGGCCGTGCCCCGCCCTGGCGAAGCGCAGCAGTTCCTCGTGGCAGTAGGCGAGGTGGTTGTCCTCGTCGTCGGAGATCATCCGGACGGCCTTGCCGATCTCCGGGTGGTCGCCGAAGTCCTTGCGGAGCATCACCATCTGGTCCGCGGCCCGCTGTTCCGTGACCCTGCTGTGGGACAGGTAGGTGACGATGTCCCCCACGGTGAGCGGCTCGTCACGCTTGAGCTTGTCGTGCGTGAGGCCGATGCCGTTCTTCTCCAGGAGCATCGTGTAGTCGGTCTCGGGCGGGACCTCGACGGGTGTGAGGCCCCGCCTGCGCATGAGGGCGTTGAAGATCCGGCCGTGCTTGTCCTCGTCCGCGCCGTGCCGGGTGATCCTGGGTGCGAGCGCGCGCTCGGCCTCCGGTACGAGGGCCGCGATCCGCGCGTTCTCCCAGCCTCCTTGCGTCTCCCCGCTGGCGGCGATGGAGCAGAAGAGCCGGAAGGACTCGTCGTTGTCGATGATCTCCTGGAAAAGACTCTTGGCCGAAAGCATGACTGCCACCTCCACGCGGGACCCGCCTCCTGCGGGAGTCCGCAAAGAACGAGTCAAATGGGCAGCCAGGGGTGCGGCAACATCTGTGTCGGACAAATCCGCTGAACGGTGGACGCGCAGGGAATGCCGGGCGCGTAACCGAGCGGACCCTCGCGCGTTGTTCTCCGTGACGGCCGTGGCGGGGAAGACCCCCGAGCCCCCACCACGGCCGCGGAACTTTTCGGCCCCGCGGAACTCCTCCGTCCGCGGGGCTCCTCCGTCCCGCCGGGTGGGACTACCGGGTGGGACTAGGCGACTCCGGCCCGCTCGGCGGCGTCGGTGCCGGCCCGCAGCGCGGCGATCCGCTCGTCCAGGGTGAAGCCCGCCGGGGCCAGGGTGAGCGTGGTGACACCCGCGGCGGCGTAGGCCCTCATCCGGTCCGCGATGCGGTCCACGGAACCGAGCAGCGTGGTCTGGTCGATGAGCTGGTGCGGGATGGCCGCCGCCGCGCCCTCCTTGTCGCCGGCCAGGTACTTGTCCTGGATCTCGGCGGCCTCCCGCTCGTAGCCCATGCGCTGGGCGAGCTGGTTGTAGAAGTTCTGCTTGCGGCTGCCCATACCGCCCACGTAGAGCGCGGTGTACGGGCGGAACATGTCGGCCAGCGCCGTCACGTCCTTGTCCTCGCCGAGCGCGAGCGGCACGGTCGGACAGACGTCGAAGCCGTCCATGGTCAGGCCGGCCTTCTCGCGGCCCGCGCGCACGTGCTTGATCGCGGTGTCCTCCAGGTGGTCCGCGGAGGGGAAGATCAGCAGGGCGCCGTCGGCGATCTCGCCGGTCTGCTCCAGGTTCTTCGGGCCGATCGCCGCGATGTAGAGCGGGATGTGCTCGCGCTCCGGGTGCACGGTCAGCTTGAGCGGCTTGCCGGGGCCGCCGGGCAGCGGCAGGGTCCAGTGCGCGCCCTCGTACGACAGGCGCTCGCGGGTCATCGCCCTGCGTACGATCTCGACGTACTCGCGGGTGCGGGCCAGCGGCTTGTCGAACTTGACGCCGTACCAGCCCTCGGAGACCTGCGGTCCTGAGACGCCGAGGCCGAGGCGGAAACGGCCGCCGGAGAGCGAGTCCAGGGTGGCCGCGGTCATCGCGGTCATCGTGGGCTGGCGGGCCGGGATCTGGAAGATGGCCGACCCGACGTCCATGCGCTCGGTCTGGGCCGCGACCCAGCTCAGCACGGTGGCCGCGTCCGATCCGTAGGCCTCCGCGGCCCAGCAGACCGCGTACCCGAGGCGGTCGGCCTCCTTGGCCACGGCGAGGTTGTCCGCGTCCATTCCGGCACCCCAGTAGCCGAGGTTGATCCCGAGCTGCATGGCCGATTCCCCTTACTGATCAGTAACGTCCCTTGTCCGGCACCCTAGCGCGCCGCCGGGCCGAGCGGCAGGGACCGCGGCGCGGATCACCGCCGATCATGTGCCGAAGGTTGTCCACAGGCTTCCCACGCCTCGACGTGCGGCCAGTAATCTCAGCCCTCATGGAGCAGAGGCATCTCGGCCGTACCGGCCTGCGCGTGTCCCGCATCGGACTCGGCACCCTCACCTGGGGCAGGGGCACCGACGAACACGACGCCGCGGACCTGTTGAAGGCGTTCTGGGAGGCGGGCGGCACCCTCGTCGACACGGCCGACGTGTACGGGGACGGGGAGGCCGAGTATCTGCTCGGACAGCTCATGGACGGCCTCGTCCCCCGCCGGGACCTCGTCATATCCACCAAGGCGGGCAGTGTGCCCGACCCGGACCGGCGCTTCGACGGCTCGCGGGGACATCTGCTGTCCGCCCTCGACGCCTCACTGGCCCGGCTCGGCACGGACCATGTCGACCTGTGGCAGGTCCACGCCTTCGACCCGGACGCGCCGCTGGAGGAGACGCTGCAGGCCCTCGACATCGCTGTCAGCAGCGGCCGGGCCCGCTATGCCGGGGTGTCCAACTACTGCGGCTGGCAGCTCGCGAAGGCGGCGACCTGGCAGCTCGCGGCCCCCGGGACCCGCACCCGGCTGGCGAGTACGCAGATGGAGTACTCGCTGCTGCAGCGCGGCGTCGAGCGCGAGGTGCTGCCCGCCGCCCTGGACCTGGGCATCGGGCTCCTGCCGTCCTCCCCGTTGGGCCGGGGCGTACTGACGGGCAAGTACCGGAACGCGACGCCCGCGGACTCGCGGGGCGCCTCGGAGCAGCTCGCGCCGTTCGTCGCGCCGTATCTCGACGACGCGGCCGGCCGCATCGTGGACGCGGTGGCGACGGCGGCGGACGGCCTGGCGGTGACGCCGCTCCAGGTGGCTCTCGCCTGGGTCCGCGACCGGCCCGGGGTGGCCGCCCCGATCATCGGCGCGCGCAACGCGCCGCAGCTCACGGCCGCGTTGTCAGTGGAGACCCTTAGTCTTCCTGACGAGATCTGCCGGGCGCTCGACGACGTGTCGGCGCCCGTGCACCACTATCCCGATCACGACTGGAGCACGCTGTGACCACGGAGCCGTCCGCCGCCGCGGAGGAAGCAGAGCCGGGGACGCCGGACGCCGGTGCCGAGTCCGGGATGCCCGGCGCGGAGGCCCGGCCGGACATCGGGGCCGACGGGACCGCCTCGCCGGAGCCGGGTGAGGGGGAGACGGCCGACGCGGACGGCGGGGACGGGAACAGCGGGAGCGCGGACGGTGGGGACGCCGAAAGTGCCACCGAAGAGGGCACCGGAAGTCCGGCCGAGGGCGCCGCTGAAGGCGCGGTCCAGTTGTCCGAGGCGGAGGCCGAGCTGGCCGCGCAGCGGGAGCTGCGGGAGCGGATCGAGCGCCGGAAGGCGGAGAAGGACGGGCCGGTCCTGGCCGGGACGGCGCTGAGCGGGAAGGCCGCCGATCTGCTCGCGGCCGTCAGGGCGGTGGAGAGCGGCGAGAAGCCCCCGGCGAGCGTCTTCGGCGGGCCGGAGCCCGCCCCGCGCAGGGTCGCGCAGGAGCCGGTGCGGCGCCCGCGGCCCGTGCCCTCCGGGGCATCCGCGTCGATGGCCTCCGAGTCCGTCGAGGCGGTGCGTGCCGTGCTCGTGCGGGGCGGCGCCCCGGAGGCGCTGGCGCCGCAGACCGCCGCCACCCTCGGCGAGGGGGCGGACGGGCAGCTGCGCGAGGATCCCTGGCAGTTGCTCCGGGTGGCGGGTGTGCGTCCCGAGCAGGCCGACGGGTTCGCCCGGGCCCTGCTCGGCGCGGAGTGCGGTCCGGACGACGAACGGCGGGGCCGCGCGGTCACGGTGTGGCTCCTGGAACAGGCGGCGCTGGTGGGGCACACCGCCCTGGAGGCCGCGGCGCTGCACGCCGCGCTCGCGCAGCGCTCGGTGCCCGACCCCGACGCGGCCGTGCAGAGTGCGCTGGCCGAGGGTGACGCGCTGGTCTTCCAGGACGCGCTGGAGGAGCCCGGCGGCGCGCCCCCGGCTCCCCGGCGGTCCGTGGAGGACGCCCACGACGGTCCGGACGGGGAGGACCGGGAGGACGGGGAAGAGGCCGAGGAGGTGCGTCCGGTGCGCGTCCTCATCGGTCTGGAGCGGTATGCGCTCGCTGAGGAGAGCCTCGCCGACGGGCTGGCCCGGGTGGTCAACTCCCTTCCCAAGGAGGACGGTTCGGCCGCGGCCTGGGAGCCGGCCGCGACCGGTTCGGCCGCCGAGCTGATCCGGGCGGTCGCGGGCCACGGCCTGGTCCTGCACACCGGCGGCGAGGCGTCCCGCGCGGAGCCCGCCTCCCTGGTGGCTGCGGCCCTCTCCCTCGGCCTGCGGGTGTGCGCCGCCACCCACCACCCGGACG